>NZ_JBCNAC010000117.1:0-189341 GCF_050477885.1 Neobacillus rhizosphaerae
CCTGATAACTTTTCAAAACTGGAAGTTTCTGCCTTAACATGGGCGATATTTGAAACAACAGGACCTTTCCCTGGTACGCTACAGGAAAGTTGGGGAAGGATTTATTCAGAGTGGTTTCCGTCTTCCAATTATCAGGTAACCGAAGGACCCGAAATCTTGTCGATCAAAACCAAAGATTTAACATCACCATCTGTGACGTGCGAAATTTGGATTCCAGTTTTAAAAAAATAACTTAAAAGGACCATAGGGACGGTTCTGGTGGTTTTTTTATCAAGGTTGATATTAGAGAGCCAAGAGAACCGATGTTTGGCTGGCTATCTACTGATTTAGCTTGTTATCCTGATACCCCAAACTTAAAAACAATGGTGCATCCTAGACCAGGTGGCATTCGACCTTTCATTGAACTTGAACCATTCGACCATCCTTTTATCGGTGGAATTCAGAGAGGGTATAACCATAGAACGGGTACAAGAGATTGCTGACAGCTTTGTATTAATAACGATAACTAAGAAAAAAGGCATTGAATCGAAATCAATGTTCTTTTTTACTAGATAGACTGAGCCAGTATACTTATATATGACTGGCCTTTACATTGTTTCCTAACCACTTTTTCAAACCATATTTGATACTTCGTAAACCTCTGAGAATAAGATAGAAAGGAATTTAACTTTGAAAAAATCGTAGCCTGGAATATAGACAATAGTTTGTGAAAGAATGTACTTAAACTAAAGGGGGCGTTTGATCTAAATAGGATTAATGCCTTCTCTCGTATTACTTTTTGAAAATTCTATAATTTGTTATGATGTACATTGTAAGTAAAGTAATTAGAGTATGTAGAGGGAGTGCTTAAAAATATGGAATACATAACACTTAATAATGGGTTGAAAATGCCAATTTTAGGTACAGGTACTAATACTTATGGCAAAGAAAATAACGAGTATAACGGTGCGTTAACAAATGAAATTCCAGAACTTGTTTCAGCACTTGAGTTGGGTTACCGTTCTATAGACGCAGCCATTATGTATCGAAACGAAGAACTTGTCGGAAGAGTTTTAGCAGAAAGCACTGTGCCTCGAGAAGAGTTATTCATTACGACAAAAGTTCCAGCCAACGAAGAATATACTTCTTCAAAGGAAGCTACTCGAGCAGCTATCGATAACAGTCTAAAAAACCTCCAAACAGACTATCTGGACCTGCTTCTTATTCACTTCCCTATCGAAGACAAAGTACAACTTAAAAACACGTGGGAAGTCTTTGAAGAATATTACGAAGCGGGCAAACTAAAAGCAATCGGTGTTTCAAACTTTGGAAAAAATCATCTAGATGAAATGAAAGAATTCGCTAAAGTAAAGCCAGCTGTTAATCAAATACAAGTTAACTTAAAAGAACCTAACAAAGAGCTCCTTGCCGTATTAAAAGACGAGGGTATTACACCTGTTGCATGGGGACCTATGAAAGCCGAAGCCTATCAAAAAAAAGTTTTGGATGAAATCGGTAAAGCCTATAAAAAGTCTGGTGCACAAGTCTTATTAAAATACCAAATCCAACGCGGTGTGATTGTTATTCCTAAATCTCACAATCGTGAAAATCAAGCATCTAATATAGATCTGTTCGATTTCGTATTATCTGCAGAAGATATAGAAAAAATTGAAAGCTTATAATTAGTTAGTCCTTCATCCTAGTGAATAATATCGCTAGGATTTTGTATTTTTCAAAACAATGAGATTGGAGTAGTACCGTTTTTTATTGAACTAAAGGGGCAGGGGCAGGATAGTTCAATAAAAATTCATTCTTTGTAAGCAAATGTGTACCAGTAATTGGTATTCATATCTTTGCTAACGATACAGCAATAAAATAACGAGCCTTAATGTGTTTTTCAACAAACGGGTTCTTTTGTAAAGGATGATGATCGCTGTGGCGGTCATTTTTTCTTGTTAGACTAACGGGAGGTTAGTTGAAGAAGTGAAAGCATTAATCCATAGGACCATTTTGTTAGTTTTCGTTTAAAAAATTAGTAAAAGAGGCTACAGGTATTAAAGATTAGTTATGGGTAATATAAAAATATCGTGTTACATCAAATGAGAGGATGTTAATAAGTGGAGAAAAAATTGTTAAACTTACTACTAGCAGTATGTATAGCCGCTTTTCCATTTTTATTCAAGGGACCAAAAATGAGAGAAAATCTTTTAATTTTTTTCTCAAAGGGTGTTATTGCTACTCTAGTTGATGCTTATGTTGTTGGAAAACAAAAACTTGAATATCCAGTTCGTCCTTTTCCGAAAATTTTTAAAACGAATATTATTTATGACATGCTATTTTTCCCAATTTTAAGTGTGATATGGGTGAAAATCTCGTATAATGATAATTTTGGTAAAATTTTATTAAAGAGTTTGATATTTAGTGTTCCAATGAGTGTTGGGCAATGGTTTATGGAAAAGAACACCGGTTTATTTAAATGGAAAAAATGGTCAGCTTTCCATACATTTGCCAGTGTTAATTTCACTTTGTTTATAATTAGAGGGTTTGTTGGGTTAATAAAAATTGTAGATAAGTTAAAAGGTAAGCAAGATATAACCGAATCTTAAAGGTTGATATTATAAAGAAAACGTATAAGTTAGAAGCAATTCTCTGGAGTGGTGCTTTTCCAGGCTTTGGTCAACTGTTAAATGGTCACCTTATTAAAGGAATTTTGTTTATCATTTTAGAATTCACTAATAATGTGAACAGTTTGTTTAACCAAGCTATCATGTTTAGTATTCTTAGGAAAATATTGAAGCTTCAGCAGTGGTGGATACCAATGGCTTATGTTTTATCCTTGTGTTTATATGTTTGCTATGAATGATGCCTATAAATTTGCGGAAGGGGAAATTCCTCGCTTATCATTTGTTCCATTTGCTTTTGGAGCGTATTTTATCACAATAGGTCTTATGTACTCACTAAACATCATTTTTGGTATATCATTTGGTCCAATTTGGCTTCCAATGTTGTCTTTGATTCCTGGATTAGGAGTTGGATTTATTATTCGTTATATTTTAATAAAAATTTCTTTTAAAGCTAATTTTAGTGGCAGACCTTCCTAGTATCCAAAGTACAAAGGGCGGGTCTTTTTGGAATTACTTATGGTTGCTATGGCAGCCCTTTTTTATTATGGAAGTAATATATGTGAAATAATGTACTTAAACTAACGAGTGCTTGAGCTCAAGAATGATCGCAACGGCGGTCTTTTTACTTTTTGTGCTAACGGTGCAGGTTAATTGAAGATGAACGAGGTAATAATTCCCCTCTAGTCGGCTTGACACCAAATTGTGCATTTATCTTTCTTTCTTGTCAATATATTTCCAACTATAGTACGTAATCCAAAAGACTATTAATAATAAAAAAGCGTAAAATCTTTTTTCGGCTGGAAGGATAATTATTAATGCAAACGCAGCAATAGCAAATGGTGGCATTAGTATCCAATATTTCTTATCGAACTTCATAGTCAACTCTCCCATATGGATTATTACCAATTAGTATATATTACCAGCCTAATCTAGTAAATCAAAAAACATCACGAATAGGTTTCCTTTTGACAAATAGGGCTATAATTAAGGGTCGGCTACTTCAAAAATGTCCCCTTTTATTGCGGTAACGGTGCGTTATTCTAAGAAGGATTAACGTCTCTTTTTGTTGAACTTTATTGAAGTAACGGTGCAGTTTAGTAGAACAAGTAAGAAGCTCATGTGAATATTTACTTCTATTGCGTATGCAATATAAAATAACATTTAGGCAACCCTAAACTTAAAAAAAGATGGGGTGAATGCCATGAAGAAAGTGACGTTAATGTTTGTTGTTGTATTTTTCTTTATTGTCGGAAATGCTTCTGCTTCTAATGGACCGAAGACAGAGAAGCCTCAAATTATACCAATAGGAAAGGAAGTAGAAGTAAAGGACCAAGCTACAAAGATGTTTATATATGATACAATGCAGGTATGGATGCGTCGCAGCTTAGACGATTTTTATCATAATAAATACCATGCAAACTCCATAAGTTGGAGAGGTCCCAAACCAGAAGGAATACGCATTTGGATACAACAGGTCGTTGCACCAAGCGAGTATGATGGAGTATATACCCATCTTATAAAAATCTCTTTACAGCGTGATGAATTGATTATTAATGATAAGAAAAAAATGAAAACAGAAGATACATTTACTTATGCGGTTAATGCACATTTACTTTCACTTTGCCCAGAATCAGGAAAATCGGAGAAAGAATTTAAAGTACTTCGCTTTCAACATAAAGTGCGACCTTAACTGGTTGCACTTTTTTAATAGTTATTGACAAAAGCATGTTTTGTTGAAATATCGGGGAGCTATTGGTAAAGAAGATGATCGCTGTGGCGGTCTTTTTTCTTCTTGAACGGGGCAGGTTTGTTGAATAAGGATACTTAAGATTTGTTGAGGATGTGTTGGGAAATGGAAGAGAGTTTTATCAACTGCTCATTTACTTTCGTTATTCGAAGGGAAGATTTAGACCTTGAGGAAATTACAAAAAATATAAAGATTAAAGCATCAAAAGAAAGAAAAGGGTGAACCAATCACTAAGGATAAAAAAATGAAGGATTGTTATTGAGGTTATCGAGTAATATTTTGCGACTATGGCGACTTAAATCAAATGTTTGAGAAATTCTACAAACCCTATGTCCTCGTAAAGACTTTATCCATAAAATCTATAAGGATTGTGATACTTTTATAATTTTTAGCTTTACATCTAATCTAGGACAATTGGTTTTTAATTTGCTTCTAGTTTTACTAAATTATCTTCTCCATTAAGATGTGGTATGTTTATTTTGCAGTAAATATTCAAGGGGGTAACCAATGAACAAAACAGACCGTTTGTTAGCCATCGTGCTGGAGCTACAACGGAAAGAAGTTGTACGGGCCGAAGATTTGGCGACCCTATTTGAAACTAGCGTGCGGACCATCTACCGCGACATCCAGGCGCTGAGTGAAGCGGGCGTGCCGATCATAGGAGCCCCTGGGACAGGATATTCCCTGATGAAAGGCTATTTCCTGCCGCCAATCAGTTTCACGGTACCAGAAGCCGTGAGCTTGCTGATTGGAACGGACTTTATCGAACAAAGATTTGATGATGATTATCGTATCAAGGCTCAAGCTGCCCGCGGAAAAATTGAGGCAATTCTACCGGAGAGCGTACGCAATGAAACATCTCGTGTACGCAAGGCTATGCGTTTGCTCATTTCTGATAAACAGGTTAAGCAGTCAAAAGAAAAAGAATATCTAGAAAAGATCCGTCGGGCGATATTAGACGAGAGAAAGATCAGCTTTCATTATGCAAAAAGACTTGCAGATTCCGACGGGAATCGCCATAGTTTTCGTACCGTTGCTCCCTATGGATTGGTGCTCGTTCAAGGATCATGGATGCTCGTTGCCCGGTGTGATCTGCGCCAAGACATTCGCCATTTCCGCTTGTCCCGAATGATGGAACTTATCGATCTGGGAGAACGATTCGAACTACCAACACATTTTAACTTAGGAGAGTATACCCCTCCGGATGATCGACACTTGCTAGTTCGCCTTTTATTTAACCATGATATCGCAGATAAGGTGAAAGATCGAACAATCATTACATAGAGGATATGGAAGAGCATCAAGATGGATTGCATGTGATCTTACGCGTTCGTCAACTCGAAGAATTGTTGCAATGGGTGCTTGGCTGGGGAGCTGCTGCGATTGTATTGGAGCCTGAATCATTACGAAATCGGATTCGTGAGGAAGCCCAAAAAATGTTTAAACGCTACTGACATACTGCTGTCAGTAGCGTCATTTTATAATAGGAGTAATTAAACATAAAGGGGTGAGAGATAAATGCTAAGTATGTCTTGCTTCAGTTTGTGCACACCGCCATTCAACGTCCACAGGAATTAATTCATTTCACTATGGATCAATTGAGCAACAGTCAGTAGAACCAAATGGTTCAGTTTCTGATTAAATCGGGCCTTTACGGAAACTTCACTGGTTCTGGTCCAAAATGATATGATACGATATTGTATCATTTATTATAGGAAGGATGGTATCTCGTGAATTTTGCTTCTGTACGCATCATTACCGACGACGTGGATCGTCTTGTCAAGTTCTATGAAAAAGTCATGGGTGTTTCGGCGGAACGCCCCGCGCCAGTCTTTGCCGAATTCATTGTTCCATCGTGCACCCTTGCGATCGGCCACTCGCAGACGGTGCCACTGTTTGGCGCTGGTTCCGCGGTGGCGGCCGATAATCACACTGTCATCATCGAGTTCCGCGTTCACAATGTCGATGGCGAATACGAGCGCTTGAAACCGTTTGTCGATGAGTGGGTAAAGGAACCGACCACTATGCCGTGGGGGAACCGTGCTGCGTTGTTCCGTGATCCCGACGGAAACCTCGTTAACCTCTTTGAGCCGGTGACCGAGGAAGCTATTAAACGGTTCAGCGGAAGGGGTTGAAAGACAGTTGAAGTGAGTGAGGCTTCAATTTTGTGAAGAATTACACTTAAAGTAACAGGTGCAATAATTGAATATAACCGGCACTGATCCAAGCAGGATTAGTGCCTTTTTTGTTGAAGTAAATAGAAGTAGAATATCGGCAGTTACATAAGAGAAACTTATTAGAATTCATAAAATAATCACAATTACCTTATAATGGGAATTCGGTTAGCATAGAAAGTAATAAAAGGTTCACTAATTAAAGGGGGTATTTTAATGGGGACAGATATAAGGTTTAGGGAGGCTACTGAAAAAGACTTAGATGCTATTGTTGCCATGCTTGCTGATGATGTTTTGGGAAGTAAACGTGAGCGGTATGAGCATCCACTTCCTACTAGTTACATAAAAGCATTTGAGGCCATTACAGCTGACCCCAATATCGAGTTAATAGTGGCTTGTGACGGCCAGGAAGTGATTGGGGTTCAACAAATTACTTTTACTCCATATTTAACACATCAAGGTGGGTGGAGAGCTACTATTGAAGGAGTGAGAACATCCACTTCTGTAAGAGGTAAGGGTGTAGGAACTAAACTCATAAAATGGGCCATTCAACGTGCAGAAGAACGTGGTTGTCATTTAGTACAATTAACAACGGATAAAAACAGACCAGATGCTTTACGGTTTTATGAAAGGTTAGGTTTTAAAGCAACACATGAAGGTTTAAAGCTGAAGTTATAATGATTTTTATTAAACTGTCGGGTGCGTTGATTTCATAAAGCAAGGAGGCGTTTATATATGAAAACTTTCAATGAAAATATAAGGACTTGTAACAAAGGGCATAAATATTATAAAAGTAGCGAATGTCCAACCTGTCCTATTTGTGAGCAGGAACACAAGCCTGAAAATGGATTTCTTTCATTGCTTTCGGCACCAGCAAGACGAGCATTGGAGAACAATGGTGTCACTTCTTTAGAGGAGTTATCTTCCTATAGTGAAAAAGAGATTTTGAAATTTCACGGTATGGGGCCAGCCTCTTTACCAAAACTTAGGTCTGCTTTGAAGGAAAAAGGGTTATCTTTTAAAAACTAATGTTCTATCATTTAAATAAGTAGTCATAGAATAAAAGAGTAATTACATTTTGGTTATCCATTGTTTTAACTTTGAAGGACGACACTTAACAGGGAGGAGAGTGGTTATATGCAAGTTGTAGCCAAAATGTTTTTAGAACAACTCGACATGCATTGCTATGAGAATGAGTGGTTTGCATCCATGGATCAGGCGCTTCAGGGAGTCACCGCAGCGGAGGCAGCATGGACAAGTTCGGGAAACAGCAATTCGGTTTGGCAGATTGTCAACCATTTGATATTTTGGAATGAAGACGTGATCCATCGAATGAAGGGCACAGAGAATCCGCATAAAGCAGAAAGCAACGAAGAAACCTTTGGAAATCCAGGGGATCCTGAAGACGAAATTGGTTGGTCCCAGACAGTGCAGCGCCTTCATGAAGTCATGAATAATTTAAAAACGGTCATTGCGGACCTTGATGATGAAAAGTTAACAGCTCCGTATGCAGCTAACAGTTACTCTATTGAGCGTTTACTTAGCAATATCATGATGCACGATACATATCATGTCGGCCAAATTGTTCTGTTACGAAAGTTGCAATCCGCTTGGAGTGGCGTTGATTGGTCTTAACGAAATGTTAATGCAGAACTTATATTAAAAAACACTGCGAACAGATAAATAAACCTGTTTGCAGTGCTTTTTTATTGTGCTAAACCAATTAAGTTTTCAGGAATGCTTAGGCTCTGGTATTATTCTGTGAAAGTTGGTCGAAGAAGGATTTACTATGATTGTAGGAGAATAGGTAAGGAATGGTAATGATCATTAGGAGGTACTTTAATGGATATATTTTATTATTTTTTTCCTAAAATTAGACCTTTCCTTGAAGTAACCAATACAGTTGCTTTAGTTTGGATTGTTGTTTTATTAAAGCAACTTGTTAAGTATTTGAATAATAAATAACTGGTCAAAGGCGACCTAACGTGAAGAATGTACTTCAAATAATGGGGACAAGAACTTAAGAAGGATCGTAGCGGTCCTTTTTTCTTATTGAAGTTGAACTACCGTTAAAATGAGAAAGGCTGTGGAGTTATTTGAGTGGTTATGAAGCCATGCTATTTGATTTAGATGATACCTTACTTAATAGGGATCATGCAGTAGATAACCTGTTTTTGATGATTTTAGAAGAGTGCTATGAAGATATTAAGCATTCAGCAAGAATTGAGATGCTAGAAAAGTTTAGAGTATTTGATAAAAGAAGCTATGGAAATGGTGATAAAACGAAAGTCTTGGAATCACTTTTTGATGAATTTCCACCCAAGTATAGATTGCCACACAATGACATTCAAGACTTTTGGAATAATCATTTTCCCCGTTGTTTTTCTATCAACCAAAATACTATCAATATCGTAAACTCTATAAAGAGGCAAGTGAAAGTAGGGATTATTACAAACGGCTCAACGCAGAGACAAAAAGCTAAAATACTTCAAACGGATTTAAATCACTCTTTTGATATAATCATTATTTCTGAAGAAGTGGGATTTAGTAAACCTGACAAACGCATATTCGAATTAGCATTAAATAAGATGAATGTGCAACCAGAGGCCGTATTATTCGTTGGAGATGACATAGAAAGAGACATTGCTGGTTGTCAAAATGCAAATATAAAAGGCATATGGTTCAATCCTCATATGAACAAGAATGATACCGAAATAAAACCATATGCCGAGATCCATTCTTTTGATAGTTTATTAAGATATATTACATAATGAGGGACCATGGGGACGGTTCTGGTGGTTTTTTTATAAAGGTGGTTATTATAAATCGGGAGAACCTTCCCCGTGGATTCCCCGTGGTTCCCTCGTGTTTTATTGCAAAATGAGAGGAATGGTCTAAATGACTGAAGAAATGTTTGTGCAAATAAGTGATTGTAAGCTATATGCAAAATTAGTTGGAGAAAATACTGGAAAACCAACAGTCATAATGGACGCTGGATATGGGGATTTTTCAAAGGCTTGGGATTCAGTAATTGAAGATATTTCAATACTCTCTAATATTCTAATTTATGATAGAGCAGGACTTGGAAAAAGTGAAAAAGGTTCTAATCCAAGAACTAGCCGTGAGATGGTAAAAGAATTGAAGGAACTTCTGATTAAAGCTAAGATTCAACCTCCTTACATATTAGTTGGTCATTCATTTGGCGGAGTTAATATGCGTATGTTTGCAACTGAGTATCCCAATGAAGTTTGTGGACTGATTTTAGTTGATTCTACTCCTGAAGATTACAGAGAAAGATTTCTCTCAACGATGTCACAAGAATTTCAACAAGCATACAACAAGCAATTCGTTTTGGAAGGCAATTATGATGAATTTATGGAAAGCCTAAAGCAGTTAAAAGAAACTAGACTTAAATTACATATCCCATTAATTGTTCTATCAGCGGGTAAGAAGGCTCATTATTCTATTGAATCACAAGAATTATGGAATGAAATGCAAAGAGAAATCCGTGAAATATCCTCTAATGGTGAATGGGTGATTGCTGAAAACAGTGCTCATTATATACAAAATGATGAACCAGAAGTGGTAGTCAGTGCGATAAAAAAGATGATTGACCTTATCTAAGAAAGTAACAGTATAAAAAGGGTGGGGTGGGAAATCAATGATTTTAGAAGCTGTAATGTTACAAGTTAAGCAAGGTATGGAAGGGGAATATGAGGTAGCATTTCGAGAAGCATCAAAAATTATATCATCAATGAAAGGCTACATATCTCACGAATTACAACGATGTATGGAAGTTAAGGGAAAATATTTATTGTTGGTGAAGTGGGAGACATTAGATGACCATACAGTAGGATTTAGACAATCGAAAGAGTATCAAGAATGGAAAAAGCAACTACATCATTTCTATGACCCGTTCCCGATAGTTGAACACTTTGAGAATGTTCTATTTTAATAGGTTATTTAAGTAACGGGTTCAAGAGCTTAAGATCCGAGCTGCCATTTCTGCGGCTTTTCTTATTGAAGTAACGGCGCAGGTTAGTTTAATAAAGAATTTCTAAAATATGATAATATCAAGTTAGATAAATGAAAGAGCAGGAGAGGAAAATATATGGAACAGTATGATAAATTCAGGATTTTAAAAGACTTGCCTGAAGAGGGAATTATCAAGGGGCAAACTGGATGTATATTAGAAGTTTGGGATGAAAATCATTTTGAAGTAGAAATATCTGACCCTAGTAATGGTTTCACCTTATTTTTGGGTGCATTATCTAGAGATGTACTTGAGGTGGTTAAATAACTAACGATGGCGTTGGTCCAACTAGGGTTAACGCTTTTTTTGTTGAACCTTATTAAAGTAACGGGGCAGGTTTGTTAAAGAAGATAGGAAGTTCCATTTTCTGTTATATAAGAGGTTTGAGAACAAATAAAGGTGGAATTCAAGCATGTCATGGTACTTAGACAACGTTTACGAAAGAAATGCAGAGTCCCCTTATACTTTCTATATACCAAGCAAACAAGTAATCGACATATTAAGTATAGGCGACATTGTTAAATTAAGATTTATGGGTGAGACAGAGAAAGATGGTCTTGCAGGTGAAAGAATGTGGGTTGAAATTACAGAAAGAATTGGTCAAAACTTCAAAGGTTTATTAACTAATGACCCTTATGACTTGAAAGATTTGAAAATAGGACAAGAAATTTTATTCAAGGTGGAAAACATTTGCGATACTGAATATCAAGACCCAAATTCATCTAAATGGGATTTTTATTTTGATACCTTAGTAACGGTTAGCGAGGATGTACTTGAAAAAAGAGAATTCAACTTTTTACTAAGGGATAATCCAAAAGGCGAAGACGATTCTGGGTGGTCAATTTTAAGCGGCTATGAAGATGTTGAGTTTCTATGTGACTCCGAAAACTTTCAAATTGTCTCTATTGGAGTTGTCTTGAATATCGACGATTCCATTTTGGAATTTATCCAAGAACCTCCTTTATGTGCATATGAAAGAAATGAGGAAGGCGAATTTTATAAGATTGATGATTATGATTGGGAAGGTTATTTAAACGGGTAATCCTTTCTCTTACCTAACTAATAGGCGAGGATAATAAAATACCATCCAAGAGTGCATCTCAAGGATGGTTTATTTTATCAGTTTGTCTAAACATTCTTTGGTAGGAAGTATTTTTCTTCCAGCTACCTTTTGTTTACTTATCACTCCCCAAGCTTTATCGCTTCTTCTTAATTTAATCATAACATTTGTGCCATCTGTCTGTTTGTATACCATATAACCAATAAACGAGTTATCATATTTTGGAGGTAGAGCTTCTTCTCCACTAACAATGAACAGATGTCTATTGCCCAGAGAAGTGCCAGAAAATAGAGATAATAGCGATTTAATATGGGTAGTTTCTCTACCCTCAATAATGATTGCCTTATGAAAATCATAATAATCATATTTTGTTACTTTCCCTGTTTCTTGTTTCTCTTGTAGATTTTTTAATTCGGGGAAACTTCCTTTTATATCGTCTAAAATCCTTTTGTTTAAATTACTCGAACATTCATCATTATTTAAAGAGTTGTTTGAGGCATATGTGACATTAAAATTCAAAAAAATGTTCATCAATATGAGTGTTAGTAATATTGAAAGTTTTTTAATCATTTCTAACTCCTTCCTTCTCTAATAGTCTCTCAAAATGGAAACAATGTTATAACAACAGATTGTTTGTTCATTAACCTAATGTTTACTAAAAGATTGTGAAAGAGTGTGATTAAACGAACTGGTACGTAACCACATCAAGAGTAAAGCTGTTCCTAATTGAAATAAATGGGGAAGGTTTCTTCAAGGTCTATTACACAATACCAAAAAAAGAAGGTTTATCAAATCAAAACAGATGGGAAGCAAAAGCAAAATCTTTATTAGTAAAAAACTTATTAGCAATGAAAAAGGTAAGCGGGATTGTAATGTTCGCTTACCTTTTACTATTACTGTTTTGCTGGAATAATTAGCTTTTGGCCAATATAAAGATATGCTGTTGGTTCTAGTTTATTAGCATCGACAATAGCTTGGGTGGTTACGCCGAATTTTTGAGCAATCTTCCAAAGCGTATCACCGGAAACAACTACATACGTGGTTATCGTAGGTGGTTCAGGCTGCGTCACACTCGGAATGATTAGCTTTTGGCCAATATAAAGGTAGGCAGTTGGTTCCAGTTTATTGGCATCGACAATAGCTTGGGTGGTTACGCCGAATTTTTGAGCAATCTTCCAAAGCGTATCACCAGAAACAACAACATAAGTGGTTACCGCTGGCAATGCGGGCTGCGCTACTCCCGGAATGATCAGCTTTTGGCCAATATAAAGATATGCAGTTGGATCCAGTTTATTGGCATCGACAATAGCTTGTGGAGTTACGCCGAATTTTTGAGCAATTTTCCAAAGCGTATCACCGGATACAACAGAATAAGTGGTTGCCGCTGGCTGTTCAGGTTGAGGTGCAGGCGCAGGGACTTTTAATTTTTGTCCTACATATAGATAACTGTTTGGATCAAGGTTGTTCAAGGTAACAATTTCAGAGCTGGTCGTGTTGAACTTGGATGCAATCTTCCAAAGGGTATCGCCACTAACGACTATATAATCAGTCGTTTCCTTTGCCGAAGACGGTTCAGTGACAAGTTCAACATCACTCACACTGATTGTTCCTGTGACCCCTTCTTTAACAAGAACGGTGTATTTTCCATTCTCTATCGCTTCCGACATAAGCGGGAAAGTGTCTCCTTTTATAGCAGTGTATCCTTGACCTGCAGGATCAACGCTCATTTTTGCGGTTTCGCTGATGACGCGTACTCTTTTTTCAGGCTGCATCGGTTTGATTTCGTACATGTTTTGCACTTTCACAGCGCTTGGAAACGTAATATAGCCGCTATTTGGGCCTTCTACCACATTGAGCTTGATAAAGTAGCTTCCGTTTGGTACTTTTCCGCCCATGATGTCTGAGCCATCCCATTCAAACGTGTGAGTACCCGCTGCAAATGTTTGTTCACTTACTACCAAAGCGGCGTGGGCTCCGGCGGCATTTGCGATATAAATGGATAATTTCGCAGGTACTGCCAGTGTAAATTGTCCAGTGACCTTATCGTTTATTCCATCTCCATCAGGAGTAAAGGATGGGGATTGGAAGGAAGCATCTGTAACAATTTCTTTTAATCTGGATACCGGAATATAATAATCGGCGTCTTTGATTGTAATCGTGCCGGATCGCCAGATTAACGGTGTTGTGGAAGGATAGTTATAGGCTGTTTCGATTGTTTTAAAAACAATCTCATAACTACCGTCCAATACAATCCTTCCTGTTTTATCTGTGCCATTCCAGCTTACAGTACGGCTTCCAGGAGATAGGATTTCCTTGCTGCCGGTGTATATTTCATCTCCGTTTATATTTCGGATTGTCAGCTGAACTTCAGCAGGACGGTTTAAGTTGAAAGGAATTTGGACCGATGTTGTTTGTGTTTGTCCGTATTTAGGTGAAAACACTGCTGGATTTGGAGAAACGCCATCAATCAATGGCTTGGGACTTGATTCAGAGACAACTGTGAGGTTCCCAAGCGGATATCCTTGTATTTGATTGTATTCCTGGTCCGTGAGATATCCCTTGATTTGGTATATACCTGCGGGAAGAGGTGCTTTTTTCGTATCATCCCATGGCACCCAATCCACTTTGTGTACGGTTTTATAGGCCGTAGTCGATAAATTAATTTTTGTTTGTACGTTATTCCCAACAATAAGAAGATACCCGCGCGTTGGCACGCTGGTTTGCAACTCAATTGTTGTGTAGCCAGGAACGCTGCTGCCTTGGTAGGCAACGGTAGAAGCAGAAAGTTTAAATGAAGTAACCTCAATTATTCTATACGCAGGCCGGTATCCGCCATATCCCATTCTGTAACCTTCGAAACCCATTCTAGCGGAACCGCCGTATCCCATCCCATAACCTCCGAAACCCATTCCGGGATAACCGCCGTATCCCATTCCGAATAATCTTTGCATGTTTCACTCCTCCTCGATTGTTCGTAATTAGTGTATGTGTCCATTTTGAAGAAGGCGTAGATACTTGCCTATATAGATAAATGGGACTTTTTAAATAGAGCTTAAAAAATAGATGAAGAAGCCTTAGATATGTCTTTGGTGGATTTATTGTTATTTTTGATTTATTGCAAACCAAAAGGATTGAAAAAGATAATAATTTTACAAATTAATTAAGTGGAAAATTTAGTTAGTATTAAGCCAAACGGGGGCAATTCTTCAAGAAAGAAAAATGCTCGTTTTTATGAATGAAAAAGTACAGTTAACAGGGCAATTAAAGTGATGATTAAAGGAAAGTCCGAAAGCCAATGCTTTCGGACTGTCAGACTTTTCCTTCAAGTATTTGCTTCCGGAGTTGGACGGCCGTCAGTAATTTATAACCTCTTAACTTAGGTATCATTTTTTCTAGCAGCGCAACCGCCTCATGCCTTTTCCCATCATAAACAGCTTGATCGACTTCCAGCATGTTTAAAAGAAACGCGTCATTTATCTTCTCTTTATATAGTTTGATTGAATTGGCGTCCTCTTCCTGAATAGCGATATCCGCCAACATGTACCACTTGGTCTTATGTACACTCATTTTCGCAAGGAGATCTTTTGCTTTTCCGTATTCTTTTCTTTCCCTTAAGAGCATCAATTCTGAGTGCTGTTTCGCTTTTTTCGAGCGGATATTCCCCAGCTCATGTTCTGCCGCCGACAGGTCCCCCTGAAGAAAATGGTACAGGAATTGCAATTGCGGCGCTTTTGATTTTTTTAGGTACGCCACCATTTTTTCAGGATCTTTTCCAAATACAAGCGGGTTTCGGATGAAAAAGAAAACAATCATGATCGCCAATACGCCAAACATAATCCAAATCGGAACCTGGAAAAATCCCATTACTAAAGCAAAAATAAAAACAAGCAACAAAAGCCAAATCATAGCCATCCTCCATCAACGGGTTTTATCCCTATTTTACCACATTGTTTTTTAGAACCGCCGAATTATAACCAAACGGTTCAGCTCTGTTAAAAAAAGGAATTTAAGTGAAATTGGTAGAATAAGTAAGTTTGGTGGTAAATCTTAACGTCTAAATATTAATAAGAAGAGAAGGTCTAAGGGAACTAACGAAGTAAAAATTTTAAACTAAAATAAGCGCGGGGGGTTAAAAAATATGAAACAATTGGGGACGCTATACTTTTTTTGTGGAAAAATGGGAGCTGGAAAATCAACTAAATCAGAACAATTGGCTATTGATAAACATGCGGTACTGTTATCTGAGGATGAATGGCTTTCATCTCTTTATCCCAATCAGATTGCATCATTTGAGGACTATCTAAAATTCTCAGCGCAGCTCAAACCGTTGGTGAAAAAACATGTCCAAAACATATTAAGTGTGGGTACAGATGTAGTGATGGATTTTCCAGCTAACACTCAAAAACTGCGAAAGTGGTTTTTGGATATGGCGTCAGAGGTCAATGCAAGCCATCAACTAATTTTCCTTAATCTAAATAACGAGCAATGCTTACGTCAAATTGCACAAAGGCGTAACGAACAACCTGAAAGAGCAGCTTTTGACACGGAAGCGGTGTTTATTCATGTTACTAAATTTTTTGAAGCACCAGAGGAATCTGAGGGTTTAAATATTTTAGAGTTTAGCGCAAAAGAATAACAAGGATTTCAATGATTCGTGTGTATAGAGTACATCTTGTTCTGGGAGGTGCTCTATATGATATAAATTGAAATGTGAGTAAGAAAAGTTTCAATGTATATATATGAAAAAAGTTGGTGAACAGTTTGGAAAATGATTTTGTCCTTTTGAATATATGTTCTACTCCTGAATGGAAACATATTTTCAGTTCGATTCTTAACTATTGCGACCAGTTTGAAGTTGTATTCCCCGATGGCGAATTTGATACAGAAAATCCCTTAATGGGGTGAAAGTTCGAATTTGAAAAGGTAGAAGGGACTTTTGTTAAACCCTGGGATGGAATGGAAAACAGTATAAGTATTTTGGGAGAGATGACCAGTCTTTCAAGGAGGATATTTTACAAATTAGAGGAACCTTCTTTTGAAGGGCTTATACCCGAACTGTGGTGTTTCAAGTTATTTAAAAATGGAACCTTATTTCTATCTGTTGAGGATTTCTCTGTTTGCCTTCTGGGAAAAAATCAGGAAGTGATTTCGTTATTAGTAAAAAAAGGTATAAGCATTGAAATTTTTGATTGATAATAGCAAGTTTAAACGGAGTTGCGAGTTGAACTACCGGGGGCTTTGGCCAAGGATGGATCGCTGCGGCGGTCTTTTTCTTTTTGTGCTAACGGAGCAGGTTAGTGGAAGAAGGAATTACGAGGTAATACATCGAATAAAGGAAAAAAGCAACCTGCGATTGAGGAGAATGTGAATGAACGTGAAGAAAATAATTTTGTATTGCTTTATTTTTCTACTAATTATGAATGTTGGTTGTTCCAAGAATGAACTTCATAATGCAAAAGCTGATTTAAATACAAAGGAAAGGTCTCAAATATTTTATTTTGGTGAAGGTAAAGAGTGGTTTGGAACCGTTACAATATCTAAAGTAAAGACATCTTATTTCGAATCCTTGTATATTCAGCATATTATTGAACGTTCTACAACCGGTAAGGAACAACAAGCATCGAAAAATGTAGGCAAAATAGAGTATGTATTAAATCTTGGCAATCATAATTCAACTCGGAGTAGTTATCCTCAAGCCTTACAAGGTATTGGTAGCTTTCACGTAGCAACTGAAATTAATGCAGAAACATTTGATTTGAAACCATCTGATGAAATTACTTTAGAGATAAAGTGGGCAGATAAGAAAGAAACTATACAACTTAAGAAACAAGAATGATTTTTCTTCTTCAACTACCGGATGCTTGAGCAAAAGATGGGGACGATGTCACGATTCATTATTAAAAATACAATTTTTCAAAAAATTCATGATAAAATAACAATAAATGGAGGGGATATTTTTGAAAACGTTTGAGGAAAAATTAAAAAGCTATGCAGAATTGGTTGTAAAAGTGGGATTAAACGTTCAACCGAACCAAATCCTTTATGTAAGAGCTAGTGTGGATACGATTCCATTTGCTAGAGCTGTCGCTCACGAGGCTTATAATGCAGGTGCAAAAAATGTGTATGTGGACTATAGTGATCCTGAAATCACACGCTCACGCTATTTGAGAGCATCAGATGATGTTTTTACAGAGTTTCCTGAATGGGAGCGAATTCAACGTGAGAAGTTGATTGATAAGGATGCGGCCTTTTTATTTATCGTTTCCGACGATCCGGATTTATTGTCCAAAGCTGATCCAAATCGTATTGCGAATTACCAAAAAGTAAGCGGAGAAGCCATGGTAAAATGGCGAGAGCAGCATGATGATGTTAGTTGGGTCATCTGCGCATCTCCAAGTCAAGCGTGGGCAAATAAGGTTTTTCCAGGAGAAACAAATAGCTTGGACAAACTTTGGGATGCAATCTTCAGTTCAGTACGTATAGGGGATGTTGAACCTGTACAGGCATGGAAAAATCATATTGAAAACTTGCTTCAAAAGGGTACTTATTTGAATGAAAAGAAATATAAGAAGTTACATTACAAAGCTGAAGGCACAGATCTAACGATTGAGCTTCATCCCCTACATCTATGGAAAAGTGGTGGAAGCCAAAATCGACATGGTGTTCAATTTGTTGCGAATATGCCAACTGAGGAAGTATTCACTTCGCCATTACGTTCAGGTGTGAATGGTTTCGTTTCGAGTAAAAAACCACTTAGCTATGCAGGTAATTTAATTGATGAGTTCAAATTAACTTTTAAAAATGGTCGAATTGTTGAAATTACAGCTAAAAAGGGAGAAGAAGTATTAAAGAACCTAGTAGAAACAGATGAAGGCTCCCATTATCTTGGTGAAATAGCCCTGGTTCCACATGATTCTCCTATTTCTAACACAAACGTACTGTTCCTAAATACATTATTTGATGAAAATGCTGCAAACCATTTAGCATTAGGATTCGGTTTCCCTAACTGTATTGAAGCTGGAGAGAAAATGACGAAGGAGCAGCGTGAGGAAGTAGAACTTAATTCGAGCATAACTCATGTTGATTTCATGATTGGTTGTGCGGATATGGATATTGATGGTGAATTACCTGATGGTACACGAGAGCCAATCTTCCGTAAAGGGAATTGGGCTTTCTAATTGATTTTGTTGGAAACCCCTTATTCGTTAGTGCATAAGGGGTTTCCGGATTGTAGGGTCGATTTTTTACTTACAGGCGGGTTAAAAGAACCCTTATCAATAGGATGTGAGGTTTATGATAAGTTTTGGGGAATTAGTGTATCCAGCATTCGTACAACAGGAAGATGAAGGAGGAATGTTTGGTGTTTACTTCCCGACTCTTTTTCCGGAAGCTGGGTGGGATTATCCGTTATCACGAGGAAAAACAAGAAGTAGAGCACTAAAAAATGCAGAAAAAGATTTAGCTTTCTCTTTGGCAGGAATCTTATATGACAATGAAAAACTTCCTGAACCGATCCCTATCCAAAGCAATAAACTTTCTCAAGGGATGGAATTAATTGATGTGGAGACTTCATTTGACCAGTATGCTGAAGAAATACTGGAACATTTAAAAGGTCGCCATTGGCATATTGGCTATTACATCGAAGAAAAAGTTGAATACATAGAAGCTATTGGATTCAAAAATGACAAAGGAATGTGGGACATTTTTTTTGAGGATGACTCAGAGGAAGAGGGCCACCCGGAGGAAACTTTACTTTTTACCGTAAGACTACATTCTGAAGCCGAGGAGAAATTCAAGCAATTTGTTGAGGATGTTATTCTAAAGCGTCGAGGAGATTAAAGAAGATTGAATCATAGTTGAACAACGAGTGCGTTGATCGAAGAAGGATTAACGCTTATTTTATGAATTAACGCTTATTTTTGCGGAAATTCCCCAACAACAGTCGGTTTAGTGAGAGAATTTTACCGCATCCAATATTAAACAATTGGGCCATTTATCTGAATAACACTTTAAAGAAAATTGGATAGGGATGTTAGAGTTTTGAGAGATTGTGAAGTTTTGTACTTAAAGTAACGGGGGAAGTTAGTTGAAGAAGGAAAATATTGGGGAGTGGTAGAATTAGTTATTTAATGAATATGCTGGTAAAAATTCAATGGAAGAAGGCTGCTACATAATGACTTATCCTACTTGTGTTGTATGTTAACTGCCTAAAAAAATTAATAGTTATATATATGATGTATTTGAAAATATGTACTGGATTTGTTTCCATTATGAGCTTGAACACGGTTTGTAGACTATGTTTCGAATCAAAATAAAAGGCTGTTTTGCAAACATTGTTGTTTTTCATCTCTTTTTTTAAAAAATGTAAGTCTTATTACGATTAAGGGGTTTTGATTTTGAAGGAGTTTCAACAATTCTTAATTGAACTTAGCTTTGGTTTAGTTCTATTACTCAGTCTTTTTTACGTTCCTCGTTTATTTCATAGCAATTGGTTTCAAGAAGGAACGAAAAGTCATTCCTATGCGTTAGGGATTGCTTTATTGGGTACCTACTTGATACGATATCTATTTAAATTAATGAATAAACGACCAAAGAAGTAATAACCAGTACGAGGAATAATGTACTTAAAGTAACAGGGGCATTACTGAAAGAACGGTAATGCCTTTTCTAATTGAAGTAACGAAGCAGTTTGGCTTAATAAGCAATTCAAATGGTTACCAAAGATATTAAAAGGACGTGCCTTTACTTGTAAGTCCTTGTTTCAAAAAAATAAAATTACTTACTTAATTGCCATAAGTACATATTATCCTTGCTTCCAATTCTTTTCATATTTAATTTTTCTAAGACTTTAATTGAGGAAATATTATCAATCAAACATTCTGCAACTATTTTTTTAACATTACCTGATGAAAATGCCCACTTTAAAATTTCATTTACTGCTTCTGTTGCAAATCCCTTGTTTTGTGCTGCAGGTACAATTCCATATCCTACCTCAACAATATTTTCTGAGTCAGGCTTGCCTTTAAACCCGATATCACCAATGATTGTATTATCATCTTTATTTATAACAAGCCATACACCCCATCCTAAAAGGGAAGGTTCGTCCGTTAATTTCTTCAAGTAATTATTTATATGGCTACCCATTTTAAATTCTTTGGTTGCATACATAGATAATGATTCATCAGTGCAAGGGACAATTTTTAGTCTTTGAGTTTGAAGTTCCATATTTTTCTCCTTGTTTACTTAATTTTTATCACTTCTGTATACAAAACTATGTTCGCCAATCATATTCATTTCTCCTGCTTATTGAACAAACGGAGCAGTTTAGTTTAATAAGAATCGACTTTTATAATAAAAAATAAATTATAATTAGGATAACGTTTACGGATAGTAGGTGATGGTTTCTAATGCTTGATGGTGTAGGTCCAACGTTATTAGCCTATTCAGACTTGTTTCTTGTTCAGTGTCCTAAATGTAGGAGTTGTGCTAGAATTTTTACTCCAAATAAAGCAAAAGGTAAAGATAATCCTAGATATTTGGGACATGAATCAAAACGGTTGTTATGTGTCAAATGTGGCTACACCAAAGATATTCATCCGAAACAAAGATGGGATAATCATTGGGCTTTTAGCCACGAATTATATGATGTGAAACAAGGAGTGGATTGGTACTTTGGCTTGCCATTGTATCTTCAAACTCAATGTTGCGGACATAAACTTTGGTTCTTTAATTATGAACATCTTTTCGATATAGAAAATTATATTAAAGAACGAGTGAGACCTTCTGGCTTATATTATTTAAGTGCTGAAAGTAGACTACCAAAGTGGATGAAACTTTCGAAATATAGAGGAGATGTCCTTAAAGCAATAACAAAATTAAAATGTCATTAATGGAGGTCTCATGATCACCAACGGGTGCAAGAGTTAAAGAATGGGATGGCTGGCTGCGGCGATCCTTTTTCTTGTGGTACCAACGTGCAGGTTACTTTGAGAAGGGGAATTTTTCCTCAAAGCGAATATACAATACATTCAATCAAAATTTAGGGAGTAAATTAAATGTTTGAATCAGTAGATTGGCGAATATTTATTAATGCATTATCAAAAGAAATGGCACAAAAAGTAATAAACAGACTTTCAGAAGTAATTGGAGAAATTGAGATATTAAAATTAGAACAATACTGGAAAGATAAATCGCAATATGAACTTGAATGTAAAACAAAATTAATAATTCAAGAGCCAGAAAAGGCAGTGTTTTATGTACTTCAATTAGTAAGTCAACTTGGAGGAGAAATTAATGTGATTGGTCCGAATCCTCACGGAAGTAATAATGTAGTATTCGAAGGTGTATGTTCATCCCCTACATTAGTTGGGTTAAGTTGGTTTTATTTTTATATTGATAATTATGGTTCTTTGTTCGACTAACAGGTGCGATTCTTTACTAACGAAGGATCGCCTTTTTCCTTATTGAAGTAACGGAGCAGTCTAGTACAAGAAGGATTCCAAATTCGAGCTGCCGAATTGTATAGTTAAACTTTGATACAAGGGTGAGTTAAATGGATAAATACAACCGATTATTCGACCTGAATAGATATAAAGATGAAGCTGATGTTTGTTTTCCAATTAATGGGGATTTAGAGGATAATGCATACTACTTGGCCGAATCACTATGTTCAAGAATCATATATCTCGGAAAGGCATATGAGTTACACTATCTCCAACTGATTGATATTTATAGTGATATAAAATTAAATAAAACCCAAGTTTACTCACTAATTGAAGAATTGTTTTTTATACAATCTGTTGTAAAAGATACGTTAATTGACCACTTTGTTTCCTCCATAGTTGAACTCTTAGAGAAGATAACTCGTAGTCAAAACGAGGATACTTTATGGATTATGGGGAATTAATTTGCTTCTTTCTTATTCAACAAACGAAGCAGGATAGTGAAAATAAGAATCAAATCAGAAACCAAATAATGCTCAAAGATTAGGAGGGAGCTTCTTGGCAATATGGGATTATCAACTAATACTATTTCCAAAGGGGAACATAGCTGAATTAACTGAAGAAGGGATGGATTTCATAGGACCATATTTTTTTGAATTTAATCAAGCTATTAATATTCTTGAAAGAATAGATGAAGTAAAAGGTGATAAATCTTTAAAATCCTGGGACTCTTTCGATGATGAATGTTACTTTCTTTATGATGATGGAACATACAAAGTTGAGATTGAACTGAATACAGGAACTAAGTCTCAAAATGCAGACTGTATCTCTATTAGAACTAACATAGATAAAGGGGATGGATGTATAGTCAAAGCATTAAAGATATGTAACATACTATCTGAATCCTTAAATCTATCTTGTTGGAATATGAAGCTAGGAGGACTAATTGAATTAAATAATAATCAAGATGTAAAAAAAACAATAAACCATTTTAACAAGCTGAAGAGCCGAACGTTTTAATAAAATAATTCTTCTTCAACCCATAGGAATTAGAATTAAAAGGTGATTTTTCTGTGGTAATTCATAAATTTCAAATAAAGTTTGTGAAGTATTATACTTAAGCTAACGGGTGCTTTCGTATTATAAGGTTAACCAGTTTTTACTGGTTGACCTTTTTTTAATAGAATCTATTATATCAGCAGCCAGGGGAGGACGTACGGGTGCGTGGGGCATTGATCCCGTCAACTAAACTGTCCGCCCCCTACTTGTAGAAACATGTTTGGGACATTGATCTCGTATAACAAGTGAAGCTATGATACTTCAAGATGGAATAGGGGTTACTGGTGAGTAATTTGAGAGAGGAAGAGATAAATAATGAATCCAGTAGTTGGTCTGGATGTATCGAGTGGGGAAAGTGAAATTCAAGCCTTTTTAGATAAGGGAAAACCGTATGAAAAAAGTTTTAAGGTATCGCATACCAAGGAAGTTACGTCCGGACTTTTGTGTCAGATTTGTCCGAACTTTTGTGTCACTCGTCACTCAAAAACTCTTTCTAAATAGGGAAGAGTTTTCTAATTTCACAACTATTCGTATAATACCAATTAACGCTTTCATACATCAAGTAATAAAATGCCATAACCCTTGGTATATATGGGTTTAGGCATTTTTTTATTAATACATAATTAAGGTTAAGAAGGATTAACGCTTATATTATGAATTAACGCTTATTTTTGCGGAAATTCCCCAACAACAGTCGGTTTAGTGAGGAGCATTTGACCGCATCTATTATGAAACAATTGGGCCATTTAATTGAATAACACTTTAAAGAAAATTGGATATGTATGTTAGAGTATTGAAGAGATTGTGAAGTTTTGTACTTAAAGTAACGATGCAGTTTAATTTAAGTGTAATTATGCACAATCTGTATTATTAAATGTCCTTTTCCTCCACACAAAAAAACTCCCACCACATGAAAAAGGAGAATGAATTCATTATGGAATCATCCCCTCAAACAGTTTGAATATGCTTATACTTATATTACTGATCAATCACTCGCTAAACGTTTTTCAAAATCCGCCTTAAACAACAGAATAGCATCAATATTTACAGCAAAATCATGGTCACTGATATTAAAATTAGTTACAAACTCGTCAGATCTCTCACGAACCATAATTGTCGGACGGATATTTTCTCCAATAGCGTCCTTAGTTACAGCACTTCCATAGAAATACCAGTTAGTTTGAGTAGGCGCATTTGCTGCATTCTTAGATAAGTCATTTTTTATTAATTCGCATAATTGATCCATAAAATTTTCATTAAGCTTAATAGTTTTTCCATGGTGACCATCAACAGATATATCAGCATATCCATACCAAATATTCCTGCTTGTAAGCTTTCCGTCTTTTGAAGTGTATGTTTCATCAAACAAAATCTTCATTTCATACCCTCCGTTAGTATAAAATTTCTTCACACTATTATACACCGATTAGAAAATGTAAAATAGCTTGCTGTTAGTCTCACTATACTTGTAAGAGTTAGGCAAGCTAACTTCATGGTAGGGTTCCTCCTAAAGTTGTGAGTTAGAGTGGTGTCTATACTCATATCTTACTGAGGGGCTTTATTTTTTTCAAACCTGATATTTAACGATCTACAGGAATGCTATCGTATCTTACGTAATCTGCTTTAAGAGACAAGGTCATCTCACCGTCTGGTAAACGAGGGCTATGGCTCCAGAATCAAATGTCTTGTTTTCGATAAGTTTAAGATTGATCTTCTCCTTGTGACCTTGGAATAACGGCAACCCGCTGCCGATCAGGACGGGAGAAACCGTAATTTTATACTCATCTATTAAATCAAGCTGCATAAGGTAGTGTGCTAACCTAGGACTACCGAGGATGACCATATCCTTGCCTGGCTGCTGTTTGAGGTTCTTGATCTCTTCCTCGACATCTTCTTTCACCAGTCTGGAATTGTTCCATTCAACTTTCTCCAGCGTCGTGGAAAAAACGATTTTGGCTGTCTTTTCGATCCACTCGGCATGATTCCGTTCATGCTGCGAAGCTGAGGGGTTCGAAGGCACAGATGTCCAGTAACTGTGCATCATCTGATAAGTCCCACGCCCCCATATGACAGTGTCGGCAGTACTCAGAATTTCTTTCGCGTGTTTCTCCAAGTCAGAATCGTAGGAAACCCAGCCGATGTCCATTTCACCGTTCGGACCTTCTACAAAACCGTCAAGCGATGCGTGCAGAAATAGAACGAGTTTTCTCATTTTTAGTTCTCCTTTGTTCATGAGGGATATTTTTTTCATACTTCTTTACCTCCAATGTAAGTATAACCAACTTTTTATAAATTTTGGGAAAAAGGTTCTATAAGTTACACTAATTTTAAAAAAAAACAGGCAATTCCTGTTTTTTGCTTTTATCCAATATTCCAGACTGTTCGATTTCATACTAACGCGTTCTTCATTTCAAGGAGTGCAGCCGTATCGTCTTTTTGCCATAAAAAAAAACACTCTCCTTGGGAAATTGTTATATTATTTATGCTATTCCCAATTCTTATGTCAACCACTTTATCAAAAATATTTGATTTATTTTTCAGACGGAAATAAAATGGGAAGAGCAAATCATATTTAAGTCAAGTTTGTGAAGGATTACACTTAAACAAACGGGGGCAAGAGTTAAAGAAGGTGATCGCTGCGGCGGTCTTTTTTCTTGTTGAGCTAACGGGGCAGGTTAGTTCAAGAAGGAGAAGTAAGCCTTTTAGGTGAAATATATCATTCTCACAAACGAGAGAAGGATTAAAGGTGTGGCAATGAAACAAATTCAGGATATTAGTGTTGAAGGAGTCAAGTACATTAATGAATCAGGGGAATCTAGATTTATTGGATTAAAGGAATGCAATCAGAACTGGATAAAGTACAGAAGCAGAACTGAGAACCTAAAGACTGATGAAGTACAAGAAATTATAAGAAAAGACAAAACCATTGGACAAAGGGTCATTGATGCAAATCCACCCTATTTTGAGTTTTTACAAGACCCTTTACACGAATTGAATTTGAATCTAAAAACGCATTTCAACAGTTTAGAGATTCTATCGCAGAAACTGGCTGGAGTACAATTGATTTATCTTAAAAACCGTTCTTCTTCAACTATAGTTGGCATTACTAGAACAAAGGTAATGCTTTTTTCTTATTGAAGTAATGGGCAGGATAGTTGAACAAGAATATTTGATTTTATGCTGTCTTTGACTCATGAGGTGCATTACATTAAAAAGCTAGGAATTTATCCTAGCTACGAGTTTCTGGAATTTTATTTATTGATCCTTTCTGTTGGCAAGCGATTCTCGGTCACTTGCTGTTGGAGGCTGTTCAAACCATCCATTTTTTATCATTAGATTTGCTCCATCTTCAGCATATTTTAAAAGTTCTAAACTTAATCGTGTGTAATTAGCACCTAAATCCCTTCTTGCATTGACACTCAACGCAGAACCATAATATGAAAGGGATAATTGTGTAGACAATTGAATTTGGTACATCATATATTTATCTGAAAAGGTCATAGAAGTAGAGTTAGTAATCATAGATTGCCAAGAAATAGGTGAATTTAATTTATCTTCCTTAAATACCGATTCAAATATTTTTATGTGTTTATTGGCAATGTCAAGCCCCCTCATGAAATGTTGACGAATCTCTTTTGATTGGGCTACTTGGATGAACCCTACTTTTAAAGCAGCATGTAAATGCATTTTTAGCATGTTGAAAGTAATATCTCCAATCTCGATAGCATTAAGTGGACGACGATCTCCCAACCAGCCAGTTAAAAAACTTTGGTGCTTTACAAAATCGATCGAATCGGGGGGTGTAATAATAGGAGGTCGTGTAAAAAGCCCTTTTGAAAGCATTAAATCAATGGATTGTTCAAAAAGTTCCATCGTTTCGGACATACAGGTTATGTAATACTTCCGTAAGTCAGAACGAATTGAAGTACTAACAGACAATGCATATCCAGTCATTCCTTGCAGAGTCATGATATAAATATAATTTAGGTAGAAAGGGTCTTGAAAAAGACGTGGTGCGTGAATGTTTACGTCGTCTTTTTCTGTAAACCCACGTGGAATAGGATAATTTTCTTTTAACATGAATAATGTAATTTCTTGGACATGCTTTTTGGATATTTCAAGGGAAGTTTGGTAGATTGATTTGACTTGGTGATCTTCGATATGTTCGAGTGCATAACGAAAGAAACAAATGGACATTGTATCAAAAATATATTGAGTCCAAAGGCTTGCAATTTCCGGAGCAGTTAATCGAA
This sequence comes from Neobacillus rhizosphaerae, assembly GCF_050477885.1. Lineage (GTDB taxonomy): Bacteria > Bacillota > Bacilli > Bacillales > Cytobacillaceae > Neobacillus > Neobacillus rhizosphaerae_A. Next base: position 27,372 of record NZ_JBCNAC010000117.1, read on the forward strand.
TTGGGCTATTGGTCTCCAAGGTTCATCCTCCGATTTACGATATTATTTAATGTTTATTATTGTTTTCTCAGATAATGAAAAATATGTAAAAAGTTAGAAACTTCAGCGTTCCCAATATTTTACGGATAAGAAGCAAGTATAGAAAAAAAGTTTGTGAAGAATTGTTCTTAAAGTAACGGGGCTTTTGTTAAGGATGGTGATCGCTGCGGCGGTCATTTTTTTCTTGTTGAATTAACGGCAGTATAGTTGAATAAGGATTCAAAACCAAAGATAGATATATTCCAACAAAAAATCTAAATGTGTTATTCTTATAATATGAGTGTCTATGGTAGAAACATGAGAAAGGTGTGCAGAAGTGTGAACAAAAGAATATTTTTGATTTTATTTACTGTGATTTTAATAACTGTATTTGTGGGTTGCGGAAAAGTCACTGAACATACTTCGTCAAAAAAGGTGCAATCCGAAGTGACCACGGTTTCTAAGACTGTTGAAGCAAATAAGAGTACATCTGCCATTGACACAGAAAAACCAACGAGTGATAGTGAATCCCATAAAAGTGTTCCTGCATCTAGCACTATAAAGGCAACAGGTACAACGGACGGGTTTGATTACAGCAAATATACTCTAATTGTAGTAAACGGCGGGGATATGTCAGGATATAGACAGCCGAATGTCAAAGTAGATGTCGGATTTGGAGAACGGGAATATTGGGCATATACAAATGAATACGGTCAGCTAATTCGTGTTGAAGCGAAAAATGTAACTCTTCAAAATCCGAATACTGAACATGTTTTATCGTCTGGGAGATATTATTCTGATGAAGCAAAGGTGCCAGGTACAGAGAGTCCAGAATTAGATCAAGGGCATGTGATTGCTGACTCACTTGGAGGAGTATCTAACGCATATAACATTACACCTCAAAACAGCATTCTCAATAGGCACGGCGACCAAGCTTATATGGAAAAAGTGATTCGAGATGCAGGAGGTTGTACTGATTTAGTAGCAGTGATTCAATATCCAAATACTCAGACGCAAATTCCTAACCATTATAAATTCACCTACAAACTACAGGGCAGATCAATTACAGATGAATTTGACAATGTAAACCCAGATGAAGTGAATAAAAATTTAGGGGAAACGACAGGTACGAGCAGTACACCACCGAAAACAGAAGTTGTACCTGCAAACGAAATGGTAAGTAGTAATGAAGATGTTAGTAAGGTGGATACCAATCATAATGGAAAAGTTACGATTGCTGAAGCCAAAGCTGCTGGCTTTAAAATGCCAATTACGAGAGATTCATGGCTCTATAAATATATGGATGATCGAGATGGTGATGGCTTAGTAGGTGAATAAATGGGGGTATGATTCCCATGCGATTATGGAGCGTCCTTTTTTATTTAAAAAAACAAAGTGTATTGTGAATAAATGTACCTAAACTAAAGGGGGCATTACTGGAACAACGGTAATGCTTTTTCTTGTCAACATTAATATTAATTAGGTAGATTTTAATTAAGTAATATGTTTTTGCAAGGACATTATTTATTTAACTAAATGGACTTTACTTGAAGAAATGACTGCTAGAAATTATAACTAAGTTTTGTGAAATAATTCAAAATATTACAATATATGATATTGTTATAAGTATAGAAAAAATAGTATGGGGGTTTTGAATTGAAAAAATATTTAGTAGGTTTATTTGCTTTATTATTAATTTTTAGTTTAGTTGCTTGTTCATCTGAAAGTTCGAAAACCTTAAAAGCAGAGGATAAGAATGAGGAAAAGAGTTCTGAGGCCAAAGCAAAGGCAGAAGCCAAAGCCAAAGCGAAGGCAGAAGCAGAAGCTAAAGCGAAGGCAGAAGCAGAAGCGAAAGCAAAGGCAGAAGCAGAAGCCAAAGCAGCTTCAAGTGGAGGATCAGAGTTCTTTGCCAATTGTACTGAACTAAGAAAGAAATATCCTAATGGCGTACCTTCTGATCATCCAGCCTATCAATCTAAAATGGATAGAGATAAGGATAATTTTGCTTGTGAAAGATAGTGTATTATCAGTTAGTAGACCTTTCTAAGGTATTGAATTATGAATGATCCCTTCTCAAATAATGAGTTGGGATTTTGCCGAATTTAATATGAGCTTTGTTAAGTTTGAGTAGAGCCAAATAAAAAAGTGATGTATAATACCATCACTTTTTTTGTTGTGTAATAAGAGTAAGTTATTTTAAAGCTACTGCTTAAATACCGGTACTTTTCTGCATTGGATGTTTATTTCTTCTCTAGATTGTGGGTTACGCCCCTTATGAGCAGCAAGTCCATGAAACATAAAATTGTCGATACCAATTGATTGAAATCTGTTGCCATTTATTAAAACTGCATTTGCCATATTATGTCTACTAATAAAATATCAATAAGTTTTTCAATTTATTCCTGGGAACAACTGAGAAACTGTTGCACGTTATCCTCAGTCGCACCATAGATTTTAACCGTCTTAAATTCTATTTTATAAAATATTGTTCCATACCTGCTACATCTGAAAGGTAGGTGTCGATTTTTGTTATAAGTCCAGATTCAATGGATAGCACCGTCGCTAATTCTTCTTCTAGGACACGCCCATCTTCTGAGACAGCTGAATTGTGCAGTGCTAATGTCAGCCCAAATTGACCCACAAGTATTCCATGAAGTTGTGTATTCACTTTTCCATCGACAATTGACTTGACACGGTTAATAACAGCATCTATTCCTTCAGCTGTCCCCGAAATTGCTCCGTCACCTGGAAGAGTCCATTTCACAGTTGGATGTAATAACTTTCGAATACCTTCCCAATTGTGTGCGCTGTATGCAGACAGAAATTGTTCGCCAATTTCAACATTTGATTGATTAATCATATTGTACCTCCTAAAAAATTCTTTTATAGCTTCATAAGGTAGATGAACGGAAATGTTCTCATTCCTCAATTTACGATAATTGTACACTCGGAAAATGTTCATGTAAAATGAATATAAATGATATATAGATTCATTTTTAATGATAATAATTTGAGGTGTCAAAAATGGACATTAATGAATTACGAATTTTCCGGGCTGTTGCAAGTGAGGGGAGCATTACAAAAGCCGCTCAAATACTTGGATATGTACAGTCAAACGTTACTACAAGGGTGCAACAATTAGAAGCGGAGTTGAATACGCAACTTTTTTATCGCCAACGAGGGATGTTATTAACGCCAGCCGGTGAGAAGTTATTGAGTTATGCGGAGCAAATTATCCATTTAGTTGACGAGGCACAAAAAGCTCTTGATGATTCGATAGAACCCACTGGTCGGCTTATGCTTGGAGCAACTCATACCGCCTCTGCAATGTATCTTCCTTCCATACTAGCTAATTACTTTAAACTTTATCCAAAAGTAGAGTTGTCGTTAATGACAGATTATTCAGGTGAATTGGTGGAAAAGGTTCGTCATTTTCAACTTCACGGTGCATTAGTAAAATCGCAACTTAATGATGACAGCATCGTGCAGGAGCTTGTATTTGAAGAACAACTCGTATTAATCAGTGCTCCAGAAATGAAAGATATTCAAGATGTATGTTATCAACCTTTTCTCATGAATACAAAAGGTTGTCCACATCGAGAACAACTTGAAAATTGGTTGAAAACAATAGGGATTGGTAACATTCGATATTTAGAATTCAATCACCCGGACGCTATTATTCAAGGTGTGATTTCTGGACTTGGAGCCTCTTTGGTGCCAATGTCTTCGATTCTATCACCTAAAATAAAAGGGTTAGTACATTCTTTTGAAATTCCAGCACAATACAGCACTGTCAAAACTTTTTTCATTCGACACAAGGATAGTCTAATGACAAGCGCGCTTTTAAAGTTTATTGAGATGTTAAAGCAAAGTTGCCTGCAATTAACGGATTTAAAAAGTGAGAATCCTTATTAAACTAAATGGGGCATTAGTTCAATTCGACTTGAAAATTAATTCGGTAAGGAGCCTTAGTTCATTATCGAACTGGGCTTTATTATAAAAAAGCAACGCAAATACGGTGCAACTTGATAAGCAATTTACTATACATTTGTTGCTGTAAATTAACCTTTTGTGATAGGAAACCGAATTCCCAAGAAGAGTAGCCCAAGCCTCCTATTTATTGAATTTATTAATCGCTCCCTAGACCAAAATCATGCAAATATTGTAAAATGAAAATATTAAGATAATTTGTCGGAAATTGTACAGAACGAGTTCGGTTGTAGATAAACCTAACGAACGTTCATGCCAATGGATTGGAGCACAAGCGATGCTAAAGGAACAAACGAGGTATTCTCGACTTGCAAACATAACCAAATTAATAAATACCAAGCTCGAATTACGAGATGTATTGGAGCAAGTAACAACAGCCATCTCGGAAGAAATCGTTCAATGTGATGCGGTTGGTATTTATTTGCCACAAGAGGATGGAACCTTCAGAGGATATGTAGGTAAACCAGAGTTCATCAACGACTGGACATTAGATATGCATGTGATCGACGCGGAAATTGATTTACTTGCAAAAGAAGTCATTGAGACCCAAAGAGCCATCTATATACCTGATACGTCAAAGGATCCTCGACCTGATCCTAATGCGGTAAAAGCATTCAAAATTAACTCGTTGTTAGTGCTTCCTATTTCTTTTGAACAGGAATTATATGGTCTCGTATTCCTATTTGATGTGGGGATACCCATGAATTTAACAGATTCAGAGATTCAAACCGTGGAGTCCTATGTAAATATGGCAGCCGTGGCCATTCGAAATGCCCTTAATTTAGCCGAAAAAGAAAAGCTGATTTCTGAAAAGCAGCTATTGCTCGATGTCACGCGCGATCTCTCCATGTGCTTGTCCATGGAAGAAAGCTTGGAGACTTGTTTCGGTTACTTAAAAAGGGTTTTAAATTACGACCATATCGGGGTCCACATAATAGGTACGACTGTTGATGGAACAGTAAGGCAATGGAAGGAGAGTAACAGGACGGAGATAAGCTGGAAAAAGACCTTCGAAAAAATGGGTCCCTGTAGTGATCAAGTAATTGCGTCGGTCATGAGAACAAAAAATGCTATCTTAATCCCTGATGCAGCGGCTGATGAGAGACTAAACCAAGAGATTTGCCGACAGTTTTCCATAAAAGGTCTGTTTATGATTCCACTCGTTTCAATGGGGGAAGTCCTAGGGATTATAGGTGTGGCTGATACCGGAAAAAATTCTCTTGTTTACACGGAATCACAACTCCAACTGGCCCAATCGATCGTAGATGCTACTGCTTCCACATTCTCAAGCCTTCTATATATGAATAAGCTCGAGAACATGATTGAAGCACAGAATAGAGAGCTAGCCATTGCTAATGAAAGAAATCATAATGTATTAGAAAGTATTAAAGATGGTTTCATCGTATTAAGCAAAGAATGGAGATATATTTATATCAATAAATATCAACACCTTCCATTAAATAAAACAGCTGAAGATATTTTAGGTAAGGTTATTTGGGAGGAATTCCCTAGATATATGAATACAGACTTCTACAGGGAGTTTCAAAAAGTAATGTCAGATCGCTTACCGGCCCATTTTGAAACACGTGCAGTCTATACAGATAAATGGTTTGACGTGGTAGTCTACCCGTATGGTGATGGCATCTGTAGTTTGATTAAAGACATTACGGAGAAAAAGAGATACGAGAGGGAGTTTAAACGATTATCGGGACTCGATTTAATTGGGCAAATGGCAGCGGGAATCAGCCATGAAATCCGAAATCCAATGACAACCGTCAGAGGCTTTTTGCAGATTTTACAAAAAGAAGAAAAATTTGAAAGTTATCAGCAGTATTTACATATCATGATTGACGAACTGGACCGCGCGAACAATATCATTTCAGAATTCCTATCGATGAGTAATACCAGGTCGTCTGATTTACAGAAGTTAAACCTAAATACAATCCTCCATGATATGACTCCATTAATCCAGGTGGATGCGTTCAACCAAAATAAATACGTGGAGATTGATACGAAGGACATACCGGTATTATTGTTAAATCGGAATGAAACACGGCAGCTAATTATTAATCTCTATCGTAATGGGTTGGAGGCAATGAGCGAAGGAAAGGTACTCACGATTAAAACCTATATGGAAGAAGATTGTGTTGTTTTGGCCATTCATGATCAAGGAGAAGGGATCAAGCCAGAAGTATTAGAAAAATTGGGTACACCGTTCTTCACGACAAAGGACAAGGGAACGGGTCTTGGGTTAGGGGTTTGCTATGCGATTGCTGCCCGTCATCAGGCAAAAATCGATATCCAGACTGGACCAGAAGGAACTATTATTTTTGTTAGGTATAAATAGTAAAAGGTGGCGAGTAATCCTCGCCACCTTTTTGTATTATCTAATGGAGCCATGAGGCAAAACTGCATGCACACCTTTTGCACCGTTCACCACTTGTGTTATTCTAAGGTCAACTGCGACACTAGCCAAAGCCATAGCCTCTACCTTTTCAATACCATAAAACTCTTGGATAAGTTCCACCATGTCATTTAAGGCAGTGGCAGCGGCCACATTCAAATCTTCATCAAATCCAAAAGTAATCCAGCCTGCTGGAGTTTTTGCACGAGGCATGGTTAATTCCAAATCATCTCTCACAATCAACGTGACATCGACTAAATCCATCGGACACTCGATCGCTGTCCCGGAAACCTCGCCATCACCCTGAAGGGCATGTCCATCCCCAATCGAAAATAATGCACCATCTACGCCAATCGGCAAATACAGGGTACTGCCTTTGACTAATTCCTTGCAATCAATGTTACCGCCGCAATAACGAGGAGGGGAGGTGACATGGACGCCTGATTCAGAAGGAGCAACACCCATTAATCCAATGAAAGGCTCCAGTCCAACGTGAAATTGCCTCCCACCAATTTGGGCAGTTCCAGTCAACGTGGTAGCATTTAACTCCCAGTCCACCTGAATTCTTTTCGTTTCTGATATGCCAACACTATCATTCTGCCAATTCTTGAACCCACCAGCCCAATTGCGCCCATACCAGCCTGGCACGACATCATTTAACTTCACTTCTAACACCATTCCAGGCTTTGCCCCGCGAATGGCGATTGGACCAATCATAGGATGTCTACGATCTTCTTCATTAACCGCTGATTCAAAAACTACTCTTTCCTCATTTTTAGAGCTTGAATATCCCCATTCAATATCAGGTGTTTTTACCAGTAAGGTGTCACCTGAATCAATCGTTAAAATTGGTTGATAGTCTTTACTGAAGGATCCGTGTAGGCTCTCGGATTTTAATTCCAGTTTATGTATCATAGATGTTCATCTCCAGTGTATATATTTGCAATATTTATAATAGTACTATAACACTTTTGGATTCATTGGCAAATACAGGCGATCCTTCGATTGAAGCTAGATCTTATATTTATAGTAATCCTGTGAGTGGTAGCTTCTAAAACCACACGATTCATACAGCTTTAAGGCATGTGCATTTTTAGCCTCGACCTCGAGAAAAACGGACAGCCCTTTTTGAACTTCTGTTTTAACAACCTTTGTTAATGCCTTTCTACCAATTCCTTTTCCCTGCAATTCCGGAAACACAGCAAAGCCATAAATCCAAGCTTCTCCATTGGCTTCATCCACGCGAATTTTTCCGGCTGTTTTTCCATCCGCTTCAATAATGAAGTTTTGATCATTTCCATTTTCCCTAATCTGTTGATTAAACCTTCGTGCATCGTCCTCTTTAAACCCAAAGGCTAGGACTTCAAGCTGTATTTCTGCTTCGAAATCCTCTGTTGTGGTAGAAGGCCTAAGGGTAACCGAAGGATCCTCGGTAAGCATCGCTTTGTGCCACTTCATTTGGTATTCTGCTACGTAAAAAGAACAAGGAATCGCTGCTAAGAAATTTTTCGCCGATTGGGAAGAGGTTGGAGCATTTAATAATATCTTCTTGATATTTCGTCTCTTAGCTTCCTCAATTCCCTGTTCTAATAATCTTGTGAAAATTCCTCTTCTGCGGTAATCGGGATGCACCATTCCGCAAAGCTCAACTTTATTGCCAAAATCATAACTACCAAGGAAACCGACAAGCTTGTTATCTTCATAATGAAAAAAATCTTCCTTTTCCTGTCCTGCTCTATTTTTAAGCATGTCATAATTAAGCTTTAGTTGAAATCCTCCATCTTTCTCACAAATCTCCTGAAGTTCTTTTATGGCTGCTAATTCTTCTTGTGTTAACATGTTTTTCACCTCTAATTATAGAATTCTTTATTCTAATTCTTTTAGCACATACTATTTTCCTCCTTTTAGTGATATTGTAGATTTGAAAATAAGGGTTTGCTATTGTTATATAAAAAAGGAGCGATTTCTTTGGAATTTAACGATGTTATACATGGGCACAGATCGATACGAGAATATGAAGACAGGGAAGTAAGTCAAGAATTACTGGATCAAATATTAGATGCGGGCATTCGTGCTTCTTCAAGTGGTAATATGCAATCCTATTCGATTATCGTCACAAAAGACAAAGAGTTGAAGAAAAAATTATACACCGCACATATGGACCAATCGATGGTGATTGATGCACCGATCCTATTAACCTTTTGTGCTGATTTTAATAGAATGAGAAAATGGCTTTCTCTCAATGATGCACCTGTCCATTTTGATAACTTCATGAGCTTTATGATTGGTGCCATTGATGCGACGTTGGCAGCACAAAACTGTGCTTTAGCAGCAGAGAATGCTGGGCTGGGTATTTGCTATATGGGCTCAACACTAGCCAATTGCGATCAAATCGGCGAACTACTGAACCTCCCACCAAATGTCGTACCAGTTGTGGGTTATTCATTAGGATATCCAGCTGAAAATCCAGCTCCACGTGATCGACTACCAAGGCATGGGCTTGTTCACTATGACAAATATCGTGATTATTCGGATGAAGAAATTCTTGAGATCTACAAAGAAAGAGATGAAAAGGGCTGGAAACGCTACATGGATGTCCCTAGGCTTAAGGAAATGACAGAACGATTAGGCTTAAAGAATCTTGCTCAAATCTATACCATGGCCAAGTATACGAAAGAATCTCATTATGAGTTTTCACAGACTGTCCTGAAATACTTGGAAAGCCAAAATTTTATGCATAATGAGTAATACATATTAGACATGAGGGTGGGATTGATGTAACCAATTCCACTCTACGATTTCACCATTAATCAATAATCGTAACGGTTGATCTTTGATGAAACCTGCTTCACGCATTTCGTTCAGCCTCTGGTTATAAAACTGGACTTCTCTTTTAAAATTCCATAGAAATAGGCGATAGGCTTTTTCACGCTGCTAGTAAATTTTAGTTTTCGAATCAATTGTTTAAAGGATTGAATAGCTAGTTCGATGGCAGAATTCTTATATAGCTCAAAGTTATGTGCGACAATTTGAGCCATATGCCAATATTCTTCAATGAGTTTTGCTTCAGGAAAGAAGCATTGGACCAATTGGACAAACGGCTGTGGAACACAGTCACTCACAAAAGTGTGGTCCAATTCAGACTGTGTTTCTTTACGTTTATTTATCTCTTGCTCTTTTTCAGTTTTTAAAAGATTAATAGTTTCTTTAGGGCGGTCCATGATTTCCTGTATTGGTGGTTCACTGGTAGGAAAGCGATTAAATACATAGAGATTGCTGGTCTGGGATCCGTTTTTTCGTTCGGTTTCATAGACAGTGAAAATCCCGAATTTTTTCCCTTTAAGAATCATCCGCTTAAAAGTGGAACGGGAAAGAATGTTTTCCTTGGACTCTTGATTAATCGCTTTTAACATAGTACCGATTTTAGCATTACAAACACCAGGGATTTTGGCAGAAAACCGCAATAAACATTTCAAACCAATTAACTCACCCTTTGTAAAATCTTTCTTGTGATCGAGCAACCACATTTCCATATGGTGATTAAACTCCTTTAAACTTGCAAATTGCGAAAACTTTTCAAATCCCTCAATATTTCCAGATTTTAGATTCATGCTTGAAACACCCTTATCCTATTGATTTTTGCCTTCTAACGTGAGCCATCCCACACTTCAGGCATGTTTAGGATATCGGGTTTGGCTAACTGATTCGAATCGATAAAATTCATTTTTGAAGTGTTTTTTTAACCTAAACTCTTATTTTTGCCTCCAAAAATGAATTTTGAAGCCGAATTTTGCATTTTTCTTCATTTTTTATATCATTTTTTTCACCCTACAATTTGTCATTGTTTTTATGACTTGACTAGAATTTAAGATTTAGTTTATTCTAATAATTCATGCTTCCCAAATTGTATGGAGAGGTGGCGAAAGAATCGAATGAGTGCCAAAGATCAAGTGACTGTCCGTGACCATAAAGATTATCAAGCAGAAGTAGAGCGCCTTGAGTTTACAAAGGAATACATACGAACTGTTTTAGACATTTCGAAAGGGAATAAAGAATTTTTCGTTGAAAATATGAAACAATCTTTTGCCGAGCTTAACTCTGGTGATAGTAGTTCGAGTTACACGGATCTCCTTGCGAATGCCAGTTTTCTTGAATTAGCTGAAAGTGAACTGAAAAGGTTAGAAAGCGTAATTGGAAAGCCTTATTTTTCAAGGATTGACTTTAGGAGTCACTCTACGAATAAGGAAGAAGTTTTATACATAGGTAAAGTATCCTTGTTTGACCGGGTGACTCAGCAGCCCATTATTGTGGATTGGAGATCCCCGATTGCCAATGTCTACTATGACGGACGGCTAGGAGAAGTGTCCTATGAAGCATATGGTGAGGAACAATCAGGTTACCTCTCCTTAAAGAGGCAATATGACATCGTCGAGGGATTATTAAAAGACATAAGAGACATCGATTTAACCACCCACGATGAGCTTCTGCAGAAATCTTTGTCTGGAAAAGCAGACAATCGCTTAACAGAAATCGTGGCGACGATACAAAATGAGCAAAATGAAGTGATCCGGGCATCTCTGAAGCACCCGATTATCGTTCAAGGGGCCGCCGGAAGCGGGAAAACAACCATCGCACTCCATAGAATATCCTACTTTCTCTATTCCTTTGGATTTCAATTTCCTCCTGAAAAATTAATGATTCTCGCACCAAACCGACTGTTCATTGACTATATATCAGCTGTCTTACCTGAACTAGGGGTCAACAAGATCAATCAAACCACTTATATTGATTTTATGAGAAGCTGCCTAGGGCAGAAAATAAAACTATTTTCCCCAAACTCTAAGCTGATGAAACTCCTTGAAAATAAAGGACCAAATAAGTCGATCCAATGGGTTTCTAGTTATAAGGGTTCACTGGAATTTAAGGAAGTAATCGAGCTATATGTAAAAGAATTGCAATATAAGCTTGCCCCACAAGAAGATTTTGTCGTGGAAAATTCCGTTCTGATGAAGGGGCTTAAACTAAAAAATCTTTTTCTAAAAGAATATACGTACTTACCAATCTATAAAAGGGTTGGAAAGATAAAGAACCTATTAGAAGAGGATTTGAAAAAAAAGAAATTGCTGATGTTATCGAATCTTAATAAAAAATATGAAGAGGCACTAGAGAAAGCACTTTATAACACAAAGCTGAGTCCAGAAAAAAGAAAACAAAAAGTTGTTTCATTAATGGAAAAGAAGGAAAAAAGACAAAAGAGGGTGGAGCAGGAGGCAAAGGTCGCAGTAAAAAAATATATGGATGCGTTTGTCATGAAAGATATTTTCTCCTTGTATAAGGAACTAATGTCTTCTCCTGAAAAGATTAAAGAGCATTCCACTACTCTTACAGATCAAGAATGTAGGGTTCTAAGTAAATATTGTCAGCGAATCTTTAATCGAGGAGCCTACGAGCTCGAAGATTTAGCACCGTTGTTTTTTATGAAGGCAAAACTGGAAGGAATCGATGAAAAATATAAGATGCGGAGTATTTTCATTGATGAAGCGCAGGATTACAGCTATTTTCAATTTGCTGCATTAAAAGAGGGTTTTGAAACGGATTTGTTCACCATCGTTGGAGATTTAGCACAAGGCATTCATTCCTATCGCGGCTTAAATAGCTGGAAAACCGTATTGGAAGAAATCTTCCCTAATGCGAATTATCAAGCCTTACAAAAAAGCTACCGGACAACCGTTGAAATTATGAATCTGGCAAACGATATCCTGATGCTAATTGACCAAGACCTGCCAAAGGTAGTACCAGTTATTCGACATGGTGACAAACCACGCTTTCAAAGGATTGATCCTGCGAATCTAGAGCAGGTGAGGCTGAAGCTAGAACAAGATATATCGTCTTTTAAAAAGGAAGAACTGCACTCCATTGCGATTATTGGACGTACGGATAAAGAATGTAAAAGAATCCACCAGCTTTTTGAAGATAGTGATCTACCGATTCAGTTGTTGGAGGAAAAAGAAGAAATGAAGAAGGGACATATTGTGATTTTACCTTCTTATTTATCAAAAGGGTTGGAGTTTGATGCTGTTTTGCTCGTCTGCTTGGAGGAACCGTATTCCGAGGAAGATCTGGACATCAAATTGTTGTACGTTTCGATGACTAGGCCGATGCATCGGTTGTATTTATATGGGAAAGAGCCGGCAGACTTTTTATTAAATAGAACGGACTCTCTGCATTTCGAACTTTAATGGTAGGCAAGTAACATAGTTATGTAAGGATATTAATGGAACGTCCAAATGTGGAAAAAGTGCCGCTTCAATTTTGAAGCGGCACTTTCTATAATCCATCCAGCAAAAGTAATTTTCAATACGAACATGTCCCAAATAGTGAAAGTAGAAATGCCGTGTTTCTTATTCAACGGAGCTGTTCTCTTTCTTACTCTTATGGTTAACTATTAAAAAAATGTGTATAATAATAGTAAATTTCATAGATATTAGGAGCTGCTAAGATGAAATATTACCCTACACCAATTGATACGTCGAAAATAGAATTAAGTTCTGAAATTCAGGAACTTACTGAAGTACTAGCTGAAAATACACATGATTTATGGGCTCAGCAAAGAATCAAGGAAGGCTGGAAATATGGGACTAATAGAGATGATATTCAAAAGACACATCCTGGGTTAAGACCATATAACCAATTAACAGAAACTGAAAAAGAATACGATCGAATTACAGCAATGAATACGTTAAAAGCTATGATGGCATTAGGATACAAAATAGAAAAGAAAGAGAATTAATGCATGAAACGCAATAAAAAATTATTATTAGCATTTAGTTGTTTAACCATATTAGGATTAATCCCTTGCTATTATCCACTGTTTAATAGTTACATAAATAAGCTAGTTACTCTTGTTTTTTTACTTTCTGGAATAGTTGGACTTGGAAATATATTGCTAGGAATATTAAAACCAACATTCAAAAATAAATCTCAAATTATTCTATTTTTGATGTCAATCATTTGTGGTTTTATAGGATATTCAATAGCTTTAGAGCCGAATAACTACCTAAACATTCTCTATTATACTGCTAAGCTATTTACCATTAGTGTAGAACCAATCGGTTCACCTAAGAATCAAATAGGATATCAATATTCACTTTGGATTGAGTTAGCAAGATGGTCCGCCGTTTTATTTATTACCTCAGCAGTGCTCTCTAAATTATATAATGTTACATCAGATTCATTCGGGCGAATAAAGATTGTTATCTATAGAATGCTATTAAATAAACGGCATGTAGTCATTAGTGGTATAAATGAAGCTTCTGTGTTATTAGCAAAGGATTTGAGACGTAAAGAGGAATTAGTGGTGATTATTACGAGTCAAGTTGATCATCCCCAAATCCCTTCACTCCGCGAAAATGGCGTCACTTTTGTATTTGGTGAAGCGCTAGAAACATCTGTTTTAAAAAAGGCGAATGTGTTGGAATCGTCCCACTTAATACTTATGGATCACAATGAAGCAAAGAACATTGATGTTTTTATGAAAGTAAAGTCACTTATTAAACAGGAAAATAAAATCAAGAAACATAAGGTAAACTGTTTTTTACATATTAAAGATGATACATTTCATTCCATATTTGAAGAAATTGAGAACGAGATTATTGAGCTGGACGTACTAAGGCAGAGCTTGGATTTTCATTTGTTTAATCTTAACAAGCTTAAAGCAAAAATTTTATTTGAAGACCATCCGCTATATGAAAGCGGTAAAGTCAATATTAAAAGCAAGAATGAAAATGATGTTGCCCATCTATTAATAGTCGGCTTTGGGAATACAGGACAACAAGTTCTTTTACAGGCAGCAAGGTTAGGTCATTTTATCAATCGACAAAAACTCCATGTTACCATTGTGGACAAGAATGGAGAGGCAAGAAGAAGTTCATTTCTTCGTCGGTATAAATTCATAGAAAAAGTGTGCAAAATCAACTTTATTACAATGGATATTGATAGTGAAGAATTTAAAAAAGAAATGTTTGAAGTGAATGAGAAAGAGATTACGTATATCGTTATCTGTTTAGAATCTGACCACTTAGATTTCATCAGTAGTATGTTCCTACATGAAGAATATAAAGACATTCCAATTTTACTGGAGGTAAGAGATGATATTAAACTGGCAAATTGGATTCATATCAACTCTAAGAAATTTCAAAACCTCTATTGTTTCGGTGATTTACGGGAGATTGTGAGTAAGGAAGTTATTATTGATGAAAAACTTGATAATCTAGCAAAGGCAATCAATGACTTCTACTGTCAGGAAAATAGTAACGGGTTTGAATGGGATCAGTTAACCACATTTTTGAAAGATTCCAACCGTTCACAAGCCGATCATATTAATACGAAACTTAGAACACTCGGACTTGAAATGAAAGAAAAGAGTCAAGTTTTAGGGGATGATCTCATTTTAAATGAAACTAAATATCTCCAGATTTGTCGTCCTTATTTAGAAGATTTGGCGATTGCTGAACATAATCGTTGGTGTGCGTTTCATTATCTCAAGGGGTGGAACACGAAAATGACCGATTTATCGGTTGGAAGCCATCGTGACGAACACAATAAATTACATGCTGGACTTGTTGAGTGGGAAAGACTTGTTGAATTGTCTAGTGCAGACAAAGATTACCAGGATAATAACAGGGACACAATAAGAAATATTTATAAAATATTAGATAATAATGGCTATGTCATTTGTGCCAAAGAATAATTTATTTGCCAAATGGAAGCAGGAAAAAAATAAAAAATAAACAGCTAAGTTCTATTTGTTTAGAACTTAAGCTGTTTATTTTTGTTAGGAGAGAAAAGTGCTAAGATATTAAGTTGAAAATATTAGTAAAATCTCTTTCTGTTTTTTGAAATTCTGGATGAGAAGGCCCTAATAGTGATTGCCTGCGTCTAAATGCATGATCCAGCTGTTCTTTTCTCTCTAAAGATTGATCCAAAATAAACTGAATTTTTGCCAATTCATATTCACATGCTGATATAAAATCCTCATGGGAGGGAAGGGTAGCTTTACATTGATGAATCGCTTGAAGTAATAAATCTACTGCTTCTTCAAAACGGTTTGTAGTTGCATAGACAATTGCTAAATTCTTGACTATATGAATTTGATAGGCAATTTCAGTTTTCTCTTGTCTTAATAAACTTTCGTTAGCTTCGATTAATAATAGCTCTGCCTGCTCAACTTCACCCATTTTATAAAGTGTTTCTGCAACATAGTTCAGAATAAAAGCCGTATATGGATGCTTTCTTCCGAGAGTCGTTGTGTAATTATCTAATGTCTGATTAATCAGATCATAGGCTTCATTAAACTTTTCTTCCTGTAATCTAAGTTTAGCTAATGTTCCAATACTTTTAGCGGCCCGGTGATGATTTTCGCCTAGAACCGTCTTAAATGTATGGATCGCTTCCAAAACCAGTTTTTCCGCTTCTTGATACTTGCCTAACCAAATATTGGTCTGTGCTAAGCTATCTTTGGTGATGGCTGTTTCAGGGTGTTCCTCCCCAAATAGCTTGCGCTGCATAATATAGGCATCGTTTAAGTTTTGAAACGCCTCTTCATACAACCCGTAATACATTAATTCACGACCAAGTAAATATTTAGAAGCTGCCAGCTCTGGGGTAGGATAATCATATAATTCCTCTTGGATTTCAATGGCCAGCTTGACTTTTTCTTCACTTCTTTTGTAATTTCCACTTTGACTTAGAACATCTGAGAGTTGAAAAGCTGCTCTAGCCGTTTGAATCGTATTTTTTCCGAGTTTTTCGAACGTTAAGGAAAAAACCTTTTCTGCAAACTCAACTGCTTGATCAAGCTGGAGAGTCATCATTAGTGCATATAATAAGTTTTTACTTAATTCACTAGTAAGTGGATCCTCTACAACAAATAGGGACTCAAATTGGCGAAGAAATGGCTGATTTAATGATACAGCTTCATTGTATTTCCCCATTTTAATAAATAAAGATGTAATTCTATTTATATGCTGTAGGTGTAGAGTGTCTAGATCATCCTTTATTTCTAGACTTGCAACATAGCTTTCTACAGGATCATACTTTTTAGAAAGGATTGACCAATATTGCAATATTTCATATTCCTTATTAGCTTGAATATGACTGATAAACTCTTTATCCGTCAGGCACTTTTTCAGTCCATCGTAATCTTCTGATTTTAAATAGTGGTATGGTAATTCCTCTAGCACTCTTTGGCTCATCTTTTCGTTTCTAAAATAGGAAGCTAGGATTTTATGATAGAAAGAGCTATCCGATACCTGATTAACATATCTATTTTCCACAGCTTTTCTAAAGTAATCATGAAAGAAATCCAATACACCATCTTTATTCATAAAGTGATAGTCTAATACTAATAAGATTCTAGACAGGTTCAAACGGGTTAAGTGTTTCCCATTATCAATTGAGATTATTTCATTTTCAGATAGACCCCTGCGAGATGTGAAAATATACATCATCAATGACTGGATCATTTCTTTTCCATAATCATTTTCTAATCGTTCCAATACAATCTGAAAAAGTTCATCTGTAGAACTTACACTTAAGTAATGGTCAATTCTTTCGTTAATCTTTTCAAAGTTTCCAAAGATTCTTAGTTCATCTAGTATCGTTTTAAGGAAAATTGGGATGGAGCACTTTTCATCCTTAATAATTTTATTAAGCTGTTTACTAGTGAGTTTTTTTCCATACATATTTAAATAAGAGGTGATTAATTTCTCTTTTTCCATGTCTGTTAATGGATGCAAATTCAACTTCTCCCAATCTTCATAGGAGCCTTTACTTTTATCAGGAATGGTACTAACAATTAGCTTAACATGTGATGGTAATCGATCAGGTAACCAACTTAATCCTTTTTCATTCGATTCCAATTGATTTACAGCATCAATCATTAAAATAATCTGCTCACCCTTGGAATACAACAGCCAAGTAGACAATTTGCTCTTTAACTCTTCTAAGGTATCAGGAATTGATTCGTGAATATTGTATCGTTGTTTAAGCTCTACGAAGATACGTTTCATAATATCCGTTGCCCAATAACCAGATGAAACAGCTCCAACATAATGGGTAAAAATAAATAGATTATCAGATTGATTGCCCAAGCGATGAGCCCAATTGGCAATTAACGCACTTTTTCCCGTGCCTGATTCACCTGTAATTAAAAGCTTAGAGGATTTAGATTGTAAAAAATAATCAAGCTCACGATAGTATGATTCATTGTCAATATAGATAATTCTTCTTGTATGAGCAAAAACATTATGAAGTCGTCTCTCTTGCTCTACAGCAGAAACGACTTGATTGAGATTTGGATATTCCCGATCAAGCATTTTGACAAAATGATCAATCACCGCATTACTTAGTTCTTGAACATTTGTAATTCCAGCTTTATATGGGTAGCCTGACACTTTGATTTTATTAATCAGCTGTTCCAGCTTGGAACTTGCCAGGTTGGTATCGTTCATCTCTTTAATATAGAAGGATGCTTCGCTCTTCTGTGCCTTTTGAAGTGCATACATAAATTCCATCTCAGTAATGGACATTTCTTCATTAACATATTCTTTTATGTATTCAGTATACTTTTCTAGCAGTAATGGGTCTTTTTTTACATCTGCATCTGTTGGGATCCATCCATATCGGTCGCCTATTATACCTATAAAATAAGGTCTGCATTTGTCAATTTCTTCAAAACAGATACGGATGACTTGGCCGTTCTCTGCTTCTTCCTCAGGAATACCCCAACGCAGGTCTACGTCGACTAAAGTAAGCCCTCTTTCCAAACAGATTCTACGAAGTTCAGGAAATGTATTTTTACTCAAATAGTCCCGTTCTCTTTGTAAATCTTGAAAGGTGGAAGAGATAAACAGCCTAATTTCATTCTCATTATTCACACCAAATTCACCTCAATAAAGAATCTATCTATAAGACATTTTACCCTAGTTTATGTGGATGTGCACGCTTTAATGAGCTAAAGGTGAAGCCAGTTTTTCTTATATTCACTGTTTTAAACAAAGAATGGAATACCGAAAAAATTCGTAAAATGTTCACAAATTGATGAATCCATGTTACTATAAAAAAGGTTTATAGAGTATGGAACGTTCATTGATGCAAGTTAATATATATTGACTGTACATCCTGTTCTTCCATTGTGTCTATAGCGGGATGGATTGCTAGTATAAAAATGCTTAGTTATCAGCCCACTGTAAAACGGTACATGCATTCGCATGGGGACCGATTTATGGTGGGCTTTTTTGCGTTTTCTCACAAAATGCAGTAGGCAAAGAGACCAGCAATTGTCCCATTGTATAAACAAAGGTTTTTTATATTTAACTAATTGGAGGAAAAAATATGGCGTTTCATAGTTCGCAGCGTATTGCGGAATTAGCAGTGGATGCAGGTGCGAAAAAGGCATCAATGCGTGCTGAACATGCACTATTATTAGGATTTTTAGGTGGAGCATTTATTGCACTTGGATTTTTATTAGATATTCGAGTTATTGCTAATCTACCGAAAGAATGGGGGACCTTCAGCTCTCTATTAGGAGGAGCGGTTTTCCCTGTAGGTCTCATGTTAATCATTATTGCAGGTGGAGAATTGTTAACTGGGAATATGATGGCTCTTCCGATTGCCGTCCTGGCAAAACGCGCTACCCTCGGACAACTAGCGAGAAATTGGTTATTAGTATTAGTAAGCAACTTTATTGGGGCCATCTTCGTCGCTTATTTCTTTGGTCATATCCTTGGATTAACGGAAACGGGGCCCTTCCTAACCAAAACCGTTGCCATCGCACAAGCTAAAATGGACGAAACCTTTATACAAAGCGTGATTTCCGCAGTCGGCTGTAATTGGCTTGTATGTTTAGGCGTTTGGCTTGCGTATGGGGCAGATGATATCGGTGGAAAAATACTTGCTATTTGGTTCCCAATTATGGGATTTGTAGCGATTGGTTTCCAGCACGTGGTAGCCAACATGTTTGTCATCCCAGCTGCGATCTTCGCAGGGCACTTTACATGGACAGATTATGTAGGGAACTTTGTCCCTGTTGTCATTGGAAATGCGATTGGCGGCGGTGTTTTTGTAGCCTTCATCTATTGGATGGTTCATAAGGATTCCCTTCAATCACAAGCTAAAACAAAATCTAGTATCAAGAAAGCTAGTTAAAAACTTTTAATTTTAACAGTTTGATAGATTTCTCTGTTTTTTTACCTAAGGAGGACTTAAAGTGAACGAAAAAGTGAATGTTCTTATCAACGGAACAGCACATGAAGTGGAAAAAGGAACACGTATTTTAGATTATTTACTAAAACAGGAAATGGAACATCCTCACATCTGCTATTCAGAAGTTCTTGGACCGGTCCAGAGCTGTGATACGTGTATGTGTGAAGTAAACGGTAGCATTATGCGTGCCTGTTCCACTGTGGTCGAGGACGGCATGGACATTTTGACTTCTTCTGAGCTTGCAAAAGAAGCCCAAGAGGAAGCCATGGACCGTATTCTTGAAAACCATCTATTATATTGCACCGTATGTGACAATAACAATGGAAATTGTCGTGTACATAATACCGCAGAAATGATGGGAGTAGAACATCAAACACGCCCACATCGCTCGAAGGGCTATGAAGTAGACATGTCTCACCCATTTTATCGCTATGATCCGGATCAATGTATTTTGTGCGGCCGCTGTGTGGAAACCTGTCAGGATCTTCAAGTGAATGAAACCTTAACCATCAACTGGGAAACTGGTCAGCCCCGTGTCTTATGGGACGGCGGGAAAAGCATTAACGAATCATCCTGTGTCTCCTGCGGTCAATGTGTGACTGTTTGTCCATGTAACGCATTAATGGAAAAATCAATGCTTGGAAATGCAGGATTTATGACAGGTATTTCCGATGACTTGCTTACCCCTATGATTGACATCGTTAAGGCAGTAGAGCCTGATTATCAAACCATCATGGCCGTGTCGGAAGTAGAAGCAGCCATGCGTGAAGAGCGAATCGAGAAAACAAAAACCGTTTGTACGTTCTGTGGAGTAGGTTGTTCCTTTGAAGTATGGACAAAAGACCGTGAAATTCTTAAAATTGAACCATCTGAAAATGCTCCAGTAAACAGTGTTTCCACCTGTGTAAAAGGGAAATTTGGATGGGATTTTGTCAATTCACAAGAACGAATTACTTCTCCATTAATTCGTAAAGGGGATGTTTTTGTAGAAGCAAGCTGGGATGAGGCACTTACTCTCGTTGCAGAGAAGCTAGGCGGGATTAAAGAAACGTATGGCAGCGATGCGATAGGTTTTATTTCTTCATCTAAAATTACGAACGAGGAAAACTACCTCATTCAAAAAATGGCTCGTCAAGTGTTTGGAACGAATAATGTGGACAACTGTTCTCGTTATTGCCAGTCACCTGCTTCATGGGGATTACAGCAAACTGGAGGCATCGGCGGCGACTCTGGAACGATTCAGGATATTGCGGGTGCAGGGCTTGTCATGCTCGTAGGTTGTGCACCTGCTGAAGGACATCCTGTTCTTGCCACTCGTATTAAGCGTGCACAAAAACTTCATGGGCAAAAATTAATTACCGTGGACGTGCGCAGACATGAAATGGGTGACCGTGCAGACCTGTTTGTTCGTCCAAAACAAGGAACGGACTATGTATGGCTTTCCGCCATTACGAAGTATATCATTGACCAAGGTTGGCACGATGTGAAATTTATCACAGATCATGTCAATCACTATGATGAATTTTTGAAAATGATGGATCCTTATAGTTTGGAAGAGGCCGAGAAGATTACGGGGATTGCGAGTGAAACATTAATCCAGATGGCTGAAATGATTCGTGATGCGGATGGAACCGTGATTTGTTGGGGAATGGGAGTCACTCAAAATATCGCGGGATCACACACATCTGTTGCGATTGCGAACCTACTTCTTGCAACAGGCAACATGATGCGTCCGAACGCTGGTGCCTATCCATTACGTGGACATAACAATGTGCAAGGTGCAGCTGACATGGGAACCATGCCAAATATCTTCCCTGGCTATCAATCAGTAACTAATGTAGAAATCCGTGAAAAATTTGAGAAGGCGTATGGTGTGAGTATCTCTCCAAATCCTGGTCTTGATAATATTGAAATGCTTGGAGCTGTTGATAAAGGCGAGATGAAGGCAATGTACATCGCAGGTGAGGATATGGCATGGGTCGATGCGGATTCCAATCATACACAAGCGATGCTTGCGAAGTTAGATTTCCTTGTCGTACAAGAGATTTTCTTAACAACAACCGCCCAATTTGCTGATGTTATTTTACCAGGCGCTCCTTCTCTTGAAAAAGATGGAACGTTCACCAATACCGAGCGTCGTGTACAGCGCTTGTATCAGGCATTGCAGCCACTAGGTGATAGTAAACCGGACTGGTGGATTCTTACACAGCTCGCGAAAAAGATGGGCTTTGATTGGAATTATACCCATCCAAGTGAGATTTTTGCCGAAATGGCAAGCTTAACCCCATTCTTCAGCCAGTGTAACTATGAGGTTCTTGAAGGATGGAACAGCTTCCACTGGGGTTCTCTTGATGGATCAAACACACCGTTGCTTTTCCAAGACGGCTTTAATTTCCCTGATAAAAAAGCTCGATTCGGCTTGTTCGATTATGTGCCGCCTATGGAGTTCCCGCAGGAATTCGATCTCGCGTTGGATAATGGACGTCTGTTGGAGCACTTCCATGAAGGAAACTTAACTCAGAAATCAGAAGGACTGAACTACAAATTCCCGAAAGTGTTCGTAGAGGTATCACCGGAGCTTGCGAAGGAACGTGGTGTCAAGGACGGCTCACTTGTACGTCTTGTATCACCGTACGGAGCGATTAGACTACCGGTTCTTGTAACTGATCGTGTGGAAGGAAAAACGGTTTATGTGCCAATGCATTCGTCAAGCCACGAGAGTGCGGTAAACCTTCTAACTGGTGGCGCAGTAGATGTCGTGACACATACACCAGCCTACAAACAAACGAAAGTACGGATGGAAGTCCTTGAACTGAATGGTGAAAATCCACTTCCAAGGTATAATCCACGTAATGCCACTCGTACACCGCAAATGGGTCTTGAAATCTACCGCAAGTGGGAACGCGGTGATTACACACCGATTGCAGATGTAAACGAGCATATTAACCCTGGTTTCTACGACAGGAGGAATGCGTAATGGCACAACCGATTAAAGTCATTCAAAAGACAGAACTGACAGAAGAACAAAAAAAAATGCAATCCCTGGAGAATCTTCTCTCTGGGGTTGCGGAAAATAAAGATTCGCTTCTTGAGACATTGAATCTACTCCAGGAATTGCATGATAGCGGGATCTTGGACGCTTTTGGTAGTCTGCTAAAAGCAAAAGAAAAAGCAGCAAAAATTGCAGTTGGCCAGTTTACACGCCAGCCGGTCACAAACATGATCAATAATGCGATGGCGGCGGGTGGTATTTTGACAGAGCTGGACCCGGAAACAACAAGTAAGCTTGCCAAAAGCTTGATGGCTGGATTGAAAAAAGCTGAACAGGGATTAAAAGAGGATTCGAAGATAGGAATCTTTGATTTAATGAAGGCCTTAAAGGATCCTGATATTAATCGTGTTTTAGGCTTTGGATTTAACCTGTTAAAAGGCATGGGTGAGGGATTAAAAGAGTAAAACTTAAACCCATTCGTTGAAGTCATGAATGGGTTTCTCTTTTAGAATCAAACTAAATGTATGGATAGGGAGGGACAAACCTTGCCAAAGAATCTGGAGCATCAATTTAGTATGCTTGTGCGTGAAATTAGAAAAGAATATGTCGGCAATGGTCCGAAGGAAATCACCACCAAATTTATCGGTTCTTGGGCGGTCAGTGAAATGAAAGGGAACCTGACAAATGTAGAGAAATTTATGATTACTTCAGAACAGGGCGAACAGATGGTCCATGAAACGAGAACGCGATTTGTGAAGGAAATCTATAAAAAGTCAGAGGTTCTTTTACGGTTTGAAAATTTAATGGGGGCAAAAGTAATACGGTTATTTTCTGATATTAATATAAAAGAAGATATTGCTATGACTGTATTTGTTTTTGACCATCCGATTGAGGGAAAGTAACTAGGAGTGAAAAAGTATGGATCAGCCAATGAAAAGGGAAAGCAATATATGGCGGTATGAGGCAGGGGCCATACACAAAGTAACGGATACCATCGTTACGGAATATCCGATTACCATTATCCTAAATGAGCAAGAATTTGCTACACTTGTTTGCAGCCCTGAGCACATCGAAGAATTAGTCGTTGGATTTTTGGCTTCAGAAGGGATCATCAGAAGTATTTCAGAAATTAAGGAGCTTACGATTATCGAGGCGACTGGCCGCGCCATTGTCAATACTCATAAGGTCAACAAACTAAACGAACTGTTCCATTCCAAACGAGTCGTTACATCCTGCTGTGGAAAAAGCCGGCAAAGCTTTTATTTTTATAATGATGCTAGAACCGTTAAACCACTAGAAAACGTAGAGGCGACGATTTCTATAGACCAATGCTTTCATTTAATGCGACAAATGCAGGAGTCGTCTATTATCTTTCAGGATACAGGGGGCGTCCACAATGCAGCCCTTTGTGACACGAACGGCATCATTGTCGACAGAACGGACATAGGTCGACACAATGCCCTGGATAAAATTTATGGTCATTGCTTACAAAATTCAATCTCCCTTTCAGACAAGATTATTGTTTTTAGTGGTCGTATTTCCTCGGAGGTACTACTAAAAGTAGCTAAAATAGGATGCGGCATCGTTCTGTCAAAATCAGCTCCGACCGAATTGGCCCTCAAGTTGGCGGAAGAACTTCAAATTACGACTGTTGGTTTTCTCCGCAATCATTCTTTAAATATTTATACAAGACCGGATCGTATTGAAGTACAGGGGATTCAATCACTTACTTAAAGAAGTGCCGTTTCAACTTTGAAGAAAACAAAAAATATGATGTAAACCTTATACGAATGCATGCACCTTATAAAAATAAGGTGCTTTTTTTTATAACACCTAGTAATAAATAACTATATTTAATGGTAAAATCCTTCTGTTTTTTTATGAAACTATAAAATCCTACAATAATGATGCACTTACCTAATTCTACAAATAGGCAAACCCATCTCTTTTCGCCCATTACCTCGTAGGAATTCCTGCGGTCCTCTCAATTACTTATTAATTCTATAAATTCAGTTCCATGATTAAAAAAACTAATTATGAATATTTATAAAACTAATTTTATTTATTTTCTTAACTTTGTTAATATTCTAATAAATCAGGAAACTATTGTCAAAAAGTCTTACATAATGATATCTTTCACCATATTTTTTCTGTGTTTTTTAAGAAATGGAGGGATTTTTCGTGAATGTCATAGATTTAAGAAGAGATTTTCATCGTTATCCTGAACTGGGTTTTACTGAATTCAGAACCGCTTCCAAGGTGGTTGAGGTCCTAAAGTTTTTAGGGTATAACGTTTTATTTGGCGAGGATGCAATCGATTCTAACTCTCGTCGTGGGGTTCCATCTAAACGTGAATTGGACGAGGCGTATGCAAGAGCATTAAAATACGGTGCCAATCTGGAAATAATTGAAAAAATGAAAGGCGGTAATACCGCAGTCGTAGGAGAATTGAAAGGAAAAAAAGAAGGGCCAACAGTAGCTTTCCGATTTGATATGGATGCTTTACCTATTCATGAGAGCAGCGATGAGGATCATTATCCGCACGCGGAAGAATTCTCTTCTGAATTCTCTGGAAATATGCATGCATGTGCGCATGACGGCCATACGGCCATGGGGCTGTTACTGGCTGAAAGATTAGCAGACCGAGAGTTTGCTGGTACCTTGAAGCTAATTTTTCAACCTGCTGAAGAAGGAGGACGAGGCGGATATGCGATGTCCCATAAAGGGGTTGTCGATGACGTGGACTTTCTGTTTTGCTCCCACCTTGGATTAGATTTGCCACTAGGAGAAGTTCATGGGGGAAACTCAAAATTTTTAGCTTCTTCCAAAATGAAGGCCTATTTTTACGGTGTTCCATCCCATGCTGGCGGTACTCCTGAAAAAGGGCGAAATGCCTTACTAGGAGCAGCTACTGCTCTATTAAATATTCATGCTATCCCTCGTTTCAGCGGTGGGACCACTCGGGTAAATGTAGGAATATTAGAAGGCGGAACAGCAGCAAATATTATTCCTAGCGAAGCTTCTATGGTCATTGATGTCCGTTCTGATAAAGCAGAAATAAAAGACGAACTAGAAGAACGGGTGAAGTCAATTGTAGAACATAGTGCCTTGATGCACGGTTTAACATCTAAGATAGACACGATTGGTGAAGCAACCACAATCCAACCTGATCCAGAGTTGGTTTCCGTGGTACTCGAAGAGGCAAAGCAAATAGCTGGGTTTACATCCTTCAAAGAAGATTGTGACATTAGCCTAGGCAGTGAAGATGCTTCCTTCCTTATCAAAAGGGTGCAAGATAGAGGAGGAAAGGGAACTTACATGAATATAGGTTCCCCATTACCGGCACCGCATCATCATCACAAATTTGATATTGATGAGGCTGTACTACCGCTAGCCGTTCAACTATTAGTAAGAATTGGAAAACGGATGTTAACTTAGAAGAATAGTTCTAAATTCAACATATCGATTTCCGAATTTTTATATAAAAAAGGGGGTTTTTTTATGACAAAAAGGTTTAAAAAGCTCAGTTGGTTAATCACATGTCTGTTATTGCTCTCAATGGCCTTAATCGGGTGCAGTACTGATTCAGACAAAGAAACGAAATCTGCTAGCGGTGAGGCTGTAACGAAAAAAGGGGGAGATCTTCACGTTGCGATTGATGCTCAGCCGCCAACATTAGACCCCCAAATCTCTACAACCACTGCTACCAAAGAAATCGCCAGACACATCTATGAAACCTTATTGGTGTTAAACCCGGATTATGAAGTGCAACCGATGTTAGCAGAATCATATGAAGTAAGTGAGGATGGTTTAACTTATACCTTCAAATTAAGACAAGGGGTTAAATTCCATAACGGTAAAGAGATGACAGCAGAAGATGTAGTTGCATCGATGAACCGATGGTTAACTAAATCAACACGGGCTGCTAATGCGATTGGAAAAGGTCAATTTGAAGAAGTAGATAAATATACGGTTCAATTAAAAATTGAAAAGCCGACCATTGGAGTATTAGATGTCATTGCCTCCACCAACCAGTTTGCTGCCATCATGCCGAAGGAAATTATTGATAATGCTCCCAAGGACGGGATAACCGATATAGTTGGGACTGGACCATTTAAATTTGTTGAATGGAAACCAGACCAATATATTAAAGTAGCAAAATATGATGATTACAAACCTGTAGATGCACCATCTGATGGACTAGCAGGTAAAAAGGAAGCTTTGGTAGATAACATTATTTTTGAAGTGGTTACAGATAGCTCTACTAGACTAGGTGGAATTACAACAGGTCAATATCAAATTGCTTATCAAATCCCTTCCGATAACTATGAACAAATTACCAGTTCCTCTGATATGAAACCGATCTTAAATTTATATGGGGGCCTTACCTTCGTATTTAACAAAAAACAAGGGCCATTTACGGACGAAAAACTACGTCAAGCAGTCAACACAGGGATTAATAATGAAGACGTATTGATTGGAGCGTATGGGAATAAGAAATTTTACCGTTTAGATAATGGATTAATGTATAAAGACCAGAAAAAATGGTACACAGATGCCGGGAAAGAGTATTATAACCAAAACGATAAGGCAAAGGCTAAACAGTTAGTGAGTGAATCCGGCTATAAGGGAGAAGAGGTCCGTATTCTAACAACCAGGGATTATGAGTATAACTATAATTCTGCTGTTGTCATGAAAGAAGAGTTAGAAGCGATTGGAATTAAGGTGAAATTGGACGTCGTGGACTGGGCAACATTAACTTCTAAGCGGAATGATGCAGCTGCTTGGGACGCATTTATTACTGGATTTTCCCCAGTATCTTTGCCAACTCAAACATTACCATTAGACCCTAATTACGCAGGCTGGCCAGCGGATGAGAAACTTCAACAATTCACAGAACAAATTCGTACCGCTGCATCTGATAAGGATGCTTATGCCAAATGGGAAGAAATGCAGGAATATGCTTGGAAAGAGTATGTACCTTACATTAAAATCGGTGATTATTATACCTTCCATGTTTATCGAAATAACGAAATTAAAGGAAACACTTATTTTGAAGGTATGATTCTATGGAATACAAGTCTAACAAAATAATAACTTCTTAGAATAACAAAAGGTTGACTGTAAGGGGGACCTCACTAGTAAGGCAAAGACCGGAAAGGTGTTCAAACATCTCAATCTGGTAATTGTACAGTGAGGTTGCCCTTTACTATTACAAACCCTACTTGTTATCTTCCATTACATACTCTGCAGAAGGAGGCTTGTTTGAATTGAAATCGTATATTTTAAAAAGAATTCTTTCTCTTATTCCAGTTCTTCTCATCGTTTCGATTGTCGTTTTCATGATTATCCATTTAACACCTGGAGACCCTGCATCTGTGATACTTGGTCCTGAAGCAAGTCAAGAAGATGTCAAGCAATTGCAAGGGGACCTAGGATTAAATGACCCCGTTTACCAGCAATATTTCCATTGGGTTGAAGGTGTTTTCCAGGGAGACTTGGGCGATTCATTTTTTATGGATAAACCGGTGACGGAGGCGATACTTGAACATCTTGGTCCTACCATCTCATTAGCGATTTTGTCTCAAATTACAGCTATTCTTATTGCCCTGCCTTTAGGAATTATTGCTGCTAGAAAGCGTGGAACTATGACCGACCAAACTTTTATGGGTCTTTCCTTGCTGGGCATTTCTATTCCCCATTTCCTCTTCGGATTATTTTTAATTATTATTTTAGCTATTAATTTAAGGTGGCTTCCGGTAGCGGGGTATCAGCCATTGAGTGCCGGATTTTGGGAACATATTAAATATCTTATTATGCCAGCTATTGCCTTAGGTACCGGCCAAGCCGCACTTATTGCACGAATGACTCGGTCTTCCATGGTCGAAACGTTGAATTTAAACTTTATTAAAACGGCTCGATCAAAAGGACTTCATGAGAGGAAAGTCATCTATAAGCACACGTTAAGAAATGCATTTATCCCGATCTTAACAGTTATTGGGCAAACTTTTGGAACGCTCGTTGCCGGAGCTGCCGTAACCGAGACTGTGTTTAATATTCCTGGCATTGGCCAATTAATCATCAATTCTGTTGAACGAAGAGACTATATGGTCATCCAGGGCACGGTTTTAATGGTTACTTTAACATATGTTTTGATCAATTTATTAGTTGACTTACTCTATGGAGTCATTGACCCTCGGGTACGACTAAAGAAAGAATCGTAAAAAATTTGCTCTGACAGGAGGAAATCGAATGGAAGTAGCTGTTGAAAAGAGACGAGAATTGAGCGATTTTAGACGAGATATTAACCGAGAACGGAGACGTTTGTTTGTCCGCCGTTTTTTTTCCAATAAATTGACGGTTACCGGAAGTGTCATTATCCTTCTTACCTTACTGGTTACCTTATTGGGGCCTTTACTTTCGTCCTATAGTCCCTATGAAATGGTAGTAACTAGCAGATTAAAAGCTCCAAGTGCAGATCATATTTTTGGAACAGATAACTTAGGCCGGGACTTATTTGCACGAGTCGTATACGGGGCAAGGGCATCAATGGGTGTTGGACTTTCTGTTGCCATCATTACATCTGTATTAGGTATGATTATCGGTCTATATTCCGCTTTTTATAAGGTATTAGATCATGTATTAATGAGGATTTGTGATGGATTAATGGCTTTTCCTGCTATTTTATTAGCGATCGCATTAATGGCAGCATTAGGAACGAAAATTGAAAATGTCATTATTGCTTTGGGCGCAGTATTTACCCCTTATGTTGCTCGGGTAGTACGTTCAGCAGCGTTAGTAGTTAGAGAACAAACCTATATTGAAGCGATGAAGGCACAAGGGGCTTCCTCCTTGAGAATTATTTGGGGGCATATAGCTCCTAATACACTATCCCCTTTAATTGTTTACTCTACTTTTATCTTCGCTGATGCGATTATTATTGAAGCCGGTTTGAGCTTTTTAGGTGTGGGTGTACCGGCACCGGACCCGAGCTGGGGCAACATCCTTTATGATGGCAAATTAGTTATTTTTAATGCTTGGTGGATGACATTTTTCCCAGGGGTGGCCATTATTTTAGGTGTATTAGGCTTGAACCTGTTTGGTGATGGGTTGAGAGACTTGTTAGACCCGCATACAAACCATGCCAAGAAATAATCGAACAATCTAGGTTTGAAAAGCTAGTTTTGAAAGGAGGATACGAAAAATGGGAGACCACTTATTAGAAGTAAACAACCTTAAGACTCATTTCCGAACCGAAAGAGGGAAAGTTACCGCAGTTGATGGGATTTCCTTTCATGTCGATCGTGGTGAAGTGTTAGCCATTGTTGGGGAATCCGGATGTGGAAAGAGTGTTACAGCACAGTCGATTTTACGATTGTTTGAAGAAAATGGGGTAACAACATACGATGGTGAAATTAATTTTGAAGGAAAAAACCTTTTAAAAATATCGGATCATGAAATGAGAAAGATAAGGGGAAATGACATTTCTATGATCTTTCAAGATCCCTTAAGTTCTCTCAATCCTGTTTTTACGATTGGAGATCAAATCATGGAGCCGATTATGCTTCATCAGAAACTATCGAAGAAAGAAGCCTACAAACGAGCGATTGAAATGTTGAAATTAATTGGCATTCCGGCACCTGAACAAAGGGTTAATGAATATCCTCATCAAATATCAGGCGGGATGCGGCAGCGGGTCATGATTGCCATTGCTCTTGCCTGTCAGCCCAAACTGTTAATTGCAGACGAACCGACTACGGCATTGGATGTGACGATCCAATCGCAAATTTTGGAACTTATTGACAGTCTAAGACAGAAATTAGATATGGGTATTATGCTGATTACTCATGATTTAGGTGTGGTGGCTCAGCATTGTACACGAGTAGCCGTTATGTATTTAGGGGAAGTGGTGGAAGAAGGAGATGTGGAATCCTTATTCGAAAATCCGCTTCATCCATATACACAAGGGTTAATCAGCTCGATACCCCAGCTTTATGGCGATCGAAATAAAAAACTCTCCATTATTAAAGGAATGGTTCCATCCCTTAATGAAATTCCAAAGGGATGCAGATTCGCCCCAAGGTGCCCCTTTGCAGATGCAAAATGCATGAATGAAAAGCCAGAATTAGAAACGCTGGATCATAATAATAAAATTAAGTGCTGGCACTATCAAACAATAAAGGGGGCTGTATCGAATGCAACATGAAGCATTGAAACTGGACAGAGACGATGGGGACGGATTTTATGGAACCGCCGCCTTTGGAGCCCAGCCAGAAAAAGAGAATGCAAGAGAGAAGCTACTTGATATTAAAGGAATCAAAAAATACTTCCCGGTGAAAAATTCGATTGGGTTTACCAAAAAATATGTGAAAGCAGTGGATGATGTTACCTTTCATTTATATGAAGGCGAGACTTATGGATTGGTGGGCGAATCTGGTTGCGGTAAAAGTACTCTTGGTCGTACCATTTTACGGCTGACTGACCCTACGGATGGCGAGGTGCTTTTTGGGGGAACCAACATTCTTAATCTATCAAACTCAGAGTTTAGAAAACAACGGCAAAATTTACAAATGGTTTTTCAGGACCCATATTCCTCTTTGAATCCCCGTAAAAGGATTGGAGACAGTATTGCTGAACCGATGGTGATTCACAATATTGGCACCAGTCAAGAACGGATGGAAAGGGTATTCGACATTCTCGAAAAAGTAGGATTACATGCAGACACTTATTATCGCTTTCCCCATGAATTTTCTGGCGGTCAGCGACAAAGGATTGGTCTGGCGCGTGCATTAGTAGTGAACCCAAAGCTTGTCATCTGTGATGAACCAGTTTCTGCACTTGATGTATCCATTCAATCACAGATCATCAATCTTCTCGAAGATTTACAAGAAGAATTTGGGCTGACCTACTTATTTGTAGCACACGATTTAAGTGTTGTAAGACATATTTCCGATCGAATTGGTGTCATGTACTTGGGAAAATTGGTCGAGGAAGCCGAAACAGATGAACTTTTTGCCAATCCGCTTCATCCGTATACCAAAGCTTTGTTATCTTCCATTCCGCATCCAAATCCAAAAATCAAACAAGAAAAGATTATCTTAAAAGGAGAAATTCCTTCTCCTATTAATCCTCCTTCAGGGTGCAACTTTCATACTCGTTGTCCTTTAGCAACGGACATCTGTAAACAAGCAGTTCCGAAAAGAGTAGAGAAGGCATCAGGACATTTTGTGGCATGCCATTTAGTAGAGTAATCGCAACTCAAAATGATATGAAATGGGTGATGAAATGAACGCAAAGATTAATGGTTTAGTAGAAGAAATTTATTCTGAGATGGTGGAATGGAGGAGGGATTTTCATAAACATCCCGAATCGGGCTGGCTTGAGTTCCGTACTTCTTCATTAGTTGCTGAAAAGCTGGAAGCATGGGGATATGAAGTGAAGATTGGGAAACAAGTCATTGACTCCAATGCAAGAATGGGTGTTCCACAAGAGGAGATCTTACGACAGCATGAACAACGGGCGCTGAAACAAGGAGCGAATGAAAAATGGCTGGAATATGTAAAAGGCGGTCATACAGGTGTAGTAGGTATACTGGATACCAAACGCCCTGGTCCAACGATTGGCCTACGATTTGATATGGATGCACTCGATTTAGTGGAAGCCAACGTTCCTGAGCATGTACCCGCTGCAATGGGATTTCGTTCGGTGAATGAAGGTATGATGCATGCATGCGGCCATGATGCCCATACCTCAATTGGATTAGGATTAGCTAAATTATTTTCGCAAATTAAGGATCAACTTTCTGGGAGAATTAAGCTGATTTTCCAGCCGGCAGAAGAGGGCGTCCGGGGAGCTAAATCAATGGTGGTGGCTGGTGTTCTAGATGATGTGGACGTTTTCCTTGCCAATCATATTGGCACCGGTGTGCCACTAGGAAAGTATGTGTGCGCCAATAACGGCTATTTATCCACCACTAAAATCGATGTCACCTTCACTGGAGTCGCTTCCCATGCAGGCAAATGTCCGGAAGAGGGTAGAAATGCCTTACTTGCTGCGGCATCGGCGGTCCTTAACTTACACGGAATTCCCCGCCATGGCAACGGTAATTCACGTATTAACGTCGGTGTCTTAAATGCAGGAACAGGAAGAAATATTATTCCGTCCTCTGCAAAACTTAAGATTGAGACCCGAGGTGAAACCCTTCAAGTGAATGAATACATCTTAGCTAATGCCATCAATATTCTAAAAGGAACAGCAATGGCTCACCAGGTGGATGTAAACATTGACATCGTAGGGGAAGCCAAATCTGTAGAATGTAGCGAGGAACTGGCAGAATTTGTTCAAAAATCCATTCAAAATGTAGAAGAAATCAGTCAAGTTCAGTTACTTTCTAATAAAAGTTCTGGCTCTGAAGATGCAACCTACATGATGGAAAAGGTCAAAAGCAACGGGGGATTGGCAACATACGGTATCGTGGGAACAACCATTGCAGCCGGCCATCATAATGAAAAATTTGATATTGATGAACTTGGTATGAAGATTGGCGTAAAGGCATTAGCACAAGTGGTATTAAACTCTACTAAACTCAATGTTAAAAAGGCATTAGTATAAGTTTTTTCCTAACGAAAGAATAAGGGGTGTCACTATGAAGAGTACGATTTCATTTGCAGCCACCGGGGATTATTTACCGACACGACGAATGCCAAGTTATGAGGAAGAAAGCTTTAAGACGATCGAAAAAATTATCAAACAAGCGGATGGAAGAATCACAAATCTTGAAATTAGTATTTTGCAAAATGAAGGTACCCCCGGAGCAATTCCAGGCGGTACTCACATCCGAACGACCCCCGATCGTTTAGACGATCTAAAAGCCTATGGCTTTAATCTTGTTGGCACAGCAAACAATCATGCCTTTGACTATGGGTATGATGGACTCGAAGCAACGAACCGTCATCTGGATGAAGCAGGAATACTCCATACAGGTACTGGAGAGAACTTATATGAAGCAGGAAAGCCGATTTTCGTGGATACAAGCGCTGGTCGTATTGGATTTATTTCCGTTTCGGTAGTTTCTCATTTGACACACATGGCCACAGAACAAAGGCATAATATTAAAGGTAGACCCGGAATTAATGGTCTTCGCCATGTTCGTAAACATATTATTAGCTCTGAAGAACTTGCGGTGTTAAAAAACATTGCCGATAAAACAGAGGTAAATGCCTTCACTCAAATGTCAATTAAAGAAGCCTTCATTCTACCTTTTCCTGAAGGGATTTTACCTTTTGGAAGGGATCAATACGGCTATCCAATGTTATTTGAAGTCGGGGAGGAACAGGGCCTCGTAACTGAACCAAATGAAAAAGACATGCAACGTATTGAAGGGGTTATCGATGATGCTTTACGACAAGCGGATTATGTAATGGTTAACTTCCATGCCCATGAAATGAAGGGGACTAATAAACGAATCGCAGCTGATTTTGTAGGAAAAGCTGCGAAACGATTTATTGATGCAGGTGCCCATAGTGTCATTGGCCATGGGCCGCATACAATGAGGGGCATTGAAATATACCGGGGAAGACCGATTTTTTATAGTCTAGGAAACTTTATTTTCCAAAATGAGACCCTGGACGCCCTGCCGCAGGATTTTTATGATAACCATAATATTCCTAACGAATATGGCGTGATGAAGGCAATGGACAAGAAATCCTTTAACGGCACAAAAGGATTATTGAGTATACCGGAAATGATGGAGTCTGTTCTTCCCTTCTGGACCATGAAAGACGGAGAGTTAGTCGAATTAACCTTATATCCGATTGAACTTTCTCATGGAAAGAAACGTCACCAAAATGGGTTCCCGGAAGTTACAAAAAATGAATCCATACTAAAAAGACTCCAAGATTTATCGAAACCGTTTGGGACCAACATTATCATCGAAGATGGCATTGGCCGGATTTATGGGCAAGTAACCTTAGATAAAATGAAATCAGAAGTGAAATTTGTGTAGAAAAAAATAGCAGTAAATGGAGGGAGAAGTGGTTTTGAATCCAGTAGATTGGGTAAACGAATATATTCAACAAACACAGGAGAAATGGAAGGAAATCAGTGACTTTATCTGGGAAAATCCTGAAACAAGATTTGAAGAATACGTTTCCAGTAAGTACCTATGTGAAAAGTTAGAAAAAGAGGGATTTAAGGTCACAAGTGGTGTTGCAGGAATCGAAACAGCTTTTATTGGTGAATTTGGTGAAGGGAAACCAGTAATAGGTTTCTTGGGCGAGTATGACGCATTATCCGGATTGAGTCAAACATGTGATGTAGACCATCAGGAAGCAATTCAGCCTGGTGGCAATGGTCATGGTTGTGGTCATAATTTATTAGGGACCGGTGCTTTAGCCGCAGCTTCCGCATTGAAAAAATATATTGAGGAGAATAAATTAGAAGGAACGGTTCGCTTCTATGGCTGTCCTGGTGAGGAAGGCGGATCAGGAAAAACCTATATGGTCCGAGAAGGGTTATTTGATGATGTGGATTTCGCACTAACATGGCACCCAAATTTCCGTACAGGTGTTCAGGGCTGCAGTTCATTAGCCAACATTCAAGTCTATTTTAAGTTTAAGGGTAGAAGCGCTCATGCTGCATCCAATCCACACTTAGGAAGAAGTGCTTTAGATGCCGTGGAACTCATGAATATTGGGGCAAACTATATGCGTGAACATGTCAGCCAAGAAGCACGGATCCACTATGCCATCACCAACTCTGGAGGAATTTCACCAAATGTGGTTCAGTCTGAGGCAGAGGTGCTATACCTTGTGCGTAATAAGAATATGACCGAAACCAAGAAAATATATGACCGTCTTTGTAAGATTGCTAAAGGAGCAGCTTTAATGACGGAGACCGAAGTCGAGATTAATTTTGATAAAGCTTGCTCCAACTATAACCCTAATAATACGTTAGGAAAAGTGTTGGAACAATCTCTTCAAGAGGTGGATATGCCTTCCTATTCTACAGAAGAATATCAATTTGCCAAACAGATTTGGAATACATTAACGGATGCGGAAAAACAAAATGGTGAGTATATCCAGGCGGTTAGTACCAAAAGATTCCCGATTAGTCCAGAAGGTCCTTTTCTCTCTGCTGAGCCTATTCCTTGTGACGGAAAGGGATTCCTCTCTGGCTCTACTGATGTAGGCGATGTAAGCTGGATTACCCCAACGGCTCAATGTATGTATACGACTTCTGCTTTGGGGACAGTGCTTCACAGCTGGCAAATGGTCACTCAAGGAAAGTCTTCCATTTCCCACAAAGGGTTGTTACAGGTATCTAAAGCATTGGCGTTAACAGCCATTAAAGCTTTGGAAGATCAGGAAATCATCGAGCAAGCCAAAAAGGAATTACAAGCACAACTGGTGGAACACCCATACCAATGTCCGATTCCTGCTGGAGTAACGCCTACTAAATTAAAGGAAAGTCTATTAGTGTAAGGATGAGGGACTGCTTAATAGTGAATTAAGCAGTCCTCTTTTATAGCTGCTAGCCTGTTTTGTCATTAAATTTCTAAATGATTTCTATTAATATTATTAATTTCAATTATCAAAAACAATCAAGTATGATGTTTTACAAGAACAATTAAGAATGGAGTGAGCCCTATGAAATACAGTTACATTTCTCATTTATATTGTCCTAAGTGCAGCAACACTTATTCACATGAACAGAAAAATCAGTTATGCACCTGTGGATCACCGTTATTAGTTGAATACGATTTAGAACAACTAGGCAAGGTACTCTCCAAAGATGATTTAGTAGGTAGAGTATCCAGCTTATGGCGGTATCATGAACTGCTTCCTGTTAGTGATGAGAAAGATGTCGTCACATTAGGTGAAGGGATGACTCCGCTTATTAAGATGCCAGCTATAGGTAAAGATATGAAAATAGCAAACTTGTGGATGAAAGACGAGGGAATCATTCCGACGGGAACATTTAAAGCCCGAGGAGCGGCAGTGGGAGTATCCAAAGCAAAAGAATTGGGTGTAACAGAACTTGCCATGCCTACTAATGGAAATGCAGGAGCTGCTTGGTCACTTTATGCAGCAAGAGGAGGAATTCAATCTACCATTGTCATGCCAATTGATGCACCCAAAATTACTAGAAATGAATCAGCTATCTCGGGTTCAAACCTATATCTAGTTGATGGACTAATCAGTGATGCAGGAAAAATTGTGGCGCACTCGGTTACTGAACATGGTTTATTCGATGCATCTACCTTAAAGGAACCATACCGAATTGAAGGAAAAAAGACCATGGGACTCGAGATTGCCGAACAAATGGACTGGAAGCAGCCGGACGTCATTTTATATCCAACAGGAGGCGGCGTAGGGATAATTGGTATTTATAAAGCACTTACTGAATTGAAAAAGTTGGGCTGGGTGGAAGGAGAACTTCCTCGCTTGGTCGCTGTCCAAGCAGAAGGCTGTGCACCAATTGTTAAAGCATGGGAGGAAGGAAGGTCAGAATCAGAGTTCTGGAATGATTCTGAGACGGTTGCCTTCGGAATCAACGTTCCAAAAGCATTGGGGGACTTTTTAGTCCTTGAAGCCATTTATGAAACAAATGGTTGTGCAGTTGCAATTGAGGATGAGGCGCTTTTGGAGGAACAAAAGAAACTAGCCAGCCTTGAGGGAGCATTCGTTTGTCCAGAGGGAGCTGCAACGTTTGTAGCAGCTCGCAGATTAAGAGAACAAGGGTGGATAAAAGAGCAAGATATCGTTGTTGCCCTGAATACGGGAATGGGAATTAAGTATCCCGATACCATTTCCGTTGAGGTCCCGATCTTACAAAAAGGGGACGCTATTATGAAGAGTATTAAATCATAAGCTAACCATGCTGATAACTAAAATTAAACGAAAATGTCTAGGGTTGAGTAGTTTTCTAGGAAGGATAAAAATAAACTAACGGATCTAGGTTGAAGGTCGGTCTTAGGGATGACATAGCAAAAATTACGAATGATCGGGTTATTCTTAATTCTTAAGGTATGTAAGGATTTGAGTTCCATTTCTTTACGAATGGTATGAATGGATAAAATAGAAATCCCTAAACCGGCTTCAACCGATTCTTTAATAATCTGAGAGCTTCCAAAGGAGCGAATTTCGTTAGGTGAGAGGTTATTTTCTGAGAAAAGTTGATTGATAGCTTGACGGGTCGCAGAACCTTTCTCCCGAATAATCCATGTTTCATCTTTTAAATCTTGCAGTTCCACTTCTTGTTTTGAAGCAAGACGATGTTTAGGAGAGACAATCAGGACCATTTCATCTTGGGCAAATGGATGAATATGCAATTTAGGATTCTCTACTATACCTTCAACAATACCTAAATCCAATTCGCCACGAAGCAGCTGTGAAATAATTCGATGGGAGTTTCGAATGGCGATATTAGGCTTAATAAGTGGAAATTCATCTATAAATTCTGAAATGATTCTTGGAAGCAAATATTCTCCGAATGTATAGCTGGAACCAATAGTAAGAATCCCGCTTGCTGAGTGAGACAGGTCATCAATTAATCGATTCATCCTGTCATAAAGGGATAGAATTTGCTTTGCATGATGGTACAAGATTTCTCCAGCCTTTGTTAATCGCACATATTTATTACTTCGGTCAAGTAACTTTAACTCATATTCTTTCTCCAGTACTTTAATGGATAAAGTAACGGCTGATTGAGAAATATGTAGCGTCTCGGCTGCACGAGTAAAGTTTTTTTTTTCGGCAACAGTAACAAAAGTGAGAAGATGATAATCCATTGTTACCTCCTTTAGTTAATATATTTTTAAAATTCACAGAATTTACACCCTACTTAGAATAGTATAATAACATTTTTTTGATAGAAATAGGAATAAAGTCCTGTAATGTAAGTTTGAAAGAATGAAGATGGTGAAAAAAGTTTAAATTCCCCATCATGCCAAAGGAAATTATTGAAAAAATGTTAGGGGTTGAGAGATTGATTGATTTAAAAGAGAAGATGGAGGAAATGTTGAGGCTCTTAAAAAAGCTGGTGAATTTGGATAGCGGAAGTTATTATAAGCAGGGGATTGATGAGATAGGTGCTGTTTTATCCAAAGAATATGA
Organism: Neobacillus rhizosphaerae; assembly: GCF_050477885.1. Lineage (GTDB taxonomy): Bacteria > Bacillota > Bacilli > Bacillales > Cytobacillaceae > Neobacillus > Neobacillus rhizosphaerae_A. Next base: position 66,154 of record NZ_JBCNAC010000117.1, read on the forward strand.
ATCAATTGGTTTTAATGTACATGTCCATCCCCAAGATGAACGAGGAAATAACCTCGTTATCAGGCACCCTGAGGCCCTGGATCCTAAGGTGATGATTGTTGCTCATATGGATACAGTTTTTCCAATAGGGACTGCAGAAAAGCGACCATTTATGATAGAGGGGAATTATGCTTATGGACCTGGTGTAGTCGATATGAAGGCAAGCTTAGTATCTGTACTATTTGCCATGAAAACATTGGTTGAGCTGCAATTTGATGCGTATAAGAATGTAGAAATTGTTCTCAATAGTGACGAAGAAATTGGCTCGAGACACTCAAGATCTCTAATCGAACTGGTTGGAAAAGAAAAAGAGTATGCCCTCATTATGGAAGCTGCAGGTAAAGATGGTTCTATAGTAACGCAGCGTAAAGGCGGAGCAAGGTACAAAATTAAAGTAGAAGGAGTGCCTGCTCATTCAGGGTCTGAACATGAAAAGGGACGCAGCGCTATAGAAGAAATAGCTTATAAAACAATAAAATTGCATAAAATGACTGATTATAAAGAAGGCATCACTGTAAATGTCGGATTGTTAAAAGGAGGAACTTCCGCCAATACGATTGCCCCTATTGCTGAAGCTGAAGTGGATGTAAGGATTACAAATCTGGAGCAAATAAAAGAAGTGGAGCGGAAAATGAAAGAGATTTGCTCTGTACCTACTATAAAAGGTACAAAAATTAAAATAGCAGGCCAGTTAAACCGGCCGCCAATGATGAAGAGCAAAAAATCGATAGAACTGATTCGGTTAGTACAGGAAATCGGAAAGGAAATGGGGTTAGAGATTAAAGAGGCATTTAGAGGAGGATGTTCAGATGGCTCTTTCACCAGCTCTATGGGCATAGCAACGGTTGATGGCTTGGGGCCAGTAGGCGGGAATGGCCATAGGGATGACGAGTACTTAGACATTTCATCACTAACTGAGCGAACGGAATTGCTGGCAGAAACCATCAGAAGATTGACACATGTGCATCAGACTACTCAGATTAAGTAAAGATGATAGTGTAATGCTTTTAAAAATAGGATAAATAATCACAGGGATCATGTTTTGGTTATAAGTACCGTTTCAGTCATTGAAGCGGTGCTTTTTTATGTTGTATTTAAACCTTTCTTAAAAAGGCTGTAGAGGAATTTTATATTCTTGACTTTTCATCCAGACATTAAGATAATAAAAATGCATTCATTAATTGAATGTATTCTGTGGGATAGATACCCGATTGAGTATTTTTCTTTAAATATTAAAAAGTAAAAAACTATTACACTCTAAAGCTTACTCAACAAAAGGAGGACATCAACATGAACCAACCACAAGAAACATGGAAAGAAATTTGGACCAGAAAAGGGAAAGCATCCGGCTCGCAAGAAGATTTGCTTGCATATAATGGGTATGAAGCGACACAAGTTGATATGGATGAGGTAGCGGCCCAAATCATAAAAGCTCTTGATATCAAACCAACCGATAAAGTCCTTGAAGTGGGCTGTGGTGCAGGTGCTTTAGCACAACGTTTAAATTGTGAATATGTAGGAATCGACTATTCACCTACACTTGTTCAACGGCACATTGAAATCCTAGGTAATTCAGTTCTAGTTGGAGAAGCGAATGATCTTATTTTTAAGGATAATAGCTTTGATAAAGTCATTTGTTATGGAGTATTTTTGTATTTCGATTCCGACGAATACGTACAACAAGCTATTAGCGAATTAAAACGCGTAGCCAAAAAAGCTGTTTTGATTGGTGAACTCCCAATGCGCTCTCATAGATCTGAACATAAATTATATAAAAAGGAAGACTTTTCTGATTGGACCATTACAGATGGATTTTATGACCCATACCGAAAAGATCGTTTTAATGCAACTATGTTCTTTCAAAATTAAAGTACATACCAATAGGAAAAGCTGCTTCCCCATATAGGTAAGCAGCTTTTTAATTGCGAGTCTGAGAAAGGGAAACAAAGTGGGGGTCTTACATGTTGGGAAATTTTTAAATTTTATGAATTCTCAACACTCCTTTAATAGTAGTGTGGTAATTTAATGAGGAACACACTAAAAGGAGTGATTTGATTGACACGTCAACGCTTTTCAATGATTGCCTTAGTTCTTCTATTAATCTCCTCCCTGTTTTATGTTACACCGAATGTTTCAGCCGAGAATGCACTTGATCCTGCTCCACAACTGCAGCCAGTTGGAACGGCTAATGGGAAGAAAATCTTATTTGATAATACCCATGGGCAAACAGCTGGCGCTGCAGATTGGGTTTTGGATGGGGGATTCTCTGACTTTGCTAATGCTTTAGCAAACAAAGGCTATTATGCTAAAGAGCTGCGAAAAACTTCCCCGATTACCTATGAAGATTTGCAAGGCTATAATGTATTTATTATTGGGGAAGCAAATATCCCCTACAAAACGTCTGAACAAGCTGCCATGATCCAATACGTGCAAAATGGCGGAAGTATCTTTTTTATCGGCGATCATTATAATGCGGACCGCAACAAAAACCGTTGGGATGCTTCGGAAGTCTTTAATGGTTATCGAAGAGGTGCCTATTCCAATCCTACAAAAGGAATGAGTACAGAAGAGGCTTCGTCTGCAGCCATGCAGGGGTTAACAGGTTCTGACTGGCTTTCAACCAATTTCGGTATCAGATTTCGTTATAACGCGATTGGCGATGTAACAGCCAATGATATTGTCGCACCAAGTCAAGCCTTCGGAATTACAACGGCGGTCGCTACTGTTGCCATGCATGCGGGGTCAACATTAGCTATAACCGACCCGAATAAAGCAAAAGGCATTGTCTATCTTCCTCCAACATCCGTGGCATGGGGGAACGCTGTCGATCAAGGTATCTATAATGGCGGAGGCAGAGCGGAGGGGCCTTATGCAGCGGTTGCTAAACTAGGATTAGGAAAAGCTGCATTTATCGGAGATTCTTCTCCTGTAGAAGATGCGACTCCAAAATATTTACGTGAGGAGACGGGCTCAAAGAAGACAACATACGATGGATTTAAAGAACAGAATGACGGCACTTTACTTGTGAATATAATCGATTGGTTATCAATACAGGAAAGTTATACCTCATTAACCCAGGTTAGCGGGTTGCAGCTTGATACGCCGACTTCTTTATTATCGATGGAAAATCCACAAACATCTACGGAGCCGGTAGCGGAACCGTGGGCTGCACCAGCAACAGGCTATAAATGGTATGATTCATCAACCTTTAAATCTGGCTCCTATGGTTACGGTTCTAGCGGAACCGGCGGGACAACCGTATTGAATGAAAAGTTTGAATCGGGTACCAAAACAGCATACTCGTCAGGGAATGTAACACTAGCGTCTGGCTCTTGGTATTTCGATAATGCGCTCATTGGCAATTTATCAGGAGATAAGAAAACGGGCTTGCAGTCTGCACGTGTACGAGCATCCGGAGCCCTTACCATGAACTTCGATGTAAGCGGGGCAAAAAGTATACAGATTTCCCATGCTAATTTCAGCACCGATAGTGGAGCAATCTGGCAGCTTCAAATGTCTACTAATGGAGGTTCGTCATGGACAAACATAGGAAGTACAAATACTAGTTCATCCACTTTAACAGTTAAAACTTTTACCATTACCCAAACAGCTCTAGTCCGTTTCCGAATTGTCGTTTCAGGTACATCGGGGAAAAGAATCAATTTTGATGATATGGTGATAAGTAATTAGATAAGGTCATCCAGTGTCTTAAAGCTATCCTGATTAACGGGATGGCTTTATTTTTTTTTGGAAAATTTTTAAACGCTGAGCCTTGCTCAACATTATGTCTTATTAGTAATATTCATTTTCTTGTTGCTTTTCGTATAACGGGAGCAACTTCTGTTGCCAAGCGCTCAATATTTTCGGCAACCTTTTTAAAGGGCATACCACCTATATCCATTTGTGCAATAAACCGCTGGTGACCAAACAGCTCGTATTGGCGCATGATTTTTTCAATAATCTGCTGTGAGCTTCCAACAAAAAGGGCAGATTCATTTCTAGCCAGTAGCTCAAATTCTGCTCTCGAATAAGTCTTATTTACACCATGCTGACGATTGAGATGGTGCCAATAATTTGAATGATATGGGTAAAATTCTTCTATTGCCTGTTGATACGTTTTTGAAATATAAGCGTGTCCGGTAACTGCAACCTTCAAATTTTCCAGAGCATGACCATTTTGAGCAGCTGATTCTTGGTATCGGTCAATAAACGGTTTAAATAAGCTTGGATCCCCGCCAAGTATTACCAATGCTAATCCAGTACCTAATCTACCCGCTCGTTCTGCACTTTTCAGTGTCCCTCCAACACCTACCGATATTGGGATTTTCTGTTGAATAGGACGGGGAGCGATTTCTGCATCCTTTATTGATGAACGATAACGACCATTCCAAGTAACCAATTTCTTCTCGTTAAGCTTTAGAAAAAGCTCCATGTGTTCTTCAAACAATTCATCATAATTATTAATATCGTATCCGAAAAGTGGGAATGATTCTAAAAATGCCCCACGTCCCGCAATGATTTCAGCCCGCCCATTTGATATCAGATCCAGTGTTGCAAACTCCTCGAATAAACGAATAGGATCTACGGTAGGTAATATGGTCGTAGCACTTGTTAGTTTCAATCGCTTAGTGACTTGTGAAATCGCTGACAAGACGACTGGTGGTGAGGACACTGCATAATCTAAACGGTGATGTTCTCCCACACCAAATACATCCAGCCCTGCTTCATCCGCCATTTTGGCAGCTTCGATTATTTCATCTATTCTCTGTTTTGCGCTGATGGTTTTCCCTGTTAGTGGATCTGGGTATAAATCCGCTAACGAATAAATTCCAATTTCCATACCATTCTCACAAGCATTCTTCAAATTCCTCTCCTCCAAAATGTTGATAATATCTTTTACTTAATATTATTCAATCTTTATAAAAAAGGAATTTAATTATAAACTTAAGCACTAGATGTATGTTAAAAAGGCGAACAGTGACTGAAACTGTTCGCCTTTTTAATGTCTAAAAAAACCACCAGAACCGTCCCTTTAGTCCTGCCTTTGGTCTTTTTAATATAAAAGTAGAATATTATTTTGAAAGGATTTAAAAGGAAGATAAAGCTATTTAAACCGAAAGAGGGTGGAAATCATGGGATCCTTTGGTAATTACTATCGTATTTTAGATGTACCCTATGATGCAACATTTTTTGAGATTAAAGAAGCTTATCGAAAAAAGGTAAAGGAAGTTCATCCGGATATAGTAAAAGGGAATGCTGAACAGTTTAAAAGAGTGAAAGAAGCATATGAAGTTCTTAAAAATGTTGAAAAAAGAAAGAGGTATGATAATTTACTTTTTAATGAAGCACATGACAAAACACGTAATCAAAAACAGGAATCTACAGCTAAAACGAATCCTAGTATAAAAATCGTAAAGATAAAAAGTAAAACTCGAAAACAGTTTAGTTTATCATCTGTAACCTTAAATGCGTCTCTTTTTATAATTGGAGTTTATCTAAACAAAAAGAGAAAGTAAAAAGTTCTGCGGCGTTCGACGAAAGCAATATCAGGGAAAATATTTAATTTATTACTGGAAATATTGATGGTTTTTGTTCAAACTAAAAGAGACCAAAGAATACATAACATCTAAAGTCAATCCTCTCTAATCAAACAGAATTGAAAATAAACGAGAAAAGGTGAGAACATGAGTCAATTATCAGAATTAGTATCCAATGAACATACTCAAAATGTCGAGGAATTAAAAGATTTACTAAGAATTCCAAGCATTAGCTCTTTATCCGAACATAAAGAGGATATTCAAAAAGCAGCGTCTTGGATTGCCAAAAAGCTAGAATCCATTGGAATGGAACACGTTGAAATCATCCAGACAAAAGGTCATCCTATTGTGTATGCCGACTGGCTTCATCAAGAAAATGCCCCAACCGTCTTAGTATACGGACATTATGACGTACAGCCCGTTGATCCTTTTCATCTATGGGAAACGCCACCATTTGAACCGACGATTCGTGATCAAAAGATTTATGCAAGAGGGGCAACTGACGACAAGGGCCAAACATTCTTACATATAAAAGCAGTGGAAACACTATTAAAATCAGAAGGTAAATTACCAGTAAACGTTAAATTTTGTATAGAAGGGGAAGAAGAAATCGGAAGTCCTCATCTTCCGCCATTTTTAGCCGAAAACAAAGAGAAATTAGCCTGTGATGTAGTTGTCATTTCTGATTCAGATATGTGGGACAGGGGTGTACCTGCGATTACCTATTCTTTAAGAGGTCTTTGTGCATTAGAATTTTCACTAAAAACCGCTAACTCTGATTTGCATTCCGGCATGTATGGCGGTGGAGTTCAAAATGCCAACCATCTATTGGTACAGCTTCTTTCCACACTTCATGACGAAAACGGAAAAGTAAAGGTTGAACATTTCTATGATGATGTAGTGGAACTCACCGAATTTGAAAAGGAACAAATTAAAGCATTAGATTTCAATGAAGAGAAGCTAAAACAAACATTAGGGTTAACGGAATTAACGGGAGGGGAAAATAACGATTTTCCTTATTCTGAAAGAATCAATTCACGTCCAACATTAGAAATAAATGGGTTATGGGGAGGATTTCAGGGAGAAGGGACAAAAACAGTAATCCCAAACGAGGCTCATGCGAAAATTACCTGCCGTCTCGTCCATAATCAAAACCCGGTAAAAATTCAGGGATTAATTAAAAAGCACCTGGAAGAACATGCACCAAAAGGATGCACGGTGAATGTGACCTTGCAAGATACGGGTAATCCATTTTTAACGCCGATCGATAGTCCGATGATTCAAAAAGCGGCAGCAGCATATGAAACCGTATATGGGAAAGCGCCTGTTTACAAAAGAGAAGGTGGTTCGATTCCAATTGTATCGGATTTCAGCCATTCACTACATGCACCTGTTGTCTTAATGGGATTCGGTTTGCCAGACGAAAATCTTCATGCACCAAACGAACACTTTAACCTAGAAAACTTTGATAAAGGAATCTTAACTATTTGTTCCTTCCTAGGTCTTCTTAATAAGTAAAATAGTGCCGGTCACTACCAGTAGAATCGTCTACCAAATCTATAAAATCTTAAAACGATCATTAGTAAAAAAGAAATAATTGAATGACAATGACACCATTGAATGTAATAGAATATGGAGGAAAAACAAATGAAATTCCCAAATGATGCTGATGGACAGGCATTGCAAAGCCTATTTAAAGATGGAGTGAATTTTAAGAAACCACAATCTGTCGAGTTTTTTGTAGCGGTTCCAGATCAAGCCACCGGTGATAAATTATCGCAAGTACTTAAAGGTGAAGGCTACAATTGTTTCTTAGAACAAGACGATGAAACGGATGAGTGGGCATGTAGTTGTTCTAAGAAAATGGTATTAAATTATAATCAAATAGTTAAGATTCAAAAGGAATTGGATAATTTATGTAAACCATATGGTGGTTATTCTGATGGTTGGGGCGTTTTTGTAGATTAGAGAGCAAGGGAATGGCGAACAGTGACTATCACTGTTCGCTACCTCTTTCAATGAATCAGAAAAAACTTTATATTTTTTAAAAAATTTAGAAAATGAACGGAATATTTGTTGAGTCATTAAAGTTTGAGTGAAAATCTGGTAGAAAACATGGAATAGTTATAATAGAATAGAAACTATAAAAATTGCTTAGAAGGGTAGGAAAATATGTGAGTGAATTAAACATTAATACGAATCCAGGATTCTTCACAAGAAGTAATGCAGCTATGTCCAAGCTTCGGGATTCAGAGAAAAAGATTGTCGAGTTCATTGAAAAGAACCAGGCGGAAATTATCCATCTCTCTATTACAGAGGTTGCCGAGAGAAGTGAAACGAGTGAATCCTCGGTCGTCCGTTTGTGTAAGCGACTTGGCTATAAAGGCTTTCAAGACTTAAAGATTCATTTAGCAAGGGAAGTCATCGCACCTGAAAAGCAAATCCATGAAGTGATTGAAAAAGGCGACGATGTGGTGATGATCAAAAAGAAGGTATTTCAGTCCAATATTCAAGCTTTATATGACTCTATCGAAGTTTGTAGCGATGATGAAATACAGAAGGCAGTGGATGCGATTACTAATGCCCGACTAATTGAGTTCTATGGAACGGGTGGGTCTGGAACGGTTGCCCTAGATGCACACCATAAGCTTTTAAAATTAGGGATTAAATCATTTGCTTATAATGATAGCGTTCTACAGGCGATGTCAGCTTGTGTCCTTACCGATCAAGATGTAGTGATTGGAATTTCCCATACAGGCTCCAATACCGATGTTTTAGATGCGATGAGACTGGCAAAAGAAGCGGGTGCCACCATTATTTGTATTACCAATTCATCGAAATCACCGATTACGAAAATATCGGACATTGTCTTACAAACGGCATCAAAGGAAACCCTATTCCGTACCGATGCCATTTCTTCAAGAATCGCTCAATTAACGATTATTGATATTTTAGTCGCCGCAGTGGCCAATCAAGCGTATGAATTGTACTTTGCCAACCTGCAGAAAACACGTAAGTCTACCATTGATAAAAAGATGTAAACTTGCCTTTTTGATCCCCTTTGAAGAAATAATTCATTTTTTTTAAAATAATCTTGAAGGAAATTACCACCATGTGCTATGATGGGGGTACGAACAAAGTTTTCAGAAAATTAAGTTTGTAATGAATATTCTTTTTTTATAACGAAAAAAGAAAGCGTTAACAAACGAACAAGGGGGAGAAAGAGTAAATGAAGAAGCTTTTATCTGTAGTATTGATGGTTGTTCTAATGTTATCTGTAGCAGCATGTAGCAGTTCAACAAGTGGGGATGGGAAATCTGAAGCGGGAAAATCAGGTGAATCAGGAAAAACAGGTAAGACGGTAACGTTTAATCTTTCAACTCCTGATCCCGACACAGCATCTGTATCAGTTGCTGCAAAAGAGTTTGCTAAGGTAGTAGAGGAAAAAAGTAATGGATCCATTAAGATTGAGGTTCATCCAAACGGAACGCTGTATGGCGGAGACCCATCGGCGGCCGTCAAACAACTTGGAGCGGGAAGCCTTGATATGCTGGTTCTTTCCACATCGCTTTACGCCAACTTTGAACCAAAATTTAGTGCGATTAGTATCCCATATCTATTCGATGATAAAAGTCAATTTGTCTCCTTTTTAAATAGTGACCTAGGGGCAGACCTATTAAGTTCCGTTTCGAAATTAGATATTCATGGATTAGGATATTGGACGCGTGATTTTAGACAAATTACGAACTCAAAGAATCCTATTACCAAACCTGAAGACTTAAAGGGAATTAAATTACGCGTTCCAAACAACCCATTATGGGTAGAATTCTTCAAGGGTACTGGTGCTGTTACCACTCCAATGGACTTCGGTGAAGTTTATAACGCATTGCAGTTAAAAACAATTGATGGTCAAGAAAATCCTATCGGTGTGGTAACGTCGGCAAAATTATATGAGGTTCAAAAATACGTAACCATTTCAAACCATATGGCAGATGGTTGGGTAGTAGGAATTAATCAGAAGAAATTCGATGCCTTAACTGACGAGCAACAACAAATCTTAACAGATGCTTCAAAGGAAATTCAAAAGTGGGCATTGGATTACGATACAAAAGAAGCCGATTCGGCGATTAAACTTCTTAAGGACAAAGGAGTGAAAGTCAACGAGTTAACGAAGGAACAGCAGCAGCTCTTCGTGGAAGTTTCAAAGAAAGCATATCCAACCTTCAAGGGCTTAGTGAAAGATGATGAGTTCTTCAAGAAAATATTAGAATTTGTTGGTAAGAGTGAATAAGTAAGTGATTAGGGCGTTAGGGCGGTCCAATGTGGCAAGCGGACCGCCTCCCACATTGAACTAAAGGAGAAAATACATGGTTAAGGATGAAAAAGGTAAACTTAAACGTTTCTTTCAAGTCATTAACAATATTACGGATACAGTGGCGTCCTTGACTGCCATGACCATTTTTGTGGTGGTTATCTGGCAAATCTTTGGGAGATTAATAGGGAAGCCTGCGCCATGGACGGAAGAGTTAACTCGTTTTGCCTTTATCTGGCTAATATATCTGGGGATTGGGATTGGCTATCGTAAAGTAGAATCCGCCAGAGTTACCCTATTATTGAAACTGCTACCCAAATTTATTCAAAAAGGGTCGGTATGGATTTATACACTCGCTTCGATTGGATTCTTTGTCTTTATGTTGATTTATGGTGTAGAGCTTATGTCACAGCAGATCAATACAAGTGAAAAAAGCTCGGTGTTACTATTACCGATGTGGATTATTGGGTTGTGTATGCCTGCTTCCGCCATCATTGGGATTCTTAATATCATTCAGTCATTACTTTATGACCGTGCACTCATCCAAGAGGAGGTGAAGCAATAGAATGTCGATTTTTCTATTAATATTATTCTTTATCTTAATGTTCATTGGTATTCCTATTGCTGCCTCTCTAGGTATTTCAGTGGTCGCCACCATTCTTCTTTATACAGATGTACCGATCAGTATTGTCACCCAATCGATGTACAGCTCCATGAATAGCTTTATTATGGTAGCTGTTCCATTATTTATCTTAGCCGGAATCATTATGGACGAAGGGGGAGTAGCAGAGAAGATATTTGATTTTGCCAGAAGTGCAGTAGGTTGGATGACCGGTGGTTTAGGTCACGTCAATATACTAGCAGGTCTTATCTTTGCTGGTATGGCAGGCTCTTCCGTTGCAGATATCGCTAGCATTGGTCGTATCACCATATCTGCTATGACAAAAAACAAATATCCATTGGAATACGCTTCGGCACTAACCCTTATCACCTCTATGCTAGCGACCATTATTCCACCTAGTATTTTGATGGTAGTTGCTGCTTCAACAGCTGGTGTTTCGATTGGTGCAGCCTTAGTCGGCGGTCTTGTTCCAGGGGTACTCATTGCGATTATCTTTATGTGCTACAACTTCTATTACAGTAAGAAACATGGCTATGGAGTCCGACAAAAGTTTGAATGGAGTGTGTTTAGAAAAGAATTTGTTCACGCCATCCCAGCCTTGCTTGCACCCGTTATTTTACTGGCTGGTATTTTGAGTGGGGTATTTACACCAACGGAGGCAGCTGCCATCGCTGTGCTATATACCTTAGTAGTGGCGCTGTTTGTTTACAAGGGTTTAACCTTCAGGAAACTACCGAATATCTTTTTTAGAACAGCTAACCTAACAGGAACGATTCTTTTTATCGCCGTCACTGCCAAGGCAGCAAGCTGGGTGTTCGAGTATGATGGTCTCCCGTCAAAGATTGCTACATTTATCGGAGGAATAAGTGATAGTCCACTGATCATTATGTTGTTGTTGTTTGTATTCTTTATCATTGTGGGGATGTTTATGGATGCGACAGCCGCCATCTTTATCCTAGTACCGATATTAATGCCGACGGTTTTAGCGGTTGGAATTGACCCAGTGTTCTTTGTTGTATTCTTAGTTATCCTTCTTTCAGTAGGATTGGTGACACCACCAGTAGGTGTCTGTTTATACGCAACCTGTAATATAACGGGATTGAAAATTGAGAAGTTAAGTAAAGCAACATTACCATGGATACTCGTTACCTTTGCGGTCTTGCTTGTTTTTGTTTTCATTCCACAGATTATTACGGCTCCAATCAGTTGGTTTAATTTGTAAAAATAGAAGAAAACATGAAGGAAAGTTTTCTTCTTATTTTTTTAAAAATTTATGAAGGAAATTACCACCATATGTTGAATAGTACATTATAGGTATGAAAGGAGATAGGCAATATGAAGGCAGCGGTATTTCATGGACCTAATCAATTAAAACTTGAAGATGTGGAAAAACCAGAAATAAATGATTTTGAGGTACTTGTAAAGGTGAATGCAAGTGCAGTATGCGGTACCGATGTACGGATTTTTGAAGGAAAAAAGACAAAAGGTGTCAGAACCCCTTCTATTATTGGTCATGAGCTAGTCGGAACGATTGAAGAAGTGGGCGCACAGGTTAAGGACTTCTTTGTCGGAGATCGAGTGGGCGTGATGCCGGTTATTCCATGTCGGAAATGCTATTACTGCTTAAACGGGCGAGAAAATGTTTGCGCCAACCGAACAGCTATTGGCTATGAGTTCGATGGTGGTTTTGCGGAGTATGTAAAGATCCCAATCACGGCATTAGAAGCTGGAAATCTAGTGAGCATTCCTGATCATATTTCCTTTGAAGAGGCAGTTGTAGCAGAGCCGCTTGCGTGCTGTATCAACGGTCAGAGAAAAGCGAATGTCAAAATGGGTGATGTCGTTGTCGTGGTTGGGGGAGGGCCAATTGGACTCATGCATGTCCAATTAGCGAAAATTGCCGGAGCGAAGACGGTCATCTTGAGCGAGCCGATCGCCCATCGTCGTGAAAAAGCGTTACTGGCAGGTGCCAACCTTGCTGTGGACCCTCAGAACGAATCCTTACAGGATCTTGTCCTAAGTGAAACAGATGGGCTTGGAGCAGATGTTGTAATCATGGCCATTGGCGTTCCGTTCATCGTCAATTCCAGTGCGAACCTATTGAAAAAGGGAGGCACCTTAAACTTATTTGCTGGGTTCACTAAAGGTGTCATGTCTGAAATTGATCCGAACGTCATTCATTACAATGAAATTAATGTGAATGGTACATCTGCTTTAACGCGAGCGGATTATTATAAATCCATGTCACTTATAGCTGCTGGTCAAATTAATACAGAAGTATTAACGACAAAAGGATACACCTTAGATGATATTGAGCAAGCGATCGTAGATGTACGAAACGGTAATGGAATGAAATCAGTTATTACTCAATAAAACTATTAAAATATGAGAATGGGAGTGTTTTATTATGGCATTTTTAGGAAAAGAAATTCGGATGAATCGTTTATTGAACCAAGAGTCAGGAAAGCTTTTAGCTGTAGCTGTTGACCAGGCAATGGCACGCGGAATCTTCGATGAGCTTATGCCCATTCAACGGAAAATGGATGAAATTGTAGCCGGAGGTCCTGATGCCATCACGATGCACAAAGGAATTGCCGACCTATGTTATCGCCCGCATGCAGGTAAAACCGGATTTATTCTCAAATGCTCTACGTTTTCGCCTTGGCAACCAAACTATGATGCATGGGTGACAGAAGTAGATGAAGCGGTGCGTTTAGGTGCAGATGCTGTTTCCATGGGTTGTATTGTGGGAGGAGATGACCAACCAGAACAACTCCGAAATTTAGGAATAATCGCGGGTCAAGCAGCGGCCCATGGATTACCAATGATTGCTCATATTTATCCACGAGGAAACCAAATTCCGGAGGATGAAAAGAATAGCTGGAAGCATGTTGCATACGCAGTTCGTGCTGGTGCTGAGCTAGGAGTAGACATTGTTAAAACAAAGTACACAGGAAATCCAGAAACATTCCATAAGGTAGTTGAATCTACGCCCGGGAAGGTAGTTGTGGCTGGTGGAGATAATGGGAATAACATAGAAGACTATTTCCAAATGGTTTATGATGTAATCGATGCTGGTGGAACAGGAATAACTTTTGGTAGAATAGTATGGAATAATCCTAATCCAACTGCAGTGGTAAAAGCGTTTAAAAATATTATCCATCATAAAGGAACGGTTCATGAAACACTCGAACTTTATAACGAGTTAATGAACACACCTGCAAGTGTAAACTAAAAATTAGGTGATAAATGATGTCTCACATTATTGGAATTGACATTGGCACGAGTGGAATCAAAGTCGGAGCAATGAATAAAGAAGGTGTAATGGCTTACCTAGAGTACCAGCCATACTCCCTTCTTTATCCCCAAAAGGGCTGGGTAGAAATTGACTTAAAGGATATTTGGTGTAAGACGAAATCGTTGCTTTTGAAAGTGTGGCATCAAGTAGAAATGGAGGGTACGATTGATGCCGTTTCCCTTTCTACTTTTTGCAATTCCTCTGTATTTTTAAATGAAAAGGGAGAGCCTTTATCTCATGGGATTATGTATTTGGATCAACGAAGTAAAGCTGAAGCAGACTGGATCAAGGATGTAGTGGGTGAAGACCTGCTATACGAGGTAACGAGGAACCGGTTAGAGCCAGGAATGTATACGGTTACAACCCATTTGTGGTTCAAAAAACATCATCCAGACCTATATGAACAGACGCATAAATGGGGAAATCTTTCTACGTTTATTCTACACAAGCTCACTGGTTGTTTTGTCATGGACTGGACTCAGAGCTCTTTCACAGGAATGTATGATGTTGTAAATTATCAATGGTCGTCAAAAATTTATGAGAAGGTCGGGATTGATGGAGAGAAGCTGCCAAAGGTCGTCGACCCTCATTCGATTATAGGAGATTTGATCCTCCCGGGAGTTTCCTCCAAGGGCACCGTTCCGGTTGTTGCGGGGGCTGCGGACACCTCATGCTCTGCCGTGGCATTAGGGGTTGGAATCAATGAAATGTTTGAGTCTGTTGGGACATCCAATGTGTTAACGGTTTGCACAGATCAGCCCGATTGTTTAGATAGTCGCTTTTTGAATAGATGTCACGTGATCAAAGATCGTTGGCTATCACATGGAGCGATGTCGTTTCCAGGTGTATCGATCCAATGGTTTTATGAGCAATGGTTAAAACCAGAGGGACACACAAAAGCTATTTTTGAAGATTTATGTAAACAATCTCCTATAGGAGCCAATGGTGTTTTTTTCCTTCCTTATATGCAAGGTGAACGGTCCCCAATTTGGGACGCCAATGCAAGAGGGGTTTTTGCTGGGATTCATTTGAACACATCGAAGGCGGATATGTTTCGCGCCATTTTAGAAGGCTGTTCCTTTGGACTGAGACAAATCTATGAAATTATTGAAACCAACTACAAACTTCAGGTAGATCACTTTTCTTCCATTGGCGGTGGTTCAAAGAATAAGGACTGGGCTCAAATCAAAGCCAATGTGTTAAACAAGTGTATTCATATTAAGAGCATTTCTGAAACAGGCGTATTAGGTGCCTGTTTAATAGGTGGAACAGCAATTGGCTACTTTTCTTCATTAGAAGAAGCGGTGGGAAAAATTAATAATCCAACGGTTTGTCAAATAGAACCGAAGCAAGATCAGTTACAACCCTATGATCGTTTGTATCATGTCTTTTTGGAATTATATCCTTCATTAAAGACATTTTTTGCGATAAGTGCTGCCCAAAGCTTGAAAGGGGGAGAATGAGTTGAAATGTAAGGTTTATGTAACCAGAAGGCTACCCGAAGAAATGATTGATAAACTTTCAAGCCATTTTGAAGTCACAATGTGGGAGGAGGAAGAAATCCCTGTTCCTAGAGAAGTGCTACTGAAGGAAGTAGAAGAAGTGGACGGCCTTATTTGTCTTTTAACTGATTCCATTGATGAAGAGGTGCTAACGAAAGCCCAGCATTTAAAGGTGATTAGTTCGTGCTCAGTTGGCTACAACCATATCGATGTTCAAGCGGCTGCTAAAAGAGGGATTGTGGTGACCAATACACCGGGAGTATTAACAGAAACGACAGCCGATTTAACGTTTACGCTGTTAATGACTACAGCCAGAAGAGTGGTCGAGGCCTCCGATTTCTTACGTAGTGGGGAATGGGGAGCATGGTCTCTGATGCAGCTAACAGGGCAGGATGTATATGGGGCCACATTAGGTATTATTGGGTTTGGAAGAATTGGGGAAGCATTGGTTAAGCGGGCAAAGGGCTTTGACATGAATGTTCTTTACCATAGTCGGACACGAAAAGAGGAAAAAGAAGAAGAACTAGGTATTCACTATGCGGAGTTGGGGGTTTTGTTACAGCAATCCGATTTTGTTTGCCTACTCTTGCCTTACAGCCCAGAGGTTCATCACTTGATTGGGAAAGAAGAATTGTTGCTGATGAAACGTACAGCCATCCTCATTAATACGGCACGAGGTGGTATAGTTGACGAAGAGGCATTATATCAAGCGTTAAAGGCTGGGGATATCTGGGCTGCCGGGCTCGATGTTTTTGAACAAGAACCCGTTCCGTTAGATCATCCATTGCTTTCCTTACCGAATGTGGTCATGCTACCCCACATAGGAAGTGCTTCTATTCAAACTAGAATGAAGATGGCGAGGTTAGCAGTTGATAATCTAACGAATGTTTTAACTGGTGAGGAACCGATTAACCCAATTTTTGTATAGTAAAACGCATGTGTATAAAGGCTTGATTCATAATGACTTCATGGAGGACTTTAAGTGACTTATCAATTAAATGAACGTTTTAAGATGTTTACCTTAAATTCCAATCGAAAGCTGGCTACGGAGATGGCTCAGCTATTGGGTTGTGAGCTGGGGAGATGCTCTGTATCACGGTTCAGTGATGGTGAAATTCAAATTAATATCGAAGAAAGTGTCCGCGGCAGTGAGGTGTATTTAGTTCAATCCACTTCCCAGCCGGGGAATGAATATATTATGGAGCTTCTAATCATGGTTGATGCATTGAAAAGGGCTTCAGCTAAAAACATTAACGTAGTTATTCCTTATTATGGATATGCTCGCCAAGACCGAAAGGCTCGTTCACGCGAACCGATTACAGCGAAACTTATTGCCAACCTATTGGAGACTGCTGGGGTGACAAGGGTGATTACAATGGACCTTCATGCTCCGCAAATTCAAGGTTTTTTTGACATCCCTGTTGATCAACTAATTGGTGTTCCGATTCTTTCACAGTATTTTGAGAATAAGGGATTGGAGGATATGGTCATTGTGGCACCCGATAATGGCGGGGTTGTAAGGGCGAGAAAAATGGCGAGCCGATTACATGCACCTATTGCCTTTCTTGATAAAAGACGTCCAGAACCGAATGTAGCCGAAATCATGAATATCGTTGGGAATATCGCTGGCAAAAATGCCATTATTATTGATGATTTAATTGATACAGCAGGCACCATTACGTTAGCTTCTAGCGCTCTCATGGAAAATGGAGCAAAAGCGGTGTATGCTTGCTGCACTCATCCTGTTCTCTCTGGGCCAGCAATCAGTAGAATAGAGGCATCGCCAATTACAGAGCTAGTGGTCACCAATACCATCGAACTTCCTGAAGAAAAAATGATTAACAAAATTACCTCCCTATCCGTAGGACCACTCCTAGTAGAGGCAATCGCCAGGATTCATAACGAAAAAGCAGTTAGCCCATTATTTGAATAAATGGGGGTCGTTGGATTAACGTTTTTCATTTGGAGTTGAAGGTAAAAAAACCTATAAGCTTAAACCAAGAAACTGCCTCTTTAAAAGGGGTAGTTTCTCGGAAGGCTAAACTTCTCAATGAAATTTTAGTAGGCAATTAGCATTATAGAATGAAATGTAAAAACCCCCTTATGTTTCAAATTTATGAGGGGGTTATAACTAATTTGAAAAAATTGTTTTTATTAAAAATTATGAAAGCACTTCTGCTGCAATTAGTCTATAAGATTCCATGCGGTCCTTCGGAGAGTGAGTAATCGTCACCAACATGATTTCATCCGCCTTAAATTCAGCTTGTAACTGATAAAGTTTATTAGCGACCTCTTGCGGATTGCCCACAATCATATTTTGTTTCATTTGCACTAATTTTTCTCTTTCTTTTTCATTAAGTTCATAATTTTTAGCTTCTTCGATAGAAGGAACATATTTGCCTTCACCTTTATCTTTTTGCATGGCCCATATAAGTGTACTCAACGCAATTTCTTCTGCTTTTTCCGTAGTTTCTGCACAAATCGCGGAAACTGTTAACAATACTTGAGGAAATGGACCGTGTTTCTTTGGTTCAAAGGCATCTAAATATTGTTCAATGATAGCGGCTCCGTTATTTTCGCTCATAAACTGACCAAATGCATAAGCCAAACCATTTTTAGCTGCAAGTAAAGCACTTTTTTTACTTGTGCCAAGGATCCACGGCATTGGTGGCACTTGTGGCATTGGCGAGGCAGTTATTTTTGAAAACTCATGATCTTCAGGAAAATCATCATGGAGAAAATGAAGCAGTTCTTCCACTAAATTTGGCATTTTCCATACCTGTTGTAAAAAGTTATCTGATAAAGCATTAGTGGCTTCAGCAGAACCGCCGGGTGCACGGCCAATGCCAATATCGATGCGATCCGGAAACAATGTAGCCAGCAAATTGTAAACCTCTGCCACTTTAAAGGGTTTATAATGAGGCAATAGGACAGCCCCGGAGCCGATCCGGATCTGTTTTGTATGAACTCCAATATAACTAAGCATCACTTCAGGGGCAGAGCAGGCAAGTCCAGGAAGATCATGATGTTCGGCAATCCAATACCGCGAATACCCTAGCGCTTCACCAGCTTGCGCTAGCTTCACAGATTCATTCAACGCATCACTAGCAGTTTGATCAGAAGAGATGGGTGACTGATCTAATATACTTAATTTCACTAATCCATGCCTTCTTTCTTAATTTTTCACTTCGCGCAATGATAATGTAAAATCTCCAACCTGTTCTTTTTCATATAAGTTTGTAATTGAAGTGGAATATTGCTGAATTTTCCCTCTAAACGCTAAACCTCTATCAGGAACTTTTACATCAAAGACGCCTTCGTATAACAGTGTCGTAATGTCATGATATTTCTCACTCGTCACTTTGAAACCAATAATAATATTATGCAAACCATTGTCTGTCTCTTCTTTATAATGGTCTACATGAATCGATGTATCATTTAAGATTATTTCTTCTACCATAAAAATCAACCCCTTATGAAGTTTGTATGAAAGATAATAGCATTGATCCAATAGTGGAGCAAATCAAACTGACTATAATAATCAGTTTCAAGTATTTAGTTAATGTATGTTAAAAAAGTTCGGACAATCCAGGAAAGAAATCAGTCCACCTTGTCCGAATAAGGCTGTGATTCGGACAAACCTAGGTGAAATTCCTTACACCCAAATGATGTCATGAATTAAAAAAACTATAAATTTTATTGTTGACATTTTTAACTGTAACGATTAAATTTACAGTATAGAAACTGTAAAATTTTTTATTACATTTAATAAAGAAGCGATAACTCAGCAGTTTAATAATAACTGCGAGGTTTTATCGCCTAATTTCGGGGTAAATACCAAATAACCAAATAGGTATTGTACCGTATATTTTCCAACAAATATTTAGGAGAGTGAGTAAGGATGGTAACTCTTTATACAACCCCTAGCTGTACATCTTGTCGAAAAGCGAAAGCTTGGCTTGAGGAACATTCCATTGATTATATCGAAAGAAATATTTTAGCCAATCCGCTAACAGTCGAAGAGATTAAATCGATTCTTCGCTTAACAGAAGAGGGGACTAGCGAAATTATTTCAACTAGTTCAAAAACTTTTCAGGAATTAAATATAGATATTGAATCTCTTTCGCTTATTGAACTCTATACCTTAATAATGGAGAATCCTAAAATGGTACGCCGACCAATGATCCAGGATGAAAAAAGATTACAGGTGGGATATAACGAGGACGAAATTCGTAGTTTTCTGCCTCGAAAGGTTCGCACATACTTGTACAACGAATTGCAAAAAGCGGCAAATTAATGGTTCTTAAAGGAGGAAAAAGGAATGATCGAAGTATTCGTAACTGTTAATTATAAAGAAAAAAATTACGATACCAATGTTATTGTGAAAAAAGATACAGCATGGGAAAACATTCAACAGTTAGCCGAGGAACAAGTCAAAAAACAATGGGATATTTAAATCACTAACCATGAAAACCCTAATGTTTGACAAGATAATCTGTAACGTATACCATTACAGTACGTCATTAATATTGAAAAGATGCACACAATAGTATTAAGGTTTGTGTCGTTTCATTTCTTAGGAGGCAAGAACATGAATAGTGATTTTACCCTTGCCATTCATAGTTTGACTTATCTTGCGCTACAGCCGGACCGGATGTCAACAAGTGATGCTATTTCAGAAAGTGCCGGCGTCCATCCGGTACGGATTCGAAAAGTGCTGAGTTTGTTAAAAAAACATGAATTTATTAAAACCAAAGAGGGAACTGGCGGAGGATTTATTTTTGCGCTTGATCTAAATAAAGTGAACCTTTGGGATATATATAAGATTACTTCAGAAGGTGCTCTCAAGCCTAAGTGTCCTGAATCGAATCATAAGTGTATTGTCGGCGCCAATATGCAAAGTGTTTTATTCAGCATTTTCTTAGGTGCTGAAGAACATCTGGGTGAATATTTAAAGGATTATACCATGAAAGAGGTTGTCAATCTCGTTAGTAAGCGACTTTGACCGCAAATCTCTTTAATTAAAATGTAATAAAAAAAATTACAGATTTATCTAGTGGGTATATATGATTGGATGAAACTAAGAATAAATAAAGAAGGTGAGACGTATGTTGTCCATTAATACCATCTTACAACCAGGCGATTGGATCAAGGGAGAATCACGGGACGGGGAATTAATCATTGGTTATATTGAATCACTGTCACCTAATACTCCTGAAGGATTAGTAAAAGTAACGGTTGTAACTAGCGATAATAATGAAACGATTGGAAAAACAATCCCAGTTTTAAGCAAACGGGTTAAAAGACTTCCGGTTTCGAATGTGACAAACAAGGTACAAATAGAATTTCTCATAGACTTGGCCTTATCAACAGGGGATAAGGAATGGTTTAAGGAACTTACTTCCGAGTTAAACGCAATGAAGCAGCTTGTTAATGAAATGGAATAACACTTCTTTTTATAAAATGGAGCCAGAGAATGGCAGACAATAAATTCATTAAAATAGCGAACAATGCGAACAGTGCCAGTCACTGTTCGCATTGTTGTCACGCTTGTGGAAAAAGGCTGCGGTATTGTTCTATCTAAATTGCTCTGACCGAATTGGCTCTAATGCTAGCGGAAGAGCTACATTTTATAACTGTTGGTTTTCTCTGCATTCATTCATTAAATACTTTATACACGACCTGATCGTATTGAGGTTCAGGGTGTTCAATCTCTTACTTAATGAAGTGCCGTTTCATCAATTGAAGCGGTGCTTTTTTTCGTCCTATGGAATTACTGTCTAATCAGAAACTTCATATTTGTATGAAATGGGACAAAATATCTATGAATATATTTATGACATGCTACTTAGAATGGGGGAGTTAGTATGTCTAAAGTTATAAGTATTATTAACCTTAAAGGGGGTGTAGGAAAGACTACACTTACCATTGGATTGGCTGAGTTTTTAGTTGTTGAAAAAGACTATAAAGTCTTAGTCATTGATTTGGACCCACAAACAAACTCGACGGTTTCCTTGATAGGAGAAGATGAATGGGCATTGAGGAATAGTTCTAATAGAACTTTGTTTCATTTATTTAAAGACAAAATAGATGATACCAGCGATTTTGATTTAGAAAGGTCCGTTGTAAAAGGATGTTCTAACCTTTATGGAGGATTGTCTAATTTGCATTTATTGCCATCAAGTTTGGACTTCGTTCAAATTCAGGATCGGTTAATTAATATTGGCCAAACCGCTTTAATTCGTCCGATTGATGTACTAAAACGGTCTGTAAATGACTACATAAAAAATTATGATTACGTTTTAATTGATTGCCCTCCAAATTTAGGACTGGTCACACAAAATGGATTAAATATAAGTGATTATTACCTAATACCCACTATTCCTGATCATTTATCTACTTACGGAATACCACAAATCATATCCAGTGTTAACAGTTTTAATAGAAGAACAGAATCAAACGTTCAAGCACTTGGTATTATTGCTTCCATGTATCGTTCCAATGTTACTAGGCACCAAACTACCTTAATGAAAATGCAAACAAAAGCAGCTGCTGGAGAGCTACCAAGGCTGTTTGAAACCAGAATTCCTCTTGCATCCAAAGCGGCTGATGCGACTCATTTTGAAGCAGAAGGGGTAAATACAATAAAACAAAAATATGGTTCATCTGGGTCCCCTTTATTTGAAGCATTTTCACAAATAACAGAGGAGTTTTGTCAATATGTTTGATTATAATAATCCAAATATCAGGAAACAAATTGCAACTATATTTATAGCAATTGCCAAAAAGATCGAAGAAGATGACGAATTCGCAAAAAGTATACTCGGCTGTTTAGACGAAAGATCAAATGACATAAAAAATGCTCAGAAAAAGAAAAAGTCTTCACAGACCATCCCAAAAACCTACGATATGAATATTTTTGAAATGTATCAAAAGGATGGCCCTCATGGCCTATTAGAATTTCTCGCACCCTTAGATTTGAAAGATTTGAAAAGTTTAGTAGTGGAAAATGGTCTAGACCCAGCGCAGAAGGTAAGAAGATGGAGATTAAAAGAAAAGATAATCAAACATATAGTGGAAACAATAGGTAAACAGATGTCAAAAGGAGAAGTGTTTTTTAAGCAATAGGCGGTTCCGTAAAACTTTCTATTGAGGATTGTGGTGGAAGGATGAAGGTTTAAATACTTAAATTGAAAGGATAATAATATTATGTAAACAATCGTATGAACACTTTCATACAGATGAGGTGGTAAATTGATAAAGATTTTAATAGGAATAACGTCTTTAATATTTGTAATTATTGGTATGTTACACGTTTTTTGGGCATTTGGTGGAAGTTGGGGAGTAAATACGGCTCTTCCAACTAAAGATGACAGTGAATTACCAGTTTTACGACCAAGAATGTTAGGCACACTTTTTATCGGATTACTTTGCTTTTTTGCATCTGTACTTCTAATAGTTCAATTAGATTTGTTAGCAGCCATCAAATCCTCCCTTCTTTCAAAATGGCTTTGTATAGCTGGAGGAATTGTTTTCTTGTTACGTGCTATTGGTGAAGGGAAATATGTAGGTTTTTTCAAGAAAATCAAACATACTAGATTTGCAAAACAAGATACCGCCTTCTATTCACCTCTTTGTGTGTGGATTAGTCTCATTTTTTTTCTAGCATCATTTATATGAGGTTTCGACAATCTACATATGGATGAGCGAACTTTCAAGTGGTAAAATACATTTTCAACGGATTACGGATAAATGGCGAAATTCAACAATAAAAGAAATAGAAAATGAATTCCATTGTTTTTTCTATTGCTATATTTATGATAAAAACTATATTTATTTTTTCGGGAAGTATTTACAAATAGTAATGGGGAATGGCGAAAAGTGACTGTCACTTTTCGCCATTTTCATGGCTAAGAACAATCAGATCCGTCCCTATGGTCTAATGGAAAAATATAGTTGACAAAACATGCGGTTAAGGAATATATTGTAATTAACAATTAACAAAACGTTAATTAAAGAGGTGTGGAAAATGAAAACAAACAATAAATTTACAACCCCTGATGGCTATACTAGTGACATTGCTGTCTTTACTATCACATCTGAGATGATTGGTGAGTATAAGCCTCCGCTTAAAACATTGAAAACCATGCTGATTAAACGAAGTGAACACGATCATGAAGGCAATCCAAACGTCGAAGCAGGGAAGTGGGCATTACCAGGTGGATTTGTCCGACCAGAAGAGACTGCTTTTCAAGCAGCAGAACGCAGGCTTTTGGAGGAAACAGGTGTCGGTGGATTACGGATCAAACATTTTGGTGTCTATGATGAACCCAATCGAGATAGTCGGGGATGGATTATCTCCAATGCACATTATGTCATTGCGAAGGAATCAGACTTAAATAGTCCTAAAACAACCTTTGATGCAGCGGAAATTAAGCTATTTTCAATGGAGGAAGCACTAGAACTGGACCTGGCTTTTGACCATCGCAAAATTATTGATGATGCCATTTGGTTTATTCGAAAGGATATGGCGCTAACCACTTTGGCGAAGCATTTTCTACCTGATGAGTTTGTCCTTTCTGAGTTACAAGGGGTGTTATTAACCGTTTTAGATGACCCATCGATCTCGACAGATGCGGCATTTTTCAGGAAGGCTCCTACACTGCCGTTTATTGAAGCGGTATCGGAGAAAGGAAAGCTGAAAAAATCCAATCGCTATTCGAAAACGCCTGCACAGCTTTACCGTTTTAATGAGAGTCAACCGATTGTTTCAGTTTATAGAAATAAACTACAAAGCTAAGGGAGAGATCGAAATGGGCATATTCAAAAATTGGTCGCGATTTGAAATTATCTGGCTGCTTACCTTCACTTTGGTTAACATTTATTTATTCTTTGCATGGGAAGACTCACTCATCGGCTTAATTTCATCAATAACTGGCATGCTGTGCGTGGTTTTAGTCGCGAAGGGGAAAATATCAAACTATTACTTTGGGATCATTCAAACAGGAACCTATGCTTATATTGCCTACGGTTATGGTTTGTACGGAGAGGTGATGCTCAATGCGTTGTTTTACTTCCCAGTGCAATTCATCGGGATTTATCTGTGGAAAAAGAATAAAACAGATCATGGTGTCAAAGGTGAAGATGTAATCGTTAAGAGCCTTACGAAAAAGGGATGGCTATATACCATATTATTGATGTTAACTCTTATAGTGGGTTATGGATTTTTCTTAAAATTCCTCGGCGGTAAAGTTGTTTGGACGGATTCAGCCACAAATGTATTATCGATTGCAGCACAAATCTTGATGTTAAAACGATATACAGAACAATGGCTATTATGGATCTCTGTAAACATCCTATCGATTTTCCTATGGGTAACTGCTCTCGTTACGCAAGGTGGTAATGATTTTTCCATGTTAGTCATGTGGTCAGCATTCCTGGTAAATAGTGTCTACGGGTATATCAACTGGAGAAGATTATCGATCAAACAAGTGCAGGAGGCGGCGTAAATGACAGTTGGTTTTATCGGAGGAAAGTTCCTTCCACTGCATCTTGGCCATGTGTATGCCATTACCTATGCTTCATCCATGGTGGATGAACTTTACGTTGTTTTATCTCATAGCGAGATACGAGACAGGGAGCTATGTCGAGGTACTAAAATGGATTATATTCCAGCTAACATTCGCTTGCGCTGGCTTTCCCATTTAACAAAAGATATGCCGAATGTAAAAGCAATAGCCATTGAAGATGATCAAGATAATGACAACTACAACTGGGCAGAAGGTGCTTACCTCATAAAAGAGAAAATTGGAAAGCCGATTGATTACGTCTTTAGTTCTGAAAATGAATATAATGATATTTTTAAAGAGTTATATCCAACTTCGAAACACATACTAATTGATCCAATGCGTACGCATGTGAACATTTCCGCTACTGCCATTCGTAGTGAAGGCGTCTTTAAGCTTTGGGAGTTTATTCCTACTATTGTTAGACCTTATTTTGTAAAAAAGATTGTAGTGGTTGGTACAGAAAGTTGCGGGAAATCGACCCTGACGAGAAACCTCGCGAAAATTTACAATACCACATACGTTTCTGAATATGGCCGAACACTATGTGAAGAATTAGGTGGCTGCGACGGAATTTTGGTTGCGGAAGATTATCAAAAGATTGCCTATGGTCATAAGATGGAAGAATTTAAGGCCATTGAACAGGCCAATAAGCTAGTTTTTATCGATACAGAAGCCATCGTTACCCAATTTTATTCAAACCTTTACAATAATGAACATCAACCGGTGCTCGATGAAATGGCCAAACTACAAGATTACGCCCTTTGGATATTCCTTGAACCTGATGTGAAATGGGTGGATGATGGGTTAAGAGTGCATGGAGAGGAAACAGTCAGAGACAATAACAATCACCACTTAAAGGCATTATTAAAGAAGCATAACATTGAGTACCATCTATTAAAAGGAAACTATGAAAATCGATTAACAGGTGCAATGGGATTGATTGAAAGGTTGCTATTGAGTTGCAAATTTTAATAAATAGGGGGGATATAAATGGATGTAGAAGTTTTTGTTGGAGATTTAGATGATCCAAATTTTAATTATGTTAAAGGAAATTGGAACGGGAATTGTCCTAAACGAATCAGTGTTTTTTTTCCAAGTGCTTATAAATTATTTTTTGAAATCATAAACAAAATTGATGGTGGTCAATTGGAAGGGAAACAAACGGATTGGGGATCTTGGACGGCTCCTTTATACCCTGAGGAAATAATTGAAGTGATGAAAGAGTATTATGGCGATGAAAAATATTCACTTGAACAATCGATTAGGGAGATTGTTAACTTTTTGAAGGATTTACCCCAGGACAAAAAGTACGGCTTGGTTGCTTGTGAGATGCCTTAATTGTAAATGATAAAATAAATTTTTAAGGCGAACAGTGATATTCACTGTTCGCCATCTTTTATATCCCTAATATCTCAGCCAACTTCGATTGATCAAATCCTAAAACAACTTCTTCACTGTCTCCGTCTTTGATTAAGGTTGCTGGTGTAGCAGCAGCACCAAGTGCAATTATTTCTTGGAGATATTGATCATCTTTACGTATATCTCTTTCTTCAAACTCAATTCCATTTTCTTTGAACCATAATTTTTCCGCATGGCAAGGCGGGCAAGTTTCTTGCGTATAAATAATCACTTTTTTCATTTTGTTATTACCTCCAGTTCATTATGGTTATTGTATCATGGGAACAGAACTTTGGTGTTCAATTAAAATCTACTGGATTATCATTTGTTTAAATTCCCATTTATTTATTTTCCTAAAGGAAAATAATGTTAAAATATAATTACCACTTTTTGAGGGGAATGGTTTTTAGTGTTGAGATTTATTCATGACCTAGTAGGAGCTGTATATGATGTTTTTAAATTTATTATAAGGTCGATTAGCTATTTACTTGCAGGAATGATCATTGTAGCAATTCCGATGTATCTGTTTGTGTGGGTATTCGGTTTATTTCAGTAACATATAAAATTAACAGGGTACCATGGCTTTAGGGACTAAAAATAGAAGGTGAATAAGATGCTTCTAATTCAGATTGGGGCAATTATATTAGCGGTATTTATAGGATATATTCTAGCTAGAAGAGAATACAAAAAATTTACAGCGGCAGAAAAAGAACAGTTTCGAAAAGAACTAAAGAACCCTTTCCTGATCCTATTAAACGTCCTACATCAAATTGGATATTTTATATTTTTCATAGGTATTGTTTTTAATAATGACCCTATAAGATATATCGCATTTTTCTTAATAGGGACAGGTTGGATAATTGATGGAGCAAAGTTATACAACGTCAATAAAAAACGAGGGAAGATTCTGATAGTCATTGGGTCTATGGCGTTTCTAACCACTTCATTTTTTGCCTTAAGATCCTTTTGGGTTTTATCTTTAGATAAAGTCGTTGTACTTTATAGTTAATTCTATACCCGAACACCAATATATACTGAACACTCTAAAATATTGTTTTCTCAATTTTTGTGGGTGTTTTTTGTTTTGGGAAAAGGATAGTTTGAATCAGAATCTTGGGGACGGAACTTTGTTGTTCAATGAAATCTACTAGATTAACTTTTATATAAATCCCATTTTATAACATATTTTCTGTATAATAGAATTGTCGAAATATAGTTCCAAACATATGTATAGTGGATAAATTAAGTCCTAGGCGACAAATAACTATCAGTAGGAGTTTTTGAAGATGATATCAGAACAATCTCAGACTAGGAAACATCAAAATACATGGATTTTCCAAGGAAATCCTGATGATTTTAAAATAGATCAATATATTAGTGAAAACAATGAAATTTGGTGGTCACTGAATCAACAGCATTTTCTTGACCAAATTTCAGAAGGGGATCTTGTTTATATTTGGCGCTCTGATGGCAAGAAAAGAGGTACAGGCGGAATTATTGCAAGAGGGATCGTAAATGGAGAGCCAAGTTTAAATATTTCTCCAAGTAAATATTGGCTAAAAAAGCCAGATGAAAATGAAAAATTTCATATTCCAATTACAGTCGAAAACCATCTAATTAATGAGAATTACATACGAAGAACGGCACTAAAGGTACATCCCAAACTCAATGACTTATTAATACTGCGAATGGCTAACAATACAAATTATTTAGTAAATGATGAACATGCAAAATTACTTCATAAGCTTTGGGAGAAATATATAAAACTGCATACAAAGCAAATAAGAAGAGATGAACTAAAAGATACCGTACGAAATGATTTAGAAGCAGATAAAGCTCAATTTGACTCCTATTATAAAGATGGTGAAACGAAAAGCTATTATGGGAACCGTTATGAAAGGAAAGCAAAGAACCGCTTAAGAGCAATAGAGATACACGGAACTACATGTGCAGTATGTGGGTTTAATTTTGAAGAGGTGTATGGTGAAAATGGCAAAGACTTCATTGAAATCCACCATAAAAACCCACTGAGCACATTAGAAGCAGCAATTGAAATTGATCCAAGAACGGACTTAGTACCGGTTTGTTCAAATTGCCATAGGATGTTACACCGAGATAGGGAGAATGTGTTAAGTGTGGAGGAACTTAGGGTTATGATAAAAAGGAAGGTATTTATCTAATTTATATAAGAGGGATTGTTAATTTAATAACAAATGATAAGTAACTAATAGGAGAGTCTAAAATGAAAGAAATCCAACAAAAAGTGTTTGCTTTTCGTGATGAACGTGATTGGAAAAAGTATCATGATGAAAAAGATTTGGCCATTTCAATTTCACTTGAGGCAAATGAATTGCTTGAAAATTTTCAATGGCGCACAAGTGAAGAAGCAATCGTGGAATCCATACAAAACATAAAAGAAGAAATGGCCGATATTTTAATTTATCTTGTTCAGCTTGCTGATAAGTTGGAGATTAATCTAGAAGAGGAAGTATCAAACAAACTAGTTAAAAACGCTATTAAATACCCAGTAAGCAAAAGTGAGGATAGAGTTAAATGATTATTTATAATGAGACCTCTTCGAACTTTTTAAGCCATATTTATGAAAATAAAATTGGGTACGTTCTCAAGAAAAACGTTCTGGCCAAAATGAATAAAGTAGTTTCTTTGAGTGAATTGAGATCTTGGGAAAACTCCCTTCCCCAAATGGCTAAGGTTCTTAGAGATGCAGATTTAAAAGAAGATACACATGTACTTTTAGAGTATAAGCTGCCCTCATCTGAAAAAAGAATAGACTTTCTCGTCGCAGGACAGGACGAACAGGGGACAAAAAATGCAGTAATTATTGAGTTAAAGCAATGGCAGAAAGCGAAAG
Source organism: Neobacillus rhizosphaerae (assembly GCF_050477885.1). GTDB lineage: Bacteria > Bacillota > Bacilli > Bacillales > Cytobacillaceae > Neobacillus > Neobacillus rhizosphaerae_A. The sequence continues at coordinate 95,303 of NZ_JBCNAC010000117.1, forward strand.
TGTCTGAAGGAGATGGGATTGTTCGGACGTTTTTAGGTGGTAGCGAACGGGAAACTGTTCACCCTGCCTATCAGGCATCTTCATATAAAAGGTATTTGCAAAATTTTAACGAGGCCCTATACCAGGACTCAACATCTATTCAGCTTCACTCTTGTGCCTATTTACATAATTATATTATGGCTAGTATCGGGGAGCCACTTTTGGATAAGCGTTACAGCAGATATATACAGGAATCTCCTGTCTACTTTCAATTCGATGATCGGGACTTGGTAAGGAAAATCCGAAAGTTGGTTTCAAAAGGGAACGGAAGGGAAATTGCAGAAAGCATTGAAAATGGAAAAATTCGACCATCAAAAAAGTTGGTGGAAACAGTTGGTTCATTAATAGAAGGTAATGAAGAGTTTGTTTTACTTGATGAGCAAAAGGTTGCCTATGAAAAAGTAGTTAGTAAATATAATCAATTCAAAGCACAGACTGACCAAAAGCATGTCATTATTATAAAAGGCGGCCCTGGTACAGGGAAATCTGTCATTGGATTAAATTTAATGAGTTATATGCTAAAATCGAAAGCTTATGTAGAGTATATCACACCGAATCAGGCTTTTAGGGAAGTACTTCGTAAAAAGTTAATTGGGTCTTCAGGTCATGTGGAAGTTAGAGATCTTTTTAAAGGATCTGCTTCTTACGTGCATGCACCTGAAAATTATTTTGATGTCCTCATTTGTGACGAAGCTCATCGACTAAAAGAGCAAGGACATATGAAAAAGAAGATTGAAGGAGAAAATCAAGTAACACAAATCATTAGATCCTCAAGAATAAGCGTGTTCTTTATTGATGATTTTCAGAAAATCTCTAAAAAAGATATTGGAAGTGTAAAAGAGGTAGAAAAAGAAGCGGCTAGATTTGGAGCAGCTATACATACAGTTGAACTTGAATCACAATACCGTTGCTCAGGGTCAGGAAATTATATCTCCTGGCTAGATAGTCTTCTTAATAATGACCAAGAACCATTTAAGCTAGAAGGAGATTTTGATTTTAAACTAGTTTCTAGTCCTCAAGAATTAAAGGAGGAAATAGTTGAAAAGCGTGGTGGCAGATTGTTGGCCGGTTACGCCTGGGATTGGACAAAAAATCTTGTGGATGGAAAGCTTGTTGATGATGTTGTGATCGAGGAACATAGCTTTGCTTTGCCATGGAATGACCCCAATAGAATTGACTGGGCCATTCACCCAGAATGTGCAAACCAAATCGGATGTATTCACACCGTTCAAGGTTTAGAAATGGATTATGTTGGTGTGATTATTGGTAAAGACCTGGGCTACGACGAAGAAACAAAAAAGCTAATCATAAGACGAGATGAGTTTAAGGACAAGGGAGCAAAACCAGCAAAACCGAAAAAAGGTCAGATTGACCCACTTATTGAGCTTGTTCGGAATACCTATAAAACGTTGATGACTAGAGGAATGAAGGGGTGTTATGTTTATTGTTGTGATAAGGGGTTGGAAGGGTATATTCGATCACATATGTAGTTTGAAAATACGAATTACTAAGCACATCACATTGACGGTTCTAATGGGTTAAATGAGATTAGTTCGTACAAAAAAACTGTGTCAGTTTTCTTTTATATCATGATATTTGGAATTAATAAAAATATGATTGAAATATGTTATCAGTGCCGCTTGAGGTTGTAAAAAATATCAACAGTATCAACTCTAATGTTTGATTAAATGGTGAATTACATTGAACAGAATATGTATTACCTGTTAACGCCTATGATTAAGAATGTCCATAAATTAAGTATGGAGTTAGACTAAGTTCAACAAATTTTAATAAGAGAATATACACCAAAATGTAAACATTGAAGTAAATTTACACTATCTTGGAAGGGGTTTAACAAAAACTTATGATTAGTGTTTCTACTACTATATTCTATTTAACTAAAGAGTATTATTTCATGAAAGTTGACGTAAATAGTACCATCAATTTAAACCGAAGAGACTATTTCCTAAAAGCAGTTATGACAAGAGAAGAACAAATTGCTCTTATTACTTCATTTGGAAGAGTTCTGCTAATAGATTTAAGTAAGTTATCATTTCAAAATAAACTTTCAGATATGAAAATGAATCACATATCAGAATATTATACTTTATATAAATCTGAAGAAATTATAGAAGTATTAAACACCGAACTTAAAAATAATTCACTATTATATTCAGCAACTAAAAAAGGGAAGATATCAATTCAAGTAGTTAATGATATCGAATCAATGACTAAAACGATAGATACCAATGAAGAAGATCCGGTAGTCTCTGTGGGCATAGTATCAGAAACTAAAGGCAAACTTGCATTATTTACAAAAAGCGGAAGGGCACTAGTAACTGGTTTAGATAATATAAGAGCTAAGAATGAGCCTACAAAGGGAATAAAAGGTATAACCTTAGAAGATGGGGATGAGCTATTAGCTGCATTTTCTTTTGATAACATTGAACAAACATATTATTTTTTCATGACAGAGAATGGATATGGAGCAAAAATACCATTAAGCATTTTAAGAGAACAAAAAAGGGGTGGAAAAGGAAAAGTATATATTCATATTACTGAAAAAAACGGTAGACCTATTACAATAAAAAAAATAGTAGATTCTAAAGTCAATTTTATTTATGTAACAGAAAAATGTAAAATCAGTTACTTCAACAGAGGAGGAAGTAAGTCTTTAATTGAGCTACCAACTTTTTATAATATTATTCAAGGAGTTAAGATGATACCCTATGACGAGAAACCCATTTTCCTATCGGACATTGAACTCTTTAAATTAGGGCAAGTTTTAAAGAAGATAGAATAATCAACATATCTAGAATCTTTATTTTGGTTCAACCTATTCATTCTTGCAGACAAAGAATAGAACCTTTATTGGCTGTGTGGCTTAAACCTTTATTTGGGAAATAGTGACTTTTCTCCAGTTTTATAACAATAATATACACCCCTAATATATCAGCCAATTACGATTGGTCAGATTCTAGGATAAGAAATTATTATCTTTATATTATAATGAGTAACTATTAAAATATGGTTATAGAAGCATAAAATTAAAAACCAGCTATTAATAATTATTTTAACAGGAGGTAGAAGTTATTTGCTATATGAAAGTTTTCCTAATATACCACCTGTTATCAAAATAAGAGATTACCAACAAGATGCCATCCGAAATTGGTTTAGGAATAATTGCCAAGGATTATTGGAAATGGCAACCGGCACAGGTAAAACAATAACTGCTCTTAGTGCAACAGCGAAGTTATGGGAGGTAACTAATAGGTTAGGGGTTATTATCGTATGTCCTTACATTCATCTTGTGGATCAATGGGTAAAGGATATTAAACTATTTGGAATGTCACCCATAGTCGCGTATCAATCTAAAAGTTTATGGGAAGATTCTTTATTTACGGAAGTTAGTGCCTTTGAGTCTGGAATAATAAATCATTTTTCTTTAATAACCACTGTTTCTACCTTTTCCTCCAAGACGATGCAAGGTATTTTACAAAAGTTAAATTCTGAAGTTTTGTTTATAGCAGATGAGGCACATCATTTAGGAGCAAAGAAAAATAGAGAGTGTTTAATTTCTAGCATTCCATACCGGTTGGCTCTTTCAGCTACCCCAAATCGATGGCATGATGAAGAGGGAACAGACGAGCTTATTCAGTATTTTGGTAATTCGATCGTTTTTCAATTTGGTTTAGACAAAGCGATCGGCTCGTTTTTAACTGAATACTTTTATTACCCACATATTATTTATATGGATGAAGATGAAAGCGAATACTATTATGAAATTACGAAAAAAATTGCTAGGATCTCTGTTTTATCCGAGTCGGTCGAGGAAAATGAATCATTACAATCTCTATTAATAGAAAGAGCTAGAATTATTAGTAGAGCGCGTAATAAGCTAGCTGTATTAAAAGATCTGATGAAAAACAAAACTGATTCGAAATACAATATCATCTATTGTGGAGATAGCAAAGTTGACGGTGAAAAACAAATAGATGCTGTAGTAAAGTTACTAGGAAATGAACTAGACATGCACGTACATACTTTCACCTCTAGAGAGGATAAAGAAGAAAGAAAAGAATTACTTGATAGGTTTGAAAGTGGAGATCTTCAAGCTTTAGTAGCTATTAGATGTTTAGATGAGGGTGTTGATGTACCAGCAACACAAACAGCATATATATTATCTAGCAGTACAAACCCTAGGGAATTCATTCAAAGACGCGGAAGGGTGCTTAGAAAACATAACAATAAACAATATTCGTATATCCATGATTTTATTGTCATACCAAGGAAGTTAGAAGAATTAGAGACAATTGAACCAACTATCTTTAATATTGAGAGAAATATGATTAAAAGGGAACTAATACGATTTTCAGAGTTTGCTGATTTGGCTATTAATGGACCTACCGCCCATGAAACACTTTATGAATTGAAACATGCTTATAATTTACTAGATATTTAGGGAGAGGAATTCTTTGAGTATTGAAAAAGAACAAGTACAAAATATTTTAATGAAGCTGCCGGAAGAATATGCATTCATATTAAAGGAAATTTTAGAAGCGGAAAAAGAAATATTACACAGAAAAAATCTCCAGGGAACCAACATTATTGGTACGATTATGGATATCGTGAAAGAACGGGTGAAATAGTCCATGTTATTAGAAGAAATTAAATTAAAAAACTTTCGCCAATACTATAAAGAACAAACCATTCAGTTTTCGAAATCTACTAATCGAAACGTAACTGTAATTCATGGTGAAAACGGATCTGGTAAGACGGCATTATTAAATGCATTCAGTTGGTGTTTCTATGGAAAGATTGATTTGCCCAATGCTAACACCATTATTAATGAAAATTCGATTAGAGAGGCAAAGCAAAACCAGGAAATTGAATGCTCTGTAACTATTAAATTTAGTGATCACGATAAAATGTATACTCTTCAACGGAAAGTAGTTGCAAGAAAAGGGGATAACGGGAAAGTCTATTATGGTGAGGAAGAAGTGAAATTGGACTATAAGAAAGATGGTAATTCCGTATCCATATCCAATTCAACCGATGAAATCAATAGAGTTCTCCCAGAAAACCTTAGAACTTATTTTTTCTTTGATGGCGAACGGATTGATAATCTATCAAAGGATAATAGTACTGGTGAGATAAAGAATGCGATAAAAAATATTATGGGTCTAGAAATACTTGAAAGAGCGATTAAACATACTGGGGATGCGGGTACAAGGTTTAGAAGTGAATTAAAGAATTATGGTGATCCTAAAACAATTGATTTAATTGAACAAATCGAAAAAATAGAAGCAGAAAAATTAGAGCTTGAAAAACGGAAAGAGTTACTTGAAACAAATCTTAATGCAACAAAAAGCCAGATTAAAGATACTGAAAATAAATTGAAATTCATTGAAGGCTCTCAAAAATTACAACAAGAAAAAGAAAGTAAAGATGAAGAGCTAGAACGAGTTCAAACAGAAGCCAAGAAACTTCAAAAAGAGATTTTGGAATATGTTAGTAAGAATGGTTATTTAGCTTTTAGTTATACTCCTGTAAACCAGTCAGAAAGTATTATCAATGAAAAACAACTAGAAGGTTTTGGTATTCCAGGTATTCGCTCTTCAGCGTTTATTGATGACTTAATAGAACGTGGAATTTGCATATGTGGTACAGAGATAAAGGAAGATTCAGCTCATTATGAACATCTTCTAAAAATTAAAGAATATTTACCACCGCAAAGTTTAGAAGGAGCCATTATCAACTTTAAGTCGAGTATAAAAATTGTTAAGGATGCTCGCCAACGTTTCTATGATCAACTAAAAGAATTAAAACAAAAAGAAATTAAACTTCAAGGTACTGAGAGAAGATTACAAGAAGAAATAAAAGAAATTAAATCCAAATTAAACGAAAAAGATTCTGAGCAAATTTCTGGTTTAATAACAAAATTAGATAAACTTGAAGAAAGTAATAGCAGCACAGAAAGAGAAATTGGTGCGATTGATTTACAAATTAAGCAAGTAACAACTAAATTAAGAGAATTAGAGAATGAACAGAAAAAAACAAATACATTAGCAGAGAAAGCACAGAGCACCCAAAGACGTGTAGATGCCTGTCAAACCTTAGTCCATGTCATGGGTGAGATCTACAATATTCGAGAAAAATTAGTTAGAATACAATTACAAGAAAGAATTACCGAGGTTTATAAGCAATTCTTAAGGAAAGGATATGAAGTACGACTTTCCGAGCAATATGAATTAAATGTATATAACCAGAACAATAGTAAAGTTGGTATGTCACAAGGTGAACGTCAAATTACAAGTCTTTCCTTTATTGGTGCTATTGTAGACCTTGCCAGGGAACAATATAAGAGAGAAATTAAGGGAACATTTGAAGAAGGTGGCATTTATCCATTAGTCATGGATTCACCATTTGGTGCCCTAGATTCTGATCACAGAGAGAGAATTGCGAAGGGTATTCATAGACTATCAGATCAAGTTATCGTTATCGTTTCTACTTCTCAATGGCGTGGTGAAGTAGAAAAGCAGATGAAGGATTTAATTGGTAAGGAGTACCAACTACAGTACAACGACCCTCGAATTAATAAAGATCAACCATATGAATACACTGAAGCAGTAGAGGTGAAATAGGGTGTATAGAAGAATTAGACGACCAAAAGACCAAGAGGAGTATTATACAAAGTTAACAGACCAAACAGAATTTGGGATCTTTTCAACGTACAAAGATGTGTTTATGGCAGCTGGTGTCTTGGGATTTATGAATAAAAAGAGAAGAGAGTTCACAGTCAGTCTTGAAGGAATAGATTGGCATAGGTTTAATTTAGAGACAGACGAAACCTTAATAAACTCAGTTGCCATTAGTGATACTAATGATCCAAAGTTAGTTAATACTGATGATGATACTTTCGATATTAAAATTAAGATCTTTGAAGAGTATGCTGCAGGTGGAATTGAAATCTTGTATAAAAAGGTAATGGAAGATCCAAAAAAAGCATTAACTTTATATATCGAATTTATTATGTCAATGGAAGCTGAGACAACTGCCAAAGAGCGAAATTTTCGTGAAATAGCAGATTTATTAACATTTTAAAAGGCGGGAGTTCCCCGCCTTTTAATTATTAAAATATGCTTTTAGTGCATCTTCAATAATACGTGATCGACTTAAACCTTTTTTTTCAGAAGTAGTTGTAAGTTGTTTTAATAAGGCAGAATTCATAAAAATTGTTGTCTCAATTTTCTCATTACCTATAGAGGACTCTTCACTTTTCTTTTGCTTCCAGGAAAGTATGATCTCTTTAAGAGTGGAAACTTCTTCAGAATCAAATAATTCAAGTTGTTTTTTTGTAATGGACGATAGTGTTTTAAAATCATTTTTTTCTTCTTCGTCTTCATCTAACAGCATTTGTTCAGTTATGAAAGGAGATTTATTTAATTCTTCTTTAATTAAGTCTCTTCGTAGTTGATTATCTGATATAAGTTTTTTTGAAATTTCTCTTTTATGGTCAACTTGATTATCAAGGGTGGTATATCTAACTCCACTATGTTTTAATTCAATCTCTATTACCTTAATGTTAAGGTTTCTTTCTTTTAGATCTTCAAAGGATACTTTCCCCTCATATAAATCATTTGCTAAATTTCTTACAAGTGTATTCCTATTATCTTTTGTCCAAAATTTAAATAGGGGATCATAACGATAATGAGCCTTTTTTAGTTCTTGCTGTAAGTTCGTAACAGTTGTTTTAAACATCCTTGCAACATTCTTTATAGAATTCCCATTATTTAATTCCTTAATCATTAATGGAAGGGCTTCAGTAGAAGACATCCTTTCCCACTTTTTAAAGTGAGAGTTATATGAATATCTATAAACTTTCAAGTAATTTTCTAAGTAAGATACAAAAGCGATTCGTTCCTTATTACTTTTTACATACTTACCAGATATATCGTAAATAGAAAGGCCTTGATTTAGTTCTTTTACTAAGTATTCACATAATTCTTCTTGATCTAATTTTGTCCAATAATTCATAAAACTGTAGTATTTAAAACCATTTCTAATTAACAAACTTTGCAATTCAGCAATGGGAATATGGTATTGTTTTGAGATTTGTTCAAGTGTTATTCCATCATTTAATAAATCAACTATTATATCAATGCTTATCTTTAATTCAGTTTTATTACTACTAGTATTTGTTATCTTAGGTTCATTTGAACGTTTCCATTTTCGAGAGAATCCATAAAAAGTATAACCGCCATTATGAAGAATCTCCTTGATTTTTTCTTCAGAGTAGTTATAGGATTTCGCTAGTTTTCCAATTGAATGGCCTTTATTTAATTGCGCCGCGAGATCCTTTGCAAGTTGCAATTCATTTTTTAAATCATTAGTAGATTGTTCAGCTTCGCTAGTACGTTTCCATTTTCGAGAGAATCCATAATAAGTATATCCAGTATTATGAAGGGTTTCTATTACTTTTTCTTCTGTGTAATTATGTAATTTTGCTACTTTTTCAATTGAATGACCTGTGTTAAGAAGATTGGCAAACTCGATTGCAAGGTGTTCGTCAGTCTTTGTACTCTGTTGTTTATTAAAGTTTTGAACACCATTTGGATTTTTCTTTTCATAAGAAGCTACAACGTTTCTGTAACCATTGGTTTTCAAAATTTCTTTTACCTTTTCAATAGGGTACTCGTATAACTCTGCTATTTTATCAATAGATTGTCCTTTATTTAAAAGAATAACGAACTCGTTAGAAAGTTGTAAATCATTCTTAGTATTAATTGCATTACTTTGAACTCCCTGAGCCGAATTTGCACTTATCCCTTGATAAGAAGTGCCACCATTTTTGTTCTCACTATTTTTTATTAATTCTGTAACTTTTTCAATAGGGTACTCATATAACTTTGCTATTTTTTCAATTGACTGACCTTTATTTAGGAGGATAGTAAACTCATTAGCGAGCTGTTCATCCGTCTTATTGTTTTTTATATAGTCATTCAACATACCCAGTATATCCATTCTTATCGCTCCTATTAGTAATCGATACTATCTACAAATATATTAATAATGTAGGAGGGGAGAGCCCCTACCTACAATTGATAAAATATTTCTAGGTCTTCTTTATTAATAAAACTTGACATAGAAAAACGAAGCGTTGATCGTATTTGTTCAATCGACATTCCAACTGCAGCTAGAACGTGTGAAGGCTTACTTGTACTGCAGGCTGAACCTGTAGAAGCAGCAATAATAGGAGCTAGGTTTTTAACTAATAACTCATTATTTATTCCTATGAAAAGGACACTCATTACACCAGGGATCTTATTATCACTATCGTTATTTATTACGATTTGATCTTTAAATTTACTTGTAAGAATTTTAGTAAGATAACTTTCTAGTTCACGTAATTTATTTATATTAGCAGCTAAGTTTGAATTAGCGATTTCGGCAGCTCTGCCAATACCAACAATGTTATGAACCGCTAATGTACCACTTCTGATCCCTTGTTCTTGTCCGCCACCGTGCAAGAGGGGAGTGAACTTTGTTAAAATATCATATTTATCTTTACGTATAAAGGTACCACCAATTCCTTTTGGTCCATGAAATTTATGACCGGAAAAAGATAGAAAGGAAATTCCAGGATAATCCATTAAATCAAAATCTACTTTACCAATAACCTGAGTAGCATCGGTGTGCAGGAATATATTTTTCTCAAAACATAGATCTGCTATAGCTTCCATATTATTCAAGGAACCTAATTCGTTATTACCCCAGATTAACGATACAAGGATAGTACTAGGTTTAATTGATTTCTCTATTTCATCAACATTTATTCTTCCATATTTATCAACATCTATATAGGTAACTTCAAAGCCTTTTTCTTCTAAATACTTACAAGTTTCCAATACAGATGGATGTTCTACTGTAGAAGTAATAATATGATTACCCTGATTTTGATAATAATCAGCTACACCTTTGATAATCATGTTATTACTCTCTGTAGACCCACTTGTAAAAATAATTTCTGATTGATGACATCCCAGTAAGGAAGCAAGAGAATTTCTTGCTTTCTTAACTGCGTTTTTTGCATTTTCCGCAACTGTATAATACTTACTTGAAGGGTTACCAAATTCCTCCATTAAGTAGGGGAGCATAGCATCCTTTACATCAGGATGTACTTGTGTTGTAGCACTATTATCTAAATAAAGCATATTCATCACCTAGTTATCCATTTTTAATAGGTTTTGTAGCAGCTTATCGTAGTTTCCTGCATGCTTGTACTCATTTTCCAACAGGACAATCCCTCTTTCCAAATGAGCATTAAATAAATCAGGGAAGTACTCTTCATCAGAAATATTTCTTTGAGCATGCTGCCGAATTAAGGCCTTATAAATATAATCATGTTCTCCAGTCATTGCGTTTCGATGAATATCGACACCAGACTTATTTTCAACTAAATCTGGCATAGAAAGTTCTCTTAATGAAAGGGAGACGGCAATCCTGGATAATATGTTCCAAGTTAACCCAGTTGTAGCTTGAAGAGAGACTAACTTTTCACCAGTATCTTTGGAGGTTTTTAATCGAAAGTTCATATTCCCAACTCCATTTGTTCGAAAGGAAAATAACGGTTTATAATTTGAGTTTCTTGTTTTTTAACGTTAAACTCTAACATATATTCCTTTGCGATAGTGTGTTCCAATAACCCATAATGCTGTTTATCAATTTCTGAATCAGTTGATAAAATAATGGCTTGACGGCCACAATTAGGTATAAATTCAGTTAAAACAGCTGCCTTATGTGTCTTATCTAATCTTCCAAGGAGAGTATCAAAGATAAATGGGACCTTTCTTCCAGAACATTGGAAAATAGCCCAAATAATTGATATAAGTAAGAGCTCTTTTTCTCCAGCTGATAGAGTAGATTTTTCAATATGATCTTTATTCGCATCCAACAAGATTACATCGTAAGACTCATGATCAATCAGTATAGAGGATACATAGTTGTGTTTTCTAAAGATCCTTTTAAGCATAGATGATGCTTCAATTTGAACTTGTTGCAACTTTTTCTTTAATTGAAGTTCTCTATATCTACGACTTAATGTTATGATTTTTTGTGATTCTAGGAAAGAACTTTTTGTTTTAGTGCTATCTTTAAGTGTAGATTGGATTTTGGCTGTCGCAGCAATTATTGCTTCAACATCAGCTTTCCATTCTCTTAACTGAGTTTCATGCTCTTGAATCTCTTGGTCTAATTTTAGGATGGACTGTTGAATGTTTTCCATTTGTTCTAACATGTCACTAAATTCATTGGTTGTATCATTTAATGATAACTTAGAACGAAGATTTTGATGTTCAACTAGCTTATCTTTGTTTTCTTGGATAAGATTTTGACACTCTTCATTTGCATTACTAGAAACCTTCAAATAGATATTTTCTATTAAACTATTCTCTGAAAAAGAAGCACCATGTATTTGGTAAATTTCCTTTTCTGGTTTCATTAAGTTAAGCAAATGATCTCTTAATAATTGTCCGGAAGCTTCGTTATCAGATCCTATTGTGGTAAGGATCTGACTTAACTTATCTTCAGTAAGTTTAAAATCAAGCTGTTTAAACAGTTGCATGGACTCTTCGTTTTGAATTTGTTCTCTTGTTTCTAAAAGAAGGTTCTTCGACAAATAGAAGGGAAGGAGATTAGCAACAAAATCTTTAATTCTTTCTATATTTTGTTTTCTACTAAACTCAATCGTATTCATATCTTTTACGATCGCTTCTCGTTCAGATTTAACTAAGCCACCATACTTTTCAAAGTCATCCTTAAGACGTTGGTACTCATCTTTTAAATCAGCTCTTTGTATTTCTAATTCCTTATGTTTAGCTATTGCAGAAGCTATTTTATTCTTTAAGTCCTTTTCACGCTGATTTAACTCAAAGAGTTCTTTTTCCAATGACTCCATTTTTTCAAAATCTAATGATTGACTAGAGTACTGATCAAGGTCATCTTCTAGCTTTTCAAATAGATCAAGATTAAATACGATTCTTGATAAATTCTGAAGATAATTGGAAAGGAGATCCTTACTTACTATTCTCGCGATTTCCTCACCATCAAACAGGCACAAATCTAATAATTGAGGGGGCATAACCTCTTTTAATTTTGATTGAAATAGCTCTTTTTCATATTCAGAAAGATGTTTACCGTTTGCGATAATATCAAGAGATTCTTTTATGTTTTGATTTTTGTATCTCCAGTATCGATAGAGGATATAATCAAATTTTTCAAAGTCATCAACTAGAGAGAATTCAAGTTTAATTCTAAAGTTATTTTCATTTGTCTTCTTCGCATTATGGTTTAGAATGCTTTGAACTTTTTTGTAGTATTCAGCACTTTCTGATTTATATCCATATCCATAAGAACCAAATAATCCAAGTTTTATGGCATTTAGTAATGTTGTTTTCCCGGCACCATTTTCTCCACCAATTAAAATGACATTTTTATTAGCATCAGTTCGAAAATCAAAGGAGTTGGTTCCACGATATGCACCAATATTCGTTAATTGGATTTCATTTATAATCATGTTAAGACCTCATTTTCTACTATTATAAATGTAAATAGTCTTGCTTTAATGCTTTTCCGATCTCATCCATTAAACCTCGTCTTACTTTGTATCCTGCGTAATCTTTCTCAATTGAAATCAGTTTTTTGATAACTTTGATATCTACTTTATATTGGTCCGCAAGAAGTTCGAGATCAGAAATTTGTTCCTTATCAAATAATGGACGATCATCAATTTCCCAATCCAAAGAATATCCCATAACCTCGTTAAAAATAGCAGGGACTTGATCTTCCCAGTCTCCTTTTTTGAACCAAATTTTACGGATAGCTTTTAACTCTTCAACACTTATTAGTTCATAATGAGGATCTTCAGGGTGTACTAAGCCTTTCTGAACCTGTAATAATTTTGTAAGAATTTCTTTACGAGCTTCCATTGTAAAAGGGCCTAAGCCTAGTTGCGCATATTTTGTAACTTGTTGACCATCTAAAGTTTCCTCTTCATAGGTAACTAAGATCTTTTGGTCCTCAGGAAGACTTAAATCTATATTGTTTTGTGCAATATAAGCTTTAAGGTCGTCTTTTGTAATAATTTCAAATTCAGTCATTTTGATTAGTTGTTTTGCTCTACTTGATTTTTTAGGAATTAAAACGTAGTTAACCCCATCAATTTCTTCAATTTTGACTTCTTTATAATATATTTGACCATTCATTCTATATCGCATTCTTTTCGTACGGTCATCTCTAATTCCAGATAGCCAATTTCTAAAGTCTAATAGAGGTTTCATCCAATCATGTCCACTCTGGATAAAGCCTGTTAAAGCCTTATCTTCGTTAACTACAGTACAAACCCAACAACCAAAGCGACTGTTTCCACAAGAACCAGCACTTTCTTTAATATTTTTATCGATAACTAGTGGACATTCACCGCTATTTGAATCTTGATACAGTCTGTGTAAGTCACTATTATCATCGCCCCAAGGAGATTGGTGGTTTAATAGGTAATTCCAGACATCATCAAGTGAAAAACTTCTGATTGGAGCATATACATAAGCATTTGAAAGGGTGGAATGTCTCATAAATGTTTTTCCATCAACTGTATGTGACCGTATAACATTTCCACGCGTTGCACTTTCATCCTCACGAACACCCAATACCATTATTACTTCACCAAATGAAGATACCTTGTCCATAATAAACTGATTTGCTGGATCAATTTTTAATCTATCTGTACACCATCTAAATTGCTGGTTTGGTGTAGGGTAGCCTTTTCCAATGATATTAACCCAAAATGATTTCTCTATTTCAGGCTTAACTTTATAGGTTTCGATAGGTAGATTCCTTTTTAAAGCTTCATCTTGAATTCTTCTAAGTGTTTGGTTAATCGAGTTGATAATCAAAGGTGTTTCAACTAATGTATCAGAAGATATTACATAAACTTTTTTATGTAATTCTTCTTTTGGCATTTCATTAAGAGCCTCAAAGACGAGCTGCACAACGACAGTAGAATCTTTTCCTCCACTGTATCCAACCACCCAAGGACGGTTATCTTCTTTATAAGCTAGTTTTATATTTTCTTTTGCTTCATCAACAAAGGACATTTGCTTCGAAAGCATATTACTGATGATTCCAATGCTCATTCTATACTACCCCTTGAAAAAATTTATTTTCTAATGTTTGTTCAGCTTCCGTTAACGGTAGATTAATTAAGTGTTTAATTCTAATGGCGGTTAACTGAATCGTATACGTCGTTTTTTGTATTCGTCCATTTTGACTAAATGCACGTCCTAACCAATCATTGGTATTACTTCTATTCCAATCTATTTTTGAAAGGCTAGTAATATATGATGTCCAATTATTCTCATGAAAATCCCGTAGGTATTTACCAACAAGACCAACAGCTTCTAGAAATACGCCGTGACCTACAATAAAACTCTCTCTGAGTTCACGTGGAGTTAATTCTTTTTTTAAGACCAAATTCCATTCTACAATAGAATCACATAATACGATCCAAAATTGCTTTAAAAATAATTCATCATTTTCTGTGATTGAATCACCTTTGTTTTTTCCTAATAATTTCAAGTTAGTATTATAGATATGATTTAAAGCTAGCATCTTAGGTGAATTCTTTGAGAGTGAAACTCTTTCTTTATCCGTATATCTGTTTAACAAAGGAGTAGATGCAATAATATCCTTTGTAATCATAGATAATTGATCGCGATGATCATAAAGAATACCTATTGAAGAAGTAGTATTAACTGCATGTCTATTTAAATCTGAAAATATCTGTTGTGATTTCTTTAGGCCTTCATCATGGAAGAAAACAACTGAAATAGTTTCGTTTCCAAGTTCGGGAGATATCTTTAATGCATCCTCAATAGCAGCTCTTCGGTGCTGTCCATCATTAATTAAGAATCTGGCCTCTAAAGAAATTCTTAAATGTCCAATATCCTTTGAAGAGGTCTCACTACTAAAAGGAAGGAACTCAATTTCACCATCAATTGATGCAGTAATCGATGAAAAGACATAATCATGTTGATTTTCAACTATATAATTAGTCATTTCAGGGATTCTTGCTTTGTTCAAGATTCTTTGGGATCTGTGTTCTGGTGGAATTTCTTCTTCATCAAATAAAAATATCTTAGGAATAATTCTTAAAGGACACATTGCAACAAAGTACTCTTTGCCAGCTTGTAAACCTCTAATAGCAGTAAAGTTATAACTAAACGTCGCGTCCATTGTAATACCTCCTATTTACGTACGTAATATTATAATTTGATTATATCATTTTTGGACAAGTAATCAACAAAAAAGACCGAACTTTTATTCGGTTTTTCATCAAATCACTTTAAATAAAAGTAAAATTGAGAGCTAATTAAAACTTTTGGTCGAAATATGGTAAAATTGTATTATTATTTAAATAAAATGTATCGGGGGATCAAAATGGATTTTCAGGAAGATGTCTCACTTTTTAGTTTTTTAGAAAAAATTAATCCTACCGCAGCAATTAATGCTAATAAAATGGAAGATCTTATATATGAAGACCCAAGTAGCGCTATTATTAAAGCGAGAGTTTTTGCTGAGCAAATACTTATTGAAGTATTTAAACAGGAAAAAATTGAAATGCCTTATCAATCTACGTTATATGACAAGATATCTCTGCTGACAAGAGAGGAGTATATTAAACGTGATATCCAGCAAGCGTTTGATATTATCCGTTTATCAGGAAATAAAGCAGCACATGATGGGAATTTCAATGATATTACAGAGGCATTCAAGCTACATAAAGAAATGTATAAAATTGGGGTTTGGTATTTGGAGGTATATTCCTTAGAACAATTAAAGGTTCCACCATATAGAATACCGAAGCCACGTCGAAAAGAAAACATAGAAAACCTTGTTGAGAAAAAAATATTTGAGTTATTGGGTACAGGTCAATTTGATACTGTAAAAAATATTACAAGCAATAAACCAATGATGTCCGATAATGATGATTCACAAGTTATAACGAAGGATACATCCAAAACTGAATCCTCATATGTAACAGAGGATTCTGGTATATTAATGAAGAATTTATCACCTGGTGAAAGTTATTTGTTAAGAGAATTAAGAAGACTAAAAGACTCTGCTCAAGAAGCGATAGAAAATGCAAGTCAATTTAGTAAGTTTAAGGATTATATCCACGTTGACCGAAAGATACAACTAGACTTACAAAGTGTTCTTGAACAAAAATCAGCAGAATCCAAAGGGAATTTAATACTTTTATGCGGAAGTGTAGGAGATGGAAAGTCCCATTTACTTGCATACCTAAAAGAGAAAAAGAATGAACTAATAAAGGATTACACAATATTCAATGATGCAACTGAAAGTTTCTCTCCTAACAAGAATGCAATGGAAACACTTGAAGATGTCCTTAAAAACTTTTCAGACCAAAGAATTAGTGAATCCAATGAAAAAATTATTCTCGCAATAAATATGGGTGTATTGCACAATTTTATCAATACAAAACATAGCACTTATACCTACAATAATTTAAATGAATTTGTGGAAAAAAGTGGATTATTTACACAAGATATAACTACCCATTATAGTGATAACACTTTCGATTTATTTAGCTTTAGTGATTATCATTCTTACGAGTTAACTGAAAATGGACCTAAATCCTCATTCTATTCTGCATTATTGGAGAAGATCTTTGTTCAGTCCGATCATAACCCGTTTCATTTAGCTTTAAAAGAGGATGAAGAAAATCATATTGAAACGATGATGCACCAAAATTATCGGTTACTACAAAACAAGTTTGTTCAGGAACAAGTTGTTCAACTAATTATCCAAACAATTGTAAAGAAAAAATTGGTGATATCCGCCCGGGCGTTTCTTAACTTTGTGGCCGATATTTTAATTCCAGGAAATCTTCAAAACGTTCAATTGTTAAACGAGTTTGATGTATTAGAGTTAGCTCTACCAAATCTTCTTTTTAATAGAAGAGATCGTTCCAACATTTTGAATGCTATGAGTCAGTTAGACCCAATTCATCGCAGATCTGTATTTATCGATCAAATAGTAATTGATTTAAATACATTAAATGACTGGAATTCAATTATAGAAAAAAATATACAAATTGAAAGCGCTAGAGAATTGTTTAATTCTTTTAATTCGAAAAGTAACTTAACTGGGTATTCTTTTAATATTTTCTTTGAGTCCTTCTTAAGAATTGCTTATTTAACAAATAAAGAATTCAACCAAAATCTTCGAGACTCAAGTTATCTTAAGTTTGTGAAAAACCTTTATTATTTTAATGTTGGTGATAAGAGAAGTATCAGGGCTTTTTATGATGAAATTAAAACGGCTATTTTCAAATGGAAGGGTAGTCCTAAAAAAGAGTATATATTTATCAATAAGCCATCCGATAAATATAGATTAGCTCAAAAGTTAAACTTAAAACCAACGATTGCACATCTAAAATCTAGTGCAAATTTGGAATTGGACACTTTTAAATCTTCTATTGTTTTGGCTTATCATGATGGTAACCCTGAAAACACAATTTATTTAGATATTGATTATCCTCTGTATAAATTATTAACAAATGTACAACAAGGATATCGCCCTAATAAAAAAGATAAAGAAGACGCCATTAAATTTGTAGAATTTATTGAAAAGCTAATGAGCTTTGGAGAAAAGAAAAAAGAAATGCTTGTATTTTTCCCACGTGATAATAGATTTTACACCATCAAGCGTGATGACTTTGATTCTTTCGTTTTTGAAAAGGAGTAATTTAAATGGTTCAGACCTTAAAGCGTGATGATCTTAAAACACTTTTATATGAAAAGAAAAAACATGATACGGGTGATGTGTTTCCTATTTTACCCTTCCTTTCAAAAAGGACTAGAGCCATTCGCCAATTTAACAAGGTTCTCGGAGAATTTATTCGCAGTATCAGTGGTGTTGAGTTTAATGAGAAGGCATTAGGAAATAAAGACTTTTATCTCTCAAAGGAAGAAAATGATTTAAGTGAATATATTGCAAGTCAAGTAGAATTTTCAAATGAAGATGATGAATCGGATTTTGTTCGATTTTTAAATGAATATTTATTTAACCAAGAAGAAATTAAGCCTATTCATCCATATTTATTTAACTACATTAAATTGGATAAAAACTTAAAAAATGAATTTGGTAAATATGCACAGTTTATGAATGAGACACTGATAAAAAATCATCCTGACATCAAAAAAATCTTTAGTAATAAAGATTCTGATGATATTTTAACGGAACTCATTCTTGAAAAGATGACTACACTAGAAAAAATGAAAAACTCAAGTGAAACTCAAAAACAATATCAATCACTTCTTGGGGCATTCACGGAATTATACCAAGAGGACATCATCTATTTAAGTAAATACAAAGATTATTTTTTAGCGAGCTTCCCACTTTTAACACATTACTATGTCTTTATGTACGTATGCCAGCTTCTACTGAAATTTGAGCAATTTACTGAAGCTGATTATCAAAAGGTTCAACCTTTATATTTTGCGCTAGATTGGGAAGCTATTAGTAAGAGAAGGAAAGCAGCTGATGATTTAGAGGGGTTTAGCTATTTAAAAGAGAAGTTAGTCCATCTATTTCCCCATATTCATACAATTTCTCATTTAAGTCATAATTCATTTAATGAGATGAGAATAAATGAAGTTAATAATATTCAATTTATACCTTATGCTGATTTGTATGCTGAAATCCAAAGTAAAGGTGCTCAATATGAAGAAGCTTTCTTGAATGACCTTAAACAATGGATCAAAGAGTACTGTGTTTGGGCAAAAATAGAAATTACTGATGATTCTACAACTATTCCTGACGCATTTAAAGTACTATTTACCTGTCTAAGGGAAGGTATGAGCACGGGGGTTTGTGTTAAATATGGTCAAAACTTGGAAGATTTAGGTTCCAGTCAATTTCTAAAAACAAGAGGAAGCTTAGGCCAGGTATTAAATATTAAGCATGAATTCTTACTTTTATTAACAGCTGTTTCAGTAAAAGATCAACGTATCCCATTAAATGATTTATTCGTAGAATTTGAAAAACGAGGAGTCGCTTTTGATCGTTACTCCAAAAAAGAAATTATAACCTTATTCGATAATCTTAATATTATTGATAAAAAAAGTGATAGCGGTGATGCACAGTATGTCAAACCAATTCTATAGTTATATTGCTACTTTACTTACAGATTACTTTAAGGCTGTAGGAATCAAATCTGGAGATCGATATTATCTTCAACTAGATAGTGAAACTGAAGTTTCACAACTAGTTAATGCCTTAAATGAAATCAATGGTTCAAAAGTATTTAAATATCAACATGAGAGAGGGGAAGAATACCAAACTTTTTCTCTTCCCTTTCAATCATTAAATTTAGTTATAGCCTTTACTTCAAAGGACGTGAAACCAGATTTTCTTGTAACTTTAAGAAATTTAGTTGGTGAACAAAAAGGTATTTGGAATGAAACTGCCTTACTTAGTATTGTTTCTGAACAACTTGATTCTATCCAGGGGGGGAGTAGTGATCTTCAGAAAGAAGGAATGCCACTACATTCCTCATCAATTTTCTCCAATTTAAAAAATGAAATTGAAAATAGTGTATTGGAAAAAGTAGATCAACTAATTCTATTGGACAATCTTGAGATTTTAATGTTGGAACAATCCTTCCAACAAATTACTTTCTTTGAGTTCGAAGATATTTTTACAACCTTGCAAAAGGGCTCGATTGAAGATCACGAATACTATAAATTTGGTTTGTTTAAAGATCCTGACTTAGATACATTTAAAGGTAAAGACCAAAAGGACCGGCTAAAGGAAAACAGAGAATTATTTGATTTTGTTAGAAAGGTTCATGACATTGGACTTGGACAGGAGGAGTTAGAGAAGCGATTTACTGCAGAAGGAGCAAAAGTTCTTTTTGATGATGATTGGAAAGATAATTTGTTTACTAAGGTTCATAAACTTAAAGCCAAACCATCTACAAAAAAAGTAGATCTCCTAGAAGTTAAGGTTATTAATAAATTAAATTACTGGGATAAACCACATAAAGAGTCGGCAGCAGGTAAAAGAAAAAGGCATATTGTGATTTTTAATCCTGATGGTTTGGAAGAAATTGAATTTCAAGCAAGTTTTAATTTAACTGGGGATATCAAAAGTCTCTCAGGTGATTTTATTAGAATACCAAATCAGTTTTCCAAATGGCTAAATGTCAATGTGAAGACAAAAAATATTGTTGCAAAAATTAAAGCTGAAGAAAAGAAGCCTACTTTTGTAAGGTTTACCTATAAACATGACAACAAGGTAATTTTAGGGGCAGAATTTCTTATTACAGTCTTACCAATTCATCCTCTATATTTAGACTCATATAGATCTAAGTATACTGTCGATCCTGATAAAGGGGTTGTAGCTATCCAATTTGAAGAAGATGAATTGGTTTTCGGAGATGGATTTGATAAACGTCAGCTTGAAATAACAGAGGATAATCAACATATCACAATTAATGAAGACGAAAGAGTGACCATTACTCCTCTACCAGAAGCTTATAATGATGACGATGAATTAAAGATTAATATGGAATTTGATCAAGTTGTAGTTCCTATTTTAATTAAGAATGAATTACAGGAATCTATGCCTATTACTGGTTTCCGAATTTGGAAACTAATAAGAGAAACAGGAAGAGATATTCAATGGATAAGAGAGAATAATCGATTAATCCTAGAAAATCGTGAATTTTATTTTCACTCGGAATATAGAGAATTTTTCGAGTGGGAAGAACACTGGATTGATCATGGACTAAAATCTGCTAGACTTGAATCCGACCAGTTACTAGAGGAAGATATAAAGGTGTCAGATGAATTACGAGAAGCATATAGTCGTTATCTAAATTATTTTAATTCACATAATTCGATCCCGAGTTTATGTGTTGTAAATGAAGACCTAAAAAAGAGGGCTTTAGAGTATATTCTCGAGTATCAAAATGAAATTATGAAATTCGAAACGGGTATAGCAGCAGGAAGTAAAGGGATTGATTTGTTTAAATTAGGAACTATTAATGCAAATGGAATATTTTACTTTACGCCATTCCACCCATTAATGGTAGCCTTTAAGCTTAAAACGTACGAATTACTTGATTCTGAAGAGGTAGATAATAGCATCCTAAATCGCCTGAATCCAGACGCTTTGGTACCATTTCTTTATAATGAAAAGACATTGTACAAACCTGACCATCAACAGGCTGCGATGGAGTGGTTAACTTTTAAGCCAGTTTCAAAAATATCAGTTTCTGATGCCAATCAATATTTAGCAAAAGTAGTAAGTGATAAGATAACCCAGTTTAAAGAACACTTTTCCTATTTATTTATTCAAAAGTCCCATGCTCCTCTACAAATCAATATTATTAATATTACTAATGATTTAGAGGTAATCCGTGGAATATTCCAATGGATGTTAAAAGAAATCGATAAATCGGGTATTGAAAACTTAAAGCCAGTAGAGGTTACATTATATAAAAAGGAAAATATAGAAAGTTCTTTTGATCTTTACGCACGGACAGAAACTGTAAAGGAATTCGAAGAAACTTTTGATATTAGCTTAAATGTTAAGAAGAAAGAATTAGAATCTGAAGATATTTTAAGAGTTATTCGTGAGAAACTCTTCTTTTATAAACAAGAACCTAATAACAATTATAGATATGCTCATATATCTTTTTATAAGATGCACGCCCAGGAAACCTATGCAGTACAACCCATAAAAGATATGACGTCGGGAATTGCTCTTGAAGGACTTTATTCAAGTGTTCCTTCAATGAGAGATCAAGAAAACTACAAGAGTGGCTTTGGAACAAAAGCTTATAGTCTTGACGAAAAGGATTACTTGGCTATTACTGCTTATTTACTAAATGAACTGGCGGCCAACTTGCGAAATGGTGGATATGATAGTTATAGAAAAGGAGAAGCAATTTTCTCACGTACAACAAATGCTGATGAAGATACACTAGAAAAAATATTTAAATCTTCTTATTGGGTAACGTTTGTAGACCCTTCAATGGATCTTGAATTCTTTAACAAATATGATGGCAATTTAGTTGTCATTCATTATAGTGACCAATATTCCTCTTCAAGTAGATTTGATGCTATTACTGTCACTGATAAATCGGACCAGTATTATTCAGTGATTAAGGAATTTCTTAAACAAAAAGAGGTAGAGGGAACAGATGATAATGTTCTAAAAACGATAAAAGCATTTAATACTTTTAATGGTGAATGGTTACTCCGAATCATTGGAAGTAAAGGCCACTATGATCGTGAAAAATTAAGTATTATTTCTGCTATTAAATATGCGGTTTCTTACTACGACCATGCCAACATCTTATGGGTACCAATTTCACTTGAAGAGATACTTCGGGTAGCTGGGGCTGTTAGTTTAAACAAATCAGAGGGTGTATTTACTGCAAAAAACCTAGGAGTAAAAGGAAGCCATAGTGATGATTTATTATTAATCGGATTAGAAAATTATAACGAACAATTAGCATTACACTTTTATCCGATTGAAGTGAAGATTGGCATTAATAGTAATGACGTATTAGATAAGGCTAGAATTCAGGTAGAAAAAACAAAGGCTTTATTTATTGACACACTATCAGGCGAAGGTGAACAAAACTTTGCAGGGAAATTTTATCGGAACTTTTTTGCTCAGTTATTTATCGCAAATGCAAAAAAACTCTCACAAAGTGACTTTTGGAACGAAAAGGAATACGACTTGCCTGACGATATTATTGAAAAATTGCTTAAAAATGACTTCGTTGTGTCAAATACTCTTAAAAGCTTTATTGGTGATGGAGCTATTTTATCCTTCCAAAAAAATGCATTATTTAGAAGTGCGAGGTTAG
This sequence comes from Neobacillus rhizosphaerae, assembly GCF_050477885.1. Lineage (GTDB taxonomy): Bacteria > Bacillota > Bacilli > Bacillales > Cytobacillaceae > Neobacillus > Neobacillus rhizosphaerae_A. Next base: position 118,305 of record NZ_JBCNAC010000117.1, read on the forward strand.
AGGATCAAGTTTTACTCCTTAATCTTACAGAAGTTGATGGTTATCAGGGATTAGTAATACCTATTAAGCAAATGAGAGACTGGATACAAAATGAACCAAATGATTTTATTAAGGAAGATATGCTTTCATACAAATATAAAGTAGGTATCACTTCTCAAGAACATATTGATGACTCAGATGATCTCCATGTTCAAACTGGTGAAAACAGAGAGAATTATCAAACAACTACTGATGAAGAGCAAAGAGAAGACTCATCAAATGAAGAACATCATGCAATAAAATCTGGGGACGAACAGGAGAAGGGTAAAGAAATAACTCATGAAACTTCGAATGTAACTGATACAGAAGATAGCCCTAAAGAGGATACAAGTGAGGATAAAGTAGTTAACGAAGTTCCTCAAGAGGATGAGAAAGTTGAGCTGGTTACTGGTGTTCCAAATATAGAAGACCTAAGAATAAAAATTGGCAAAGCTGCAAATTCAAATCGTGAAATCTTCTGGGAATACGGGAATAAAGGGCTTGCAAATAGACATTTATTAATCTCAGGTAAATCTGGCCAAGGCAAAACATACTTTATGCAGTGCTTGCTTTTAGAAAAGTCCAAATTAGGTATTCCTAGTATTGTTATTGACTATACAGAAGGTTTCTTACCAAATCAGTTAGAACCAGAGTTTGTGAATTATTTAGGTGACCGGCTCAAGCAAAAGATAATATTTAGTGACAAGTTGCCAATCAATCCATTCTTGAGAAACACCCGAGATATTGGTGGTATAAAACTTCCAGAAACTAATACTGACGTTGCAGAACGTATTAAGAGTGTTTTTGCTGCAGTATATAAAACATTGGGTATTCAACAACTAAATGCTATATATGAAGCTACTTTGGTTGGTTTGGACAAGTATGATCATGATATGGACCTATTAAGGTTAAAGGAACAATTAGAAGAAGAAGGTTCTTCATACGGCAAAACTGCATTGTCACAAATTAGACCGTTAATTGACCGAAATCCTTTTAGTACTTCCGATACGATTAATTGGAAGGATATTGTGGAAAGTAGGGGAGATGTATACATCATTCAACTTACAGGCTTCCCAAGAGATGTTCAATTAGTTATTACTGAATTTATTCTTTGGGATCTATGGAACTATTCTGTAAGAAACGGTCATAAAAATAAACCAATGCCTGTCATTATGGACGAAGCTCAAAATCTAGATCATACTGAGAAATCACCTTCAGCGAGAATTCTAACAGAGGGTAGAAAATTTGGTTGGTCGGCATGGTATGCAACTCAATTTCTCAAGTCACAACTTGCTGCAGATGAGTTAGCAAGATTACAAAATGCTTCACAAAAAGTTTATTTCTCTCCACCAGAACAGGAATTAACAAATATTGCAGCTAGCATTTCAAAGGATAGTAATGAGAAAAAACAATGGGAAAATACGCTGGCTTCTTTGAAAAAGGGCCAATGTATTGTTCATGGTCCGATTCAAAAAGAAAATGGTGAATTATCCAACCCAACCGTTACAGTTGTGAATATAACTCCTTTATCTGAAAGAATATAGAAGAAATCCCACCATTTTGGTGGGATTTTTTTATAATATTGTTAGTCTAAAATCTTCCATAGAAGTTTTGTTTTTTAGATCATCATTTAATCTTCTTAGACCTTTCTCTATAAAAGCAAGCATGTGTTTGTTTAAATCAGGTTCGTCTAAGGCTAAATTTACTTCATTAATAATTAAATGCTTAAAAAGTAAGAATTCTTTATCTTTAATAATGTTATCCGGTATAGTCCACTTGTCTTGACCACCATCGTAAACTTCTAACACAGGACCAGTTGAAATGGATATTCCTTTAGCCAGAGCAATTTTAACAGCCATTGGCCGATCAATCTCTAAGGTTTCTGCAATCTTGTCCAATATTTCTTTTCCTCGTTGGGATAAGGACATTCTCCTGTTTGCCATATAAATCATCCTCTTACAAATTTAAAATATCCATCTCTGATAATGGTGTACTTTTTGTTTTCATCATAATCCAACATATATTGTCTAAATGAGTTTTCCTTCATCAAGTTAACATATTCTTCAGTAATCTCAGTGTCGGTAGAAAGAATGATTACCTGTTCACTTAATTCTTTGTAATAATGATTAATTAAGTGATTTCTATGATAACTATCTAAACGACCAAGAGGTGTATCAATAACCATTGGCAAAGATAAATCAGAAGCTTTTGTTAAAGCCCAAATTAATGCAGAAGAAATCATCTGCATTTCACCAGCAGACCGATCTTGTATGCTCACTTCTTGCATCCGGTCATTGTACAGACGAATAGTGTAGGTTTCAATATCAAATTCAATCTTTCCAAACTCATCCTGCTTTCTAAATAACCTTTTTAGCATTTTTGAAAATTCTTCTTTGATAAATGTAGCTTTCATTGTTGTAACTTGAGAAATGTACTGCTCTAAGACTTTTATTGTCTTTACTACTTCGTTAGAAGTCTTTTGTAATTCCTCTAGGTCTTCATCACTACCAGACATTCTCGTAAGTTTATTTGTTAAATTCTTTTTCTCTTCGTAAGCAGGGTTTAACTTACTATTTATAGATTTAAGTCTTAAATTTATTTCACCCAAAGTTTTAGTTAATAAGTCAATCTTATTATTTTCTTCATCTAATTTAACAGCTTCAGGGGCTTTTCTAATCTCAATCTCTACAGATTCTGCCTCTTGGTTCAATCGTTCAATCTTGTTAATTAGGTCTACTACTTGTTTCTTATCCTTAATAAAAATGTTCATTAAGTATAAATAATCATTGTTTGTGATATCATGTATTACATTATAATCCTTTGGTACGTAGTGCCTTACATTATTCTCCTTTATCCAGATTTCTTCACCCAACATTTTTATCTGTTCCAATTGTTCATAGGATAAAGGAGGATTAATACTTTTACTTAATAATTGATTCATGAAATCCCTGTAGGGTGTAAGAGATGCATTTTGTAAGATTTTTTTATGAGCAATTTCATTTTCTTCTTTAAGACGTCTTTTTAATGCAGATATTTTATTACCTAATATGATATTAATTGAATTTTGATTTAAAAATGTACTTAATTCTTTTAATGCAATATCTAATTCTGTTGAAATTTTTGACTGGCGCTTTATAATTACCTCTCTTGATTTTGAATTAAGAAGTATTTTATCATTTCTCGCGCGTTTAGCGTCATTAATTAGTGTCTCATATTTCCGAATATCTGCTAGTTGCTTATCACGTTTTAATTCAAATTTGGTAATGGTACTGTTTATTTCATTTAGTTCCGATTCAATATTTGTCAGTTTAATTTGTGAAACAGATCTTGCAATTTTGTTTTCAAGATTTGACTTTAATCCTTTCATGTCAGTAAGGAGAGTTTTATACGCTTCCATACCAGTTATTTTATGGATGGCTTCTTTCATCTCATGGCTGTTCTGACGTAATATTATTTCTTTAATTTCTTCCCCGTCGAAAATAAAGAATGGCGCAGCATGATAAGGGATAATTCTATCGATAAATTTATTAAAGGCATCAATATTATCAATACGAGCGCGCTTGGAAATTTTTGATTTAGATCCTTTGACCTCGAGTTCTCTCTCCTCGTGACCAACAGTTTTATTTGTGTTAAAGTACCATTTAACCTTTAAATTCCATTCTTCACCGGAGTCTGTTTCGAGAATTAAGGAAACAGAACATTCTCTTCCACCTTCATTAAAGAAGGTATTATTTATTACATTTGAAAATAATCTTTTATATTCAGAATCAGATATTCCTCTTTTTCCAAAAAGTACATAAAGAATTGCTTTTAGAATAGTAGTTTTACCTGCACCATTTAATCCACCAAGAAGGATAATATTTTGTCCTTTTTCTTCTCTAACATCTTTAGGGATATAGAGGTCAATTTCTTGATGACCATAATAAGTTTTATAATTTACAAAGACTAGCTTCTTTAATAACATTTTTAATCACCTTATCATTGATTATTACTATCAATATTCTTTATATGAAAATTTATCAAATCTTGATATTCCTTAATCCTTCCACCTTGACTTACATTTTCATAAGACAACTTCTCTGCTTCTTTTAATAAATCTTTAGCAAGTTTAAGAGGGAGGTTGTTTTGATAACATATTTTAGCTAGTAGTTCTATTTCTCTTCTTTTTATTTCCTTCATCCAAATCACCTTTATCTCATATAATGAAGCCAATTTTCGACATCTATGTAATAAAAGTTTAACATAAATATCAACAAAATTTACAATATTATTCAAAACAATAATTACCAACGTATCAATTTGATATAATTTATGTGAAGGCGGTGTAAATATTGGGTGGCTGGGATTTAAAAATAGGAGAAATAAAACAATCATATGTGACCGATGAGGAGATATGGAAGGCACTAAATCAATTTTTTACTCATGCTTCGACAAAGATGTCATATAAATATGGGCTGCTAAAATCTTTAATCGAAAATTTATACAATATTAATGAAAACCTTGAACTTATGTTTAATGATGTATTCTATTCATTTACAAAGATTTATTGGAATTTAGTCATACATCATAATCTATGGCAGTCCAATTCTAAGAATCAAATATCTGCTATTCAGAAAACTCTAGAAGATATTTGTCTAAAATATTCTATTCCAAAAGAATGGACGTTTGACAAACTCCCGTATTCAATACAAATTGAAACTTTAGATTCCATAAAAAAGATAGGGGAAAAATATGTAATAGGAGCTTTCTATTCAGATACAAACTCCATCTTCTATGAATTCAACATTAAACGTGGATATCTAAAATTTAATAGACCTGTTTATAAGTTCCTACAAAAACATCAAAGGACAATTACATATTTAACAAACTACCATTTGGCTAAATTCTTAGAAAGCAATAATAAAATACCTAATATAAATTATTTACTTGGTAAGGTAGAGGTTATTTCTAAGAGGGATTCCCTTTCGAAATACTTGGAAATACTCACAAAATATGATAAAGAATATTGTTTTTATTGTGGTAAGGTAATTAAAAAAGAGAAGAGAAACAAACATGTTGATCATTTTATACCATGGAGTTTTATTCAAAATGATAATCTCTGGAATTTAGTCATTTCTTGTCAAAAATGTAATATTCAGAAGAGGGATAATTTAGCTGAAGAAAAGTTTTTAGATAATTTGTTGTTAAGAAATCAAGACCTATCTAAAGAGATAGAAGAGGAAAACAATAACTTCTTTATTAATTATAAAGAAGAAAAATTGATTCAGTTATATCAGTATTCAATTTATAATGGGTTTTCTAATATATGGAGTCCTAATATTTCATGAAAAAAAAAGTATAACATTATCTTGCTACCCCTATCATTGATATCATCAAACGTTCTTTAAAGGATGCAGGATTGCCTTTCTTCTGGATTACAGAAAATGATACTTCAAAGCGATCCTATGAAAAAGAAGACGGCAAGATTAAGATAAGTACAATTGACAGCAGCAAAGGCTTGGATTTCCGTGCAGTGTTCATTGTAAATGTGGATTCCATGCCATTTCCATTGGAAGAAAATAAGGAGAGGGAAGTGTCACTTCTGTATATAGGTATGACAAGGGCTAAGGAATATCTTTGTTTATCCTATTCGGGGGTATCTGAATTTACCAATTATTTAGATATGATTATTCAAGAGAGACAACAATCTAAAGAAAATGTAGAGAAAATAAATTAGCTTACACCAATACAATGAAAAAATACAAACCAGTATATTTTCTCCCTTACAAAGGGTCAGAAGTCCTATGAAATAAAGGGAACTGACCCTTTTTTATTATTGGAGAAGTAAAGGCATAGATCTCATATAAAGTCTGTAAATTTACCCGAGTAAATGCCAAGGATGTTTTAGATTAATGGGTAAAATTAGAGATCTATCTTCTGCTTCAAATGATTCAGTCGATCGGTTAAAGTGTACTTTCGGATAGCAATGGTGAAGTAATTTGTGATGGTATGGACAAACACAGATTATGTTATTTATGGAGTCAATAACATAATGTCCTTCATCTTGCTCAAATCCCTTCCCGATTACCTCGCTATTTCCTTGTATATGATGTACCTCCATATATTTTTCTCCACCCTTCATCGTAATCGGGGGGATTGGTTTGTTGGGGTCACAAAGCTGACAGTTATAGTTATATAATTTTTTAAAGCTTTCCACTAGTTTCCTGCTATGTTGATACCTTATTTCTAATGTTTGCTTTGTAAGCTTTTCATTCTTAAATTGTTTTTGCAGATCATCTATCTCTTTTAGGAGATTATCTTGAGTAGATTCTTTGGACAACGATTTACTTTTATCTATAATGGGCTTTAATTCAAAAACAAAGACATCCCGAATTAAATTATTAGCATCTGGTTGTTTTTCAGTATGGTGGGATATAACCTGAAACATGCCTAGAAATACATATTGATCTACGTCTAATTTTTGAAAAACATGAATAGGTAATTTAGTCATTTCCGCTTCATAAAGCCGTAAATTTCCTGAGGTTAACTTCTGATTTCCTTTCCTACCTTCACCTGTATAGTAAAGTACCCCTTCTTCAAACCGATCTTCATAGGGGTTGCTTGCTTTTGAACCAGCAGAACCCACCGTAGTGATAATGGATATATTAGGATCCCCTGAACGATATCTAATGCCTTTAACCGTCGGGCAATTGGTAATGGTTTTTAATGATTCAAAGGTTAAAATATCTCCGACCAATAGATTCCAAGTGGATGAGTTACAAACTTCGATATCTCGGAAATGATCCACTATATTTGAAAAGGTGCTGGTTTTGCCGGACATATAGCTTATTACTTCCTCTTCACTTACTAAGGTCATATTATTTAAGCCTTTAATCGTTTTTTTAAATATTCCTTCTCGAATCCATCTCCGAACAGTTTCTTCGTGACGTCCAGTTAAGGAAGCAATTTTCGCAACACTTAAATATTCTCCCATATTACCACTCCATCTTAATTAGTCGTTACAACACAACACGACACCTTTTTGTTGTGAAAATTGAATATTAAAAGCCGCTTTAATTTTCTTTTTTATAAATATATATTCCACATTGTTATATCGAGAACTAATATAGTAACCCTGGTCATTTAAACATTGCTATTTCTCATTTACAAAAAAGTATATCAAAATTTTCAACGCCATGGAATATTGCGTGTAAGTAATACATAAGTTAGGATTAGGTTACATCATACAGCGAATTAAAAACGTAGTAACCTAAACGGTATGCCGATTTAAAGTATTGTAAAGCACCGTTGTCCAAATTAGACTAAAAAGGAGAGATATTTCTAGCCAAACGGTGCAGCATTATGAGCTTCGCTTTGTAAGTGTAAGAGTAAAAATTCTGACGAAGAAGGTGAGATTGATGGATCATTTTTTAGAACTGTATAAGGAAGAACTGGAAGACCCATCAAGAGGATATTTTATTTTCGATACAAAGGGTACAGCCCAAGGGCATGGGGACGTGGATTTTGTTTCCTATAATTGGTCACCAAGTAAATTTAATCGAGTAAAAACGGGAGATTTATTCCTTTATAGACGGCCAAGTTCCGCTTCTGAAATTAATGGAAAGTTTTATTTCTTTGGTGCTGGAAAAATAGAAACTATTGAACCCATTGGGGAAGATCGTGTAAGAGGTGTGATTCTGAAGCCGATCGCCTTCACACCAGTCCTTCTTCCCAATGATTTAGAAGACTTTGACTGGACTTTTAAGGAAAGAGGCAACAATTGGGGCTATTTCTTTAATCAGTATGGAATGACCACCATTACCAAGGAAGATTTTGTTGGTATTGTGAAGGAGGCCTTTGCCCAGCGAGTAAATTCCATACCGGAATCCGAATCAGAGCTTTTGGAAGAGGTTCAAACCATCCAAGAACAGCAACGACAGCATTATTTTGTAGATGATCATATGGGTCTTCAGAACAGACGTGTAGGTCAGTCCGTTTTTTCTGAGCAAGTAAAGAAAAATTATGGCTACGCTTGTGCTATTACCAAAATTCAAACCAAAACCTTTCTTGTGGGTTCTCATATTATCCCATGGTCAGAACGAAAAGATATCCGCCTCGACCCACAAAATGGTATTTGTTTATCTGTACTATTAGATAAGGCCTTTGATAAGGGATACATTACCATTACATCTGATTACATGATAAAAGTATCCAGTAAGATACAGGAAGATCCGTCATTAGCTGCCGAACTTACCAAATACCACATGCAAAAAATAAAGGTACCAAAGTTACAACCACCGAAAAAGGAATATCTTCAATGGCATAATGATCATGTTTACCGAGGCGATTAAATACTTATGCTTTGCGATATGTCCTTAGCTGAAAGTACAAGTTCATAAACAGGAGGTTGGGTTATCAACCTCCTTAAAAATCATCTGTCAGGATTTATGAGTCTGATCAAGGAAGTGTATAAAAAAATGAAGAGAAATTATGGATGGAAAGGAACGCTGGTAGAGCTTTTTCAACTTGGCTCTACTAGGCTCACCACTCAATTAACTCAATTTCTGGAAGAGTATGATTTCCCAGTCGGTGACTTACAGAAAGCTTCTTGGACCGACACGTTTGACTTCCTACAAAGTATCTTTCAACCACAGATTGCTCACTATCAAGAGCTATATATTGTGTTTGAATATATGCTTCCGCTTGAAAAAGGAAGACGGCCAGATATTCTTCTGATGTTAAAGGACCGGGTAATTATTCTTGAGTTTAAGCAAAAGGGAAGAGTGAGCCTAGAGGACATTGAACAAACGATTGGATATCAAGAGGATCTGAAGAAGTTTCACCATGTCACGTATGAGAAAGGTCTCAAGATTAAGGGGTACTTGGTTTTAACAGAAGCAGTCCAAAGTTTTGAAGTCGTAAGGGGAATCGAAATACTTAACCGAAATAATTTCCTTGAAAAGGTACGAATCAGCGGATCTGTATTCCAACGAGAAAATGATGTTAACGAGTGGGTGTCGTCCCCTTATCAACCGTTACCGACTGTAACCAAGGCTACCCTTGACCTTTTTCAAGATGGCCATCTTCCTCATATAAAAAATATCGAAGAGGGAGCGATTAGTGAAACGGTTAAGTTTATTAAAAAAAGAATTCGTGCGAATGAAACGGTGGGGAAAGGCAAGGAAATTATCTTTGTTTCCGGAGTCCCTGGAGCAGGTAAAACACTTGTGGCTATAAAAACGCTGTACGACTACAATGCTTATCAATATAAAGAAGGAAATCAACCTCTTTCAGCTATTTATTTATCGGGTAATGGACCATTGGTTAATGTTCTGCAAGAACAGCTACAGGATGTTGCTTTTAATGAAAGTGTAGGAAAAACATACATAAAGGGCGTATTCGAGTTTAAAAGAGAATACTTACATACCAGGATTATTCCACCGTTTCACTGTATTTTCTTTGATGAAGCCCAACGAGCCTGGGATGAGGAGAAAATGGGACGTTATCAAATGAGTGAACCGGAGGGGTTACTTCAGGTGGGGGAAAAGATCTTTAACCATAAAGGCTATGCCACCATCGTTTGCTTTATCGGTGATGGGCAAACGATTCATGTTGGGGAAGAAAAAGGAATCCCGTTGTGGCAACAAGCCCTTATGAACCATCCCGGTTGGAGAGTCTATATTCCACCTAATTATGCCGAACAGTTTCAAGGAACCTATTATCGTGAGTGTGAACAATTGTTTTTAGATACTAGCATTCGCAGTAACTTTATTGATACTAGCGGTTGGATTGAAGCATTGCTTAAGATGGATATGGAAACAGCACGAAATGAGTTAGTGCAAATGCAGGAAAAGGGTTTTATTCTAAGAATTTCATGTGATTATGAAGCGTGTAAACGGTTTATCGAGAATAAAAGAATTGATTTTCCTGACATGATGTATGGTATGCTCGTATCCTCGAAATCGTATGAAAATCAAGTTCGGAGGTATACGAATAACCCTTATTATAAAAGCTTCATGAAGGATACGGATGCGGGGAAATGGTTTTTACATGAATGTAAAACATGGAGGCAAGGAGCTACGGAGTTTGTCTGCCAAGGTTTAGAGTTGGATTTTCCTCTTGTGTGTTTTGGGGGAGATTATTTTATCCATAATAGGAATTGGATGATTGAAAGTAGCGTTTACCAACGTTTTCAATTACGTGAAAATGAAAGGAACGATAAAAAGTTCAGTAACTTCCCTGTGATCATCGCAAACATCTACCGGGTCCTATTATCTAGATCAAGAAGGGGAATGGTTCTGTATATACCGAACGAACCAAGATTTAACGAAACGTATGATTTTTTCATTAATACAGGTGCAGATGAACTTTAAAAAACAATCCCCCCTTGGTTTTGCGGCTCGGATGGATTGGATTATCACACCACAATAGTCAATCCCCCTTTGAGGGAACCATCTATTGCTTGACCGGCCATGTACCAGCATGTCTGGTCTTTTTTAATTTATGTATTTAAAACTCATATTTAGTTAATACCTTGCATTTAGAAATTTTAGAAAATTTTGATTTTGTAAACTGTTTTACATTCAATTGGGTGGATAAACCTTATAATGAGTTAAAAGTTGGATAGTAAAAAGGTGATAAATGTGAATTTGATTAAGAACTGGTTGGATGTGAAAAGTGAAGCGGCTGAGTACCTAAGTCATATCATTCGAATCAATACTAGTAATCCATTTAAAAATGAAATGGACGCAATTCAGTATCTAGTTGAAGTGGCTGAACAGAATGGATTGTATACATACGTCCATAAAACAGATGAAAATCGGGGAAATATAGTCATTTCATTAAACCCAGATTATAGTAATCCGATTGTTTTATTGTCTCATTTAGACGTTGTTCCAGCAAATGAGGAAGATTGGGAGGTGCCTCCATTTAGTGGGGAAATTATCAATGACGTTTTATGGGGAAGGGGAACCATTGATACAAAACAATTAACCATCACTCATCTAATGGTATTGATATTATTGAAACGTAACAACGTCCCACTTAACAGGGATATTATTATGATTGCGACCTCAGATGAGGAAAACGGGAGTCAGTTTGGGTTGCTTCCTTTTTTAGAAAAACACCCTACTTTGTTTAACAATAGCATCGTATTTAACGAGGGCGGAGGGTTCCCGCTTTTGATTGAGAATCAAGTTTATTATTTATGTGAACTTGGGCAAAAGGGATTGGCTAAAGTCAGAATAACAGCAAAGAAAGATTCCTCATCAAATCCATATCTTCCTAACAACAATGGAATGCAGGTAATCCTTGATGCGATCAATGCTTTCCAAGAACCAAATATCTGCGAAAAGATTCCTCCAGCTACCTTAGCCTTATTTAATACAATTGCTTCATCTCAGGATTGGCATTTTTCTGAACATGAATTGGAGCTGTTTTTAAATAAAATACCACCTAACCACCTTTCTTTATTTATAGCCATGTCAAAAACCACTTTTTCCATTACAAAATGGAATGGCGGAAAGAAGCATCCAGAATTAATGAACCAATATGAAATTTTCTTGGATAGCAGACCGGTTCCGTCTGTCAATAAAGAAGCATATGACAAAATGCTAGAGACCATTCTAGGTGATTTACCTGTACAATATGAGATTCTATCCTTTTCACAAGGCTATGAGTCAGAGATTAATCATGACCATTTGGCTCTCTTTGAGCAGGAGCTTCAAACGGAGGTTCCTAATGCCAAGGTGGTTCCATTTTTATCGATTGGCGGGAGTGATGCAAGGCACTTAACGGGATATAATTCCCAAATTTATGGTTATTGCCCAATGCTGCCCGATATGAGCTTTGATAGAGTCATTAAAATGGTGCATGGGGTAAACGAAAGAATTCCGTTGGAGTCACTGAGATTTGGCATTCAAAATATGTATAACATCCTTATACAAATGGAAGGAGTGTATGAAGAATGATATCTGCTGCAAATTCAATTACTTCTGAAAAATTGGAACAGGCCACACGGCTGCTAAACGAAAATGGTGTGGATACATGGCTAATCTTAACGAGGGAAGGCACGGATCCCGCCCTTCCATTATTAGTAGGAATCCGGTCAGTCCATAAAGCAGCCATTTTCATTCGAAGCAATGGTGAGCATATTGCCCTTACCTCTGTTAGTGATAAAGGAAGTTATGAATCCACAAACCTATTTACAAAAGTGCTTGTCTATGAAGCTGGTATGGAGGAGGCATTCCTTAAACTCTTTGAGGAAGTCCAGCCGCAAAAGCTTGCCTTAAATATTTCACAGAGTGACCATCTTTGCGATGGGTTAACACAAGGATTATATGTGTGGCTAGAAAATGTAATTGGTAAAGACCGCCTAGCTGGTTTGGAGGTTTCAAGTGAGTCGGTTTTGAAGAAGCTACGCAGTGTGAAAACAGCAGGAGAGCTACAAAATATTAAGAAGGCCATTGCGTACACAACAGATATTTTTGATGAAGTATTTAAGAATATTACATGCGGAATGACAGAATTGGAAATCGGCCAATTATTTGTTGATGAGATGGGGAAAAGAGGAGTGACAAACGGTTTAGGTCATCCTAACGATCCCCCTCTTGTATGCATTGTTAGAAAAGGGCTGGCACATCGGAAACCTGCGGACCATCAGACTGAGCCTGGCGATATTGTCATAATCGACTTCAGCCTAAAGTACAGCCACTATGTATCAGACATTGCCCGAACCTGCTATTTTTTAAAACCGGGTGAAAAGGAAGCCCCTGTGGAAATCCAGCATGCTTTCGATACCGCAATCGATGCCATTACGGCTTCCATAGAGACTTTAGTTCATGGAAAGACTGGATATGAGGTGGATGCCGTTGGAAGAAAAGTAATTGAAGATGGCGGTTATCCAACCATTCGCCATTCAGTCGGCCACCAGATTGGCCGTGCCACTCATGACGGTGGAACCATATTAGGACCCAAACGTGTACCGCCAAGACCTGAAGTTGAAGGGATTATTGAAGTTGGTGAAATCTATGCTATTGAACCAACTGTCATCCAGGATAACGGTCTTCCATGCATCTTAGTGGAAGAAAATGTTCTTGTCACTGAACAAGGACCAGCTGTTTTGAGCAAAAGACAGACTGAACTTGTACTGATTCCTGCGGAAGGTAAATAAAGATGAGTTTGAAAAATGAGGCACTGTATTATTTTAGAAACATGCTCAAAATCAATACAACAAATGAGCTTGCTACCGAATATTTACTAGCGAATCATCTAAAAGAAATCCTTGACAACAATACTATTTATTCCCAAATAGTTTACAGTAACAAAGGCAGGACATCCATTATTTCTAAATTAGCCGGAGAGAATAAACAGCTACAGCCTGTTATTCTTCTTTCACACTTAGATGTTTGTGCGGCGAGGGTAGAAGAGTGGACGTTTCCCCCATTTTCAGGAGACATCTATGAAAATAAAATTTGGGGTCGGGGAACCCTTGATACAAAGCAACTTACTGTGATGCATCTAATGGCTTTCCTACATCTAAAAAGAATGAATCTACCATTGAACCGAGATGTCTATTTTATAGCTACTGCGGATGAGGAAAATGGAAGCAAGGAAGGAATGGAGTTCATTTCCAGACAGTTTCCAGACATTTTTAGAAACAGTATTGTTCTAAGTGAAGGCGGTGGATTTACAGTCAAAAGTGAAAATGGAGAAACCCTTATGTTATTTGCCTCCGGTGAAAAGGGGACAGCAAGGGTATCCATCACAGCAACAGGGGACGGGGGGCATGCTGGTTGTCCGCCAGAAAACCAAGCCATAGGAAAGCTAGCCAAGGTACTTGACTACCTCATGAAAATTAGTTTCCCTGCAGGTAATTACCTGGTTCTTCAACAGTTTCGTGATGAAATGGAAAAGATGATGAATCAAGAAAATGAACAGGGGCAATTGGTGAAAAGACTCTATGAATATATGAAGGAAACAACCGTTACGCCTGAACTCATTCGTATAGGGGATCAGTTAAATGTGATTCCTTATAAGGCTGAAGTCCTTCTAGAATTCAGAACACTGCCTAATCAAACAAGAGAACAGTTTGAATTATTTATGAAAGAATGGACTACGCCACCTAATGTACAGTACCAATTATTGTCTTTTCAGCAAGGATATGAAAGCGACCCTAAGGGTGAAATTATTTCTTTGTTTAAGACTCAATCGGAACGATTGGGTTTAAACAAGAGATGGGTACCTTTTACTGCCTTAGGTAAAACAGATGGAAGATTTATAGGAGAAATGGCAAGCCAAATATACGGGCTTTCACCTACCCTGACTTTATTTACAGAGGTGCTCAATAGGGTGCATAACAAGGATGAACATATCGAACTAGAGTCCTTTGAATATGGTGTACAACTGATGAAGGATGTTTTAGAGGAATTTTGCATAAGCAAGGGAGGCGGAGAGAATGTATCAGATACAAAAGGAAAAGTTGAATCAGACCATTGATAGCTTAAGAGAATTAGAGATTGATATGTGGCTCATTCTTACATCAGAGGGCAGTGATCCTTGTATTCCCCTTATTACAGGGGTAGGAACAGTTGGTCCCGGTGTGTTCATATTTACAAAAGAAGGAAGAAAACTGGCATTATGCAGTAGTATCGATGCTCAAGATTTAGAGGAGTCGGAGCTTTTTGATGAAGTATGTAAGCATACTGGAAGTCTTGAAACTCTAATAGTTGAAACAGTAAGAAAGTTAAACCCAAGGAATATTGCTTTAAATATTTCGGTCGAGGAGCATTTGGCTGATGGGTTAACTGCAGGCCGTTACCGTTGGTTAAAAAATACTCTTAAAGGGGTATTTAATGGGGAATTTGTTTCCTCAGAACCATTTCTAACCCTAATTAGAAGTATTAAATCTAAAACTGAGATTGAAAGAATTGAAAAAGCAGTGAAGGTAACTGAGAGAATCTATAAGAGAGTATTTACAAAAATGAAGGCAGGAATGACAGAACGGGAATTGGGAACTTTATTCATTGCAGAAATGGAAAGGGAAAATGTTGTGAATGGGGTGGATCGTTCTCTTTCCTTGCCTATCGTTTTAAAGGAGAATATCGCCCATAGAGGGCCGGGCGAGGCTGTCATTCATGAAGGCGATCTTGTTATCTTCGACTTTAGTGTTGAGGTGGATGGATATGTTTCGGATATTGCCAGAACCGTTTACTTTTTAAAAGAAGGTGAAACCGAAGTCCCTGAACCTATCAAGGCTGCCTTTTCAGCTGTTCATGAAGCCATAACAAGGGCTGCTCTTATGATGAAACCTGGTGTAAAGGGGTACGAAGTGGACGGGGCAGCTCGAAATTACTATGTGTCTCTTGGCTACCCTGAAATTACTCATGCAACAGGCCACCAAATTGGGAGAGATGTACATGATGGAGGCATTCTTTTAGGCCCTAGATGGAAACGATATGGAAACGCGCCGTATGGAGAATTAAAAGAAGGTATGGTTTTCACCATTGAACCTACACTTTTTTTGGAGAATGGTATTCATTTTATTGTAGAGGAAAATGTTGTTGTTACTTCTAATGGAATTAGGTATTTATCCGAGCGCCAAGATGAATTGATTCTTATTTCCAATAACAGGAAAGTGGGGGAGGAGATTCTTGAAAAAATACCTGATTAAAAGATTACTTCAATCGATACCCATTCTAATTGGAATTTCTATCATGACTTTTGCCATTATGCAGCTAGCACCGGGAAATCCAATGCAAACTATGATTGATCCGAAAATATCAGCAGAGGAAATAGAAAGAGCTCAGGAAAACCTTGGGTTAAATGATTCGCTTCCAGTTCAGTATTTCAACTGGATTACGCAAATTTTACAAGGAAATCTTGGATATACGATTAAGACTGGTCAGCCAGTTGGTCAGTTAATACTGGAACGCCTCCCAGCTACATTGTTGTTGACAGGAACTGCATTTATTATTGCGTTTGTTATTGGGGTTCCTTTAGGGGTATACTCCGCAACTAAGCGGAATAAATTGCCTGATTATGTACTGACTGTTATGTCTTTTATAGGTATCTCTATTCCATCATTCTTTTTTGGTTTAGGTATGATTTTTATCTTTGCTTTAAAGCTAGGATGGTTGCCAACTTCTGGGATGGTTACGATAGGGGCAGATTATACTGGATTTGCCCTCTTTATGGATTATTTTAAGCACGTTATTATGCCAGCTCTTGTCTTGGCATTACCGACAGTGGCAGTTGTTATGCGTTTTACACGTTCCAGTATGCTGGAAGTCCTGAATCAGGAATTTATCCGAACAGCAGACTCCAAAGGGTTAAGCAAAGCAAAAGTATATCTCAAGCATGCATTAAGGAATGCTTTAATTCCAGTAATCACCATATTTGGACTATCCATTCCCTTTTTGTTTGGAGGGGCATATATCACAGAACACATTTTTAACTGGCCAGGAATGGGTAGCTTAGGAATTCAATCTATTGTTGCAAGGGAATACCCCGTTATTATGGCCCTCAATCTGTTTACATCCATTTTAGTGATGGCCGGTAACTTACTGGCAGATGTCATGTATGCATGGGCAGATCCACGGATTAGATATTAAAAAAGTGGGGAAAGGGGGAATTGTCCTTGAATAGCAGTATTGAGGTACAGCAAACTAACAAAGAGCTCGTCCAGCAATATAAAAAGAAAAGATGGCGGGACCATGCTGCTTGGAAACGATTTAAAAAGAATAAGCTTGCGGTCTTTGGTGCCATTATACTTCTGATATTTCTCATTCTAGCAGTTTTAGCACCACTTATATCTCCTTTCAGTCCCTATGAATCAACGAAAGGAGAATTTGGGGACATTAATGTCCTGGCACCGCCAGGCGATGGTCATCTACTAGGCACTGATAGTCTGGGAAGAGATATGCTATCGAGGATCATTTATGGAGGGAGGGTTTCCCTAAGTGTAGCATTTGTTGCGGTTATGATTGCGACAATAACAGGGGTATTTCTCGGACTTGTAGCTGGCTTTTATGGGAAATGGGTTGATACTGTTATTATGCGTATAACTGATGTCGTCATTTGTTTCCCGGTATTATTCTTAGCCATTACCGTAGCCACCATTTTAAAGCCCAGCCTTTTTAATGTAATGATTATCATTGGATTGGTTAGTTGGACAACGATGACAAGGCTTGTAAGGGGAGAGGTATTGCGTCTTCGGGAAATGGAATACATCGAAGCCACAAGGGCAATGGGCCAGAACGATGCGATTATCATTTTAAGGCATATCCTGCCCAATATTATGGCACCAATTGTGGTCCAGGGAACGTTACAAACTGCCGAGGCGATTTTAACTGAATCAGCATTAAGCTTTTTGGGAGTTGGCGTACAGCAGCCTGTTCCTAGTTGGGGCAATATGTTAAATGAAGCTACATCGATTATGGTTTTACAATTTAAACCTTGGGTATGGATGCCTGCTGGATTTGCTATTTTACTCACCATTCTTTGTATTAACTTTGTAGGGGATGGCTTACGGGATGCATTAGACCCAAAAGTAAAAAATTAAATAAAGGGGGAAATTGTAATGAAGAAAAAGAGAAGTTTAGTCGGTTTAATTTTCTTAATTTTCACACTACTATTATCAGCTTGTTCTTCTGATAGTGCTTCCACCACAAAGAACCAAGAGAAAAGCAACGAGCCAGCAAAAGAAGTAAAGGAAAAAGTAGGGGGAACTGTTACCGTTGCCTTTAATAGTGAACCAGGTAATCTTAACCCTGTTATTTGGGCTACTACCTCAGATACGAATGTCACCCATATGATATTTGATTCGCTTGTTATACCCGATAAAGAATTAAAAATGGTTGGTAGTTTAGCAGAAAATTGGGATGTGTCAGAGGATGGAAAGTCTTATACCTTCCATCTTAAAAAAGGCGTGAAATGGCATGATGGGGTGCCATTCACGGCAAAGGATGTTGAATTTACTTTTACATCGTTGGCAGATGCTAAATATGATGCAGGGGCCTATTGGAGAGTCGATCCCATTGTAGGAGCAGCAGAATACAAAGAAGGCAAGGCCGATAAGGTTGCAGGCATTGAGGTCATTGATGACAATACCATTAAATTTACAACGAAAGAGCCATTTGCACCGTTTATTTCTGGATTATTTATAGGGATTGTTCCGGAACATATTCTAAAAGATGTATCACCTGGTGAATGGGAAAAACATCAGTCAAATCGTGCTCCAATTGGAACGGGTCCTTTTAAGTTTGTTAAATGGGAAACTGGACAGTATATAGAATTAGAGGCAAACAAAGATTATTTTGGCGGAGCACCTAAGTTAGATAAGATCATTGTTCGTTTTGGGGATGCAAATACAATGTTAGCATCTGTATTGAGTAAGGATGTTGATATTACCCCAGTACCTGTTGCCGAAACTCCTTCTGTAAGTAGTCTCGACTATGCGGGATTAGTTACTCAAACATCTTTAAGTGTGTACTATGTAGGGTTCAATTCAAAAAATGCTCAGTTTAAGGATGTTAGAGTCCGTCAAGCATTAGCACATGCCGTTGATAAGAAAGCAATCGTTTCTACTATTCTTGGGAAATATGGTCAGGTTGCGGATGATATTTTCCCATCTAAGCATTGGTCACATAATCCTGATCTACCAAACTATGAATATGATACAGCTAAGGCCCAGGCGTTGCTGGAAGAAGCCGGTTATAAGAAAAATAGTAAGGGGATTTATGCAAAGGATGGGAAAGAACTTAGCTTCACGATGGAAGTTCCTACAGGTACAAAAGAAAGAGAAAAATCAGCCGTTCTCTTAAAAGAAATGTGGGAGAAAGTTGGCGTGAAAATGGAAATTAGATCGCTTGATTTTCCAACGCTGGTCACAAAACTTTTACCGAAAACAAAGGATGGAAAACAAAGAGCAGTAACAAAGGACGATTATGATGCCTATATCCTTGGTTTTGGTGTTGAAGCGGATCCAGATGAATATAGAAGCTATTTCGGAACTGCGTATATGCCGCCTAACGGATATAATTTCGTAAGCTATTCGGATCCAAAAGTAGACGAATTGTTAGAGCAGCAGACAAAGGAAATTGATTTAGATAAACGCCAAAAATTAATTTGGGAAGTTGGCAAGAAACTCGCTGAAGACGAAATATGGATTCCATTATATGAGCAGGTTTCACCATTCGTAGTAAATAATAGAGTCTCCGGTTTCGACCCGGATTTTAGAGGTGCTACATTCAATGCTGAAGATTGGGCGATAAAAGAATAAAAAAGGTCAGTGGAAAGGGTGATATCGCTCGGGCACAAGAGGGAGATATCACCCTGACTATATGAGGTACCTGTATGGAGGTGTAAGGATGAACAGTAGGATAAACAAGCTGCGTAATTTGATGCAGGAACAGGGGCTGGATGCCTTGTTTATCCAATCCTATGAAAATAGAAGGTATTTTTCCGGTTTTTCAGGAAGCAACGGCTATTTGCTTGTTACTGCAGGGTATTGCGGCTTGATTACTGATCAAAGGTATACAGAACAGGCAAAGGAGCAGGCCCCTGATTTTGAAATCATCACACATGGAATTGACCCATTTGTAACGATTCAATCTGTTTTTCAGGACAAAGAGATTTCGACCATTGGTTTTGAATCAGAATCACTTTCATTTCACCTATTTAATAAAATTAAATCCTTAATCCAGAAATGTGAATGGGTTCCTCTTACAACTGAACTCCTCAAAATTAGAAGGATTAAGGATGATGAGGAAATTAAAGTAATCCGCGAGTCTATTGCTATTTCAGATCAAGCATTTAAAGATTTAATACCGTTAATAAAACCTGGAATGTCTGAAAGGGAAGTCGCTGTAGAATTAGAATATTTGATGGGAAAACACGGGCATGATGGTCCTGCCTTTGGAACAATCGTTGCTGCCGACATACGTGCCGCACTTCCACATGCGGTTCCATCAAATAATCAAGTTAAGGAGAATCATTTTCTATTAATTGATTATGGAGTTAAATACCAAGGATATATGTCAGATATGACACGAACTCTCTGGATTGGTAATCCGAATGAGGAATTAAAAGGATATTATCACCTTGTACATGAAGCATTAGAACGGGCCGTTGAAGAAGTAAAGCCCGGAATGACCGGTCATGATTTAGATGCTGTTGCAAGGGAAGTGTTTTTTAGAGAGGGACTGGAGGGTTACAGTTTAAGAGGTCTTGGACATGGTGTAGGACTACAAATTCATGAAAATCCAAGGATTGTCTTGCAATCCGAAGAGGTATTAGAACCGGGAATGGTATTCACCATTGAACCAGGATTATATATACCTGGAAAAGCGGGTGTTCGGGTGGAGGATGTGGTCCTGGTTACGAACAACGGTTGTGAAGTTCTGACTAATACACCGAGACATATCCATATCTAAGTCAAAGGAGAATGGCTATGGAAAACTTATTGGAGGTCAGGAATTTAAAAACTTATTTTTATCATGATGGCAAGGAAACGGCTGCAGTTGATGGGGTTACTTTTGACTTAAAAAAAGGGGAAACTTTAGGAATAGTGGGGGAGTCGGGAAGTGGTAAAAGTGTTACCTCACTGTCCATTTTGCAGCTCATATCTAAGCCGCATGGAAAAATTATTGAGGGTGAAGTAGTTTTTAAAGGAAAAGACCTCGTAAAAATGGGAGAAAAAGAGATTAGAAAAATAAGAGGAAATGAAATCTCTATGATTTTTCAGGAACCAATGACATCGTTAAATCCAGTTTTTACGGTTGGTAATCAAATTATGGAGGTTCTTTCCCAGCACCAAGGACTTTCGTCTAAAGAAGCAAGAGCTACGGCAATAGAGATGCTTAAATTAGTGGGAATCCCCTCTGCAGAAAAAAGGGCAGAGCAGTATCCTCATCAGTTATCTGGCGGAATGAGACAAAGGGTAATGATTGCAATGGCTTTAGCATGTAACCCGGATTTGCTTATTGCGGATGAACCAACAACGGCACTTGATGTGACAACACAGGCGCAAATATTAGAACTTATGAATGATCTGAAGGATAGGTTGAATACGGCCATCCTTTTGATTACTCATGATCTTGGTGTAGTTGCGGAAACAGCCGATAAAGTTGCTGTCATGTACCTTGGCAGGATTGTGGAATATGCCGATGTCGAATCATTCTTCGAATCTCCCAAGCATCCCTATTCTATTGGACTACTCAAGTCAATTCCTAATATAGATGGCAGGGTGGAACGGCTGAATCCAATTACTGGGCAAGTTCCGCATCCTTCT
The DNA here is from genome assembly GCF_050477885.1 of Neobacillus rhizosphaerae. Classification (GTDB taxonomy): domain Bacteria; phylum Bacillota; class Bacilli; order Bacillales; family Cytobacillaceae; genus Neobacillus; species Neobacillus rhizosphaerae_A. The sequence continues at coordinate 139,591 of NZ_JBCNAC010000117.1, forward strand.
GAAGTAACACAAGGCTGTCGTTTTGCAAACAGGTGTGAATATGCACAATCCATTTGCCAGCAGGAGGAACCACCGCTTATTGAATGTAAAGATCGTAGAATTAGGTGTTGGATCTATTCAAACCAATGGCCAGGTGGAAAGGGGGATTTAAATGGCAGAGAAATTGCTACAGGTGGAAAATCTTAAAAAGTGGTTTCCTGTCGAGGGAGATAAGCTATTTAGCAAGTCCACGAGCGTTGTAAAGGCAGTTGATGATATAAGCTTTTATATAGAGAAAGGTGAAACTCTGGGACTTGTTGGTGAATCAGGGTGTGGAAAGTCAACTGCAGGTAGGGTTATTCTTCGATTAATCGAGGCAACCGAAGGTCGAATTCTAATCGAAAATGAGGACATTCGAGCACTTACATCCAAAAATTTAAAACAAAAAAGAAAGGATATGCAAATTGTTTTTCAGGACCCTTATGCCTCACTAAATCCACGCTTAAAGGTAGAGCAAATTTTGGAAGAACCAATGTCTATCCATTTAGACATATCTAAAAAGGAACGAAAAGAAAGAGTCAAGCAAATTATGCAGGATGTTGGATTAAACCATGCCTATATCGACCGGTATCCGCATGAATTTTCTGGCGGCCAGCGGCAAAGAATTGGTATTGCCAGGGCATTGGCTGTGAATCCAAAACTAATTATCATGGATGAACCTGTGTCGGCACTCGATGTATCTGTACAAGCACAGGTATTAAATCTAATTCAGGACCTTCAAAAGAAATATGGTTTAACCTACTTGTTCATTACACATAATCTAGGTGTCGTTAAGCATATTTCAAACCGGATTGCTGTCATGTACCTAGGGAAAATAGTAGAGATCGCGGATCGTGATGAATTTTTCGATAATGCTAAACACCCGTATGCTCAAGCGTTATTGTCTGCCATCCCAAGACCAGATCCCAAATTAAAAAGGAAACGGATTATCTTAAATGGGGATATCCCGAGTCCGGTGAATCCACCTGAAGGTTGCCGGTTCCATACTCGTTGTCCATACGTGATGGAGGAATGCAAGTCGATATCTCCAGAATTAAAGGATACAGGAAATGGCCACTGGGTTGCTTGTCACCTTCGTTAAAGCCTAGAAAGGGAGAGTAATATGAAAAATTACGATGTCATTATTGTTGGAGCTGGAATCATTGGCTGTTCCATTGCTTATTTTCTCACCGAAAAAGGTTATTCAAATGTATTAGTTATTGATAAAGGTGGAATCGCATCGGATATTACCGGGATTTGCCCAGGTGGTGTCAGGCAACAGTGGGGTACAGAAATTAACTGTATCATGTCTAAAGCATCAACAGAGTTTTTTAAAAATATTAATGCATATCTTGAGCCTGAACATGAAATAAAATTTAGAGAAGTTGGATACCTTTATACCTTCCATTCCGAAGAAGCAAAAAGGAAATATGCTCAGAGTGTGACATTACAAAACTCACTTGGAATTCCTACTAAGTTTTTATCCCCTTTAGAGGCAAAAGAAATTGTACCAGGTATTAACGAATCAAGTTTCATTGCATCTTCCTTTTGTGAAACCGATGGGTTCGCAGATGATGCTTATCATGTTACTCATAGCTTTGCGAAAGCTGCCAAGCGGAAAGGTGTTCAATTCATAAATGATGATGTGGAGCGAATCATTGTAGAGAATGGCGTGGTTAAGGGAGTTTATTGTAAAAATCGTGGGAGCATTACTTGTGATAAAGTAGTGAATGCGGCTGGATTGGGTTCTAAAGGATTAGCAAAAACTGCTGAAATTGATTTGCCTATTAATTTTGAAGTAAGACGAATTTTATATACCAATCGGGTTACAGAACGAATTCTTGAGCCCCTGCTTATTTCATTTGAAATGGGGTTTGCTGCCAAACAATTAACCGATGGGACTATATATTTAAGTTATCTTGGAAAAGACTTGCAGCCACCGTTTAATATGTTTGATTTTCAGTTAAGGGCTGCAGAAGTCGGAACAGAAATTTTTCCGCCGCTTACGGATCTTGTCATCCATTCACATGTTGATGGTACATACGACAGTACTCCGGACCATCAGGCTATTCTAGGTTGTGTAGATGGTTTACCAGGTTATTATCAGGCGGTGGGGATGAGTGGTCATGGGTTTATGATGTCACCTGCGGTTGGGGAAGCTGTAGCCACAATCGTAGCTGAACAAACACCAAAGATTGATGTTTCAAGTTTAAATTATCGGCGATTTAAAAATAACCAGCTGATTTTTGAACCAAGTGTGGTATAGGAGGGAAAGATAATCTTGAATACATTTACGATTACCTTTTTAGATTCAGATGTTTCACTTAAGGCAAGATTATTAAATGAGAAGGCACCTTCGACAAGTGCCGCTTTCATGAGATTGCTTGGGAACCCTATTTATACTACCGGAAGGCATGCAATGTATACAGGGAAGGAAATTTCTATCCAATTGCCAGTAGATGTTTGTAAAGATACACCTCTTCATGATCCAGCAAAAGAAAATCTAACCTGTTTCCCTCAGCCAGGAGATATTCTTTTTACCTTTATGCCTGAGTACGCATGGGGGGGGATTCCAACTCCAATTTATGATTTTGGGCTTTTTTATGGAAAAGAAGCACGCACCTTTTTTCCAGCTGGTTGGATTCCGGGTAATCTTTTTGCAAGAGTGGTAGAAGAAGATTTGGTGGAACTTGAGGAAATTGGCAAAGTCATTCATATGAAGGGACAGCAAAAAATAATGATAAGCCAGAACCTTAAATAATTCAAAATTATTAAATTGAGCGCACCTGATTTAAAAGGTGCGTTTTTAATTTCAAAAAAAATTGCTAGCCTAATATTAGGCTAGACTCAATAAGTATAATAGGGGGAATCACAAAGTTAAACTGCTTAACTGAGCTAAACTTTCATAAATGTCTTCTTTGGTATTATAAATATGTGGTGCGATACGGATGACATCTTTTCGAGCCGATACAATGATGCCTTGCTCTTTCAATAAATATTCAATCCTATTAGCATCCTTAACATAAATTGCTGTGCTGGCACCTTTCGTTTGTAAATCTAATGGACTAGCAATCTGAAATCCCATTTGAGTAGCCATTTCTAAAGTATAAGATGATAAATTGTTCAAATGGTGCTCTATTGCCTTTATCCCAATCCCATTTATGAGAGATAGAGCTGCATCAGCGATATAAGCATTAACTACTGGAGGAGTCCCAGTATTAAATCGCTGCGTAGACTCAGCAAATTCCAATGATTTTAAATTAAAGTCAAATGGGTTTTTCTGCCCAAACCATCCAATGGTCGAGGGTGATAATTGTTCTGAAATCTCTTTTTTTATATAAAGGAACGAGATGCCAGGTACACCTAGAAGATACTTCTGCATTCCCGTTACCAATATATCAATATCCATATCCTTAACGTCTATATCTAAACTGCCTGCAGACTGATAGGCATCTACAAAAAGAAGGGATCCCTTTTTATGGGCAATTTTTGCGATTTCTTTAATATCTTGTTTGAATCCATTGTAATAGGAAACATGGGGAATACAGGTAAGTCCTGTTTTCTCAGATATATATGTTTCATAGTATTCTAGTGGTATAACATTATGATCCGATGGTATAAATGTAACTTTAAAATTTTGAATTCTTTTTTGTGCCAAGACTGCGTGGCCAATACAAGGAAAATCCATTTCTGTTACACAAACCTCTTGCATATTTAAATCTAATGAGTGTAATATGGATGAAATAGAATCAGAAACTGAAGATAAAATGGCTACTTCATCAGGTCTACAGTTAATAAGTTGAGAGAATTTCACCTTCGCGCTATTCACCTTTTCCATCCAAACATCCCAAGACATGCCTTCTTCTATTAAGCTATTCTTATATGCATCCATGGCTTCAATTACCTTACGTGATATTGCACTTTGTGAACAACTTGAAAGTATGATTTTCTTTTCTAAGATGGGAAATTCCGATCTAATTCCTACTAAATTTTCCATAAACAAAGTCCTTTCATATCAAAATGAGGTGAAGAAAATGAATGATATTGTTAATGAGTTCAATTTGCTAAATCCTTGGCTGGACTATCTTCCTTTCACGTGGCAGGAATTAAAGCCAAAATCCGAACAAATTAGATTTGAAAAGCACGAAACTATTTTCCATCAAAACGAAGTTGGCCATTATATATATTTAATTGAATCTGGACGCGTTCGGTTGTTCTTGATCTCACCAAACGGAGAAGAAAAGGCGCTCGCAATTATCGGGAAAAATGGGCTACTAGGTGAGTGTTCTTTGAATGGTGACTCCCGTTATGCTACTAATGCAATAACCGCATCTGAAGTAATACTACATAGAATTTCAATCCCAACCTTTTTTGATTTTCTTTCGAATAACCCACAATACATTCATCAAACTCTTGACCTTATTACAAAAAAATATCGGCTTTTGTGTTCGCAATCTTTACAATTAAGCTATATGAAAGCCTTGCCGAGGGTTTGTGCAGCTTTCATTCAGCTATCTTTACAATATGGCGTAAGGATAGGTGAGAAACAGGTTCAAGTAACCATTAGTTTTACTCATCAGGAAATGGCAAACTTACTAGGTACTACAAGGGTAACCATTGCAAAGAATATAAAATGGCTTGAAGATCATTCATATATTGTAAAAAAAGGAAAGTTATATGTGATTAATAATATTGAGGAACTTGCTGAGTTGGCTAATGATAAAATGCTATTTCCTTAGGTTTATTATATTTTGAAAGTTCAAAAAATAATGTAAAATAGTTAACAATGTCATTATTTTTTTACTATTGATCTTTTTATGGTGTCAGGCACCAAAAATACAAATCTACCTAAGTAGAAACGTCTTCTTTTTTATTGTTTACTTGAAAGGTTTACGTGCAAGAGGCTGAAGTGGCGCCTCTTTTTTTTCTGAAAATTAAAAGTTTATGTCATTTGATGTCTGAGTTATAATGTGAAGTATGTTGCAAAATCTATTTTCTAATCAGCTATTAAGAACTTAGTTAAGTAAGATGATCTTAACCTGAAACTGATTCATAAATACGAAATTAATTAGAGGAGACGATAACATTGTCATTAGAACTATTATCAAAAAACACAGCAGAAGTCATTCATGCTTTTATTAGTCAGCCTCATTGGGATAAAGTTGAGCGGGAAGAAGGAGTTAAAAAGGTTTTAATAAAAATAAGAGAAGGTGTAGGTTCGCATGAAGAGTATTTAAAGGAACTCTTAGAAATTGTAACCTTTCAATACGCAAATACAAATACGGCCATCTCTTTTTTAGCACAGTGTATCGAAGAAGAACAGTTTTTCCCACTAGAAATTTTCCATTCTCTCATGGCGGATGTTCCGAAACAAGTCGAAGAAACTAATTTCCTTGAAGAAAATATGCCTCGGTTTCAACAGTTAGTTTACCAAGGCTCGGGCGTTGAAGAGCAAGTAGTCCATGCGGAAGGTGTTTTATTCCATACCAAGCTAGTAAACGATTTGCTGGTCGAATTTATAGGTACATTCCTGCATCCGGATAATAGGGACTTCATGGAGAACTTCATGGAATATTCAACAAAAGTAGTCATTGATACGGTTATGAATTTATGCCAGGCATATGCTAATCATATTATAGAAGAGTTAAACGCCATTCATTCAGCTAAATAGACACATTCATGTTGGCGATCTATTTTCTAGTATGATCACCGCGATTCTGGCATTTCTTAACCATAAAAAATAATATCACTTAGGTCATGTTGGAAGAACATGGCCTTTTTAAGCGAGATTATTGTGGCGATTTATACAGGAATAAGAACTTCACCAGAAGCAGCAGCTTTTGGAGCATTCAGATACACAAGTGATTTGACTTATGATTAAACGATAAATTTTTAAGCATTATGACAGCTTTGATAGAAACCGTTCAACAAACTTGTTTTGTTGCTTTTAGCAGGCTGGGGAAGTCTCTCATAATAAGTTAATATACCCACTTTAATTGAAATTTCGTTATCTACTTTCCATGATTTTGGTATAATAATAGTAATTAAGTTTTACAAATAGTGAGATAAAAAGGAAGGTAACAAATGATTGCTCAGAATCAACCCAAAGTGGATGATAAATTAGGTTTTATTCAAAAAGTAATTGATACAGGAGACTATGATGTAGCAGTTAAAGAAAGCTGTACAGTGTTTGAGATAGTCTTTAAAAAGATTTTTAAGCAAGCTGTTTCTTCCTTATCCTACAAGGATAGAGAATACATATTAGAAATAGAAAAAAAGATTGGCAAGGGGAATAAAGGGGTAGAAGACTTTGGATTTGGAGAGCTAGTTGGTCTCTTCCGTGAAAGTGATCTCATGAACAAATGGGCTACTCACACATCAAAGGACCTAGGTCTACTTCGTACATTAAATTTTTCTTCCATTGTCAGCCTGAGAAACAAAATCGTTCATGATGGGATTACCTGTAGTCGCGGAGAGGCGAATCTAGTTTATGAATATCTACGAAACTTACTTGCTATTTTAGGATTTGCTGATTTGGATAGTTCAATAAACAATTCCTTTATAAAAAATACCGAGTCTGTTGTGGAGGAAGCAAGTACACAAATTGCGCTTCCTGATTTAAATAGTCTACCTGTTGTCAAAAAAGAGGCTAGACAAAAATCTCATTACTCCTCCTCCCATAAAGGTGAAGAAGAACGCCTGATTTTACAAGCGAAAAACTATGAAGAAATCGATCAAGAAGTATTTCAATACATTATGAGTAATCTTGCTGAAAAAACAGATTTGGTTGTCCTAGATTTAGGGTGCGCTTCAGGCGTAGTAACCTATGAACGTTTTAGTCAGTTTGAGAATGTGAAACATGTCATTGGGATTGATTTTAATGAAAATAAAATAAAAGATGCCAAAAATAATTATGAAAATGAAAAGTTTACGTTTTTCCATGTTGATATTGAAGCAGATGATTTTGTAGAAACCATTAGGTCCAAATTAAGTGACATCGGGATTGAAGAAATTGACATCATTTTCTCTGCTTTTACCATACATCATTTAGAAAAACCTATGAAGGCCTTACTGAAGATTCGAAATCTCCTAACAAGGGGTGGGTACTTTGCCATTCGCGGTTCAGATGATGGTTCAAAGATTGCTTACCCAGATGACCAAAATTTAATAGGTACGATCCTAGAACTAACGAGTCAGATAGAAGGTGTCTCTGATCGGGAAAATGCCAGAAAACAGTTTTATCAATTACGTAGAACAGGATTTAAAAATATTAAAACCTTTTATAATGTTCGCGATACTACGGCGTTAAATACCGAAGAACGGCATAATTTATTTACTGAGAACTTTACATTTAGATATAACTATTTTAAAAATAGACTCAAGAATCATCCTGACAATACTAGATATCGTCAAGAGTATGAGTGGGTCAAAAATGCTTTGGAAGAAATTGAATTAATGTTCTTGGATGAGTCTTTCTATTTTCAAGAAATTCATTATTGTGCAATCGGCAGAAAATAAAATTCGAATGGGAAGCCTGTGAAAGAATATGAGCAAAGGTCAGTATGTTTGGTATGCAAGTTACGGATCTAATATTAATAATGAGCGTTTTTTATGTTATATCAAGGGTGGCAAACCAGTAGGCTCCGATAAGGTGGAAACGGGTTGTAGAGATACATCTCTGCCTCTAAATGAATCCTTATTCGAAATCCCTCATCCTCTTTATTTTGCAAAGGAATCAGCAAGATGGGGACACCAAGGGGTTGCCTTTATAGGACTTCAAACCGAAAAAGAAAATGTAACACTGAGTAAGAAATATTTAATTACCCGAGACCAATTTTTAGATATTCTTAAACAAGAAAACAATGGTTTGGAATTTGACATTGATTTAAACGAGGTAATTGAGGAAGGGTCGATGGTATTTAGAAACAAGGCTTGGTATGGAAATATTCTATATCTTGGTGAAAGTGAAGGGTATCCGGTTTTTACGTTCACAGCTCCTTGGGACATTACTGAAGTTAAGTTGACAAAACCATCTATTCAATATCTATCGACCATTATCACTGGTTTAAAGAATTATTTTACAAATGATGAAATTTACCGTTATCTTAAAGATAAACCTGGAATTTCTACGCTATATTCTGAAGAAGAATTACTTAATGTGATAAATAATTAAGAGAACTCTCCAGTCGCTTTGAAAGGATTGGAGATTGTTTACTTTTCATTTTTTGAAGGTAAAGAAGAGACAAATGAACAAATAAATGAAAAGCAAACGGTATGGGAGAAACTCATGGATGAATTTGAAACCCTTAAAATTAGGACAAAGATTATAACTGAAAAGAGTAAAACCACTTTAATCATTCCATTTTGTTATAGTACCAGCTATCTAGAAGTAGAAGAAGCACTAGCAGCTGACTGGATTATTGATAATAAGAAAATCGAAAGAAAAAATATTTTAGAACATGTATCGAATCTTATAGCAAGTAATCAAGATGAAATAACAAAAGGTACCATTGGGAGATCTTTTGACTTAAAACGGGAAGCAAGGGAAAAATATCACTTGCCCGTTAATACCTCTCAGAATTTTTACTTAATGAACGAAAATGGGGAAGAAGTAACCAATTTTAAAGTTACTAAAGTTTCTTTATATGTATTCGAAACCCAGATTGGCTTTTTACTTTATGATATTAAACATACTAGTCATGATCTTGAAACCATCATTCTTACTAATTATCATTTGAAGCATTTACACCATTTGTATAACGCAAATTTATATAACCAAAAGGAATACTTTGTGTACTTTAAAAAGAAAGCTAAGCCGATGAATGAATTATCGATGGATTTTAGAACTTTATCTGAGATTTCAGGGAATATGTTAAATGAATTAAGGGTCCATACTTATTTTACAAATTCAAAAGGTAATCCTGAAACGGCTCTTTTATATAATTTTATGCTATTAGATAAAATGTTTCTAAGAGAGCCACAGTGGGAACATAAATTGAAACTTGCTCTTTTCCAGCTTCGTAAAGGATATAAAAATTCTTATCTACCCTCACCATTTGAATTTGACATAGCCAATAATCCTCAAACAATCCAGCTGTTTAAAAATAGTTATTGGGGTGTATCTTTAGAGGGATTAGCTAATTTAGCTTATTTAACTGAAAATGATGTTACAAATGATTTTTTTTCTAGCAACTATATTGGGAATCTAGAAATATCCTATTTTTATATTTATATCTTAGCCCTTCATCAACGGTATGCCTTTTTGGCACTAAATGTAGAAGCATCGGAAATTAGTAAAGGTGAAGACGAAACCATAATAGATGAGAATACCTCTGAAGCCAAAGTGTTAAAATTACGGAAAGAAATTAACTTTCTTATTCTTCGGGGATTTTTTAAACATGTATCAAGTGTGACCCATCAGCAAGCTTTATACGAAGTCATTGCGAAAAATTTAAGTATCGAAGAATTAAAGCAGGATATTCACTCCGAAATGGAGGCGTTGGCATCTCTTGCCGAACTTCAAGCAGCCAAACGTGAAAAAGAAAAAGAGAAACGAGAGTTGGAATTACGTGAACAATTGCGTGATGAGAGGAGAGCAAGAGAGGCTGAGGAACAGAAACGACTGGAACAAGAGAGAGAAGAGCGAAGAGCTTGGGAACTACTAGAACAAAACCGCTTAGAACAAGAAAAGGAAGAAAGAAGGGACAGAGAACGAGAAGAAGATGATCAACGAGAAAAGAATACGGATCGTTTTTTACTAATATCGACGATTTTTGTTGTTATCTCAACCATTACGGGTTCTTGGTCTATTCTTGTTGATTTCTTTGTAAAAAGTAAACGCCCGCCTTTACCAATCCCAGCACCCTATGTTTTGTTAATCCTATCTATTCTAATGATAGCTCTTGGCATTTGGGGATACAAATTTATTAATGATAAATGGAAATCTAATAACTCCCGTTAAAAGCTAAGTATTGAGATCATATTTTGTGTAAAATAAAACCTCTTCTCCTATACTATACAAGAATAACAAACAGGAGGGACAAACATGCATATTGAAATGTGGACTGATTACGCTTGACCATTTTGCTATATTGGCAAAAGGCATCTGGAGGATGCCATTAAACAGTTTGACCATCCAATTGAAGTAACTTACCGTTGTTTCGAATTGGATCCGACAATTGGTCGCGACATCAAAGAAAACATTTACGAAGCGTTAGCAAAAAAATATGGGATGAGTATCGCACAAGCAAAAGCTAATACCGAAAGAATGGTACAAATGGCGAAGGCAGCTGGGCTGGATTATCAAATGGATACTCTTATTTTAACGAACACCTTCGATGCACACCGTTTAACGATGTTTGCTAAGAAACATGGCTTAATGAAAGAGATGACGGAACGAATTTTACACGCGCATTTTACGGAATCCAAGCATATTGGTAATCATGAAACCTTAACGGAATTGGCGGTAGAAGTGGGGTTAAACAGGGAATCTGTAGAAAACATGCTGGCAAGTGATGAGATGGCGGATGAAGTACGTGCAGATGAGCAAACAGCAAGGCAGTACCAGGTTACAGGTGTTCCATTCTTCCTTATCAATAAAAAGTATGCCCTAACCGGTGCACAACCAACTGAGGCGTTTGTTCAAGCAATGAGAAAAGTCATTCAAGAGGATGAAATCGTTGTGTTAAACAATGAAGATGGAATCGTCTGTGATGAAAATGGTTGTGAAATACCTAAAAAGTAATCCGTTACCTTAAGTCAAAAAACAGCCTGATTGAATCAGGTTGTTTTTTACTAAACGGTAAATAATAAAAAACAAAATGACGAGGAGGGAAACCTGGTAGCATGTTCGGGACAATATTCCAGGTAAATTGTTTTGAATTTTAAAACGTATGATGAATGGAATGAAGATACATGGGCCGAGGCAGGCTTCATTTATAAACAAGCTTTCAAAGACAAGGGAGCAAAACCAGAGGAAATCATTCGGAATATGTTTCAAAAAGGGATCTGCTATTTACATATTGGTTTTCTGGGAGACCAAATCGTTGCGATAGCCCTTACAGGTAAATTAAATGAAATGGATGCCTTATTAGTTGATTATTTGGCTGTTCACCCGGATTTTCAAAACCAGGGGTTAGGTAAGAAAATGGTGAACTATATTCGTGAATGGTCTCTAAGTAACTTTGATGCTTTAATAATTGAAGTTGAAGCAGAAAAAATACCGGAAAACATTAAAAGGATTCATTTTTGGCAGAAGTGCGGGTTTGTACTGACGGATTATATTCATCATTATATATGGGTGCCGGAACCTTATCAGGCTATGTATGTTCAAACCAAATCTACGCATAAGGAATTTACTGGTGAGGAATTGTTTAAGCATATTGGAAAGTTCCATAAGGCATCGTTTCAGAAAAAGAGATAGAAAACTCAGGACTTTTGTCTACCAAAATTTACAGGTAGCTTCCAATTAGTTCGGATGATATAGTTGTCTTGTAAGTTCTTAACGGAACTTATTGAAGTAGTTCTTCATACAGAGAAGTACTCAAGAGGCTGAAGAGGCGCCCCTGCTAAGGGTGTAGGTCGGGTAACCGGCGCGAGGGTTCAAATCCCTTCTTCTCTGCCATCATATTGTTTTGCGGGTGTGGCGGAATTGGCAGACGCACCAGACTTAGGATCTGGCGCCTTTGGGCGTGGGGGTTCGACTCCCTTCACCCGCATCATAGTCCAACAAGGACACTAAGAAACTGGTCAGGGCAGGAATGCAGCAGCCATAACTAGTGAAATTGTGTGGGCTATTACATAGTGCGAAAGCGACCAACGCTAATCTCATTCTTATATGAGGTTAGCGTTTTTTCTTTACCGTTTTGGACTTGAAAAGTTGTGGTATACATGGAAAAAGGATAGGAGATGATCATATGGATGAAAAACGTAGCTATTTCATAAACATACAAACGCACGAGATTTTTGGTGAACCGAATGGAGGGGAATGGGATTTTAAGATTTACGCAACGGAAAGCCAAGTCGCTGTCCTGGAACGGCTATTCGATAAAACTGATGAAACGGATTGGGAAAGTTATATGCGAGCCCACGTTCCTTTTCTTGAATACCATCATCAACCCGAAAATAAAGCGTATGACCTACGAATGATGGTGATCTATTCTTTACTCTATTATTTAGGTGATGAAAAAACTCGTACACATATTCGTGAAATGGGAATCTTGAATAGTGAATTAGAAAACGAACAGGCTATACTTGGGTACCGGGAGTTTTGATGCATTGAGGCACTCATGTTTTTTGGGCTCCGTATCCTACCGCAAAACGTCAATTTGTACAGGAAATGCAAACCAAAAAGTAATCCTTTTTGCACTGTAAAAATGTAGGGCAATTTGTAAAAAAACATTAGAGGTAGCAAGGGTTTAACCCTTGCTACTTTGCTTTTAATGGCTAAAGCAGTGGATTGCGAATGACAAATGTTGCTCATTAAGAAGTTTGCAGGCCCTTGCCGACCGCAGCGTAACGATTTTTTGGTACGTAAGAGAATTCATAGGCGGAGAATTTCCTGCTAATGTTGAAAGAGGAATCTTAATAAGCCAAATAAACGGAGATATTCCGGTTAACTGCTCTAAAGTAGGATAAAATCCATACAATTTAATAATATAAACGGAAAAACTCCTCTTATTTTTAAGGAAATATAGGTATTTCCCAATTTAGGCGGAATTTTTCCGTTTATTTTTCATACAAAGTGAAATCAACATTCTGGTATAACACAGCCTACCTTAAATATGTAATGAGCAAAAAGGAGCAAATCACCATTGTTTACGATTAAGTTATGAGTTATAATGAACATTATTTTTATTTAGCAGCTCGAAATAAATTAAAAAAAGTATTTAAACAAATACTTTTTTTTAGAAAGGCGATGGAAATTGAATAAACCGAGTGGGAAAAAACGAATACAGCTGGCTTTACTTCTAGGATCACTTGGACTATTAGGACCTTTTACAATTGATACGTATTTGCCGTCCTTTCCAACGATTGTAAAAGATTATCATACCACAGCTTCATTAGTACAAATTAGTTTAACTTCTTGTTTATTAGGTCTGGGTTTGGGACAATTGATCATTGGTCCTATGAGTGATGTGAAAGGCCGTCGAAAACCTTTGATATTCTTTATCATCTTGTACCTACTTGCTTCGCTGACATGCGCTATTGCGCCCAATATCTATTTCCTTATTATATCTCGTCTAGTACAGGGCTTTGCTGCAGCAGGTGGACTTGTGATCTCAAGAGCGATTGTCAGAGATCTTTTTAGTGGAAGGGAACTGACTAAGTTTTTTACGATGATGGTGTTAGTAGGAAACCTGGGGCCAATCGTTGCACCTATTGCTGGCGGGGGAATTCTTGCTTTTACTAATTGGCATGGAGTTTTTGTTGCATTGGCTTGTTTAGGTGCGATATTGCTCTTCACAGTTATATTAAAATTAGAAGAAACTCTGCCAGTAGAAAATCGTGTACCAAGCAATTTTCCTCAAATTCTGAGGAATTTTGGTTCTTTGTTTAGAGACCGCACGTTCTTGGGATACGCACTAACTCAGGGTTTTACGACTGCAGGAATTTTTGCCTATGTATCTGGGATTCCGTTTGTCTATCAAAATATTTACGGCGTTACACCTCAACAATTTAGTTTTTTATTTGGAGTAAATGGAATTGCTCTAATTATTGGAAGTCAGTCGGTAGGGCGTTTGGCAGATTTCATTCAGGAGAAGACATTCCTAAAGATTGGATTAGTCATCTCCAATGTAGCGGGTGCATGGTTACTCATTGCTCTGCTTTTAAAAGCACCACTTTTCGCCGTCGCGATCCCGATTTTCTTTTTTGTGTCTTCCATTAGTATTATTGGTACCACGTGTTTTGCATTAGCTATTGAATCACAAGGCCATATTGCGGGGAGTGCTTCCGCTTTATTAGGGGTTTTGCCTTTTGTACTCGGCTCCATATCAGCTCCGCTTGTGGGAATAGCAGGGGCAAATACCGGCGTTCCTATGGGTGTCATTATCTTCTGCGCCAGTTTCTTGGCCTTCTTATCCTATTTTGGTTTAGTACGAAAAGCTTCGATATGGATACAAGCTATTAAGCTATCAAAACAAAAATAGTGATAAAAAAACGCTAAACTCATTTTTATTTGAGTTTAGCGTTTTTTTTATCTGGTTTCTTATTGTTGTCTATCTAAAGCGAGCTTTAATCCAAATCCAATTAAGATAACTCCTGTTGTCTTATCCATAATCCTTTGCACTTTCGGAGACATAAGCCATTCACGCAAATAGTTGATGAAAAAGACGTAAATAAGGAACCAGGTGATAGAGAGGACTGTATAAATAACACCCATAATAATTAGTTGTTCTGTTACGGCAGCTCCCGGTTGCACAAATTGGGGTAAAAAGGTTAAGAAGAACATGGCCACCTTAGGATTAAGTACATTTGAAAAGAGACCTTGCTTAAAAGCTGACTTTTTCATGTCAGAATGATTTTGGTTTTCAACACTAGCAACTTTCTTCTTTTTCCTAGAGATAAAAGAAGATAATCCGAGGTAGATTAAGTAAATGGCACCCGCATATTTCACAATTTCAAACGCTACAGCAGACTGCATTAAAATAGCAGAAAGGCCAAAGGCAGCAGCGAAGGTATGTACCAAAGAGCCAGCTGTAATACCAAAAGCCATTTTATAACCATCTGTTCTTCCATCTGAAAACGTCCTCTTTGTTATAAGTGCTGTATCGATTCCTGGACTCATGACAACAAATAATGAAAGGATTAAAAACGTAAAGAAGTCATTCATTCTCTCCACCCTTTCCTGACTTGTAAACTACAAGTTGGTAAAATATAATTTTATATAGTTAAATACAATTTAACACATTTACAAATAGTTGTTAATTTTTATTTAATAAAATTTAATAATATTTAATAAAAGGAGCGCCAATGGAGAATATAGATATTGGTAAAAAAGTGGAGAGATTCAGAAAAGCCAAGGGTTTGAGCAATAGAGAATTAGCGGAAATAGCTGAAATCACACCGTCCATGTTAAGTCAAATTGAACGTGGATTAGCTAATCCTTCTATTCAAACTCTAAAGGTTTTAGCTAAGGCACTTGATGTTCCTACTTTTAGTTTTTTACTTGAAGAAACAAATACAGATGATTTAGTTGTAAGGTCAGAAGAACGAAAAAAAATGATTGTTGATGGACTTTCGTATGAATTATTGTCACCTGATTTTTCAGGACCACTGGCAACTGCGATTATGAATGTACCTCCGAATACCTCTTCATCTGAGAAACTTTTGGCTCACAAAGGAGAAGAGGTTGCTTTTGTATTGGAAGGGAAAATTAAGGTGTATTTAGAGGATGAACAATACATATTAGAGCCTGGAGATAGTGTAAAGATACCCGCACATATGAAGCATAAATGGGAAAATCAGTTTAATGAAAAAGCATCAATCCTATTTTCGGTCACTCCGGCGGCTTTTTAATATCCTTGCTGAACATACAACAGGGGAAATTAACTAAAAAACGACTTTAAATCAAACAAAAATGACCAGCAAATTTGTTGGTCATTTTTTATATTACTTCTTATTATTTTTTCGAAAGGTACTGACCCGTTAAATACTCTTATCAACATTACAAACCTTCTGCAAAATCACGTACTGCTGCTTGCAATGGAACTGCAGGTGCTGTTGGTGCTGTAACATGCACTAAACTCTCTCCAATGGTAGTATAACCGGCTGGAGCACCTTTTTGAGTAATACCAGCCCCCACACCAATTTGTAAAACTCCAGTATTGGTCATGGTGCCGATTTTTAAAAAATTGATTTTAAATGCTTGTTCTATCTTATTCTCCATATCAATCACCCACCCACCATGATTATATGCTAAGACTGAATCTTGAGTTACCTTTTTATTGATATGAATTTAATTCGTGCCATTTTTATTTATAGTTGAATACACTTACAATAACAGCATTTCACCGAACAGCGAGAGGTGGTGATAACATCATGTTTTCTGTTACAGGAATGCAGGGATTTGAGTTATTTTCTTCTGTTCATCTTTGGACATTAGTGGTATTCTTTGTAGCCTGTGGTTTTTTAGTGTATTTCAGAAACAAACGTAAGATTTATCAGCAGATTATTAAATGGACACTGTTTATTCTTTTACCGGCCTGTGAGATTTCCTCGCATCTATGGTTAATTTTAACCGATCAATGGGATGTGAGTGATCTTCCTTTACAGCTCTGTTCACTTAGTACCTTTTTAGCGATGTATTTATTTCTGAAAAAGAATCATAAAATGTTTTATTTGTTATATTTTTTCGGTACGCTTCCTCCATTTTTAGCTATGGTTACACCAGAAATGGTCTATACATTCCCGCATTTTCATTATATCGAGTATTTCCTTCACCATTCCATTCTTCCGTTAGCCGCATTGTATTTTATCCTTTATGAAGGTTACAGAGTTCCAAGGAAAGCGATTTTGTTTAGCTATATAACCGCTAACATTATTGCCGTTCCAATATTTATCTTGAATAAGCTGATTGACACGAACTTTTTCTACTTGGCTGCTCCAACAGAATCAGAAACCATTCTAACATTCTTCGGAACTGGGATTATGTATTATATAAATCTAGAAATTGCTGCACTGATTGTATTTGGGATTACCTATATTCCAATGGAAATTTTACAAAGGATAGAAAAGAAAAATATAAGGGTGAAGGATGCGGGGTAGTCGGCACATTTAATAATAGTGGAGTAAAAGGGTGGAGGCTCAAAACTCGCAATGAAAAGGCTCAGTTTCCTATACTGAGCCTTTTCATTTTTCTATTCTTCAATTTCCTCTTTATAATATTTCGATAAACCCTTCTGTCCCGTGCACTCTAATTCGTTGCCCATCTTTTATCAGTTTAGTAGCACTTTCGACTCCGACAACTGCTGGTAGTCCATATTCACGTGCGATAACTGCTCCATGGGTCATCAGCCCACCAACTTCGGTGACTAAGCCTTTTATGGAGACAAACAATGGTGTCCAGCTAGGGTCAGTAAAGGGGGTGACTAATATATCTCCAGCTTCTAGATCAGCATCCTCCATGTTTAAGATGACACGCGCACGTCCCTCTATCACTCCGGAAGAAACAGGTAGGCCTACAATTGCTTCAGCTGGGAGATTTTCTCGTTTGTACTCACCTGCAATGATTTCACCATCAGACGTAATCACACGTGGGGGAGTTAGTTTTTCATATAATTTGTACTCGTCTTTTCGCTTGCTGATGATCTGGTAATCTAGTTTATTTGTGCGAACGACTTCCTGAAGTTCTTCAAAAGTGAGATAGTATATGTCTTCTTTTTCAAAAATAACGCCCTCATGTACGAGTTGTTCGGCTTCTTTCAGTAATGCCTGCTTATAAAGAAAGTAACGATTGATCATGCCGTATTTTGGATATTCCCGATAGCCAATGAAATTCCGAATTAGGTCGATCATTCGTTTTGTTTCTTTGGCTTTCTGTTCACCATCAGGCAATTGCTTCAATCGATTTAATAACTCGTGTTCTTTATTAAAAGCTACCTGTAGTCCGTGCTCAAATTTCTGTTTGCTGGCATTCGGCTCAAAATTTTTGATGTTACCCAGAATCAAGGGGACAAGTGTCGTTGGTTTTTCGCTCCAACGACTTCTCGTCATATCAATTTCTCCGGCACACCTCATTCCATATTTATTGAGAAAAGCGATTAGTGCTTCTCGTACTTTTTCTCCACCTTCAAACTTCACGATTTTCTCTAAAAAGTTATCATCTTTTACATGTTGTAAATAATCAATGACTTTTGGATAAGGACGAATCACATCTGCTACATCCATTAACGCTAGACCCATTTCTGAAGTAATATTGTTTGGCACAGATTGAGAAAGTGTGTCTGATGCGTTTTTTTCACCTAACCACTCGTTCATTTTTTCATTGATCCATAATGAAGCATTCATCGCTACCCTAATGACAGCCGAACTTTGTGGGTTAAATAAAATCTTCTTTAATTCCTTAAGATCTTCTAAAATAAACTCTAAAACTTGTGAACCTGATTTCGTTTGAATGTTTTGTTTTAACTCTTCTACGGATGTTTGACTACTCTTAATTAAATCCATAACGATGGACGGATCGTTATCGAATTGTGCCATCATATCTGGATTGTTTCTACTAGGACTTGGTGCTTGTTTATCATCTGGCAACGTTTTTATAAAATCTCTTCGCTCGACTACGGTCATGAGAGCGTCTGTGATGAGCGGTTCGTGTTGTCTCATAACGTTTAATAAATTGTTTCGACTGACAGGTGAAGCGAGTTGTCCTGTGACATCAACAAACAACCTTCCACCAGCTTTACGCATAGGTGCAGGAGTTGTTAACAAGAAAAAAGACAATCCCAATGGTTTCATGGGGTCTGTCATCATTTGTTGATGGCCGACAGAGATATAGACATGGTTTTCTTGATCATAAGCTTCAGGGATGGGGAAAAGAGTCGTGATAGGACGGCTCTGGACAATATAAAATGTATCATCCACTAAACACCATTCAATATCTTGCGGAAAGCCCAAATATGCTTCGATCTGTCTTCCGATGCGTGCCAGTTGTAATATCTGTTGGTCTGTAAGTGTTTGTGTCTTTTGCTGATGAGGATCGATCGGCACGGTTTCCGTTCCGCCTTCTTTTCGTACATAGATAGCCAGTTTTTTGGTTGCTATCATCTTATCGACGATTTTATCTTCTTGTACTTTATAACAATCGGCAGATACCAAGCCTGAGACCAATGCTTCTCCAAGCCCAAAACTGGCATCGATTGATAGTAACTTTCGGTTAGAGGTAATCGGATCAGCGGTAAATAAAATCCCTGAGGCTTGTGGGAAAACCATCCTTTGAACGATAACGGATATATAAACTTGTCTGTGGTCAAATCTATTTTGTATTCGGTAGATTACCGCTCGTTCCGTAAATAGAGAAGCCCAACATTTTCTGATATTTTGCAAGATGGCTTCTTTTCCGATGATATTTAAATAGGTGTCTTGTTGACCAGCAAAAGAGGCATATGGTAAATCTTCCGCAGTCGCACTCGAACGAACAGCATAAGCATGTTCATCGCCAAACTTGTAGAGATAGTCAGCAACTGCTATCACCACATCGGAAGGAATTTCTACTTCTATAATGAGTTGACGAATCTTCCTGCTGATATCTCCAATTTGATCCCGGTCCTCTACTTTTAACATCGTTAGTTGATCCAACAATGCTTGGAACGATTCGTTTTGTTCGATGGCTTTTCGATATCCCTCTGTTGTAACGCAAAATCCTTCTGGTACATGTATTCCTTTAATTTTTGATAATTCCCCTAAATGTAATCCTTTTCCGCCAACAAGCAAAAGCTGTGTTTTTTCCATTTCCTGAAAACCGAGAACCAATGAACCCATCCATATCCCTCCAACAAATCTCATTAAAGTTCTATTGCATTTTAGCAGTAGTAAATGGGAATAAACAGTCTATTTTGACCATTTTTTATATGTTATAATTTATATAGGAAGAGTACAAAAATTACCTTGCAGTAAACTGATGCCATTAATGAAAAAAACAGCTAAATAACGTTTTAAACAGTGGGGAGCATTCGTTCCCCACTGTTTTGTTTTTTAGAGTGTTTTTAGAAACGCCCAATCTGTATGGAAATGTCTCAGTCTTCATCCTTTTATTAGATTCTTGATGGTTAAATAAATTTCAAGCAGAAAAGTGGAAATAATAAATAGATATCTTCAAAATAGAGGTGTTTTTAGAAATATTGAGAGGAACTTTAGATGAATACATCATTAGAAATGCTGATCCATTTATTTGAACGGGCTGCCTTGCTTTTGATTTGCCTGTTCTTTATGATACGAATCCCGAGATTTAAGGAATCACTTCAAAAAGACCGCCATTCTCCTACAGAGCGCGTCGTTATTACACTTGTGTTTTGTTTATTTGCCATATTTGGTACGTATTCAGGAATTAATGTGGAAGGTTCACTTGTGAATGTCAGGATTATTGCTGTCGTTTCGGGTGGAATATTATTTGGACCATGGGTAGGAATCATTACCGGTATTGTTTCAGGAGTCCATCGATATTTAATTGATATAGGTGGAATTACATCGATTCCATGTCTCATCACGAGCATTATTGCGGGGATTGTTTCCGGGTATATTAACCGAAGAGTGAAAAGGTCTTTACGCTGGATTTATGGAATTGCAGCCGGTATGTTGTCTGAAATTTTGACTATGGTGCTGATTCTAGCGATGGCAAATCCATTTGAACTAGGTCTGGATATCGTTTCTAAAATCGCCTTCCCCATGATTGCAGGAGAGGTTAACATTGGACTTATTGTTTTGCTTGTGATGAGCGTCGAAGGTGAAAAGGAGTTGATTGCAGCAAGACAAGCAAAGTTAGCTTTGGATATTGCCAATAAGACACTTCCTTACTTTCGGTCTATTAACTCGGATTCACTTAAGAAGATTTGCCGTATTATAAAAAATGATATAAAGGCCGACGCAGTTGCCATTACAGATACCCATAATGTGCTCGCTTATGTTGGATTTGGAGAAGAACGATATGCAATCGGCCAGGAAATCATAAGTGATTTGACTAAAGAGGCGATTCACAGTGGGAAATTCATTATTCGTAATCAAGTGGCGGATCACCATACACCCCAAATTCACTCCCTTTTAATTGTTCCTTTTGAGGAGCATGGAGAGGTGACAGGGACACTTAAAATCTATTATCGAAAAGCCTATAAAATGACCCATTCACTGCAAACTATGGCCATCGGACTATCACAAATTATTTCCACACTTATGGAAGTATCGCGCATTGAGCAGATAAAAGAAGCTGCCAACAAGGCTGAACTGAAGGCACTCCAAACGAAGATTAATCCGCACTTTTTATTTAATGCACTCAATGCGATTGCTTCCACCACACGCAAAAATCCAGAAAAGGCTCGTGAATTGATTATCAATCTTTCTGGTTATATGCGTTACAATTTAGAGGTTAGTGATGAATTGATTGATATTCATAAAGAATTAGAACAAGTTCGTGATTATGTGCAGATAGAGAAGGCTCGGTTCGGCAGCAGATTAACGGTGGAATACGATATTGACGATGTGAATGTCCACATACCGAGCCTGCTCATTCAGCCTTTAGTTGAAAATGCCATTATCCATGGAATCTTAACGATCAAAGGACCTGGAGTGGTAATCATTTCAGTTAAGGACTTGGGAAACAAAATAAGAATTAGTGTAAGAGATACTGGGGCTGGAATAAGTGAAGATGTCATTCAACAGTTGCTGCATGATGATGTGCCGGCCAACAAAATCGGCTTGTATAATGTTCACCAGAGAGTGAAACTCATCTATGGACATGGACTAGTTATTCACCGGCTGTCACCTGGAACAGAAGTTTTTTTTGATATGGTAAAGGAGAACCTATGAAAGCGATTATTGTAGAAGATGAAATACCAGCTCGTGAAGAACTGGAGTATTTAGTTGAAGCCTACAGTGAAATTGAAGTGACACATTTCTTTGATGATGGCTTAGATGTCTTAAAATTTTTGCAAGTACATGAAACAGATGTAATTTTCTTGGATATTAATATTCCGTCTCTTAATGGCATGTTGTTAGCGAGTACCATAAGTAAATTTACAAAAAGGCCCTATATTGTCTTTACTACTGCTTACAAAGAGCATGCAGCACAAGCCTTTGAACTTGAAGCATTTGATTACATATTAAAGCCCTATGACGAGAAGAGAATTGCCGCGATGCTAAACCGACTAGAATCTGCGTTTAAACGAGATCAAGCGGAAACAACTCGCGTAGATAGAAAACTCGAATCTCCTCTGAATTCTAAAGGACAACAAAGAGAAATCTCTTCGAAGACAACCAGTCGGATCAATTTGAAAAAGAATGATAAAATTATCGTAACAGATGTGAATGATATTTATTACGCGATAGCAAGTGAAAAAGTTACATTAGTGTATACCCAACAGGAGGAGTACACCATGCCGATGAGCATATCGGAATTTGATTCTCTTTTACCAGAGGATCTTTTCTTTCGCTGTCACCGTTCATATACGGTCAACTTGACCAAAATCCGTGAAATTGTACCATGGTTTAATCAAACCTACATGCTGCGTCTGAAGGACCTATCTGAGGAAATTCCGGTAAGCAGAAGCAAAGTGAAAGCGTTTCGACAAATTATGCATCTTTAACAGCCATTCATTCCGAATAATAGGCATCTCATTCTGAAAACGGTTTCTTCTTTTTTTTCGATGCTATGATGATGATGTAAACAAGATCTAATAAAGATTCTGATGTTAAACATTATCATTTTTTATATGGAAGAAAAGAGGAGATCGCAATGAAATCAACAACAGATCGTCGATGGCTGATTGTGTTAGGAACTATAATTGTACAGATGGGATTAGGTACCATCTATACTTGGAGTTTGTTTAACCAGCCGTTAGTAGAACTCTTTCATTGGAAATTAAATTCTGTTGCTATTACTTTTTCAATCACCAGCTTCGCCTTGGCATTCTCTACATTGTTTGCAGGGAAACTACAGGATAAATGGGGGCTTCGACGTTTAATTGGTTGTGCAGGGCTTGTGTTGGGAGCTGGATTAATCCTTAGTTCTCAAGTTTCGTCATTGTGGATGCTTTATATTTTAGTAGGTGTAGTTGTTGGTGCAGCAGACGGTACTGCTTACATCACATCCCTATCAAACTTAATTAAGTGGTTTCCGGAGAGAAAAGGACTTATTTCTGGAATTTCTGTTGGTGCGTATGGTACGGGAAGTTTGTTATTCAAGTTCATCAACGGTTCACTTATCCAATCAGTGGGTGTGTCCCATGCCTTCTTTTACTGGGGATTAATCGTCATGATTTTGGTTGTCGGTGGCTCATTCCTTGTTCGGGAAGTAAAAATGAGTCAAGAGCCGCAAACCCTTGATGGTAGCATCCAAAAAGATTTCACTGTTAAAGAAATGCTAAAAACAAAACAGGCTTATCTATTATTTGTCATATTCTTCACAGCGTGTATGAGTGGGCTATTCTTGATCGGGATTGTTAAGGATATTGGTGTTAGATTAGTAGGACTTGATATTGAAACAGCCAGTAATGCTGTGGCATTAGTAGCCATTTTTAATACAAGTGGACGCATCATTCTCGGGGCATTATCAGATAAGGTGGGACGTTTAAGAGTGGTATCAGGCGCACTTCTTGTAACCGCAGCAGCCGTAACAGTTCTGAGTTTTGTCCAACTGAATTATGTCTTGTTCTTTACCTGTGTAGCCGGGATTGCTTTCTGTTTTGGCGGTAATATTACTATATTTCCTGCTATTGTAGCCGATTTCTTTGGCTTGAAAAATCAGATCAAAAACTACGGAATCATTTATCAGGGCTTCGGAATTGGAGCCATTTCTGGATCATTTATTGCTACAGCATTAGGTGGTTTCCTACCTACCTTTAAACTGATTGCCGTGCTGAGCATTGTCTCATTACTGATTGCTATGACCATCAAGGCACCGGAATCTGGGAATACAAAAACGAAGGAAAAAAGAAATCATGGGAAGGTTCGTAGCCTTTCACCTGAGACACGGGCAAGTTAATCATATGTTATAAAAAAGAGGCCGGCATGTTCGGTCTTTTTTTATTTGGTATAATAGACCCAAGAAATAATCGATAAATTTGGGGAAGGGAAAAATTATGCCATTAGAAATTGTTCGTCATGATATTACGAAGATGAAGGTAGATGCGATTGTGAATGCCGCAAATACATCGCTTCAAATGGGTGGCGGTGTATGTGGAGCCATTTTTCGTGAGGCGGGAGCCCGTGAGTTGCAGGAGGCATGTGATCAAATCGCCAGCTGCAAGGTAGGAGAGGCTGTTATTACTGCTGGGTTTAAGCTGGATGCAAAATATATCATTCATACTCCGGGACCTATTTGGCAGGGGGGCACAAATCAGGAAGCAGCCTTGTTAAAGAAATCCTATTCTAACTCTTTGGAACTAGCAAAGAAATATCAATGTGAATCCATTGCCTTTCCATTGATATCAACTGGCATTTATGGCTATCCGAAGGAAGAAGCTTTGCAGATAGCAATATCCACCATTAGTTCATTTTTATTACAACATGATCTGTTTGTTTATTTAGTTGTTTTTGATAAAAGTTCGTTCGGAATAAGCAAGAAACTATTTCAATCCATTGATGAGTATATCGACGAGAATTATGTAGATGAAGCAGTTATCACTTTTAATAGAAATAGACAAGATCCATATGTATTGGAAGAGTTGCAGGAGGATGAACCCCTTCAACACGAGATATTTAAGGAAGCTGAGTATTCCTTAGTGAACCTGTTGGATCAACTCGATGAGTCTTTTTCTGAAAGGCTGTTGCGTTTTATTGATGAAAAAGGCATGACAGATGTGGAGACGTATAAACGGGCCAATATTGATCGACGATTATTTTCAAAAATCCGAAATGGTGTTGATTATACTCCAAAAAAGAAAACGGCCGTTGCACTAGCTATTGCACTTCAGTTAGGTATAGACGAAACGATGGAGTTGTTGTCTGCTGCAGGTTTTACTTTGTCCCGTAGCAGTAAATTCGATGTGATTATTGAATACTTTATTGACCAAGCAAACTACAATATCCATGAAATTAATGAAGCGTTATTCGCTTTTGATCAGCCATTACTAGGTGCCTGAAATGTCGCTTTCGAAGCGACCTTTTCTTTTTGAAAAATTGTTATCCTTAGTTTATCAAAGAACGGAGGATAAAAATTTATGAAAAAGAATAAAACTGAATTAGTGTTTATTTTAGATAAAAGTGGCTCTATGGCAGGCCTTGAGGCGGATACCATTGGCGGTTATAATGCCATGCTTGCGAAGCAGCAGAAAGCAGAGGGGGAAGCCATTGTTACTACTGCATTATTCAACCACCATTACGACCTTTTACATGATCGAATCAATGTAAAAGGCATTTCTCCTATTACAGAAGAGGATTATGAAGTAGGGGGTACGACTGCTTTATTGGATGCCATTGGTTTTACGATTCAAAAAATCGTGAATGTACAAAAGAGAACGAGTGAAGAAGAGCGGGCAGATAAGGTTCTATTCGTGATTACAACGGATGGGATGGAAAATGCCAGCCATGAATTTACAGCTGATAAAATCAAAAAAATGGTTCAGGATCAAAAGGAGAAATATGGCTGGGAGTTCCTGTTCCTTGGTGCTAATATTGATGCGGTTACAACGGCTGCGAGATTTGGAATAGAAGAGGACTTCGCCGTAGATTACCACGCGGACGAGGTTGGAACGCAATTAAATTACGAAGCGGTAAATGAAGCCGTAAGTAATCTTCGCAGCGGGAAAAAGATTGAACGGAACTGGAAAGAAGGAATTGAGAGGGATTATAATCGCCGTATGAGGAATGAATAGTTTTAGATTTTGGCTCTGTTATCATTCATTGTTGATTTTCGTGTAGGTATGAGAATTCATAAGCGGAGAATTTCCGGCTATTGTATATAGAGGGCGATTAAGAAGCAGAAATAAGCGGAAATATTCCGGTTAACTGCTCTAAGTAAGACAAAATCCAACGATTTGGATCATATAAACGGAAAAAATACCCTTATTTTTAAGAAAATAAGGGTATTTCCCAATTTAAGCGGAATTTTTCCGTTTATTTTTCAAACACTGTGAAATCAACATTCAGTTATAACATAGCCTAGATTTTAAGGAAGCATGAAGAGTGCTTCCTTATTTGTGTTTATTAAAGCTCTTTTGGTTAAAAGTTAATACACTCTTTACTAAATTTCCTAATAAAAAAATGGAATTTTTTACAAGTTTACTGGATTTAAGTTCAATTCAGTCTGGACCTAAGGCAACTTTTAACAGGCTCAATGAATTAAAGATTGAATGAAGGACAAAAAGAGATAGATTCAGATGAAAAGTGTCTTTCATCGGGTGGATGAAGGACAAAAAGAGATAGATTTAGATGAAAAATGTCCTTCATCGGGTGGATGAAGGACAAAAAGAGATCGATTTAGATGGAAAATGTCTTTCATCGGGTGGATGAAGGACAAAAAGAGATAGATTTAGATGAAAAATGTCTTTCATGAGGAGGATGAAGGACAAAACGAGCTAGATTCAGATGAAAAATGTCCTTCATCGGGTGGATGAAGGACAAAACGAGCTAGATTTAGATGAAAAATGTCTTTCATCGGGTGGATGAAGGACAAAAAGAGCTAGATTCAGATGAAAAGTGTCCTTCATAGGGTGGATGAAGGACAAAAAGAGATCGATTTAGATGAAAAATGTCTTTCATAGGGTGGATGAAGGACAAAACAGATAGATTAAGATGGAAAATTGTCCTTCATTCAGGATCATCTCTGTCCGAACCTGGGTCAACATCTGATAGGTTGGTTAATTCAAGTGAAACCAGTCTGAGATGTGATACAAACCCCCTCTTTAAAAGAAAAATGAAGGTGAATGCACCTTCAAAATGGTTTTAGTCATTATGTTTTAAGTCCTCTGAATCGTAGTGGTTGAGAAGTTTTTAACCATCTTTTGCAGGTTTTTATGTCCTTCTCTTAATCTTATTGTTTCTTCGATAATTTTTTGGAATCCTTCCAAATCCCTATCAGTTGCATATAACAATGACTTCGGTAGACCTTCGACGATTTGTTGTAGGGATAAATCAACTGCCAAGAATCATGACCACCTTTCAACTTATTCGTTAGACGTCTGTTCCGCCTGCTTTACTATTTTTATAACGAGATGGTTTTTTCCTGCATTCAAGTTATAAAACTTATCTACATGAATCTGCAAATTTTATTAGGAAAAGTAATTATATTTCTTTTTCGGACAAATTAAGACGGTAAATCAAACGGTGTTTATACGATTTGTAGAAAATTATTTTTATTTTTACCTGTCACTTTTTCTATTAATCAACTATATAAAAGGTGGAAGATTGATTTTTTTCCCAATAAGGATAGGAGTAGTTTCATAGAAAAATATGCCAAAAGAATCAATAATAATATATTCACAATTGTTAAACTATTAATAACATCATGGGTTGGCTTCAATTAAATCTGTAGGAGGGAAAACGATGGAGCGACAAATGCGCTTGATTCCGTACCAATTGATTGCAGAGGTTGAAGAAGTAACCGAGGTGCCAAAAGGGGTAGACATAATACAGGCCCCGAAAGTCTGGGATAAAACAAAGGGTAAGGGAGTCACGATTGCTATTCTTGACACCGGCTGTGATTTGACTCATCCTGACTTGAAGGAACGGATTATTGGTGGAAGAAATTTCACGAACGATGACAAAGGCATTAAAGAAGTGTTTCGTGATTATAATGGTCATGGCACCCATGTGGCTGGCACGATCGCAGCGACGATCAATCAAAAAGGAGTTGTCGGTGTAGCTCCTGAAGCTAATCTATTAATTGTCAAAGTCCTTGATAGAAATGGATCCGGCCAATATGAATGGATCATCAATGGAATCTACTATGCGATTGAACAAAAGGTTGATATTATTTCCATGAGTCTCGGTGGTCCTGAAGATGTACCTGAATTACACGAAGCGATTCAAAAGGCAGTTGCAAATAATATTCTAGTTGTATGTGCGGCCGGTAATGAAGGGGATGGGCAGGATGTAACTGATGAATTTGGTTATCCTGGATCATACAATGAAGTCATTAGTGTAGGTGCGATCAATCTGGAGCGACAAATTTCTGATTTTACTAATTCGAATAATGAAGTGGATCTCGTGGCTCCTGGTGAAAATATTCTTTCCACCTATTTGAGAGGAAAGTATGCTAGGCTAAGTGGAACGTCGATGGCCACTCCGCATGTATCTGGTGCTTTAGCCCTCTTAAAAGCTCTTACATTCGAATCGTTTGAGAGAGAGTTAACAGAGCCTGAAATCTATGCCCAATTAATAAAAAGAACGGTTCCTTTAGGTAATTCTCCAAAGCTAGAGGGGAATGGGCTGGTCTATCTGACGGCAGTGGATTATTTAGCGGGAGTTTTCGATACAAAGCAAGTAATTGAAGTGATGAAGGTTTAAGATTAAAAACAGTGCCGAGGAATTTCTTTGGCACTGTTTTTTGTATAATTATTACATTTTTGTGAAATCTAGTATTGCTATCAGCATTCTAATTATATTAATGATATACTAGGTTTGTTATTTATCATTAAAATTCTCCAGCAACACTATCACTAATATCCACGATTCTTTTACCCTAGAAGATTGAATTTACCCACTCAATTCCTGTCTAGTAAATCATAACTTACCTTCATTGTTATTGTTTTCCTTCATTTTTAGATACAATGTTTAACTTTTTATAAATAAAGGAAGGTGCATTTTGTCATTATTTTTAATTAAATATTATGAAAGGAATGAAGTCGAAGATGCAAAGGCAAAAAGCTGTTAAAAATGTGTTTGAACTTGTCCAATCAGATCTGAAGGCAAAAACTTTTCGAACAGATTATCCTGTTTCGGAAGAATTAAGGCAGGTAATGGTAGATGAATATATTCGAGACTTTATGATTTATGCAATTGATGAGTATTACCATGATGAGAACCTTTCAATTTTGAAGGAATTGGTAGATGACCTTCAACCTAGTAAAGAAAAACGACAAGGTTTACTTGACAATCTCTTTTGGTGGCACATATTATATCAATCGACTCGTAAGCCTAAGTTGAGATGTATGGATGATTATATTGCACAGAAAAAACATTTGCTGAGAGTCGAGCCCTTCATTTCTTCCTGGTTAAAAGAATGCAATTCTGCGGTTCCTAAGTTCTATTATGTCGGCCATAAATATAATGATCGTGCGTTTGTTGCAATTGACATTCTGGCGGAAGAAACAATGGATGTTGTCGTATATGACCCGAGCGCTGTTCCAGTTAAAAGAGGAGAGTTCATAGCGGGGACATTACTTCCATTAGGTGGAGGTTTATTTTTCCCAATAGTTGACTTCTATCATTTTAATTACGAAGCAAGAGAAGCAATAGCGTGTTGCATTCATCACCATTATGAAAAATATTTAGAAACATCTACTTTACATGAAGCTTTTATTCATGTCCTTTCAGTTATGCTGCAGATAGAAAGAATTAAATCAATGGAAAATCATAATAAAACATCCTCGGAAAATCCCTCAATTTAAAAAATTTCCATAGTAATTAATCCTATTTTATTGATGCTTGTTTGGTCATATTTAACTAATCAGTCTAGAATTCTGAAGGAACTACAAAGTAAGCAGATTAAATATAGAGCACATGAATAGGGATATCAATAAAAGGATGGAGGCCATGGCCCTCGTCCTTTTCTTATATATAATAAAACCACTGGGATTAAGCAATAATTAAATGAGTAAACTTTTTTGACTTTTAATTCTACTAACTAAAAGAATTAATAGTAGAAAAAATATTGAAACTAAAGTAGAACGTTTGTTCTTTTTGTAGTGGTGTTATGATAAAATATAAGAGTAATAGAATAGGATTTCTCAAGGGTGGTCGGCACACTCCCATATAGAAAGGGGGTGATGCTGAATGACAGTTTTCGAAACTTTAATGGTTACGATAGCTTTCGCTAGTTTAATCGTAGGCATTCTGTCATTTAACCATAAAAAATAACCCACCCTTGAGTTGAGGCTCAGGTGGATTATCCCTAGTAAGCCGATCCCCTTTGAGGGAACCGTCTATTGCTTGACCGATCATGTGACAGCATGTTCGGTCTTTTTTAGTTTATTCATAGTTAATTTTATTATAACCTACTTACGTGAAAATGAAACTATTTTGCATGCATTCATTTGACCCGAATGTAAAATATATAATTTTTTGAATGGGACTATTAATCCAAAGTGAGTACAAAAATGAATTACGTTCAATCGTTTTCGGATTTTTTAAATCTATTTGATGATAAAATAAATATTCAGTTAAGAAAAGGATGGAGGCGTTTACAGTCTATCCTTTTATTTTAATTAGTGATAATACTATTGTAATATATCTAAATATTCTTTATAATACTATTTATTATTTAATAGTTAAAGTGATGAGGTGCCGAAGCCTTTGTTGTAATTGACTAAGATATCTATTTTAATAGGAAAAAACACTAGTAAATAGGCTTAATCCATCACATCTAAAATGACTATGAACTCTTGAAATTATCTTACACTACTAGGGGGGACTATCTTTGAAAAGTTTATGGAGAAAATGGAATCAGCTGAGTCTGGTCAAACAAATTGTTGTTGGTTTGATTATTGGGATCATTTTGGCTGTCTCGATTCCTGATGTTGCAAAACCAGTGGCCATTTTTGGTTCATTATTTGTTGGTGCATTAAAAGCAATAGCACCTGTATTGGTCCTTTTCTTGGTTATGTCGGCCATTGCCCAACATAAGAGTGGTCACAAAACTAATATGAAATCCATCATCGTTCTTTATCTCTTAGGCACTTTTTTAGCTGGATTCATAGCGGTTGTTGTAAGCTTTATGTTCCCAGTTAGCTTAACTCTCGGAAAGGGTGCGGAGGATGTAACGGCTCCTGGCGGTGTAGTTGAAGTTCTTAAAACTTTACTTCTGAACGTAGTAGATAACCCAGTAAAAGCGATTTTTAATGCAAACTATATCGGAATTTTAGCATGGGCGGTACTTCTTGGTTTGGCTTTAAAAAATGCTGCTGATACCACAAAAACGATGATTGCTAATTTTTCAGATGCCGTTTCGAAATTGGTTACATGGGTAATCAGATTTGCTCCACTAGGGATTATGGGTCTAGTATTTGACTCTATAACTACAAATGGAATAGGGTCTTTACTAAGTTATGGAAAATTGCTAACTGTTTTGATTGGATGTATGCTTCTAGTTGCTTTAGTAGTGAACCCAATCATCGTATTTGTAAATATTCGCCAAAACCCATATCCACTTGTGTTCAAGTGTTTAAAAGAAAGTGGGATTACAGCATTCTTTACACGAAGCTCAGCTTCTAATATTCCAGTGAATATGAAATTATGTGAAGATTTAAATCTAGATAAGGATACGTATTCTGTATCCATTCCGCTAGGTGCAACGATTAATATGGCTGGTGCAGCTGTTACTATTTCTGTCTTGACACTTGCAGCGGTTCATACACTTGGCATTCATGTGGACATTCCTACAGCAATCATCCTAAGTGTTCTGTCTGCAGTATGTGCTTGTGGGGCTTCAGGGGTTGCTGGTGGTTCCCTATTGTTAATCCCACTTGCATGTAGCTTGTTCGGAATTCCAGGGGATGTGGCGATGCAGGTCGTTGGTGTTGGATTTATCATTGGTGTTTTACAGGATTCATTTGAAACGGCTCTTAACTCTTCTACGGACGTTCTTTTTACAGCAACTGCTGAATTTAAGAAGCAGCGTAAAGAAGGAAAGAACATTCGTATTCAAAAAGCTTCATAATAAAGAAAGAACATTAAAACATAAGAAATGACGTGTGAATTAGTACACGTCATTTTTTATTGCGTTCAAGAAGAAGACAGGATATTATGGAAAAACCAAGAATAAAGGGGGGGTATGTTGAGAAGGGTTGAAGTATGTTCCTATAATGAAAAGTGGTCTTATTTGTTTTCGGAAGAAGCTGAAAAACTAAAACGGATTTATAGAAACGAAATCGTGGTTATCTACCACATTGGCAGTACAGCTGTTCCCGGGTTAAAAGCTAAACCAATAATAGACATTATGCCTGTGGTGAAAGACATTAATATGATTGATAAGTTTAATCCAAAAATGCAGGAAATTGGATATGAATCTAAGGGTGAGAATGGAATATCTGGACGAAGATATTTTCAAAAAGGTGGGGACAATCGATCTCATCACATTCACATTTATCAGGTTGGTAGTTATGAAATAAAACGACATCTAGCTTTTCGGGATTATTTGAGAAATCATCCAAATGAGAAGAAGGCCTATGGTGAATTAAAAGAGAAATTAGCACAACAATTTCCTTATGACATTGAATCGTACATAAACGGTAAGGATTGCCATGTGAAAGACATTGAACTAAAAGCACTGGAATGGTATAAAACTATCGGAGTAAATTAGCTTGAAGTGGACTTCGAATGTTATCAATGGCTTTTAAAGGACGTGTTTTCAATTACACGTCCTTCTACTTTTACTAATTTTTATTTTCACAGTGAATAAAGTTTATTTAAAAAATTATTCGTTTAAAAGAACATAATTATTTAAGATTCTCATAGTGTTCATTGAACACTTTAAAAAGCCTTTCATCCCCGCCTCGGTCGGGATGGAGAGCTTTCAGCAGTTTCTTAAATTCTTTTTTTTGTGTATGGCTGTTCGAGTCTTGTTTCTTCAATCCCAACAATTCATCATAGGGAAAAGTATTTGGTTTGTTGACTTCAATCTGTGCGTTAAGCAATTTTTTTAAGGTGCGTACCTTTGATTGTTCTATATGTATACGGGTTTTTAAATAGTCTAATTGTTCGGTAAGGTTGCGGTTTTCACGATGTGACTGTTCTACTTGTGTAGTAAGGTGAGCGGCATGCTTTTGAATAATAAATTCAGTAAGATCTTTAACATTGATTTTGTATGTAGTTTTTCTTCTTTGGGCTATTTCTGCCTTTATTTTGCCTTCCTCAATCCACTTCATTACTTCATCGTCACTTGCGGCGATGCCAGCCAGGGTTAAATGTTCAACAGCTTCTTTTACATTCAGCATAATTTCCACTCTCTTTTTTTAAAATTCTATAGAAGCATTCTCAAAAATATCATATCATTAATTTTTTTCAGAAAAAGAACAGGAGTGTGACATTAAGTTAAAGTCTTTTTACAGGTGAGTGACCTAATTTTAAAAAAATATGCACACTTTTTAACATTCATCATATAGTAACTTCTGTGTGATAATGTTAGAAGGGAAGAAAGAAAAAATGGATCGTAATCAATTAATAGTTTCAACTAAAAGCGAGTACAAAGAAGGGGATAATGGATACAAGATTATTGAATTTAATGTATCCGATCCAACTGAAGGTTTATTTTCTGTGGTTACTCCTATTAAAAAGCAATAATATGAGAGTAAAAGCAAAAGATGGAAAGAAGCTCACTATTTTAAGATAGTGGGCTTTTCCTTTTATCTAGATAATTAATCGTGTATTTCGCCAAAAATAAGGAAAACTAAGAAAAATCCTACTGGAGGTTGTCATCATGCGGAGATTTACTTACATATTGTTTGCACTAATGCTTGTTTTTTTATCAGCGTGTGCAAATAAGGAAGACAATAATAAATCAAAGGAAAGTGAGCAAACCAAGGAACAATCGGTTGATGTAGAAAAGGGGCTTTTTAATGTTGAAATCACGTTACCGGCGTCGATGTTCGAGGGCCAGGATATAAACAAGGTTATCGCTGATGTAGAAAAAGAGGGCATTAAGGTTACTAAAAATGAAGATGGTTCTTTGACCTACAAAATGTCTAAAGCAAAGCATAAAGAAATGATGAAGGAAATGAAAGGCAACATAATCGATGTAGTTAATGAGACAAAGCAGAATAAAGAGGATTATAAATCCATTAAAGATATAACTTATAATGACTCCTTTACTGAGTTTACTATGGTAGTTGATAAAGCAACGTATGAAAATAGTATGGATGGATTTGCAGCCTTTGGTTTAGGAATGGCTGGTATGATGTATCAGCTATATAACGGAGTGAAGTCTGAAGATACAAAAGTAACCATTAAGCTAAAAGACCAGGCAACACAAAAACAATTTGACCAAATTGTGTATCCAGATGATTTGAACAATGAGAAATCAGAATAAAGAGGAGGCACCAAAATGAAATTTGGGATGTTGTTTGTTTCTGTAATATTATTTTTTATGTTAACTGCTTGTGGGCAGGATACAAAGGATATCAGTGTAAAGGATGATACTGATAAGCAAGAAGAAACCACAAAAGAAGCTGAATCAAAGCCAAAAGAACAGGAAGAATCTAAGCTAGGATCAAGAACGAATCCCGTTCCGTTCCAAAAGACAGCAACGGTTGATGATGAGTTATACAATGATAATGGGGATGCTTTTCCTATTAAATTCGATTTAACTGTCACGGAAGTCATTCGTGGGGATGCGGCTTATCAAAAATTAAAAGCGATGAATGAATTTAATGATCCTGCACCAGAAGGATATGAGTGGGTTCTTGCAAAAGTAAAAGTAAAATTTACTGAGTCGGCTACAAAGGATTTAGCCTTTCATATAGATGGTATTATGAATTTTACAGCGGTGAGTGAAAGCGGAGATATCTATAGCGGAGATGTTGTTGGTTCCACCGATCCTGATTTCAGCTTCGAAATGTATGTTGGGAATGAAAAAGAAGGCTATATTGCGAAGTTGGTGAAAGTAGGAGAAAAGGCGCAGCTTCGTTATGAAGAGATGGTGGGTGGCCAGGTTTTCTTTAACTTGCAGTAAATTTTTTAAGAGCAGCGGAACTTATGCCGCTGCTCTGTTTTTATGTGTTTAAGGAAATGTTCGATGCGATTTTCTATAACATTATTATGTAAACTAATTTGCGGCTTTTTTAATTAGAGAAGAGAAGTACTTTCACTAAAAATTAACATAACACTGTTAAGATGTCTACGTGACCGGAGGCATTAAATCCAGTCGGTTAGGGGAACGTAGACAGCTTCTACCTGACCGGTTGCCGTAAATCCAGCCTGTTTGGGGAGCGTAGACAGCTTCTACGTGACCGGTGGCCGTAAGTCCAGTCGGTTAGGGGAACGTAGACAGCTTCTACGTGACCGGTGGCCGTAAGTCCAGTCGGTTAGGGGGACGTAGACGGCTCCTACGTGACCGGTGACCGTAAAACCAGCCTGTTTTGGGAATGTAGACGGCTATATTTTTTGTGCATATAGATTTTATTTAAGATTTGCGTGAATGTTCAACCTGCTTATCCAGAAATAACAAGAATTTCTGTTGTACATTTGGGTTGCTAATGATTCTCTTTACACGAATTGTGCTTTGCAAATACTTCCTAACACGTCGATTAACGAAAAATAAACGATGATACCGCTCATCCTCGTATAGTTGTTTAAACCACGCTTGCTCCTTTAACAGGTCAATATTCTTATCGATTTTTTGAGTATTTAATACGCTGCCGCTTCCTGAACTAATGAATAATCCCTCAACAAGATGCAATAAAAAGTGTAGGAACATGGTTTTCCTCTTTCTTTTCCGGAATAGGGTTTCCAAGGTATTTAGATTCCTTTGTTACTATCATTTTACATGTTAGGAAAAATTAAACACCGGTTTATTTAAGTGTAAATTTGTATAGTACCAAAGCAGTAACAGGCTACGACCTTATTACAATTTTGTTCATTTAAGGTTCAAAATGTCATTCTTATCCTTTATGATTGAAAAAAATGTTTCGAATGACGAAAGGACGAGCCAATGGAAGAACTGATTAAATTAATGAGAAAAATAGCAGAGATGAGAAATGAGTATTGGTTACATGATGTGGTTTTCACATACCAGTGGTGGTTATTACTTGGTCTGACTATTTTGCCGTGGATGATATGGTGGAAGCTCGCGGACAAAAAAAGAATCATTGAAATTCTTCTATATGGCACCATCATATCTCTATATTCCATTTTACTAGATGATATTGGATCCCATTTTACGTTGTGGATTTATCAATATCAATTGATTCCGATCAGTGTACGATTAAATCCGATTGATTTAACCGTGATACCTATTACATTTATGATTGTTTATCAGTATTTTAAAAAGTGGAAGACCTTTTTAATTGTCCAAACCATATTGGCAGCAGGGGCGACTTTTGTAGCGGAACCAGTTTTTACGTGGATGGAAATCTACAAACCATTGAAGTGGGAATATTATTATTCGTTTCCCATCTATATCCTCTTAGGAGCAGTCAATAAATGGTTTGTTGAAAGGTTGCTCTATTTTGGGGACAGTCCCCCAGAGCGTTAATGCGTTACTGCGCCGGGGGACTGTCCCCAATAAAGGTTTGCATGTCATTTGATAGGGTGGCTGGTTCGGATGGGTACCAGTAGTAGGTATTGCCGTCATACATTAGGTCAAACATGTAAGCTATCGGTTCTCCTGTGTAGAGGACCATTTTATAATAAGTAGGATCTCCATTTTCTGTGTTTGGCTCGAAATTGGGGGAGTCTTGACTATTTCTTAGAATCTCTAGGAAGCGGGAAACCTGTTTAGGATCGTTTATATCCGTTATTTGTTTGTTTTCTTCCATGGTAGCTGCTTGATAAATTTCGATTCTATATACTTTTTCAATTGGTAGGTCTTTATAGCCCCATTTGTTTTTAGTGTGTTCTCTTGAATAATATAGTTGGTATTCATGGATGGAACGTGTAGATTTCACTGCGATTACATGTGTATACCCTTTCACTTTAAAAATGTCTGTACCTTTTTCATGGAAGGCAGCATCTCCGTCTTTTACTTTATAGCCAGGGTCTGAAACATTGTCTGCGACTCTGAATTTTACCTCTCCCATTTTTTCACCAATGTACTTTTCATCTGATATGACCCCTGAATAAATTCCATCATACATGGTTCCATTCCACTTCACAAAATCCACCCAGTCAATTACGGTGTGTTGACTCGTTTCACAGCCTGCTAAGAAAATAAAAACCAAGAGAAAGATACTAATTAATTTCCGCAAATTACCACCTCCACTTTAATAGACGATTCAATGAAGCATTTGTTTCAATCTTCAACTTACAATAACCTAAGAAAGAAGGAATAAGGTTTTTAATGTCGTAGTATAAGTGGAGGAGCAATCCCTATAATGGTATCTATGAAAAGGGAGGTTTTTTGCGATGTATGAACTAAAAACGAAAGAAACCGACAACAATGTCATTGAGTTTATCGAACAAGTAGATCATCCTAGGAAACGCGAAGATTCGTATCAATTATTAGATATTTTTACAGAAACTACGGGTTATCATGCGAAAATGTGGGGACCGAGTATTATTGGATTTGGTTCGTACCATTATAAATATGCAACAGGGCATGAAGGAGATGCGCCACTAGTAGGTTTTTCCCCTCGAAAAGCAAAAATTAGTTTGTATTTCGCCCCTGGTGAAACCAAGCGAGAACAATTACTGAAGGAATTCGGAAAACATACAACAGGAAAAGCGTGTGTGTACATTAACAAAATGGCGGATATTGATGTTGAAGTGTTAAAGGAATTAATCAAGGAATCTGTTGTATTTTTGCAAGAAATGTATCCAGGAGAATGAATTTCCCACAGTAACAATTTTCAATACTAAGGAACTAGATGAAAAATATGAATTTCTTGTTTGACACCAAAGAGATTGAAGTCAGATGGTTTGATAGCATAGCCTATTGGAAAGTAAGCAAACTAAAATCGTGGGTGCCTATAAAAAATGGGCACTTATTTGTAGAAAAAACTTAGGGTGGTGAAAAAATGGCAAAAAATAAGAATAACAAGAATAAGGCTTTACCAAAAGCAGATGTAGAATTTGCCCAAGAAAATGCAAATGGCCTTGAAAAGAAAGCATTACAAGCGCAAAGAGATGTAAATAAGTAAAAATTGAAAGGGACAGGTAACCCTGTCCCTTTTTCTAAAAGTTTAACTATTTTTCATAATGATGGTTTCAAACATGTTTGCTACTGATTGGCAGGAGTCCGCAATTTCTTCAAGTCCTTCATAGATTTCTTTGTATTGAATAATACGGATTGGGTTCGATTCAGAGGCAAACAGCTGTTTTATTGAGCCGCGCAGGATGTGGTCACATGATGATTCAAAGTCTTTAATTTTAAGTACGTGATCTCTAATACTTAATAATTTCTTTGTAGATAACATTTCAATCGAACGATCAATTTCATAGACAGAGTTTTTGATTGCATCAACAAATTGATGCATGAACTCATCAGTTTCAATTACTGAATACATTTCAAAAAGGGCAGCGGTATGGTGTAAACCGTCGAGAATATCATCCATGCTAATGGAGAGTGAGAGAATATCCTCGCGTTCTATTGGAGTAATGAACACAAGATTTAAATCAATGATAAGGTCGTGAACCAAGATGTCACCTTTAGATTCATATTCTTTCATTTTTTCGGAAAAAATCTTGAGATCACTTATATTTTTTAATTTGTAGTCAGCAAAGTAGTTGACACTTTCCTTTAAATTTAAAGAAATGTCCATTAAATGGGTAAAGAACTTGTCTTTCTTTTTGGATGCCAAAATAACTCCCCCACATAGTCAAATTCGTACGTGTTCCAATGAATACATTTACGCAATTACTATAATAAATGCAGCCATTGGACAATCAGTAACGGCGGACGTCCCAAGTTCGCTTAGTAAAAATGTGGGAGAGACTGTATGGATCCCATAGATGGTATCAAGAAATTATAAATATCTATTTTAAATATAACGGTATGTAGAAAGGAATTCCTTATGAAGCTGATTGATGAATACTTTGAAACTGCCATGGAAGCCTGGAGTATGATGCAAAAGACTTCTGGTGATGAAGGGGCAGAATGGGCAGAAAGATTTGAACGTTATTTTTATGAATTTATCGATGAATTGAAGAAATGGTGGGCAACTCTTCATCCAAAGCCAACGAATATAGATGAGGCTGAGGAGTTACCTGAAATAAAAAAGTGGATGGAGCGAATCCCTGATCCTGTACAATTAAATTTTCTTACAGAATTAGAGGATATTTTGGAGGGATTTGATACAGAACGTTTTGATTAAAAAGTAAAGTAACGTTAGCGTTTATTGTTCAGGGCTTTACTTCAATAGAGGTAAAGCATAGTTCTTTTTCAAGTGATAGTGGAATTTATTCTATGTTCTCCTTATAAAGGATTCTTAACGTGAAATCGCATTTTTAAAAAGCTCCCTAAATTTTTCCCTATCTTCTGATGTAAATGGTTTTGGTCCTTTTGTCCGCTTTCCGCTTTTTCGAGCCATTGCACTAAAATAACGTGTTTGTAATAATTGGTCAATGTTTTCATTTGTATAGGTAAACCCTTTATGGTGAAGAACTGTACACCCTTTTGCTAAACCTAGCGATGCAAGTCCATAGTCTTGCGTTACAATGATATCTCCTATTTCTACTAACTTCATGATCCGATAATCCGCAGCATCCGCTCCAGAATCGACATAAATGATTTCCACTCCTGAAGGTTGTTCAGCATTAGAAAAATGAGAAAAGCTAGTTACAAGGACAACAGGAATGTTCGCATTCCTACTTTCAGAGATAATAATATCTTTTACCGGACAAGCATCTGCATCAACATAAATTTTCATCTTAATCTCTCCTATAAAAAAGTTCGAATTGATAGTGATAATAATGGCAGATTTTGATTTTGTCAAACGTTGAAGATGCTTTAGCTAAAAAAAACACATCAACAATTTTGAGAAAGACTAGTTGTTATTACAGGTATAATTTTGATATAGTTTCAAACATACATATGCATTTTTCTGATATAAAGAATATGGGAGTAATTAGGTAAGATAATGAAGATATACAAGCTAAAGAACAATTTTAAAGGTTTAAAAAAGGGTACACAATTTTATTTGATTGCTGAGTCAGAATTTATTGGAGTTAAAGATTTTGTTTTACGGACTAAAGATTTAGTTATCAGGATATCAATTAATGAAAGGGAACTGCATAACCATTTTATTTTATTAAAATATGAATAAATTGTTTAACCAGTAATAGCCCAGTCATAATTGACTGGGCTATTTTCAAGTTGTCTTTTTTGACTGTTGACTTAACATAACCATGATTGTTGAAGCTGTAATAATTCCTGTAATAAGACATTTGTAGAGATCATTATAAATTAACCCCAACACCAAACCCATGATTACACCTACACCCAGGATTGATACTCGTTGTCTTTTATTCATGATTTATTCCTCCATTTTTCTCAATAATACATTCACTTTGTGAAGTGCAAAGCTTAAGTCACGCTGCTCTTCTTCACTTAACTTGGTTACATTCATGCTAAGCTTTTGATAAAGTTCTGCCCACTTTTTTTCTTCAATTTCCCTACCTGCTGGTGTCAGTGAAATCAATACTGCACGTTTATCCTTGGTGTCAGGCACCTTACTCAAATAGCCATCCGTTTCTAAATCACTAATGATGTTGGTAAGTTGTTGCTTGGCAATCCCTAAACCAGCACTGATTTCTTTAAGATTCAAGGGTCTTTGCTGCATAAAGATATATTCAATTACGTGGTTTTGCATGTGTGATAAATGTATCGAACCTTTGTTTAATTCCTGAAAACTTCCAAAAAGATTGGGAATTAGAGCAATGTATTCTTTAGCAATTTCGTTGATCATACATATCCTCCTTTTATAGTAATGATTTTATTACTAAATATATGTAAAATCAATATATATATTGATGATTAGTAAAATACACTTTACTAAATTCTGAAATTAGAGGAATCTCTGGTTAATAAATAGGCTCAATGGGACAAAAAACTATACATACAATACAGGAGCAAAGATTTATAGATGGAGGTGGAGAAGTGGAATTTAGAAGTCATGAGGTAGGTTTGGGCGAATGTAAGCTACCAAACTGTGCGCAAACAACTGATATCGCGCCATTATTTACGACCGAGGCTTACGACAATATAGAAAAGAAAATGAAGGAGATACGCTTGGAAAGCTATCGTGGTCAATGGCTGATTTTATTTTTCTATGGAAGTGATTTTACATTCGTTTGACCGACAGAATTGGCAGCGGTCGCTGCTATTTATGATCAATTAAAATTATTGAACACAGAAGTACTCGCTATCAGTACAGACAGCGTGTATGCCCATAAGGTGTTTACTGAAGTGTCTCCATCGGCCTCAAAAGTGAATTTTCCGCTTGTGAGTGATCGAACTCATGAAATTAGTAAAGCATATAGAGTCCTGAATGAACACACAGGAGCAACGTTCAGAGCAACCGTTATTATCGATCCAGAAGGAACGATTGTTACTAAAATGGTTTATCCATTAGAAGTGGGAAGAAATGTGTATGAAATGTTACGTGTCATACAGGGAGTTCAATATGCAAGGAGGACTCAAGAAGGAGTTCCCGCCAATTGGGTGCCAGGTCAACCGGGAATCGTGAGGGATCCTAAATATATTGGGAGAATCTGAGAATTTCTCTTTGAATCAGCTGCGTTTCTACTTTAGGTAGAGGCGTTTTTTTTGATGTAAGGCTAAAGTTGTAGGAAAACTCAAACAAATCACTGATTTTATAAATTGTTTAAAAATGGTAATATTTTAATAGAATTTATAGATAATTGGATGAGGTGACATGTATGAGTTTTGGTTGGTCAGATAATTTACCCGTGGTTCAATTTAGAATAGCTAGACCTACAAACCAGTTACAAAAAGTGGTTGAATTTTATCGTGATGGCCTGGGTTTAAAGGTGGTTGGACATTTTGAAAATCATAATGGGTACGATGGGGTAATGTTGGGTCTACCGGATACTGCTTATCATTTAGAGTTTACGCATCATGTGGATTCGGTCGCATGTCCGCCTCCTTCAGAGGATAATTTGCTGGTATTCTACATGCCAGACCTTGAGGCTAGAAATCTAGTGGTTAACCGGTTACATGGAATGGGATACGATGAGGTGGAACCTGAAAATCCTTATTGGAAAAATGCTGGGGTGACCATTGAGGATCCTGATGGCTGGAGAATCGTTTTACAGAACTCGTATTTTGGTAAAAAGCAAGATTAGAAAGGGTATTAAAATTGGGGGACAAAATTGGGGGACAGTCCCCCGGCGTGGTAACGCTTTAATGGAGCGGGGGACTGTC
Source organism: Neobacillus rhizosphaerae (assembly GCF_050477885.1). GTDB lineage: Bacteria > Bacillota > Bacilli > Bacillales > Cytobacillaceae > Neobacillus > Neobacillus rhizosphaerae_A. Next base: position 181,508 of record NZ_JBCNAC010000117.1, read on the forward strand.
CCCCAAAAAAGTATTGATACACTTCTTGGTGTGATGTATAATAAACCCAATTTAACCGTAATAAGGCAATGACGAGGAAAAGTAAAGTGATTCTATTTTTCACAGAGAGCTTCGGTAGCTGAGAAGAAGTAAAAATACTCATTTGAACAATGGCCTCTGAGCTTCGCATTGAACGTAACTTTTTGTTACTAGTAGGCTGTGACGAGTTTTGGGTACTCGTTATCAAAACCACAGTATAAGAGCATTTTACTGCTCCGTACTTGTAGAGGCCAATTGTGTGAGCAATTGGTGAATTAAGGTGGAACCACGAGAAGATCAACCTCGTCCTTATCTATTTATAGATAGGGGCGGGGTTTTTTTGTATTTATTAAAGGAGGAAAATCATATGAATATTTTTATTGGAGGAGCTTGGCCTTATGCTAATGGGTCCTTGCATTTAGGTCACATAGCGAGTTTACTGCCTGGGGATATTTTGGCACGCTATTATAGGCAAAAAGGTGATCAGGTTTTATATGTATCGGGTAGTGATTGTAACGGAACCCCCATTGCTATTAGGGCAAAACAAGAAGGTGTTTCCGCAAAAGAAATAGCAGACCGTTACCATGAAGAATTTGATGATAGCTTTAAAAGATTAGGATTTTCTTATGATTGCTATACACGAACTGATACTGAACATCACCACAAAACAGTTCAGCAAATTTTCTTGGATCTTTTGAATAACGGCTTCATTTATAAGAAGGATATTGAGCAAACCTTCTGTGATACGTGTGACCAGTTTCTCCCAGATCGATATGTAGAGGGATTATGCCCTAATTGTGGTCAATCATCTCGGGGAGACCAATGTGATTATTGCTCTACTATATTAGATCCGCTCGATTTATTAGATAAAAAGTGTAAGTTATGCGGAGATTCACCGACAGTTAAAAAGACAGTACACTTTTATTTTTCGTTAAGTTCGTTTCAGGGGCAGCTTCAGTCTTTAGTCAATCATGCAAAAACAAATGGAGCATGGCGTGAAAATGCTATTCATTTAACGGAGAGATATCTAAAGGAAGGATTAGTTGATCGAGCCGTTTCTCGGGATATTGAATTGGGAATTAGCGTGCCTGTCGAAGGGTTTGAAGAGAAGAAGATTTATGTTTGGATTGAGGCATTATCCGGTTATTACTCTGCAAGTAAAAGGTGGTCTTTGGGGACTGGGAAGGATGAATCCATCTTTTGGAAAAAGGATGTGACCACTTATTACATCCATGGGAAGGATAATATTCCTTTTCACAGTATTATTTGGCCGGCTATCCTTATGGGTATTAAAAACGAAGCGCTACCTATTCATATTGTGTCCAACGAGTATTTGACACTTGAAAAGAAAAAGATTTCAACCAGCCGTAACTGGGCTGTTTGGGTACCGGACCTTCTAGATAAATATCACCCTGATTCCATCCGTTATTTTTTAACGATAAATGCACCAGAGAATAGGGATACTGACTTTTCCTGGAGAGAATTTATATATAGTCACAACTCGGAGTTGTTGGGGGGATACGGGAATCTTGTTAACCGAACCCTAAAATTTATAACTAAGTACTATGACAGTCAAATTCCACAAAGTTCAGGTGACTCCAAAATAGAAGCTAAGATAAAAGATGTCTATTCGAAGGTAGGACACTTAATAGAACACAGTCATTTTAAACAGGCGTTGGAGGAAATTTTCGGACTTGTCAGGTTCACAAATAAATATTTTGATGAACAAAAACCGTGGAAACAGGTGGAAGAAGATAAATTAGCATGTGATCATACAATATTTAATTGCAGCCTCTCTATTGTAAACTTGGCGCAGCTACTTTCACCATTTTTACCTTTTTCGAGTTATGAATTAAAGAAGATAATGGGGCTGGGAGAGTTTACTTGGACATTTATTGAAACGACTCCTCATTCAATTAAGAATGTGCAACCGTTATTTGAACGGATTGACATCAAAACCATTGAGGATGAATTGCAGAGGTTAAATGATCAGGTGAAAAATGGAGAAGCAGAAGCATAAAATAGTCATTAATAAATTTGTCTGATACAAGATAAACGAATAGTGAATGACTTTTGTTTTTCATCTTTTAGAGAGAGAAGTTGCTCCATTAGATTTAGTCTATGCACACGCCCTTTTATCGTTTGCAAGCTGCCATTGATATAATAATCAACTGTAATTTGTTTATTTTCCGTAAGTTTTTTCAAAAACATGTTGTTTAGATCTCCCTTCAAGGTAGGTTTTAACACACCTTAAGTGTATCTAATATTGTTTAAGACTACATGAAATTAATGTTAAAGATTTGTGAAGATAACAAAGCCGGGGGACAGTCCCCCGGTGATTTAATGCTTTACTCCACCGGGGGACTGTCCCCATATCTGTATAATTTTAATTCTTCCTTATCATTAGGAAGGGTAACGTATTCTTCGAAGCTCATTCCAATTCGTTCTAGAAGCCTCGATGATGCATCATTATCCTTTGATGTTATTGCTACTACTCTTCTAAGTCCAAGCTCCTCGCTCGCGTATTTCATTGTTGCGGAGGCTGCTTCATAGGCATAGCCTTTCGATTGATATCTTGATAAGAAAGCAAAACCAATATCAACGTCCTCTAAGCCTTCTCTTTTTATCAATCCACAAATGCCAATCGGTATATGTCCATCCTTAAGTTCTGTTAAGAACAACCCAAAGCCGAGTTTGGCGTACATCTCCATGGGCCCAGTTATGATATAGTTTCTTGCATCTTGAAGAGTGTTGATGCCTCGATCGCCTATGAATCGGATCCATGTAGGATCATTCAAAAGATCAAAAATAAACTCTGTATCTTCAGGCGTTAACCAACGTAGGGTCAATCGTTCGGTTTCCATTACTTTCAATAAAAACACCTCCATCACGAATTTGAGATTTTTAAGTAATGTCCTTTGTTATCTTATTCTATTTCATACTGATTAATAAGACTAGTTCTACTTGGTGAGCATTTTTTTGCAGAATTAGATAAATAAAAGTTTGTCCTAAGGCTGCATTAGAAACCAAATTAGTTGTACCACACAAGATCAGAACTTTTCTGGTCTTTTTTTCTTTGACGAAATAGCATTGGAAACTAGTTTGTAAATTATTTACATAATGGAATAATATGGTATAATTTAGTTAAGTAAACTTAAGTGTTTAGCTTAAGTTAAATGTAAAGTTTATTTTATGATTAAGAAAAATATCTTCAGGAGTGGATAATAGTGGATAGGATGCAACTGTTAATGGAAGCGCAAAAGTATTCTGAAGAGATGAGTAAGGTTTTTTTAAGAGAATTTCAAATAATCGTTCAAGAATATGAGCTATCTTCTAAACAATCATTAGTGTTAAATTGCCTGAAAGAGACTGGTAGATTTGCTATGCATGAAGTTGCCCTAATAATCAAAGCGACACCAAGTGCCGCAAGTCAATTCATAAAGGTTCTGGAAGAAAAAAAGTATGTAAAAAGAGAAACGAATAGGGAAAACAGACGTGAGATTTTTGTAACTTTGGATGAAAAAGCAATAGAATTCTTTGATGAATTAGAAAAGGCAGAAATGCGTGTGTTGGAAAAATACTTCATGAAACTTTCTCAGGAGGACATTGTGACTTATCATGACGTGTTGAAGAAACTGTCTGACATTGTGAGGAAAGAAGGGTAACGGTTCATTCTAATTGGGGGGAGTTGTGGGATTTTATGAATGCCATTCCAATGGAATTTTGGTTAAGTCTTGAAGTTCTGGTGGTATGTTTTGGGATTTGGAGAGTTAACCGATTTGTTCAAGGTTACAAAATGACAGATCGGGGACTTCCTATTGAAGATAGAATAGAAGAAATGGTTGTGAAGCAAGTCAAAAGTAAAGTGCTTGCAACGTTTGTTACAAGAGATCTGTTAATGATTTATTATCTCTTCTCAAAATCGATAAATAGAAACGTAGAAAAGAAAGACGCATATAGTCTTCATAAAAAAGTCGGTTATGGTGGGATGATGTTTGCTTTTATCTTTGTTTTACTGTTAGAAGGAGTCGGAGTCTCGTATTTCCTTCATAGTTGGAGCAAAGTGGCGGCATGGATTCATTTGGTCCTCTCCATTTATATGATTGGCTTTCTCATTGGTGATTTCAAAGCGATTATCAGGAATCCAGTTCTTATATCTCAGGAAACAATATATTTTAGATTTGGATTGCGGATGAAAGTAGATATTCTGCTAAGTAATATAGAAAGTATCCAAAGTGGAAAAATTAACTATGAAAACGATAAAAAAAGAAAAGATGTATGGGTTGCTACCTTATTAGAATTTGAAGGTCCTGATATTGAGATTGCCTTCAAGGAACCTATAAAGATCAAAGATGGAATCGGCAGGGAGCATGTAACAAGAAAAATGTACCTGTCCCTTGATGAGAAAGATGAATTTATGAGGAATGTCAATAAGATGGTTCTAAAATACGAGGTGGTATAAATGGAAGTAGCTTTTTGGTTAGTTATTCTCTTTACGTTAATCTATGAACCTATTTTTGGATATATTGATTTTCAAATGTTTAAAGAGAAACTACACTAATCGGATTGTGGTTTTCTATCGTCTATATCGGAATTGAGTCTATCATTCCATTAATCTTAACTCACGCACTTGTAGATTATTTTGGAAAATTGGTGAAGAATAACGAATTCTTATTCTCTGTGGGGACAGTCCCCCTGTGGGGTAACGCGTTACTAAGTTGGGGGACTGTCCCCGTTTCAGTAGAGTTAAGTTTTTCTTTGTCATGTAGAAGGAAAATGAATTGTAAATGGATAATATTACCATACTAATCTTATTTAAGGGGAAAATACAGGATGAAAAAGTTTTTTTCTAGGTATTCACACTGGGTAACACTCATTATTATTACTTTTAGTTTTTTTACCATGTTTTATGAGTTTCAGATGGATACTCAAGCCATTATCGCCGCAATAATGGGGGGGATTGGACTTCTATCTGTTGGTGCACTTACTATCGTATTTGAAAGAAAGAAAAGAAATAAGGAAAATTAGTAAATCAATCATAAAAGTAAAATAAGATTTTCAAGCAGCGCAATCAATCCATTGCGTTGCTTTTTGAGTACCATATTCTTAAATTTGGGAGCGGGTCATATGAGTTAGGTAATTTTGAAATGTTTCATTAGTATTTTAGTAGCTGGTTTAATATTTTTTGGTGTTTATTTTTGGAACAAAAATTGCGAAGAATTAACCTTTTTTATTTGGGGAGTTGTAGCCTTCATTTTAGGATATTACTTAATCTCCCCATTAATAATGACTAACAATAAAATGATAAAATTTGAAGCAAAAGTAGATGCAGTTCTAAAAAGATTTAAAATGTAACCTTTTTTGGGGACAGTCCCCCGGCGCTTTAATGCGTTATCGTGCCGGGGGACTGTCCCCAAATTTGTTTTTGAATTTTTTTATAAGAATTGAAACTATTCCCTTAGTTGAATCGACTAATTGGCAGATAAAGGGGGAAGGACGAATTGAGCGATCGAAATGAGATCATACATGAGCTTTATGAACAGCATTTTGATGATGTTTATCATTATTTGTTATATTTTACGAACAGTAAGTCAGAGGCAGAGGACCTGACTCAGGACACATTTATTAAAGTATTGAAAAGTTACGATAGTTTTCGACAGCAATCATCTTTGAAAACGTGGATCTTGTCCATTGCCAGAAGAACGGCTATTGATCATTATCGTAAAAAGAAAATGATTTCTATTTTACCTTCCATATTGACTGACATTCGAAAAAGTGAAGACTATATTCCGGAAGAAGAGATGGTTCATAATCATGATTGGAGCGTTCTGCAAAAGGCTCTTATCCAATTAAAACCCGATTATCGGAACGTAATTATTCTCCGAGGTCTTAAGGAGTATTCGATCAAAGAAACTGCAGAAGTACTAGGTTGGAAGGAATCAAAAGTTAAGGTGGATTACCACCGTGCTATTAAACTCCTTAAAAAGTACGTAAACAATTTTAACGATGGGGTGGTGATTTTCAATGAACGAGAAAATGTACGATAAATTTTTACAACCATTAAAAAACAGAACGGATCTGCAGCCTGATCTAAAGTTTAAAGAAAATCTTCACAAAAAATTGACGTCCATGGCCCATGAACAAAAAAGTGCTAAAAGAGGAATTGGGAAGCATCTTTTACCTAATCTACTTACTGCAGCCTTATTATTAATCGGGATTGTTGCCGGGTACGAAGTTATTTTTACAGAAAAACATGAAATTGAGTCTAAACATAGCACGCTGCCAGAAGGAAATGAAACGAAACAAGCGGAACTTACAGAACAAATAGCGAAAGAAACGGTAGGGGTTGCCTTTGCCCATGTGTCCGTTATCTATAATGGTGGTGGGCCAGAAATGGGTGAGGTGTTTTCCTATAATGGCAAGAGCTACAGATATATGGGTGAAGATTTCATAACGAAGGAAAAGGTTCTTGCATATTTAGAGGAAGTGTATACGAAAGAAGTGGCCAACCGAATTTATGGGGCGATGGATTTTATTGAGTATAACGGTAAACTAGCGCAACCTAATCGACAGATGAGTGGAAACTTATTATGGCAGGATGCCGAAATCGGAAGTCGAAAAAAGCTTAATGACCTAAGCTGGAGTATTGAGTTTAAGGTCCCCGTTGATCAAGGGGTTTCTGATCCGTTCAAAATTTATCATATCAGTTTAAAGTACGAGGACGGGTGGAAACTTGACGGTTCGCTGCCATTTACTACAAAAAATAGTAGGGATATCGAAGCTGATCAAAACCAAACGTTTCAGCTAAACGATGAACAAATGATTGTTTATAAAGCATTTTCTAAGGATTTAAATGAAACTCATTTAAAAGGACTGAATCCAATAAGTGTTGCAATGCTTTATGTACAGGCGGAATGGGAAGGAAGATACGATATTGGCTATGCCCTTTATACTGACAGGGAAGGGTATGTGAACTGGACGAAGGAATATGATAAGAACATTCCTTCCTCTGACCGTATGTCAAGAAAACAAATACCAATAGCATATGCAGGCTTGGCGGAAGGAAAGTTTATCCAAACCGGAGATTTTACAGGATATATTGAATTTACAAACTCCGGCAGCAAACACGGTTTCCAAATGATACAGGATGAAGATGGAATTTGGAATGTTGCCTTTATGCCAATGCAATAACTAGAATGGCTTGCAACGGTCTTGATCATGCGATTATTAAAATAAAGGTGGAGGTTTAATGAAATTTTGGAGTATTCTCGGACTTGCAATTATGGTACTTGGTTTCTCAACCCTTTTAGCCTGGTACGAGGGATCTAATATTGTAGACGATCCATTTGAATGGAAATATACTGCTAAATTTACAAGCTATTATAAAGGGGATATATCTGATTATCATGATATTAATCAATTAGATTATTTTATTTACGCAGTTAAGTTTCATCCCTTATTTCCAGCACTTATGGTAGTCAGTGGATGTGTTATCATAGTTTTAATAATGTATAGTTAGGTATGTTCAGACGTTTGGTAACTATTTTTAGAAGATGACAAAAGTATTTTGATGCAGGCTAATTTTGAAGGCTGTGTTAAAGAACAGTGTTGATTTTAACACCCTGTTGATTGGAGCGGAAGGCACGAAGACTCCTGTGGGAGTATGGTTCAGGGGAGACCCCGCAGGCGCATGCGCCGAGGAGGCTCGCCGAAACGCCCACGGAAAGCGAAGCGCCTGGAGCGGAAATCAACAGCCATTTTAACAAAGCCCAATTAAAAAAGGAGGGTAGGATTTGGAAACGATACTATTCTTGAT
>NZ_JBCNAC010000118.1:0-25870 GCF_050477885.1 Neobacillus rhizosphaerae
TTCTACGTGACTGAACAAGCTGGGTGAGAACCGTTAGGGTAACATAGACCGGTTCTACGTGACCGAACAAGCTGGGTGAATCTACTATCATATGATCATCCATCATATCAATTTCTTCCCAAGCATCTTCCTTCATCGGGGCCCCGCATTGTTTACAATTCTTCATACGTTGAATCCTCCAAAGGGATCTGATTTTTTCATTTTAGTAGAATTCTTACATTTCGACGAAAATTGATTTCATCCATGATTGATCAAAGTTGTTGATTTGTTTTTTTATCCTCACTAATCTGTGTTAGCCGGTCAACCAACCGGTCAACAGTAGTTTGTCCTGAAGGGTTGGATTGGGTAATTTCTGTTACTTTATTCAACTGTTCTTTATTTATTTTACTAGGATTGCTTGCTGTACCGCCTTCACCTAATACAGTAGGAAATATAACCTCTGCCTCCGTTCCATGGACATTTGAGGGGGTTGCCGGTATATTCTGCCCACCGTTGTAAGACAGGTTATTGGTTATCACACCGTCAGGATCCGTTCTCACATAGTCATGGACTTGAACCAAGTTTTGCATATTTGGTGGCTTAGCATCTGGTCCATGATAGGATAAGTTGTTCGTAGGATCCCCATCCGGTGCGGTTCTTACATGGGCTTGTACATGCTGTAGATTTGATCCATTTGCTATGGCCGGATCGGAAGAATGACCTCCATTTGGTATAACATGATCTCCACTCGTCACAACATGACCATCCGTAAACGCTGCGTCATGGGCAAAGAAGTCTCCCCCAATATGCATTTTTAGGAATGGAAGAATAAATGAAATGATAATGAGTGGTGCGCTTCCCATGATCCCGAGTGCCGTTGAACTCGTATAACCTTGTTGGTACAGCCAGATCAAGACACTCCTCAATACAAAGAATCCAATGACAGCGACGATTACCGCTTCCATAAAAACGGCAGAGGAAAACCGGTACGACAACCATGAGTAAGGGTCCGAACTTATTTTAGCAAGGAGAGCTCCAGCAGCCCCATAGATGAAAATACCTGCTACAAAAGGTTTCCAATTCTTAATGACAAATCCGATTCGCCTAATAAAAAGGATAATCATAATGATGAATATAATGGGTGCCAATGGAGGAATGAGCGCCGATAGGGCACCTAAGATGAGCATATAAATAATCATGGTTTTTAGTAACCGAAAAGAGGTAACTAGAAAGAATACCACTAGCCCTATTCCTGCTATGGCTGGATGAAAGTACCCTAGGAAAAGAATAACAGGAAATAGAATAATAGCTGCGCGGTGATGGCCTGACTCTTTTTGTATGTTGGTCCAATCGGACATATCTGTCATTCCTTTCTATACATTTTAAAGCAAGGGACGGTTCTGGTGGCAAACAGTTAAAGCCGCTAGAACCGTCCCTGTGGTATCTATGCCAACACGGAATTGTCTGCTATTTCTTCTAGGACATTTTTTAAAGCTAGACCCATTTCCTCTTGTGAAGGGATAGAAATCTTCTCGCGTTTCTTTACTTCACTTTCGACTTGGTTTATTAATAGATTTCGTGCAAATTCTTTTCTATCAGAACTTGCAAACATTTCTTTCAAGGTAGAGCCAGTTAACTTATCTTTTAAGCTATCAATAATATTTTCCGCTTCCTTTTGGCTTAACAAATAATCCTCGGCCAATTGGGTAAATACTTTTTCGATAATCCGCACCATTTCGTCTGCATCATCTTCAATAAATTCACTTAGAACCTTGTTGGATACTTTATTTGCTGCCGTGCCACCAGCAAATGAGCCAAGTAATCCTCCTACGATTCCGCCAACGGCCGTACCAATTCCAGGGATCACTGAGCCTATGGCAGCACCAGCCGTAGCTCCTCCTACCCAGCCAGCCGTACCACCGGCAACGGTAGAAGCTGTGTTTGCCACATTTTTAAATAACTGAGCTCCTGAAATTCTTCCTCTAAAAATATTCACGACATCAACCGAAGATAAAACGGCAACAGAAACAGCCCCTGTGATCGCATTCCCTCTTAATAATTTGGCTGCACTTTTCATGGCTGCCGCACCGTAAATATTGGTTCCACTTCTAAAGGCATTCACTAACAAAGCTGATGCCTTAGGACCCATGATGTTCACTATTGCTTCTGAACTTCCGACTAATGCACTGTTTAATCCTGCTTTCGATAATTGGCTTGATAAAACAGCTGTAACAAAAGTGGTTCCACCGACCTTTAGCCCTGAGTAGGTTGCTGTTTTAATCGCTGTGGTAAAATCCTCACCATTCCAAACGCATGTGGCAAAGGTTAAAACAGTTGTTAACCCGAAGGCATTCGTTGCAATAATGGCACCATTGACAGAATCAAATGTAATGGACTCCACTGTACCTGCCGTTGCAATGTTTTTAGCCTGTTCATATGTAAAATGTCCTTTCCTAATGATAGTTTCTGCTTCATTAGGATCCGTAACTCCCTTGACTTGGCCCTTATTTATTCGTTCCTTCATAGCTTGTAATGCTGCATCATACTTATCAGATGGAACCTCAATTTGCATAGGCGAGCCGTCTGGATTAAAATATTTGAAGTTTTCATTTTCAAAGCATTGCTTAATACATTCACTACCACTTCTACAATACTTGGTTTGTATATTCACTCCATTAACCGATCTGTCCGCACCATTTTTAATAATTCTTCCTGTCGATGGATCGATATCTTCACCAAAGAATTCCACCTTTTTGCCCGTCACTTTATCATAAAGGTGATTCGCTCTTTCTGCTGCAAAGCCGTGTCCTCTAGGAGTATTAAATCGATCTTGCCCATATATAGTACTGGCATTACTTACATTTCCGTAGACTAAACCGCTTGTCTGAGAACCTACTATTTCTATAATTCCTAAGTTTATTTTATTTTTTATGTCGTTTAGTGTCCTTTCAAAATCGCAATCATTTGCTTCATATAATTTCGACACTTTTTTCTCACTAAGGCCCGTCATCGCTTGAATATCTCTTATACACTGCTGATCATACTCACTGAACATCGCTGCATCTCCCTCGTCGGTTGGATTTAACCTTTATAGTAGATATATCGGAAAATGTCATAAATTGTTAAGTGGTATCATAGGGAAATGGTATTTTTTGTTTTTTTGAGAAAGGAGTTCCTTGCGGGAGTAGGGGGGAGTAATTTTAATCATAGATTAATTAGTATAGCTCATAATAGAATTTCAAAAAGTTCTGAGGGCAAACCATCCCCCAGAACTTCTTATCCACTAACCAAGTATTTTTATCACATACTCACAATGCTCATCGCCATTTACATTACATTTCACTTCCCGAACAATCACTTTTTTATCATAAATCAGAGAAAAAGCGCCTTCTAAAATAGCCCCTTCTAAATCACATGTCATATTCCCTTCATGAATGGGAAGGCCTTTACAGAAGCAATCTTCAATCTTAATATGAATCTCATTTTCTGTAGCTTGGATAATGGTTGGAATGCCGATTTTTAGCTCCTTAAAAATATGTAACGCATCCTCGATGGTTTGAACAGGGAGGCTTTGACCAATTTTTCTTCCTACAGCCATAGTCGTGTTTTTCCCATTCATCGGTAAGCCTTGATACATCCCAATTAATCGGATGGTCCTAAATAATTCGAGGGGAATCATATTTCCTAAGGTGGGTCTATCAATCTTTTTTAAATCTTCATACGTAAAAATTTCCATGGGTGAATTCTCCTTTTTCTTTATATCATTTATTCTTACAAAAAGAGAATTCCATTTCCTTGATATACATCAAGAATTCAAGCGGATGAAGGGTAATGATACATGCTGAATTGGAAAATCTACGGTTTGCGGGACTTTGTCGAAAATTGTTAATAAATGTATTAAGGTTTTGTTAAGAAATAATGATTATTATATCTAGTAAATAGGTAATATATTACACTTTTAAATGAAATTTACTATGGAGGGAATCGTATGTATAAGATTGATGTTGATCATGAGAAAAGACAATTCATGATCACCCTAGAGGGTTCACTAAATATGGAGGAAAGTATCGCTTATTCGGCAGAATTGGAGAGTAATCTATCAGAGAAAGACTTAAGTGATTATTATTTGATTGTTGATACTTCGGATTTAAAGATTAGTTCTCATGATTTAGAGGATCAAATGAAAAGGGGAATGGAAATGATTTTTTCTACCCCATTTAAAGCGCGCTATAATATCGTCCCTAAAAGTGCTGTTATGAACATGCAAGCCAATCGTGTGGGAAAAGAGTTTGAACTGAAAGAGAAATTTATTATTGTTCAGTCGTATGATGAGATTCTAGTGACAGGTAAGTAATTAATAGAGAGGGGGGTATCCATTTTGGGTACCCCCCTTAGTTTCATGTCCATTTTTAATTATGCTTACATTCAAGGTGTCTTAACTTATCGTATGACACCTTGTTAATTAATCGTCCGATTAGTATCGAATGAGGGGGAAGAATGAAGAAATAAGGCAATTCACAAGTAATTGTTTTTATTTGGAGAATGATAGGGGAAATGCTTGTTAAATTTACGACAAAGTTTTTATTCGTAATCTAGGAGGAGAGCTTTGTTCATGCGGCTTCTAGCATTTTCAATTAATCGTTTGAATAGTATAGCACATAGGGAAGAGTGACGAGTTTTGTCTAACGTTTATCTTTAATTTAATATTTTCGACAAATTACTACACATTTTTTGCACACTATTTTGTACTATATTTATATATCTATGAAAATAGTTCTAGTGATTTGGTCTTGTTATTAGGAAATTATATGCTTTTAAATATGGGAGTGACGTTCCAATCTGCCTGATTTGAAAAGGCTGTCGGCTTTTCCCCCTGCCCATTCGGCGCAGACAAAATTAAAGGTCCCCTTTCAATCGGGAACGGCAGAGAACATTTTAGCCATGGGCTTAGGCTCAGCGGTAATGGGAGTTGTCTGATTGGCGGCAGGCTGGCATACCCTTGTTTATGCCATAGCAAATATGTTTCCGCCAATTGATTCAGGCGTTTGTGAAACAACTCATATATGTGAATGAAGCGCTTGAGCAGTTAGCGTTAGAAGGTTAAATCATCAATATACGGTACTAGGAGAGAAGAGCATGGCAAAAACAGAATTACAAAATGAATTTAATGATTTAGTTAAATCGATCAGTGATGAAGTGTTATCCTTAACAGTTTCAAAATCAATCGAAAATGCTTCGGTTGTTTTCGAGAAAAAAATGCCTGAGCTTAACCGGCACGTCGATGAATTAAGAATAGCCCTTGAGAGTTTGCGGCAAGTAAGCCAGAGTATCTCCCAATACGAGGGAAATCAGAAAAATCGGGATACCATTGTCCTCAATCGTTTCGATATGATTAGTAAACAAGCGGATTCAAATGGGATCAAGGCGGACGCCATCAGCGAATTGGTGATCGAAAACAAAACGAGGATGGAACACCTTCATCAATCGAATACCGAAACATTGGACTTGGTCCGGAACGATATCAGAAAAAATCATGATTCACTTGAGGAGAATCTCGACCAAACGGGCTTAGATCTTGAAGCAAAATTGCATACGAATAAGAAACTGGCGATTTCGAATCTGATTTTTTCGATTGGTTCATTTGGATTGTTAGTCGTCTGGCTGCTCCAGTCACTCGGCATTGTCAAACTTTAGGAGGTCTATTCGTTATGGGTACAAAACAGCTTGACGTGGCATCGCCTGGAGTGGAACTCTATGAAAAAGTTTTTCAAAGATTTCTGACCGTCTTGGATCAGGACCAGGATATCATATTAAGTAAACAAATTAATTATTATGAACAGCTAGTCTCCTCTTTTAGGGAAGATCTTGATTATTTAACCATAAACCAATCGAAACATAATAAGGTTTCCCGATTATTGGAATCATTGGCGGAAGATGAAGGGAATTTTCATGACCTTGACAAAAGCCTCCATGACTCTTTCATGCTTTTTATCGTAGGGATGGGGAATTACGGGAAATCGACCTTGATTAATGCCCTTTTGGAGCAGCCGGCAGCGGAAACCGATGTTCTGCCAAAGACGTGGAAAATCGATGTGTTTCGCCATGATCTGCCTGAAGGAAAAGCCGTTTTGCGGTTTAAGGATCAAATCGAACAGGAATTGACGGTCTCAGAAGCCAGACTATTCATTGAGCAGGAAGAGAAAAAGCGGGAGAAGTCTGAGAAGGAAATCGGACAAATTTTAAGAAAGGAAAGAGGCAATTTAAAAAGCAAAGAGGCCTATGACGAGTTTCAAATCAAGTTAAGGCGTGAAAAGCTTTATGTATCACATTTAATTGAGGTTCATTGGGGAATCAAAAACGGATATAGGTTAAATGATTTTCATATTGTTGATACACCGGGATTGACGCAAAATATCATGGGTGAAATCCAGCATAGTATTAATACATACTATCATAAAGCGGACGGCATCATCTGGATGCTCGATGCCCAGGTTATTGCTGCCAGGGGAACAATGGATTTGGTCGAGGATTTGAAAAAAAGCCTGGCCACAGTCGGCGGAGAGCAACGTGATAACATCATCGCGATCTTAAATCGGATGGACCAGGTGCATAAAAATGCGGGGCAGGAAGGGGTTCAAAACGTTATCCAGGTCGCGAATTCTATCTTCAAGGATTATTTTAAAGCGATACTTCCGTTTTCTGCCAAACAGGCCTTTGAAGGCATTATGGCAAATGACCGGGAGCTGATGGAGAAAAGCGGGATTCAGCAGCTGCATCATCAGATCCATAACCAATTCAGAGTGAATGCGAAACGGATTCAATTGCAAAAGAAGGAAGAATCCATGAAATCATATGGGCATCAGGTCAATCGGGTCGTGGAGGAATTTATCGAAGCACTTGAAGCGGATTATCACAAATTAAAATCAGACCACCAAAAATTCCTCGATGATATCGGACGGAAGAAGAGCGAGTTCATGAAACAGATTGACACGGTGCTGAAGGGTTATGAAAAGAAGGTAAAGGGGCATATCTCCTCTCGCACTTCCACTTTATTTGATCTTGGCTCCATGCAGGCCAAAGAGGACTATGCGAAAAATAACATATTTGAATCGGATTCCATTTCGGCACAAATCAAAAAGCTTCAGGAAGAGATTCTAAGTCAATCGAATGACTTTATGCAATTTTACTCCAAAAAGCTGTTTTTCACGGAGTATCCGCATTTGCAGGAAAATGTACATCAGATGGATATCAAACATCAAATTGGATTGAAAATTGACCTGAAGCACCACCAATTTAATACAGATGGATTTGCGATTGGGTCAGGGATTGCTGGTTTGCTTACTTCATTAGTCCTCGGGCCCATTGGTCTATTGATTGGCGTTGCCAGTTTCTTCGGCGGTGGTTATCTTGCAAAGCAAAGTAAAATTAGTGACTTAGAAAGCAAGCTGAATAGTGCCTTAAAGAAAACCATTGAAGATATCAAAGGAAAGTTAACATCGATGGTGGACGAGCTGCTCGGAACTGTTGAACAGGAAATTATTGTGGCAGCTATGAAATCGTTCAACGATGTGTATGGAATCATCGGGCAGAGTCTCGGTCTGTATGAATTTATGGAAAATATTGAGGATTTTCTGGAAATCAGTAAAGAGTTTAGCGCAAATATCATTGGACCGGCTCCTGATCAACGCCCAGCGTTAAAAGAAATTCTCTTGCTGCAAAAGAAAGAAAGGATGAATGTGAATTGCTAAACCAATTGAATTCCGTACATAGCCTTTTTAGCCGCTCACCGCTTTTAGCCAAGCAGAACCAGCAAATTCCGTACGGTGACACTGTGCTATCAGAGGTAGAGAAGCTTCGAAATGAAACCGAGGTGTTATTGGAAAAGGTTTTAAATCCTCTTAAGATTGTCTTGATGGGGGAAGTTAAGGCAGGAAAGTCGACCTTGTTAAACTCCTTTTCCGGTGCCCAGGTCTCGCCGACCAATGTGACGGAAACGACAGCGAGTATTATTGAAATCAAGCACAGTCTGGAACGAAAAGGCCTGATTGAATTGCATGACGGTGATGCGATTACCGGGACAACAGACGATGTTTTTGCTGTCCTGAAGCAGGAAGAAGGCAACCAAGAATTTTTTACAAATGTTTCCGTTGTTAAATTAAGCTATCCGCTCGCCAATCTGCAAAAGCTCCACCTTGTTGATACTCCAGGGCTTGCCACGATTACCGAAGAGAATCAACAAAGGGCGGTCGATTATATTCAAAACTCCGACGTTATCCTCTGGGTGTTCAACGCCCACCATATCGGCCAGCTCGACGTCGAGGCTGAGCTTGAAAAAGTGAAATTTTATGGAAAGCCGATTATCGGGGTAGTCAATCGGATTGACGAAATCGACGGCAGTCCGGAGCGGGTAAAAGCGTATGTAGAGGACCGGTTAGGGTTTTTCCTTGATGAAGTGTTTACATTATCCGCATATCAGGCGTTTAAAGGATCGCTAGAGGGAGACCAGAATCTTGTCGTGGAGTCCGGTTTTGCGGAGTTGATGGACTTTTTGGAAAGCAAGATTGAAGCGAATCACGATGAGGTTCAGGAAGCGAGTCTGATTGGCTCTGCAAAAGCACTGATTGAAAAGTCAAGATGGCAGCATCAGCTTGTGGTCAATTCATTCGAACATACCTTAACTTCGATGAAGCAAAGAAAAGAAGAGCTGAGCTATTACAATGAAAACATTAAGCGCAAGATTAAAAATGAACTCGAAGAATGGCTGGTCGTCCAGTTTTTAGTGGATGAAAAAGAGGAACTGTTAAAAATGGTGGACCGCCTCGGAGTGTTTTCTGGTAAAGGTGACCAAGAGGCCATCCGTTTCAGAATGGAAGAAATTCTTTCGAATAAAGCAATTGAACAAAAGTTGGCGGAAGAATATGATACATTAAATCGCTTGTTCCGGAACGAATGGGAGTCAGCTATCGAGAAAATCGGCGAAAAGATTGCTATTGAGGCGGAGGAATTTGCTGAAAAACAGGAAATGGCCTTAATAAAAGCAGATCTTTCCTCCTTCATAAGAATCCCGCAGGGCGAAAACGCGATTGCCGACGGAGCGATGAAGGGAGTGGCCATCGGCGGTGCCTATGGGGTAGCTGCCTCTGCTTATGCTGCCGTCATCGGGCCATATGCGGCTACCGTCACGATTGGTTCCGCTTTGGGAGCTTTTTTGCCGCCGGTACTTATCATTGGTGCCGTTACCGGGGCCGTCACCAAGCTGGTCTTATATAAAAAGAAGAAAAATGAATACTTCCATCAAATTGATAAGTCAATTAATGAATTGAAAAACATTGTCAAATCTTCCTTTGCGCAAAACCTGATGGGGCAGATCGAAAAGGATTGTAACGAAACAGCCAAGGGGCTTTACGAGAAGTACAGTGAATTACTCTCAAATGGTTGGACAGAGCCGGAAATTACTGCTTTTCATAAGGAAATTAATCAATATCAGTCGGAGTTGTTTTTGTTGGATAAGCAGTTTGAGTTGGTTGGGGTTTAGAGAAGAGACCAAGGGGACGGTTCTGGTGGAACTTGTCTTCCGTAAGTAGTTCATTTTAATAAAAATAATTAAACGATATGCCGCCTTTTTGCTGTACTGACGGGGGCAAGAGTGAATACGGGATCGCTTGCGGGCGGTCCTTTTTTTCGAAATAAGACGCATTCTACCTAACTTTGATCCAAGAGAAGGAGATAGCTTCTATAAAATTAGCGAATCACAGTATACTAAGCTCGAAAAAATGCTTCGAGAAAAACCAATGAGAAAAGTATAAATATCAAGAAATCCGGGATTAAGGAGGCCTTTTTGAGTGGTTTATGGATTGTTAAATATTATTTTCTTTTGTTATCTTTATAGTTTTGCAGAATATATTCAATTCACAGGATGAATAAGTTAGATGGTATTATATACCTGTTATTGTTTCTCTGACTTTAGTAAAAATGAGGGATATGATGGAACACGAGAAGAGATTACGGAATATTCAGATGGGTCTATCGGGAGATGGGAGATTTCCTATACTAATGGAAGCAGGTTTGGTTACCGGCAGTCAACCATTAGCCCATTGGATGGCTCAACAATTTAACCATAACTTTGATGATTATGATACGGCGATTGATGCGGTCTACAATTCGACTCATGTAGGAGGTTCTTCCTATCACCATTTGCTTGATGGTCAGCACACTGTATGGGGGGCTTTTCGCGCAGTCAAGGATGTAAAGGCAGACGACTCTTTTCTGACGGAATTTTTACAAGCGGGTGAGCATTTAATGAGGGATGTTACCTCTGTTTCAGGAATTAGTCCCTTCTTCTCGCTCTCAACGGAACAATGGGATGCACTAGCTTCTATTGTCATGCCATTTGGGATTTCTAAACCCTTTTTAGTCGATGCCTTAACGGTTAATGGACCTGAGTTATTGGGAGGCACCATTGCCCTATTATCGACCTTATTAGTAGGGAAAAGACAAGATCCATCCACTGTGTCTAAACTTTCAGGAGCTTATGTTCTCTCTTCCATTGCGAGTGGTAACCCAGTCCTATTCCCACTTGCTGCCGGTGGTTTAGTCTATTCACTTATTAAAAGTGAAAGTAAAAAGGAGACGTTGATCCAAGGGGGAAAGGGAGCGATTGTTTCTGGAGGAGCGCTACTTGCCGGCAGTTTAATAGGTGGTCCCATCTGGATTGGTTGTTTGGCTTCCGTCGCCGCGGCTATCAGCCTTAACTATGCTCTTGAAAATCCGGAAAAGACGTTTACTAGAATGAAAGAACTCATTAAACCCACATCTTCCATTCTCCGAAAGGTATCTTTAGCAATAGGGTAGGTGGCAATATGGATTTTTTATATAAAATGGAAATTTTAGAACTAGAAGCGTTTCAGTCGTTCTTTTCTGAAATAAAGAAAGTAGACACCCAAATGGGTTTCAACATTGAGAAATCCTTACAAGCAGCTGTAAAGGAAAGTCATGAGCTCGTTATGAATGCCAAGACAAAAGATCAGCTGTATATTGGATTAATGAAGGAACAGTTACATATTCAGGCTCAGAGCAGCCAGTATTTAAACATAACCGATGAAATGACGTTGAAAAAGAATAATCTGCTTGAATTTATTCCAAAGGTTTATCACCGTTTCATGAATGAAGTGGAGCAGGAAATGATTCGTTTTATTCAGCAAAAGAAACGAGAGATGCATCACGAGATCGACAAGGACGGTGCCTGGTATAGCGGAATAAGGGATACCACAAAGAAAAGCGGGGAGCTTTATAATTTTGCGATTAACAAGATTAATGTATTTTCAAAGGATGTTCAAGGAAAAGGAGTTATTTCTGACCAACGTTTAGTAGATACAAAGACGATTGTGGAAAAAGTACTCGAAAAGCATTTAAGTACTCAAATGGTGACGGATCAAGTGAGTAAAATTTTTGAAACGGCGATAGAAGAGTATAAAAAGGCATGGATGCATCAAATTGAGGATAATGTTCCAGACATGAAAAGGATTTCTGCTTCTTCTCTTACACAGACATCGAAGGCAAATCTAAGGATAAATGTTCAATATGGGGAAGCGGAAAAAGTATTTGCGATGGGAATTGGATCAGCCGTATTTGGGACAGTGGGTCTTGCGATGGGGTGGCACACATTGACTTATGCCATTTTTAACGTTTTTCCTCCCATTGCCATCTTTGCTGCACTGACTACTGTCTTGGTGGGAGTATTAACCAAGGATAAGGCCGTTGAGAAACGAAAAGAGGATATTAATGAGGCGGTAAATAGGTATCATCATTTCTTTTTACAGCAGCTGTATGTTTTAAAATTACCTGAACTTGAGAATAAAAGTGTTTCTGAGTATATTGAGCACAAGGGCCAGACCATTGTCGATGAGACGGTAAAAGAATGGGAAAGGAAATACTTAGGCAACTTGAAAATGGATCATTTTCGGCAGTTAAATCAGGCATTTATGAGACATCTTATGTATGTGAAGGAAGTGATGGAGGAACTAGATTAGTAGGAACCAGAGGGACGGTTCTGGTAGTTGAGAAATTTCTATGCGCTAGGTGAACCGTTCCTTTGGCTTTTTAAGCTCTCTTACCTTTCACGGTAATACTTTTTAATTTTTCAAATCTTGAAACGTACCCATTCAATAGTTCATTATCGAAGTATTGATAAACACTTTTAATTTCTGTGTTTTTTGGTAAATCTGTATCTCCTTCAAAGGATTTACTCAGATAAATAGAAGTCAGTTTATTGCATTGGTGCCGAAATTTGAAAGCATCTTTTAAAGCTTCCCTATAGCCTAAGTTTACAAGTATCCAATGCTCTCTATTCAATGAAATATCAACTATATATTTATTTTTTTCCTTTACGGAGAAACCACTTTTTTTAGCAAAATCTAAAGCATATTCATCCGGAGTTCGCCCTTCAAATGCCTGCCGTAATTTATAATTTTTTTTGTTTATGTCCACTAATTGGTAAACCAATTCTACCAAAATATCTTTTGAATTCTTCTTATTTAGTAATGTGGTAATGCCTTCGATATTACCGCTAAGGAATTTCTGTTTTACTTTTTGTATTTCATCATTTCTTTGAAATATTGTGATTGGCATCCCATCTTTTGTAAATATGATCCTAAATTCGCTTTTTTGCTTTTTTTTTATATCAAATACCTCAAAATCAAATTTATGTCTTTCTTCGATATAAGAATAGTCCATAATATTCACATATCCCAATAGCTTTTGATTCATATCTTCAGTCCGTATAACCTGTTGTTTAAAATCCACTTCTTGGGGGTTAAAGTTAATTTTACTTAAGATTCCCCAGTTATATCTCTTTCTTCGTTGGTAATCTTCATGATCTCGTGAATGGGTATCTAACCATTTTGAATATGTGTCCTTAAACGGAATCATACCTTTCAAGATAATACCTCCCACCTTTTTCCATATTTCTATTAGATTTTTACAACGTTATTAGTTTTATTATAGTTTTTCCTTTAGAATTTCTCTAAAGTTATTTGAGAAATACCCTTTATTTAATCCATCCTCCAATAAATCTAAAAGTTCACCCTCTGTAAGATTAAGTGGTCTTGGCTGAGGATAGAATGTACTTGCAACTGAATATTGTTGTGGTGGATGGTTGTTACGCTTCTTTCCGTTGTGGGAAGGAGTGATAATCATGGAAACATTTCTTGAAATTCTACGAGAAGTTCTGAAAGGGATTATGCGAGAAATAAGTGCAAATTTCTTCGGAAAGCAGCTTTAGAAAACAAGAAAACCACCCTGGCTGTCGTAGTCAATAAATACAAGAAACATAGCGTTTTGATTAAATCCATCCAGTTGGAAGCAGAGATTAAGCCAAGGGGTAGGAGAATTATTTTTGGGGACAGTCCCCCGTTGCTTTAAAGCGGTGGGGGACTGTCCCTCGTACGTATTTCGTGATTATAACGGTCCTTTATACCTATATTTTGCCCAGTCCCATTTTTCTCTCACTGAATATACTTTCATCAGGAACAGTGAAGGGAGAGAGGGACAATTAAAAATTCAAGGATATTTTTGGGTATCTTTTCAGTCTTTGCCTTAGCCTTTTTGATTTTAATTCCCATCTATAAAGAGCATCAATCCAAAAACACAGCTGCTCAACCAACACAACAGCAAACGCAACAAAAACCTTCTAGCCAACCATCCAAAAATGATCAACAGAAGCCCCCTAGCCAGCCTGAAGAGAAACCTCAAAAGCCAGATGAAAATAAACCAGACAATTCCAAGATTTATTGGGGTGTAGATACAGCAAGTGAAATCGACCAAGCCTTTTATCAATGTGTCAAGCAAAATTACGGAAAACCGGATGTGGTCGGAAGGTATATCGGGAATAACCCAGGTGCCTCGACAGGATTAACAAAAGAAGAAGTTTCTTTCTTTAAAAAACAAGGGATAAAAATCATACCGATCTATAATCACTTTTCAGACGCAACCACTTATAAAAATGGGGTAGCGGAAGCAAAAGCAGCCATTGATCTTGCCAAGGAACTTGGGATCCCTGAGGGGGTAGTGATTTACGCGGATATTGAACCTAAGTATCCAGTGGATGCTGCTTTCATTCAAGGATGGGTTGAAACCATATCTTCCTCTCCTTACAAACCAGGAATATATGGCGTTTTTCTCGATGGTAAAGAATTAAGCAACGCTTATAATGAGGTCATTGCCAAAAATAAAGATTACAAAAATAAGATTTTCATATGGACCAGTAATCCAGAAGTAGGGACGACTGTAAAAGACAAAGCCCCTACTTACAATCCTAAAACTCCAGATTCCATCCAAGCATCCATGTGGCAGTACGGACTGGAAGGAAAACAGTGTAATATTGATACAAACCTCATTCAATCGGTGGCTTATTCGGCTTCTTGGTAAGGAAACAGAAAAAATTGTTAGGTTCAGACCAAGGGGACGGTTCTGGTGGTTCTTTTGTGGGCCTAGAGAATCGTACCTCTGTGGTTTCGTAATATTGAAAGATATTATTCTCTCCCACCACAGTTATTGATACTGTGGTGTTTTTTGTGGAGGAGTGGATATAGTTTAGTAGTTGGCGAGTAAAGTGGGGATAGTGACGAGTAAAGTATGAAGGTTGACGAGTAAAATGAGAAATAGACGAGTAATCGTAAATTTAGACGAGTAATCCTCTGAAAGTGACGAGTAATGAGGCTAAGGGGGCGGTTTCTGTTTAAGTTTTCTCAGTAGATGAAGCCAGTTATCGACAGTTTTTTCGCAGTTATTGCAGTAAGAATGCAGTGTTATCAAGGACTTTAGCCACTTCTAATCAAACGTTTGGTTAATATCGGATGAGAGGAGATAAACGAGAAAAAAGTCGTCTAAAGAGAAAAGACCAGTATTTTGTTGATTAGAGGGGGAAATTGCTGGTAGGATGCCGACATTCTTTTTATTTCTTTTTAGATGGAAAGCGCATGATAGTGAAGATGATGCACTTTTTAACTAAATGATTGATTAGTATAGCATATAGGGAAAACAGTAAAATCATGGCGAAAGAGAGAGGGCTTGAGGTGGAAAAACCATGAGAACCGTCCCTCTGGTTTCTAGAAATAAAAGAATAATGAAATAGCTTGTTTGAGACTATGAATGAATGGTTTGAGGACGATAGTAAACATAGTTAAAAGTGTTCCTAGGATTGCATAATCCCAAAATTTCATTTATGTTCCTCCTTGTAATGAGGTTTTCTTAGGGAAAGTATAAACCTTATTTGTAAACTCAATATTGTTGAAAGGTAAAGGATTTATAAAGATCTGTATATTTACTGTTAATGAACGGTGGGCTTTACATGTGCTTCAAGCTGAGGGTTAATGAAAAAGGCGGTTCTTGTGGTAGAACCGTCCCTCTTGCAATTGGGCACCTGTCGCAATTAATTACTTGCCAGTCAGGATTTTGATAAGTTCCCCCGCCACAGTCCTCGATAACTGTGGTTGGCGAGTAAAATGGAGGGATTGACGAGTAAAGTATGAAAATTGACGAGTAAAATAGGAAAACTGACGAGTAAATCATACATTTGACGAGTAAAAGATCGAAAGTGACGAGTAAGAAAGGAAATCATATTAAAAGGGTAATTTTAACGAGTCATCAAGAGGTGATCAACACATAATTTGTGAGAAAGATACTTAAACTAGGCTATACGCCTGGCTTTTTAGCATGTAGGAGGAATTCTAGTGCAGGCAACTTTCAAATTTATCGAAGATTGATAGGATATTTGAAGGAGGTAAATTGTAGAAATAATATTAACGGCCAAATCTTGACATTCTTTTTAGAGTTTTCGCAGTAAGAAACCATTGCCTGCATGGATTTAACCTTCCACTAACCAAACGTTTGATTAGTATCGGATAAGGGGGAAGAAGAAGGAAAGAAGTCGATCAGAGAGAAATAAGGGCTATTTTGTGGAATAGGGTGGAAACAGGCGGAAAGTTGGCCGACAATTTTTATACCTTTTGTGATGTTAAAATAGCGATATCATTGGGTTTATGCTCGTTTTAATTAAACAATTAATTAGTATAGCTTATAGGGAAAATGATTGAAAAATGAAGAAAGATAGGATGGTAGGGACTGTTGTGCGGGTCTTTTAGTCAAAGCCACGAGAACCGTCCCTGTGCGTGGCGGGTCAGTCCCCCATCGCTTTAAAGCAGTGGGGGACTGTCCCCTTTTTTGAAATTATTTTTTGAGAATCATTTCTTTGTAGGAAGTAATTTTATGATCTAATATTTTATTTGTTTCTTCCAGTGTCTTTAGCTGGCTTTCGATCGAACGTTTATGATCTTCTAAGAGTTTTAATCGATTAATTGCTGTATGTTCTCCTTCCGTATACAAGTAGGCATATTCTTTTATTTTTGTGAGCGGCATTTGCGTCTCTTTTAATTTTAAAACAAATTTTAGCCATTGAAGATGGGATTCAGCATATGTTCTTTCTCCGTGTTCATTCCGATCTGGAAGAATAATTTTCTCTTTTTCATAGTAACGCAATGTATGTGCGCTGACTCCTACTAGTTGTGCCACTTCTCCAATTGTATACATAACAACCTCCATATTTAACCAATACTAATCTGATGAAAAATAGTTTGCCTTAGAGTGTACTCTAACCAATATAATAAATCCGTATCAGCCAAACAATCCATTATTATGAGTATAAACAAAATAGTAGGAGGAATAGGAATGATGAAATATACAGTTATTACAGGTGCAAGTTCTGGGATTGGGTATGAAACAGCTCTTGCATTTGCTGCTCGTGGAAAAAATTTAGTCATTGTGGCACGTAGAACAGAGGAGCTTGAAAAACTAAAAATAGAAATCGTGAAAGTAAATGCAGAATTAGATGTGGTTATAAAAACAGCGGATTTGTCTCATACGAAAAATGCGTATACCTTATATGAAGAGTTAAAGGAATACGAAATTGAAACGTGGATTAATAATGCTGGGTTTGGTAATTTCGCATCTGTTGGCGACCAAAATTTAACTAAAATTGAGACGATGCTTCATTTAAATATTGAAGCGCTAACGATCTTAACTTCACTTTATGTGCGTGACTATTCAACTGTAGAAGGAACGCAAGTAATTAACGTTTCTTCAGGTGGCGGCTATACAATTGTTGGAAATGCAATCACTTATTGTGCTTCTAAATTCTATGTAAGTGCCTTTACTGAGGGACTTGCACATGAATTAAAGGCACAAGGTGCAAGCATGCAAGCAAAAGTATTAGCGCCTGCTGCAACTGAAACTGAATTTGCAAAAGTATCGAATGACTTAGAGGAAAATGTTAAATTTGAAGGACTTCTTCCAAAATTCCATACAGCTAAAGAAATGGCTGGATTTATGCTTGATCTTTATGATAGCGAAAAAGTAGTTGGCATTGTCGATGGTGTTACGTATGAATTTCAATTAAAGGATCCCATTTATCCTTATGCAGTAAGAATGAGAAACTAAAGACCAAGGGGATGCTAGCTATAAATAGAATATAAAAAAAAGCAAGGGTAGAATGCCCTTGCTCATGTTAATTATATGTAAAAAACTTCTCAATTACATATTGGTAGTGTATCCTAGTCCATAATACAAATAAATTTAATTGGATTTGGACAATTTACCCTCTTATAAAAACTAAAAAGGTGAACTTGTTACTAAAATAGGTAAAGGTGATACCAATGAATATTGAAAAGTTTCCGGTCATCTTTGATTTAGATGGTACCTTATTTGATTGCAAAGAACTAACGAATCTAACTTTTCCCCGTACGTTAGAATTTTTAGAGGAACGGCATCCGAATCAACTCGAATTTAAATTTTTCCCTAGCTATGAACAATTTCTTGGGATGGTGACCGATGATATTTTTGCTATTCTATTACCCAATGCCAGCATGGAAATCATCGAAGAAGCGAAAGAGATCCTAATTGATGTAGAGTTTGAATACATCCCGAAGGCGGGAAAACTATTTCATCATGTGGAAGAAACATTGAAATCTTTACACGCTGATGGGTACCCGCTGTATATAGCTAGCAACGGAAGTAAAGAATATGTGCATAAAGTCATCGAGGTATTTTCGTTGCAGCCATATTTCGTCGAACTCTATAGTGCCGGAGGCCAAGAGACCAAAACGAAAACCGAACTCGTGGCCAAACTATTACATACCTATCCAAGTAAAAACAAGGGTGTCATGGTGGGTGACCGTCATTCCGATATTGAGGCAGGAAGCCTAAACCAGCTCACAACGATCGGTTGCGAATATGGCTTTGGGGATGAAAGGGAAATCAAGGATGCGGATATATTGGTCAATCGTATCCAAGATATCCTGCCAATTATTAAGAAACTATCAGAAAAGGATCCGGTCTAACCGAATCCTTTTTCTTTTGACTGAATCTGAAAATTTCCAACCCGTTTGAATTGTCAGTATACTTCACCAATATTGGTGAATGAATTTGGACTGTAAACGGTTTCAAACGAGGACTATACTTTTATCAAGGGTCCTCAGTATTTATAAATACGAATAAAGCGGTGAAGAATTTGTTAACAGCGAGAGAAATTCAGATTGTAACAAAATTACTGGAAGCTGAAAAAACGCTTCGGACAAAAGATTTATCTGCAGAGTTTCATGTAAGTACGAGGACGATTAAATCCGATTTAGATCAAGTCCGAAAATGGTTTCAACAGCAAGGAGTTACTTTTCACGCCCAGTCTAACAAAGGTTATTGGGTTGAAAGTAATGAGAACGAAAGGCTGAAACTCTATAAAGCGTTAATGGAAATGAAAAGTACATCCTTATATCCTGATCAAAACATCCGGATTGAGAAGATATTATATTTATTTTTTTCACACAAAGAGTATTTAACGACGACTCAGATTGCGGATCATTTACATGTGAGCAGGAATACGGTGATCAGTGATTTGAATTATTTAGAGGATTTCATCCAACCTTGGATGGTTACGCTGGAGCGAAAACCGCGGATAGGATATAAGCTTGTCGGTGATGAGATTCATATCCGGTTGCTATTCGAACATGTCATCCAAGAAAGCTTAAGCCATTTCGATGTCTATAAAATCATCTCCCAATTAAAATCGGAAGACTCCAATGATCCGACAAGTGTGTACATTCAGGAGATTCAGCAAGAATTTGAGCATGTGATTGGGCAGATCCGCCAAGTCCTAACGGATGATGAACTCAAAGACGTTCCGAATGCGGAAGTATTATCGATCCTGATGCGGCTGATTATTTTCTTAGTCCGAATTGAATCTGAATATACAATTGGGAGCTATCGGTTAGTAAAAAAGGGTCAACATCATTCCTCTACCTCTTCGAAATTTATCTTTGAGGTGATGAATCAACTCTGTCAGGAATTAGATTATCCGATGCTTGAGGATGAATTTCTCTACGTCCATCGCAATTTTTTATTAGAAGACAAGGAACTGAATCTCTTAAAGGTGACAGAGGAAATGATTCGTTATGTTAGTCAAAAAGAGCAAGTTCCTTACGATAAGGACTCCCGCTTACTGAATAATTTGTTGACCCATTTATCATTACGATTTGAGAAAAATAAAACGTACGTAACCGAAGTAAATCCGTTTACAAACGAAATAAAACGAAATAACACATCCTTATTTGTCAGTATAAAAGAGGCCTGTGAAAAACTGTTTGGCAAACATTCATCTGCCATTAATGACTCTTTTCTTTCTTTTATCGCCCTACACTTCCTCGTTTCTTATGAAAATGGGTTTGATAAGAAACCAAAAATCAGAGCTCTATATGTATGTTCAACAGGACGAGGGGTTGCCCGGTTGATTAAAAATCGGGTGGAGCGGGAAATTGGCGAAATCAACATTACCAGCTACTGCTCAGTGATAGAAGTCGATGAAATCAGTAAAAACGAGGATATTGATTTGATTATTAGTGTTTTCCCGATTAAAAAATCAAAAATCCCAGTGGTCATGGTCGAACCTGTTCCAACTGAAGAAAGTATCCAAATCATACGGGAAAAGGTCAATGAGCTACTAAAGAATAAAGTGAGTGATGGGTGTTTTACAATTGAAAAAAATGAGCCTTCAGTAAACAAGGACTATGAAATGATCAGCCAAGAAATTATTGTCAAAGGCTTTGAAATCTCCTATGAAATTTTTGAATTATTAACGGATAAAATTTCGGAGGAACGAAAAAAGGGTTTACAAGTCCATTTGTTTTTAATGGTTCACCGTTATTATTTTCATCAGCAATACGACCAATTTATCCATCAATCAAAAGACCATCATGATGAAGCGATATTAACCCAAATCAATGAAATTTTACAGCGGCATAACATTTTTATAAATGAAACAGAACGTAATGCACTATTACCATACTTTCAATGATTGGATGTGATGAAGAGATGAGTGAGACAACCATTTTAAAAAATGGCTGGGTTTTCGATATAGATACTGAAACCTTTGTCAAAAAAGATGTCTATATCGTTGGTGGGAACCTAGTCAGCATGGTGGAAGCTGATGTAGCTAACCCCGTTGAAATAGATGTCGAAGGCAGTTATGTAGCACCAGGATTTATTGATATGCATGTCCATGTGTTTGAAACTAAAACAACCCTCGGGATCAACGCGGACCGGGTTGGAATTGAGCAAGGCGTAACGACGATTGTCGATGCCGGAAGTTCAGGGTTGGAGGATTTCCAAGATTTTAAACAGATGATTATTCAGCCAAGCCAAACAGAGGTCCTTTCTTTTCTTAATATTTCCAAGCAGGGGCTCTGTAAGGGATTATCGGAATTGGCGGACATGAATGATTTAATGTCAGTCCAAGAGTTAACAGAGATTCTTGCAAAAGAAAAGAATATTGTGGGTCTAAAAGCGCGAATGAGTGCTTCTGTTGTCAAAGATAATGGAATCAAGCCATTAGAACATGCGCGGAAACTAGCCGATGAATCGAACCTGCCAATCATGGTTCATATTGGAAATGCCCCGCCTGAGATTACCGAAGTCCTTCCACTATTGAAAAAAGGGGATATCGTTACCCATGCGTTTCATGGAAAGAAGGGCGGCATCTTAAATAATAAAGGGAAACTTATTCAAGAAGCCCATGAGGCGATTGAACGAGGTGTATTGTTTGATGTCGGTCATGGGACATCAAGTTTCTCTTATCAAACTATGAAAGCGTTTAAGGAAAACTATCACTATCCTTTCTCAACAAGTACGGATATTTATATTGGCAACTATGACAAACCAGTCGGCAGCTTAATGACCACGATGTCAAAACTGCTTGCAATTGGTTATTGCTTAGAAGAACTTGTTGCGTCTGTCACGAGCAGACCGAAACAGGCATTAGGACTAGCGGAGCAAGGAAGCCTCGAACCTGGTACAAGAGCCGATGTGACGGTCTTTAAAGTTGTGGAACAACGTCAAACACTGATAGATTCGCAGGGTGAGGGAATGATTGTTGATAGAATGATAGTTCCGCAGCTAACAATTCGAGATGGAAAGGTTGTTTTTGAATCAAATGAATACTGAAAAGATAACCGAAGAAATGCAGAACATACTTGCAAAAAGTGGAGATAGTAATCGGTGTGAACAAGTGTTTGATCTTTCCCAGACACTGTGCGAGGCGGAACAAATAACCATGACAGATGTACAGAAATTGTCGTTGTTATCCCATTTGTCAGCGATGGTACACCGCTCTTTAACAGGGGAACAGCTTGCACCGATTGATCGGGCATTGTTTTCCGAAATCTCAACCCAATCTTTTACGATTGCGAAAAAGATAAAAGAGTTCCTTCCTAATTTAGAAGAAGATGAAATTTATTTACTATCGATTCATTTTGAAGTAGCCAAACAAAATTCATAACAAAGGGAGATGTCAATATGAGTAATCAAGTTGTAGTAGTAATCGGTGATCGTTTAGGAAAGGGCCAGAATGTAGCAAAGGGCGTCGAAGCTGCAGGTGGAAAAGCAATTGTTGTAAGTGGCTTTGGAGCAGATATGCGTTTAGGTGACGAAATGAATGCACATAACGCAACGATTGGTATCTCATTTTGCGGCAGTGGCGGTGCTGGGGCGATTACAGCTCAATCGAAGTATGGTTATAAAGCAAGATACGGCATGCGTTCAATCGATGAAGGAATTACAGCAATCCGCGATGGCATCAAGGTGTTGGGCTTTGGCTTTATGGATGTCGAAGAGCTAGGAAAAAGACTTACTGAAGAATACATTAAAGTCAATGGATAACTCGATGCATAAAAAATTAAAGCATAAAGTCCGTATTGAAGGTAAAGGGAATACAAAAGAACACGCCATCGCCAATGCACTTGGATTGATTCAAAAAAAAGTAAATGCCGAGCTTAAAGGTATGATCATCCGTATTGAACCGGTGCAGATTGAGGTCGTTGAAGCAATTGAAGAAACGTATACCGAGCGCTTCATGATGTTACTTTTTCCAAGAAAAAGAAGTCAATTTAAGTTAGTAATGGATATTGAAGTTGACCTGTTCATTCTAGATACAGACAAAATACACTTTATTGAAAAGAAAAGGTAAGAGAGGAGATGAATTTATGGAATTTCTAATCGTATTAATGAAATCAATCATCATCGGCGGATTAGTTGGTTTTGGTGTCGGTGCAGGTGCCGCACGTATGTTTCACGCTCCAAAGGTTCAAGGGATGGGGGCGTTTCGAACACTAGGAGAATTAAATGCTTGCGCTGGTGACGCTGTATCCCACTTTTCCTTTGGTCTAGGGTTCTTCTTTAATGCATGGGCATCATCAGTAGGTGCAGGGGCATTTACCCAAGATGTGGATCACAGGATTATTCCAAACTGGGCAGCAGCTTTTCTTATTCGTAAAGGAAAACGAGTAGAGGATACCCTTCACAATCCTAAGAAAATGGCGATTGTAGGTACCATTGTGGGAGCGATTGTTGTTGGATTTTTAAATTCAACGGCGGCAGCGATTCCAGAATCGATGCAAGCGATTGCCGTTAAGGTATTAGTACCTGCAGCGAACTTATTAATTAATCCGGTCATGCCTGTTATTTTCTGGCTTGCGGCATTGGATGCAGGAAAACGTTCAGGAACATGGGGGACAATCTTTGGTGGACTTGCTCATTTGATTATGGGGAACGCAGTACCAGGTGTTGTTCTCGGTATTTTAATTGGTAAAGGTGTAGACGATAGCGGTTGGAATCGTGTGACAAAGACTTTATTAGGTTCAGTAATTGTCCTCTTTGTTTTAAGTGGATTCTTCCGCGGATTCGATATGAACTTCATCCAAGCTGTTCATTTAGATGTTCCTGCATGGTTAACAGATTTACATTCTCTAATTAGTGGAGGAGGAAAAAAATAGATGGAAACTATCAATACGAAAAACTTTTGGTTTGCTGATTGGTCCTTCCCAATTTTTGTTGCCTTTTTATCATCTGGAATTTTCGCTGGAACACATATGTATTATGTTCATCATATTGGTGCATTTAATGACGTAGCCATCGTTGCTATGCTACAAGCAGGGATGGAAGGCGGAGGTTATGGTGCAGCTGCAGCCTTCGGGGCAAGCTTTTTATTCGCTCGAGTGTTGGAAGGCTCGCTTGTAGGGATATTAGATATCGGTGGTTCTTTACAAACAGGTATTGGTATTGGCGTTCCGGCGTTAATGCTTGGTTCAGGCTTTGTAGCACCGCTAACGAGTTTTCCACTTGCGCTTATCACAGGTGCCATTCTCGGTTTACTTGTTGGGTATATTGTTATCGGTTTGAAAAAGTTTACCGTTGGAAAAGCAAACTCTACGTTTGGTTCTGATGTCATGATGGGTGCGGGTAACCAATCTGGCCGTTTCTTAGGACCACTTATTGTCTTATCAGCATGTGGAGCATCGATTCCAATCGGTATTGGATCAATTATTGGCGCAGCAATCTTCTATGCATGGAAAAAACCTGTAGCTGGTGGCGCGATTTTAGGTGCCATGATTCTTGGGGCTTTCTTCCCAATAACTTTGGAGTGATAAATAATGGAAACTTCTATATTTGAAACATTTGGATTGAAAAAAATTATCAATGCCAGTGGAAAAATGACAGCACTTGGGGCATCCGCAGTAACAGATGAAATTGCGAATGCATTAAAGAATGCTGCACAAGGTTATGTCGATATTGATGAATTAATGGAGTATGCAGGAACAGTGATTGCACATCATACTGGAGCAGAAGATGGCTGCCCAACCGTTGGCGCGGCAGCTGGAATCGCGATCTCCACTGCATCGGTCATCACTGGCAAAAACTTAAGCTTAATCGAAAGAATGCCTCATTCTGAAGGATTGAAGAATGAAATTATTATTCAAAAAGGTCATAATGTCCATTTTGGCGGCAGAATTGATCAAATGATCCGTCTAGGCGGCGGTGCGATTGTTGAAGTGGGGAATGCCAACAAGGTCGAAAGCGATCATATTGAAGGCGCCATTACCGATAAAACGGCTGCGCTCATTTATATCAAATCACACCATGCTGTGCAAAAAGGAATGCAATCGATTGAAACGATGCTTCAGATTGCTAAAAAACATCAGATCCCGTTGATTATTGATGGAGCAGCTGAGAATGACTTTAAAAAGTATATTGCGATGGGTGCAGATATTGTCATCTATAGTGGCGGAAAAGCATTAGAAGGACCAACATCAGGGTTTATCTGCGGGAAAAAAGAATATATGGAAGCATGCCGTAAGCAATATAAAGGAATTGGTCGGGCGATGAAGGTCGGTAAAGAATCCATCTCAGGATTAATCGTTGCCTTGAATCAATACCCATTCAAAGATGACGGTGTTGATGAGCAAATTAGCAGCATGACTAAACTCTGTGAAACTCTCAATCAGGTGGAAGGTCTTTCATGTACGATTAAGCAAGATGAAGCTGGTCGTCCCATCTACCGGGCACAGATTGAAGTGAAAAAAGAAGCTGGTATTTCTGCAGAACAATTGTTACACAAGCTTGAAATTGGTAATCCTGCAATCTATTTACGTCATCATTATGTAAACGTTGGAATATTGTCAGTTGATCCACGCCCACTTTTAGTTGGCCAAGAGGATATTATTGCAGAACAAATTATTTCGATCATCAAGGAGGCAAAGAAATAATGTCAAGTAGCCAAAAAGTGATTTTTAACTGTTTAGCAAAAGATGTTGAAAATGCAAAAGAAATCGTCAAGGTGGCAGGTGACCGCGTCCTGATCGGAATCATGGTGAAATCTTTTCCAGATACCCAGAGTGCGATTGATGAAGTAAAACTTTATCAAGAAAATAACATCCCGGTTTCTGTAGGCTTGGGGGCAGGTGACCCGGCTGTTTGGAAACAGGTTGCAGATGTTTCAGCAAAAACGATACCTAACCATATTAATCAAGTATTCCCTGCATCAGGTTATACTTTAGGTCGTATGGAAGAAGTAGGAGCACAAAATACGATTATTAATGCATTAATTAAGCCTTCTGGAACTCCAGGACAAGTTATTATTGCAACAGGTCCAGATAGCTCGCGATTTGAAGAAACGGTTTCAGCTGAATTAGCAGCGGTTACGTTAGCGGAAATGGGTGTTGATTCCGTAAAATTTTACCCGATTGATGGGGAAAAGCGTTTAGACGAAGTAGCTGCCATGGTAAAAGCCGCGGTAGGAGCAGGCATTAAATACTTTGAACCAACTGGCGGGATTACATTAGATAATGTCGAAGTAATAGTTAAAACCTGCTTGGAAAATGGAGCTGAAGTGGTCATCCCTCATTTATACACATCGTTAATCGATAAGGCAACTGGTGAAACAAAGATCGAAAACATTGAGAAGCTAGTTTCAATAGAGTGGTAGATATAGTGTAGATTGGGGACAGTCCCCCGCTGCTTT
>NZ_JBCNAC010000119.1:0-29087 GCF_050477885.1 Neobacillus rhizosphaerae
CAACGGGGGACTGTCCCTGTTTTTTGAACCTTTTCATCTATCGACAATCTTTTTGTTGGTTTACATTCATAAATCCTTTGTTTAGCTGGGGGTAGCCCGATTATAATCAAACCTATGGTTAGTTTCGGAATATGGGGAAGAAGAGCGGAAAATGTCATTTCCCAAGAAATTTAATATTTTTTGGAGAATGGGAGGGATAATCTGCTAGATCCTATGACAAATTTTATGGCATTGTTCTGGGGGAAATGATTTATTATTGTGGGTTCTAACGTTTTTAACTAATCGTTTGAATAGTATAGCAGATAGGGAAAATTGTCGAGGTAAGGGACAAGGGGCGGTTCTGCAGGTTCTTTTTCCTTGACGAGAAATTTTTATGAGCCATGAGAACCGTCCCTGTGGTGTCAAAAATCACTTTATACTACTAGATATAAACATTGAGGCATCTTGATTCATAAAAATACGATTACCATGATAGAAGGTCTTCATTTCAATTGAATTAAATCCAACTTCAGATAATCTTTTTTTCAGTTCTTCATGAGAAAAACCGTTATGAACTTTCGGATGATTTATTTTATCGTTTTTGTCAAAATCAATAATAAGTAGCTTGCCACCATCATTTAAAATGTTGAACAATTCTTGTAAAATTTTTTTAGTATCCGGAATATGAAGAAGGACTAGTGACATTAAAACGATGTCGGACTTAAGTTCAGGAGTTTCTTGGGTGAAATCTGAATAAAGCACGTTTGAGTTGGTAATTCCTTTGTGAGAAATTTTAGCTTTCGCAACCTCCAACATTTGTTCTGATGAATCTACCAACAAAATAGAATCTACTAGATCTGATAATTCCAAACTAATGAGACCAGTACCACTCCCATAGTCAATTAAAGATTTTGATTTACTATTTCGTAATTCTGGTCTTACCTCCTTAACAATCACTTTAGCTAATTCCATTCTATCTTCTGTATCATATCTTTTTGCCATCTGTTCAAAAACGTTATTTTCCATATTCCACTCCCCAATTTATCAAATAGCTATATTGTGGTCATTATAGCAAAAATCAAAACCTTGAGGGTGATTCTCTCCTTAATAAAAGACCTCCAATTGAGGTCTAATCACTATTTTAGGTCAGATAATTTTCCGTTCGTGAGTATTTCAAATAGTTCTGCTGACTTATTTTTGTCCAATTGAACATATTTACTTTCAGCGTCTATTACCAGTTCAACTTGGTCCTTTTTTGGACTAATCCAAAGTTCGTATAACACCGCTTTTGCTTCTGTTTCAGGATTCTTGAATCGAAATACAAATTTGTAATCAGGAGGACGTACCATAGATACTTTTGCGTTTTCCCAATCACTATCTTCTAAAATATCCTTCACCTTTTGAACTTGGTTATTGGTAGTGATTTTTCTGAAGTCTTCATATTTATTTTCATCACCAATACGCTTTTTCACTTCTATAAATTGCTCTTCATTCTTCATTACGTCAAAACAACCCGCTGTAAACAATGAAATGATTCCAATAAAAACAATCAAATAGGTAACTTTTTTCAAGATTCATCGCCCCTTTAGTAATAAGACGCATTTCATTTAGAAAAGTATCAAATATACATTAATTTTTAATTAACCTGGGTCTGCCCCGCCACAGTCCTTGATAACTGAGGTGTTTTTTATGGGGGAGTGGGTGTAGTTTAGTGGTTGGCTAGTAAAATGGAGTGATTGACGAGTAAAGTATGAAAGTTGACGAGTAAATAGTGCAACCTGACGAGTAATAAGAAGTTCCTCCGTCATTTCCATTGATGGAGTAAAGCAAAGTGGAAAAAGGAAGGAAAGGTGACGGTTGTACGAATAAACTATTGTAGTCTAGTAGAAAGGGAAGTGAAGGCTTTGGACAGCAAGACTAAAAAGTTAAAGGTGACGTTAAGACAGGAATTTTCTTTTTATGCGAACGATGAAGTCCTCAACACCATTTTAAAAAATATCGCAGCTGGTGGCGTAACTATAGCCGCTTTTACCATAACAAAGATTAATATGAGGAACGTTAACTTTGTCCGATTTGTTGTCGGACCTGACAGTTCAAATAGTTCCCAAGCTAACCTGGTTGCACAGGATGCTCTTCGCTCATTAGGCATACAGTACGACCAGGAGAAAGTCATCCAGTTGATTGGGAACCCTGGAACACCGGGAATCTTAAGCACTATTCTTGAAGCTTTGTACCTTCATGTCGTAGTGTTCGCTACGTATACGGGAGTTACTTCCATCATCCTTAATGTATCCGATATCAAATCTGCTCTTCGATTATTAAAGAAAAATAACATTATTGGTTAAGTTTTTTCTTCCTACTTTTAAAAGTCTGATTGTGAGAACAAGTAGGCACTTTTAAGTCCGTATCACTTGGCGCCTGTAGTGTAAGCACTGGTTTTCTCCCCGTGTTCTCCTTTTTATGCGTTCTGTTGAATGAAAAAGGTTTTAAAAAAAGGGGGGTCCCTTGCAAGCTATCCCCTCGTACATTAAATATACTAATGCCAAAATGAATGAGGTGCTAAAACGTGTCAAATAAAATTCTTACAACAGGACCGATGTTGGTTCCTAGGAAAGTTTCAGGTGATTCCCTTTGGCGGTCCTCCAGATGAGGTTGCTATAACAATTAAAAATCCAACTTCCAAAAATTTCAGGGTACCACTTTTTGCCGACATTTGTCCTCCAGACTCAACGACTGTTAGGACTGAATCCTCCGATTTCGGTGCAAAAAACCATTGCTAGCAAGTGGTTATCCAACTTTTAACCAAACGTTTGATTACAATCGAATTAGGAGGAAGAAAAGGGAAGGAAGTCAATTAGAGCGAAATAACTACTATTTTGTAGAATAAGAGGGGAACTCTCGGAATGTTGGCCGACAATCTTTTTATGCCTTTTGTGATGTGAAGTAGCCAGATCATTGGGTTTATGCTCATTTTAACCAAACGTTTAATTAGTATAGCTTATAGGGAAAATGATAAAAAAGTGACGAAAAATAGGGGAAAGGGACGGTCTGCTGGTCTTGGTTAAAACCAGGAGAACCGTCCCTTTGGTTTGTGGTTTGTATTGTCCCTAGGACTTAACCAACTCTTAGAGAAAGCTGAGCTAATAAATTAATAGCAGCTTGTACAAGTGCAGTAATTTCTAGCTCAGTTTGAGTCACAGTAATGGCGTTAGAATTGTCAATAGTGACTGATTGAGATTCTGATTGGAGCGCTGATAGACGTTGTGAAATCGACTGAAGTGCAGTAACATCGCTGTTGTTACTACCTAGCACTGCAATAGCTGCTTCGATGGCTGCCTGTAAAGCGGCCTGAACAACAACTAATGCCTGAGCTTCAGTTTGGACAACATTAATGTTATGGGAATTGCGGACCACTAATGACTGGATCTCTCTTTGTGAAGCAGTGATGGATTGCTGAATTGTTTGATTACCACTAGGATCATTTGAGTCATTTGTATTTCTGATCGGTGCGGACCACCTAAATCCGCTATTACTTTGTTCGTTTTGAATACGCATTTTTTCACCTCCAAACTAACAAGATACAAAGTTAATGTATTCAATAAATGTAATAAGAATTGGACAAACTGTCTGGGTAAAATATGGATTTTATAAAAAATATTGTTGGGGTGGGTGGTTGTTACGCTTCTTTCCGTTTGGGGAGGGAGGTGAAAATTCCCATTTGAAGTGGAAGAAAAAATTCCCGTTCCTGTCACCGGCATTCTTTTTATGGGTTTTTGTCTGGGAACATGTATAGGAAGCGGTTCATGGTTCTTTTAATTAAACGTTTAGTTAGTATAGCAAATTAGGAAAATAGTTAAAATTTGTAGCTTTATAGGGAATACAACGATTTTAGTGGCCCTTATTATCAACGAAATACTTACCAATCCAAATAGCAATGAATAGCCATATCAATATAAAGAGTACGGCAACAAACCAATTTTTTGGTTTTCCTTTCTGTCTAATTTCTTCCGCTTTTGCTCTGTTTTCTTCAATAATGAAAGGCGGTATTAATTTTAAAGCTAGTGAGATTCCAAGTGGAACGATAATAAGGTCATCGAGATAGCCTAATACAGGAATGAAGTCAGGAATTAAATCAATTGGACTAAAAGCATAAGCAACTACACAAATAGCCACCAATTTAGCATACCAGGGGACTCTACTATCTTTATATGATAAATATAGTACAAATAAATTCTGTTTTAGTTTTCTGGCGTAGTTTTTTAATTTTGTTAATGCATGGGGTTGCTCCATTTTATACACCCTCCTTTTGATAAAATGAAGATTTTTGCTAACAGGATGTTGCTATTTTTGGATTCGCTGATAAAAGTGGAAATTCGCTGATATATTGGCAGATTCGCTGATAAACTTGAAAATCCGCTGATAAACTGTTGAATTCGCTGATAAATTCCAGAAAATGTTCATCTTGGTATAACTTTACACCAAATCGAACGTTTTTGAAGTTTAAACCTAAGGTGTAAACAGAAATATATACGAAAGGAGCTTAAAATTATAACCATAACAAAGTAAGATTGGCATGTTTCATGGATTATATAGTTTATTATATTTCCATTATATACAAAAGTATTCCCAGTTAAAGGTAGAAGAGGCTGGCCAAGGGGCGTTTTGGTTTCTTCGAAGTGTTCTGATGGACTAGGAGACCGTCATGGTATCACTCATATAACCTTATTGAAAATCAGATACCATCGTTTGAAGAGTGGGAGGATTAGCTCACTTTTTTGTTATTTAGGAGGAAAAATCTTCTAATTGTCGAATTCTGAGTATGAATAGATATAAATATCCATGGGGCAGGAGTGGAATGAAGATGAATAAAACAATGAGGTATAATGTATGAATAGAGACCGTCTTGAATACATAAAGGTTGCAAGTTTAGTTATAATAGCAGTTAGTTTAAGTATTATTGCTTGGAATTCCTCGAAAGAAGTTTCCTATCTCCAAGGAATTGAAGGGAATTTGCCTAGCATTATTAATGCATTGCGTAATATTGGACATTGATAAAATTGTGATTACAATTTAACTAACGGATGTTAAATCATTAAAGGAGATGGCTATTTATGGGAAAAGTTACACCGTTTTTAATGTTTCAAGATGGTAAAGCAGAAGAAGCCATGAATTATTACATATCAATCATTGACGATTCAGAAATTACAAGTATTGTTCGATATGGAGCAAATGAACCAGGAGACGAAGGGACTGTCATGCAGGCTACTTTTTCCTTAAAAGGGCAAGAATTTATGTGCATTGACAGTAATGTGAAACATCAGTTTTCCTTTACACCTTCATTCTCCATTTTTGTTACTTGTGATACTGAAGAAGAAATTAACAACCTTTATCAGAAACTTATCGAGGGTGGACAAGCACTTATGCCAATTGGTGATTATGGTTTTAGTCAGAAGTTTGGTTGGCTAAATGATCGTTTTGGAGTATCGTGGCAACTAAATCTTCCTTCGTGAAAGTCTTAAGTGTTTTCATTAAATTAATACTATAATAAAAGTAACAAGGTATTACTCCATCAGGGGTAATACCTACTTTTGGCTGTTATTAATTCATTTCAACCGTTTCATTAACATCTGTGGTTTTAGAAGATTGCCCTGTCATGCGTTTATAGAAAAAGGCAATTTTCTTCGTAAAATTACCGGTATCCCAATATTCGGCTGCTTCCGCTTTTACCTTTATCAAGACAACGTTAGGATCATCATAAGAAGTTTGCATAATTTTCTCATATGCTTTGCTCCATAATTCCTTTTTTTTGCCTAAATCCTCAACGATTTCCGCTCTTCCACGAAGGGAAACATAGGATTTACCTGCATAAGCCACATTAACATCTTGATCATGTAAAATTTCTTCATATTTATTAGTCTCTTTTTTAGTGAAAAACCATAAGTCACCATCAAACTCTACTTCTTGTGTTTTCATAGGACGAGAAACAAGCCCTTCTTCAGTTACCGTAGTCAGCATGGCCGTGTCTACGTCTTTGATTAACTCTCTTAAGGTTTCCATTTCTTCTTGTTTCATCATGTTAGACATTTCCATCACCTCATGAATGTTTTAAGATGTATATTACCCTTTACATCAACTTTTATTCAGGTATGACGGAATACTTAACTAACTCTAACAAAATAAAACCAATTTTCTTATTGAAGTAACGGTGCAGTTTCGTTCAATAGTAACAACTTAAATTTACTTTCCCAGGTATTAGTAACTTTACTTGCTTTCTCAATTATATATTTTCTGACTGAGTACTTGTTTGGAGGAGCATATTTTTCAGAGATAATATTGTTCAATTAATACTTGTTAGTTATTTTAGTGCAATTGCAGCTTTAATAGCGATTTTCTTATTTTAAAGTAAGTTTATGGAACACTGTACTTATACATTGTGCTAGAGTTTAAGAAGAATCGTAACAGCTGTGTACGGATCTTTCTAACGTGGCAGTGTAGTACATGAATATTTTTTAACTAATCTTATTTAAAGAGAAGTGGTTTATATGAAATATCAACAAAAGGATTTCACAGATGACCTAAAGATCAAGATTAAGAGTACTGAATCCGCATTAAAAGGACACATCGGAAAATTGTTAAAAGAGAATAAATCCGTTTTTGCAAAGAAGAACTTAGCATTTAATGCTAATTTCGATCAGGTGGGCGATGACCCTTTTCAGCCAGGTTATAGTTCCTCAGTTGCAATTGGCGTATCAGATAAGGCTGACATAAATGGTGAACTTATTGACTTACATATTATTAAAATATGGGAATGTGAACGGACTTTCTTAGGTATGCCGACTGCAAAAAACATTCCTGGAAGTAAAATTACCGGTGAACTACTTGATGAAACAGTGCAAGAAGTACGAGAAGAGTTAAAGGAATATATTGAAGAAATATTAAATGATGTGTAAAAGTTCTTCGTCGGTAACGGATGCAATTACTGATCGCTTTAAAGCAATGGGGGACAGTCCCCCAGCGCTTTAAAGTGACGGGGGACTGTCCCTTTGGTCTTCTTCTATAAATGTTATAATATGGATAAAGGGGGTTGGAAGATGAAAAGTAATCGGAAATTACTAATGGTATTGTTAACCATCATATTAGTTGTTTTGGCTGCTTGTGGAAAGTCTTCTGTTGAGTCAAATGCTAAATTGAACAACCAGCCAAAAGTCCAGGAAGATACTTCTAATCATACATCTACAAATTCAAATGATGGAGAGTCCCAGAAGCCCAGTAATAATGAAATGACTGAAAGTAAAAAGGATCAATATCTCAAGAAACTAAATGATATGGAAGAAGCAGACAGAAACGAAGAAGCTAAGTCAACCATGGTAGAAATGGAAGAACAAGAGGCTGATAGATATAAAAGATGGGATGAGGCTTTGAATGAAATTTATGGAGTGTTGAAAGAGCAGCTTGATACAGAACAGATGGATAAACTAAAAGAAGAACAAAGGAAGTGGATCAAACACAGGGATGAAGCGGCGAAAGAAGCATCCCTAAAATATAAAGGTGGTACGACGGAAGCGTTAGAGTATGTGGCTACGCAAGCAACTCTTACAAGAGGTAGATGTTATGAGTTAGTTGCGAAATATATGAAGTGATCTTTCGAGACTATCGAGGGATTATGCGTGAAATTAGTGCGTATTTCTTTCGAAGGACGGTTCGATACAAGAGAAATAAGGCTTTTTCTGTGGAATAAGAGGGAGACACGCGGAAAGTTGGGCGACAATTTTTTCATGCTTTATGTGATGAAAAATGAGCAATCACGGGGTTTATGCACGTTTTAACTAAACGATTAATTAGTATAGCATATAGGGGGAATGATAAAAAATTGAGGAAAGAACGGGTGAAAGGGGCGACTTTTTCTGAACTGAAAAAAGCCAGAAGAACCGTCCCCGTGGTTTGCTTTTTTAGAAAATATTGGTTATAATTTGTTTAAATAAACTGTCCGGTCGGTTTATTTCGAATGGAAGGTGGGGATTTGTATGGGAGAAGAGAAGCATATCAAGCTTAGAGATGAAATGATATTCACTAAAGTTATAGGAACAGGGGAACCTTTGATTTTTTTACATGGCGGACCTGGTGGGGAGCATCGCTTTTTTCTGCCTCACTTACAGGATTTATCCCAACACTTTACTCTGGTTTTTTACGACCAAAGAGGATGTGGGCAGTCAGAGAAAGCGACCAATGAGGATTACACGATGGATGGAGAAGTTGAGACGTTAGAGGCCCTTCGTCAATTTTTCCAAATCGATCAACTCAATCTTGTCGGTGAATCTTGGGGGTCCATGTTAGCCCTTTTGTATGCCGCTAAATACCCTGATCATGTGAACAAAATCTTCATGACGGCCGCGGTTGGTGCGACAAAGGCTGGTTTTTTCCGTTTTGAAAAAGAATTGATGAATCGATTATCGCTGGATGAACGGAAATGGTTGGAGGAGGTATCTCCTAAAGTGGACGCAGGTGAGGTGGACGTTGTTGAGATTTTTAAAATGATCGATCCGTATTACGTGTACTCCCCTGACAGCTTATCAAAAAAGACGAAAACCCAATCCAATGCCAGGGTCAATGAGCTTCTAGGTAAAGACATTGCCGAACACTATGATGTATCAAAGGATGCGAACAAGTTGAGTCAGATCCCGATGGTCGTTGCACAAGGGGACCATGACATCATTACGCCTGAGATTTTAGAACAAGTCTTGATTCATTACATCCCTCAAATTGAGGTTAGGGAAATTCAAAATTGCGGGCATTGGTCAGTGGTTGAACAACCAGAGCAGCTTCAGGCGATGATTAAGGATTTTTTTCAAAAAGGTTAACAGCTTGATAGGTGAGGGAGGACATAAAATGGGGTTGGAAGAATCTGTTTTGGATGAACTATTTCATCAATATAGCCCTATTATTTACCGCTATATTTTCTTTGTGACGAAATGTAAAGAGGAGGCGGAGGACTTAACGCAGGAGGTATTTATTAAGGCTTACCGCGGCTTAGCCCATTATCGAGGGGAGTCTTCGTATAAGACGTGGTTGTATACCATTGCTCGTAACGTGATCATTGATCACTATCGGAAAAAGAGGAAAACTGATTGTTTGATAGATTTACCATTGCCGGACCTGGACCAGCAGGGTCCTGAGGTATTGTTAGATCGTAAGGAAGAAACGCAAATGTTGCACCGGGCGATCATGGAGTTAACGTTTCCCTACCGGGAGATCATTATTTTGCGGAAGATCAAAGGGTATTCCACTGCCGAGACCGCGAAAATATTAGGCTGGGCGGAGGGCAAGGTCAAAGTCACGCTGCATCGAGCTTTACATAAATTGAGAGAAATGTTGAATCCTCATTCTCGTGCCTGCTAACTCCCTAGCGTGCGTTTCTCTAACATGTTGGGGCGCATTTTTTTATTGAAATTACACTAACAAAATTATGATAAATGGCTCTTGTTCCATTAGGCTTCCTATTATAAGGTTAAAACGACTTCAAAGTGACATTAGCTTGAATTTCAATTGGAGGCTTACAAATGGAAAAATTACATATTGTAGGAATCTGCGGAAGCTTGCGTAAACATTCGTTTAACCTGATGGATCGTGGTGTAAAAGCCCAATTAGCGACATTAAAAGATGAATTCATTAATGTTTTAAAATAAGGTGCCAAAGTGTACCACGGGGACGATTCTACTGTTTTTTTTAATTAGGGAGTCTTAATGAGCCAGGAGAAGCCAACCGTCCCCCTGGCTTCACTTTTCATAGATCGATTTTGTATCATAGACGTTCGAATGGGTTTTACTTTTATAGTTATCTGATGTACGGATATTTATGGTTACCTTTATATTTTGTAGGGAATCTTTATTTAAATAGTCATTCCCGGGATGTTTTCGCGTGAATTTCAGATAATCTTCATTATAAAAGCGAAACCAGTTCGTACCGAGTCTAAGTATATCCGAGTTTATTTCAAGGCCTTTTCCGTATGTTTTCTTTATCTCTTCTCCAATTAACTTCTCTATTTTCTTTTTTATTTCCTTTTCAGAAAGATTGTTTACATTTTCTAAAATTTCTGCTGTCCCTTTTACCCGTAGTTTAAACGCTGGTTTGGTTGGATTTACAGTATGAATGGTAAGGTGGGATGTCGTCACTCTAACTACCGTTCTTTTATGAGCAGGATCTTCGATAATATAGGTTTTTTTCTTTTTTTCTTGATTCTCCCATCGAATTCCCATAATTTCATTTAATGGTAGATGTCCTTGATAGTTTTGGTTTTCAAAAAAATGGGCCCCATTGATTTGAACAAGTGGATACTTTTCATTGTCTTGCACCCATGAATTGTTATAAATCCCTAAAGAGGGAAGGTACGTTGCCCCTACTGGTTCAAAGTATTCTGATAAAAATTCTCTATAGCTTTTTGGTGACAACATGTTTGATTCCCCTTCTTCTTTCCGCGGTTTAACGTATACTGCGAATGTTTGCGGATAGAAAAACAGGGCCTTTGTTTTAAAAATGTCATCAAGTGAAGCAGTGGTTGAGAACATAAAAACGG
Organism: Neobacillus rhizosphaerae; assembly: GCF_050477885.1. Lineage (GTDB taxonomy): Bacteria > Bacillota > Bacilli > Bacillales > Cytobacillaceae > Neobacillus > Neobacillus rhizosphaerae_A. The sequence goes on from NZ_JBCNAC010000119.1 coordinate 10,550, forward strand.
AAAATCGAAAGAAATTACTTCTCGCTAAACTCTCATTAATCTCTTTAAATTTATGGGTAATTGCATTTTCGGTAATGATAATGGCTTTAACATGCTGAAGATACAAATCGGGCTGGCTATTTTCATATAACTTAGCGATGGCTTCTTCGACCGTTTTTCCTTTTCCTTGGCCAATCCATTCAGGTGGAGGAGGAATGGGTTTCGCGCCTTCTTGTTTTGCCACATTCGTGAAATCTAAGGCCAGAGCTTTGATAATCATTTCTTCCTTTGTCTGGTCATAATCGATACCGAAGGCAATAACATAAGTAAGATCTTGTATATTCTTCTGTCCATAACAGCCTGTCAGGAGCAGACTGGAAATTACGATGATAACGCCGACTGATCTTACTTTCATCTGTTAATCCTCCTGACGAGTTCTGTCTTCTGGGGAAGCTAAACTGCCTCTTGTTTTGTATATTTTCCATGGCTCCTTCAAAAATGAACGGATGATATTTGATAAATGAAATGGGTATGTCATCGCCATAAATGGAACGCCTATGGATGTTAAAGAAACTAGATAGGAAATGATCAGCAAGAATCCTAATACAACGCCGAATATCCCAAACATAGCTCCAAGGAAAAAGATGAGAAAACGGAACAAGGTGACACTAGTTGAAAGAGTTTGATTGACCAATGTAAACCCACTGATAAACGTTAATGCTCCCATAATAAGAATCGGAGGGGAGGTGATCCCAGCTCTTATGGCTGCGTCACCAATGATCAATCCTCCTAATACAGAAACCGTTTGTCCAGCTCCCCGTGGTAATCGTAATCCAGCCTCATTGAATAATTCGAATAAGATTAACATTAATAACATTTCAAAGGGGGTTGATAATGGTATTCCATAGCGATTGACACTAACGGTTGCTACTAGTAAAAAAGGGATTTGTTCAATATTATGAGTGGTGAGTGCAACCCATGTTCCAGGTAAGAGAATAGAAATAAATAAAGAAAAAAATCGTAATAATCGTTCAAAAGAGACAAATACAAAATTCAAATTTGCATCTTCTGGAGACTTAAATAAGTTGGCAATTTGAACGGGAGCAATAGACGCTGTCGGTTGTCCATCCATTAATAATAAAAACTTCCCTTGATTTAAACAATCGACTGCAAAATCAGGTCTTCCCGTCGTATCGAAGGATGGAATGAGCGCGTAAGGTTGATCGGAAATCACGGCTTCAATTTGTTGAATACTACTTACCACATCTACTTCAATCTGGTTAATTTTCTTTTTAACGGTTGAGAGTAACTCCTTATTGATAATATCGTTCACATAGACAATCGCTATCGTCGTATTACTTCTCTTCCCAATAATGAATTTTTCTACTTTTAGTTCATTCGATTTTAATCTTTTTCGAATTAAGGCTATATTGGTACCTAAATCTTCAATCAACCCATCCCTTGGTCCGCGAATGGAAGGCTCCGTAGCGGGTTCCTCTGGTGTCCGTTTCGGAACACTATTAGCGGAAGCCGCGAATAATGAGTGATTACTATGGATTAGAATATACCCATTTAAGATCTTTAGTTGGATTTCATCTTCCTTTGAACCAGTCATGTTTTCTAATTGTATTTCCTTCATTAAATACTCATCAAATTTTTCCAGACCCCATGGGACAACGTCTAGTTTGGGCATGATATATTTGTCAATAAATGATGGGTCAATTATATATTCCGCATAGATAAGTGTTATGGGAAATTCTTTGATTACTATTTTTTTAAATACTATATCTTCACAATGATTAAATGAATTTTGTAGATGATGGATAATCCCGCGATTGTCCATCTTTTGCTGATTCCATTTATCCTGCATTTTGTGAGTGATCCTTTCTATTATTAATAAGCACTAGGAAAAACAGAATAATTGAAAGGGAAAAAATAATCATCAAGCTTACCGGTAAAAAATACTTAAATAGGATCCCGTGTAGTTGGAATCTACTAATGGGTATGAGTGCTGCACTGAGTAATAGTAGATAAAGGATGGCGAGGAATTTTACTCTACCCTTTACTTTTATAAAGGTTGAAAGGATAAACATGAGAAGGCTTATCCGAAACAAAGCTCCACTCAACCACTGAAACATGGCCAAGAAATCCATTCTAGAAATAAAATCACCCAACTGAAGTAACTTCCATTCCTCATAGGCGGGATATCCTAAATTGGATGAAACAACAGGTCCAAACTCCATGATGGAGGCAGATAAGGGGCCTAAAGTTAATCCAACGAAAATGAGACCGAGAACAATAATTTGTTTCAACTTAAATGTACTTTTTAAATGATTTTGCACAAATAAGACAAAAAATATTTCGATGAGGCCGGAAAAGGAATACATGGTTCCCTTTAATACCGGCTTATACCCATTTAGAAATAAGGGGAATAAACTCTCCCAATTCTTATGTTGAAGATTTACAGTCATAATAAAAAAACCTAAAAACACAACGATTGGAAGGACAAGGGTTGCCAATAGGGTTAATTGCTTAAAGGTTCTAGTGGATAACCAAAAACAAGAGAGAATAAAAATCAACAGAATGAGTAGGTAGGGCGTTTCAGGTAAAAAATACGTTTTCGCCCAAATCGATGTATCTACAAGAGTAATATACGTATCCGAGAATAATACTAGGAATAAGGGAACAGCAAATAAGAATAGAGTGAATCTCCCATATTCATCTTTGAGCCATTTCAATAGGCTTTTCTGTTTCATATTTTTGGATATATAAAAAATGAGAACTAAATAAAGGATATAAGGACCGACTACACAAATAACACTCACCCATGCATCTCTTCCTGCAGCTTCCAATAAGGCAGGAATAATAATGACATGATTCAACAATCCAGTCGAAAGGACAAAGAGAAACAGAACTTCTTGCGCCCTCGTCTTGTTCAAAAGCTTCACCACCTACACCTAAACCAAAGTAAGGACATGATATTTTTTATATTGTGTGTATATCCTACTTTTTTATGCGGGGGTGGGGGGCCAGGGGGACGGTTCTGCTGGCCTTTTTTGCTCTATAAGTGTTTTACAGTCCACGAGTTCGTATATTGCTATTTCCATTGAGTACTTTTGAAAAGCCACTAGAACCGTCCCTGTGGATTTTTAAAAATACGGGCTTGTAGACTAGTTATTTAACCAGACACAAAAAGGAATGTTACATAGGCTAAGTCTATCATTACGTTTTTTAAATGAGGAGAATAGGCGTATGCACCAGTATTGGTATGTAAATTCAACGGGGAGCGGGCAGCTATTGAATAACCATTTTTCATTACCACCATTTTATTCACAGCCCCTAATACCCAAACTTAGAGGAATAAATGGTCTTGGGAATCCCGGGGGATGGAATGGTCGATTCTATCCGGATGGTTGGAAGATTCCCTGGGGAGGATATAGGACACAACCTGTTCATTCGACTTCTCCCGCCGGCCAGATGGGATTGACAGCACAAGAGTCTTCTTCCGGTTGGATAACACCGGTTTACCTGGAGGACTTTACATCACATGGGCACAATGGGAATTTGATACAGCTGGTTGACCAGGACGACGATTGGGAGTCGAAGGAGGAGCCTGCCAACTGGCCGCAACCTGCTGTCCATGCGGGTTCCAAGTCTCAAAAAAAACTCGATAATTGGATGCCGTCGGTTGAACATGACGATTGGGAGTCGCAAGAGCACCCTACCAAATTGCCGCAACTTCCCAATCATCAAGGTATCTCGTCTAAAGGACAGTTCACTTCTTGGGTACAACCAATCCACCATGCAGGGATGTTCGCAGAAGGACAGCCTCTAGGCGGGGCTCCAACAGCCGGCCATGGGGGGGGCAACCCCCAAAAACATCCCTTTCATTGGAAGCAACCAATCGATCATGCGGGGATGATGACTCAAGGACATTCCGCTAGTGTGGCTCCATCCGCTGGCCAGGTGGGTTTCAATTCCCCAAATCATCCCTTCCCTTGGACGCAACCGGTCAATCATACGGGGCTGTTCGCACAAGGACATCACGCCTCTTTGATGCCGCCGTTCTCCAATCCTTTTGGTTTTGGCTCCAATGGGAAGCATGCGAACTTAGGCGGTTTTGGAAACCCTGCAGCCTGGGGGGGACAGGTAAATCCCATGGGATGGGGGAATAACGGAGGAAATGGCCAGCCGGGAATGCTTGGAGGCTTACTTAAAATGGGAAAAGGCACCATGAATGGCATTGGCATTCTTAGTAGTCTAATCAGTGTGGGGAAGTTCCTGTTTTAGATTAAAAGGACTTTGACCAAAGAGTAGCTATTACCTCTCTTTTTTAGAAGTAACGGGTGAGAGGTTACTCGCAAAAGCATAATTTCTGTTTGGATAATCAAAAAAAAATCTTCCAATACGGAAGATTTTTTATTTTAATTGGGGATATCCCTGCTGGCGCAGGGCTTCATAGACCAATATAGCAGCTGTATTCGAAAGGTTCAGTGAACGAATATGATTATTCATTGGTATTCTCAAAAAGTGATCCTGATTTTTTTCTAGTAAATCTTTTGGTAAACCAGTGGTCTCTTTTCCAAACATAAAATAATGATCCTTTGAACCATCACTGAAATCAAAGGCAGAATGAGCTTTTTCACCAAATGTCTCAATATAGTAAAACTCACCTTGGTTTTTTGAAAAAAAGTCATCCAATGAGTCATAATACGTTATGTTTACAGATTGCCAGAAATCTAACCCTGATCGTTTGATCATTTCATCGTCTGTTGAAAAGCCGAGTGGTCGGATTAAATGCAAGGCTGTATTGGTACCGGCACAAGTAAGTGCGATATTCGCAGTATTAGCCGGAATCTCTGGTTGATATAAAACAACATGTATGGCCACGAATCGTCACCTCTCTCTTTCATTTATCCTCTAAATTATAGCACATGGATGCCAAGGGGACGGTTCTGCTGGTTCTTTTTGCACTTTTAAGGCCCACGAGGTCGTCACTTCGAAACAATACTACTATGAAAAGCCACTAGAACCGACCCTGTGGATTCATCGCCAATCTCTTTCATTAATTTGTAATCCCTCGTTACCAAAGAAGTGCTCGATGTATTTCTGTTCCTCTTCAGCTGTTCTAACTTTCCTTACTGGACTTTCGCTTGGCTGTAAGTGGGCACCTTTCATGTTCCTAATTAACAGATAGTCATTATCGATCGTAGAGAAGTCTCCCTTTAACCACTTGTCTATGATATTCTGATACGGTTCCGATGCTTTAAATTCAACTGCTTTGTTTTTCAAATATTGTAGGTTTGCTCGGTCCATCTGGATTCTTTTGATATTCTCAACCGACATTGGAAGACGGTAATATTCTTCTCCTTTGAACTCAAGCTTTTGAAGTACCAGCGTTAGCATTGAGTAGTAGAAGAAGTCATCCCCTTTTTGATCGTTTTCAATTTGAGCGAAGTTTTTTGCTGCCTGATCTAATTCAGCCTGACTAACTTTAGGAACTTGTTTAGTAGTTGTAACTGCTGCTGTACTGCTGTTATATAGTTCAGAAGACATAGGATCCTTCTTCATTTGATTACCAAAAGAAAGATAACTAAGTCCTATTATTATGACTACACAAGCTGCTACTGATAAAAAATCTTTAAAAAGATTTTTTGTTTTTACAACTTCTCTGTTATTGATCTTGTTCAAAACTTTATACTTTTCTATTTCTGTAAAATGAATTTCTCCAAAAACGCCTTGGTCCATTTTATCTTTCATTTTATTAAAATTCATATTTGTAAATCCTCCGCAGATAGCTTATTTTTCAAAAGCTGTTTTCCTCTTCTTAATCTGCTTTTTATCGTTTCGGTATTTATATTAGTGATTTGGTGGATTTCGTGAATCTTTAAGTCCTCATAATAAAATAAATAGATGATTTCTCTGTACTTAACGGGGAGCGTTAATATACACTCCACTACTTTATTGGTATTTTCCCTTCGAATCACTTCTACTTCTGTTGAGATGCTGCTTTTTTTAAAGGGATTGATGATATGACTAAGAGAAACCATTCTGTATGCCTTGCTTTTTACCATATCTTTCGATCGATTAATGGCTATGCGGTAAATCCAGGTTTTATAGCTAGAGTTACCTTTAAATGAATTGAGGTTTTTATAAGCTGAAATAAAAACCTCCTGTGCAATATCTTCTGCTAAACTTTTATCTTTTACATAGGAAAACGCTAATCTTTTCACCATAGTGCCGTATTCGTTCATTAAATCTATTAAAATATCATCCTTATTAGACAAATGCCTTCCTTCAACATAATCTGACAACATTTTTTTGCTCCTTTTCATAACGTATTGCTTAGACGAATGAACAATAAAAATTGTTTCAACAAGTAGTATATACGATGAGAATTAAAAGGGGGATTACGCTTTAATTAACGGAGCAGCTTAGCTAAATACCAAGTATCAAGAGAAAACGATGAACTTTGCAAGGAGTTTTGGATGAGGTACTTTTTCTTGTTGTTGAGTTTAGGAGAGTATGTGGTGAAATGTAGGAGGTTAATGAGAGGAAGGGCGTGGCATATGAATGAATTGGTTTCAGACTATATCGTGCTATTGGGATTAACAGCCAGATTGGGCACGTAGACTCCTTCTACGCGACCTTCTGCTCCTTCTTGAAGCCAGATTGGGCACGTAGACTCCTTCTATGCGACCTTCTGTTCCTTCTAGAAGCCAGATTGGGCACGTAGACTCCTTCTACGCGACCTTCTGCTCCTTCTTGAAGCCAGATTGGGCACGTAGACTTCTCCTATGCGACCTTCATCGCTTTTTTGAAGCTAGATTGGTCTCGTAGACTTCTTCTACGCGACCTTTTTCTCTTTCTCACAGCGAGTGTGGGCGCATAGACTCCTCCTACGAGACCGTCTACTCTTTCTAACATCCAATTTGGTTTCATAGACTCCTTCTATGAGGGCTTATTTTCTTACCATAAATATTTTCACAAAAAAATTGCGTCATCACATAGGCGGCCATTGAGATGGCAATATCTATAAAGAAAAGATGAACAATCGTAAGTCCTTTTACAAGGGAAACGAATCCTCTCACCTTCTCAATGGTACGGTTCTGCTGGTTCTTTTTACGCCTCTAGTTTTTTACGCCACATAAGCTCGTCTTTTCGGTATTTTCCATTAAGTCTTTTGGGGAAAGCCACTAGAACTGTCCCTGCGAATTCTTTATAATGATTACAAACAAATTTAGGGATGGCTGATATATTGAAAACAAAGGCTAAATATCAAACTTGGATTCGAATGTACAAACTACTTATTTTTTTGGGTATTTCCCTCATTCTTCTCTTGATCACAGTATTGCCTGTTCCTTTCTATCTGAGAGTTCTGTCAGGTGTTTTAGCGCTGCCTTTTATTTATATAGCATGTATCCTTTCTTATTCGGTTTACCAATTTGCAGCTTTTGGGGGGAATTATCAGTCCAAAATACATGATTTACTTGTTGCAAAGGTGAATGGGGATGGAAAAAGAAAAATATTAGATATAGGAACAGGCAGTGGTTCACTTATTATTAAACTAGCAAAGACTTTTCCTAAGTCCTTTTTAACTGGTATTGACTATTGGGGCGGGAATTGGGAATATTCGAAGGCACAATGCCAACAGAATGCTAAAATAGAAGGGGTCTCTGAAAGGATTGTTTTTTTGAAAGCAAGTGCAGCTGACCTCCCTTTTCATGATGATGAATTTGATAATATTGTCAGTTGTCTAACATTTCATGAAGTTAAAGATAGCGAAAATAAAACAGAAGTAATGAAAGAGGCATTACGAGTGTTAAAACCCGGAGGTGAATTTGTCTTCTTAGATTTGTTTATGGATGAAACAATCTTTGGGGATAAAAAAGATCTTTTAAATGACTTAAAGAAACAAGGTGTATCTGAATTGAATAGCTGCAAGCTAGCTAAAGAAATGAAATTGCCAAAGCTCTTATTGAACAAAAAAGTATTAGGAAATGCAATGGTTTTGAGTGGGAGAAAATGAACCGTAACAATAGCAGAGAAAAAGCACAATTCCAGTACGAAGGAATTGTGCTCTATAACCTAATAGAAACCTCTGTTCCGTCTTTAAGGCTTGTTTCAACCAGCAGTAGTCCTCTTTGCTCTGAAAGTTCTTTTAGCAAAGGCTTCAAATCTTCCCTGTTTATAGAAGGAATTTGAAACGTTTTCTTTGCTTTTTTTTCAATTGCACGGTTTACATGGACCAGGATTCGCTTTGAAGTGAGGATTCCAATGGATAAATGTAAAAAAGCATACGGGACTGGAATAATAAATCGTCTGGCTTTTGCTCTTATTTTTATCTTTATCATATTACTCAATGATAACCAGTACTTTGTCACCTTTGGCTGAAGTAACATCTACAATTTGTCCGTCCAATTCATTTTCAATCGCTTCAATTAAAAGTTCAACGTCGATATCCTTTACATACTTTTCGGATTCAGGAATCATTTTAGCAATATTAGTTCCTACCTTTAAAACAGCTTTTATGAGTTTTATGGGCAGATTCACATTTATATTGTCACCTTCCTGAGAAGTAACACGGACTTTTAGCATTTTGTTTAAGTAGGAGGGTGAGGTCCGTTTATTTAGGTCGACCTGATTACTCTTTCCTTGGAGTACATCGATTAACTCAGCAGCCTTCTCTTTGTCCAACTTTCCTTCTTCCACCATGGTTAATACTCTTGAAATTTCTTCACTCATTAGGATTCCTCCTCATTTAATATCCCAATCGCTTCTTCGGCTGTTATTTCGCCTTTTTCCAGCATTAAAATTACTTTCTTCCGATCCACCTTTTCAACCTTCTTAGTGGTGGAATATCCAAGGGAAGAGATAATATCATCTAATTTCCCACGAACGGTGGGGTAGGAGACTCCAAGCTCTTTTTCAACTTCTTTAATATTTCCACGGCACTTTAGAAAAGTTTCAATAAAACCTAGCTGTTCCTTGCTAAGAGTGGCAAAATTAGAGAGTTCAAATTCATTTTCAATTGTGGTATGACAATGAGTACACTGTAGCTTTGTGACTTTTAGTTGCTTACTACAAACGGGGCACTCTGAAATAAGAGGATATGCCATAATTCCCTCCTTCTTTATTAATAACTCGATTATACACCAAAACACTTAAGTATTAAACATATAAATTAATAAATTAAATATTTTTTAACTAATAAATAAATATATTTAATATTTATATTAAAAAATTTAATTATAAATGATGGGTCTTTATTTTTTGATTAAAATTAACAAAGCTGATTGTTTGAAGAAGGAATTTGTTTTTATTTCTTGAATTTCTAATTTAGTCGAAAAATAAGGGAGAGAGTTTATTATGATGATAAAGGGTTTCGGGGGAATATTTTGGAGGACTAAAAATCTAGAAGCTATAAAAAAATGGTACAGTGAAGTGTTGAAACTTGAAATTGACAATTGGAATGGGACTATTATTAAACCCCATTCAGAAAATGAAACGATCTTTTCTTTCTTTACTGAAGATGACCCTTACTTTCCAACAGAACAGCAAGTGATGTTAAATTTCGAGGTTTATAATCTAAACGAGACAATTCAGCATCTTGAACAAATTGGTGTACCGCTTGAAAAGGAAAAAGAGGTTAGTGAATTCGGTCAGTTTATTTGGATTAAAGATCCTGAAGGTAGACTGGTTGAGCTATGGGAGAAATAGAGAGTTGTAATCATTTGTTGTTGAGTTAACAAGTGCTTAAGGTTAGGGAGGATCGCAGCTGCGGTCTTTTTTTTTAATTCGTAACTGTTTTGATTGTCGGATTAAGATGGATGCCTCGGTGTTATAAGTTTTGTTCGCTGCGTATTTTCTTGAGTAATGCCCTGCAGCCGGTTGAAACAAGACGATAGGTTTCATCAAAATCACCTGTGTAAAATGGATCGGGGACATCTTTTCTGTTTTTGGTCAGGTCGAGCAGCCTAATGATCTTTGGATGAATAGGCTTGCCGATTATCCTGCAAATATTTTTTATGTTACTTTCATCCATACCAATAATATAGTCGAACTTCCAAAAGTCTTCTTTCTTTAGTCGGCGTCCAACAAGCCCTTCAGAAGAGATATTGTATTTCTTTAGAATATCAAGAGTTCCTTCGTGAGGAGGGAAGCCGATTTGCAATAAACTAGTTGCTGCGGAATCAACTGCGATTTTTTTAGTCAAATTTTCTTTTTTGACTAAGTCGCGAAACAAAGCTTCTGCCATCGGTGAACGGCAAATATTCCCCAGGCATACAAATAATACGTTAATCATGTACTTACCACCTTATGATTTATCTTTTTATTAGAATACGGAGTTAATAAAAAATTGTGAAACAACCATGGGGGGCCAAGGGGATGTTCTGCTGGTCCTTTTTGCTCTTCAAGTGCCCTTGGTCTAAGAGTTCGTCACTTCGGAATAAATAAAAAGCCACTAGAACCGTCCCAGTCGATAAGAGATGAAATAGCAAGAGGGCAGTAAAGGCTGGAGGTACAATTTGTAGTGAGCCCTCAGAGAGCCAAGGCTGGATGTACGGCTGCTATTTATTACTCCTTCGGCATCTTGCTCATATCCATATACAACACATTCCAGCGATGACCATCTAAAACAGCAAAACCTAAAAGATAAAATTGCAATCATTACGGGTGTAAGCCGTCTGAAAGGTATTGGAGCAGCTATTTGTAAAGAGTTAGCTGATACGGGTTATCATATCTTTTTTACGTACTGGACGGAATATGATAAAAAAATGCCTTGGAGCATTGATTTTAATGAGCCAATGAAATTAAAAGAAGAATTACTAAAAAAAGGTGTTAGGGTGTCATGTATGGAGTTGGATTTAACACAACATGATGCACCTGAACAACTTATAAACAGAGTTTCTGAACAACTTGGTTATCCTGATATCCTGATTAATAATGCAGCATACTCGACTAACAACGATTTTTCTAATATAACTATCGAAGAATTAGACAAACATTACATGGTAAATGTTCGTGCAACGACGCTATTAAGTAGTATATTTGCTCAAAGGTTTAGAAAGAAATCTGGTGGAAGAATAATCAATATTACTTCGGGTCAGTTTCAAGGACCAATGCCTGGTGAATTAGCATATGCAACAACAAAGGGAGCAGTTGATGCTCTAACTATTACATTGTCGGCTGAACTAGCCCCTTTAGGAATAACAGTCAATGCAATAAATCCAGGTCCAACTGATTCAGGGTGGATGACAGAAGAAATAAAAAGTAAATTAAAACCGATGTTTCCTTTCGGTAGAATAGGTGAACCGAGAGATGTTGCAAAAAGTATTAAATTTCTGGTCAGTGATGAAGCAGATTGGATTACAGGTCAGATTATACATTCAGAAGGTGGATTTAAAAGATAAATTAAACTAAAAAGGCTCTGTTTCTAGAGCCTTTTTTGCTGTCTGAAATTTCAAGGATATATATCAGTTTGTGAAGGATTGCAATTAAAGTTACGGGGTGCAAAAGTTTAAGAATGGAGTTGCTGAGGCAATCCTATATTTTCAAACCTTTTCACTATTGCACCCGTTAATTAATGAAATCTGTTGTCTATTTTTCTTGTGTGTCTTCGTCACTTTTATACTCCAAAATATCACCTGGCTGACAGTCCAAAGCCTTACATATCGCTTCTAATGTTGAAAAACGAACTGCTTTTGCTTTCCCGTTTTTTAGAATAGAAAGGTTCGCCATCGTAATCCCAACCTTCTCCGAAAGCTCCGTTACGCTCATTTTTCTTTTAGCCAGCATCACATCAATATTGATTATAATTGCCAAGTTATCCACCTCACACGATTAAATCATTTTCAGATAGTGTATATCTACGATTCCCTTTACAAGCCTTTGGAGGACACCTGCAAAGGTTGCGATTACGATCGAAGCAAAAGTGAGCATACATCCCAAACTTATAAAGCCTGTTATGTCTTCACCTTTACCTGCACTCAATAGAATTCCAAATAGTATTGCTGCTACCATAAAGGCACAAATGCTTATTGCACACTAATAAATGTTGCTGCGTGCTTATACCGTCAAATCATTTTCCGATTTGATATCAATCGCTTCTTGTAAAAGTCTTTGGAGGACAGCAGCAAAAACAGCGATCACCATTGAAGCAAAAGGAACAACCAATCCGACAAAGATGACACCTGGGGCGTCGTCTTTGTCCGCAAAGAGATAGAAGAGCGGCAAGGTTAATACATGCAAGGTACTGATTGTAATGGCACATTGTTTGATTTTCTTTAAAGCGACTACAGAAATTTCCGAGAAAGCTATATTTCTGTCAATGTAGCGTAAAAGTTTGAAAGCCTGATACAAAGCAAAGTAAAAAGGGATCGCTGATGCATAAAAAACGCTGGAAACCAGATATTTTATATAGGCAAACTCAGGAATTAATTTTGCGGCAATCTTCCCTAGCTCAGGTACCAAAAATATGCACAAAGCAAGTACTGGGATTCCAATAAAAATAACAGCAATCTTTAAAAAGAGTGTTGATATTCCTTGTTTCATAAAAAGCACCTCTCTTAATTGTTTTCAATTTGATTTTAAATCATTATTTATTGTTTATCAATAAAAAATTATCGGTTTTAATTATATTATTGTTGTTGGTATATAAATATCACTCGATTTTAGAAAAAAATAAAAAGCATTCCTGATGACACAGAAATGCTTTATAACGATTAGAGAAAGCGATGGATTCGCAGACTTGAAAAAAGGGGACAGTCCCCCGCTGCTTTACAGCGGTGGGGGACTGTCCCCTTTTTGCCTTGATAACGACGCTGTGGCACAATGAGGTGGAGATGATTAGTAGGGAAGGAAGTGCAAAGCGATGGATTTTGAATTGGTTATGCAGGAACTGGAAGCACTGGGCAAGGAACGTAGTAAGAAGACATACATAAGCAATGGTGCCCACGAGCCGCTTTTTGGCGTGGCTACAGGTGCAATGAAGCCGATCGCAAAGAAAATCAAGAAAAATCAGCCGTTGGCCGAGCAGCTTTACGCCACCGGGAACTACGATGCCATGTATTTTGCAGGCGTTATTGCGGACCCCAAGGCGATGACGGAGGAGGATTTTGATCGTTGGATCGATGCGGCATACTTTTATATGCTGTCTGATTATGTGGTTGCCGTCACTTTAGCAGAAAGCGATTTGGCACAAGCTGTTGCTGATAAATGGATTGCAAGCGGGGAAGAACTTCGAATGTCGGCAGGCTGGAGCTGTTACTGTTGGCTTTTGGGTAATCGCAAGGACGAGGAGTTTAGTGCAAGCAAGCTTGCGAATATGCTTGATCAGGTGGAAAACACGATTCATGATTCTCCTGAACGAACGAAGTCCGCTATGAATAATTTTATCTACACGGTCGCGATTTCCTTTGTGCCACTTCATGAGAAGGCGGTTGAAACCGCAAAGGCAGTAGGCCCAGTCGAGCTCAAGCGGGACAAGAAAAAAAGCAGTATCCTGAATGCTTCCGAAAATATTCAAAAGGAAATCGATCGAGGGAAGAGGCTTGGGTTCAAACGTAAGTATGTAAGATGTTAGCAAGAGACCAAGGGAAAGGTTCTACTAGTTTGTTTAACTATTTAGCAGATTTAGAGAAAGTGAACTAATGTATACAAATGAAAAAAATCTTATTCAGTTGGTACCCGCATAGTAATAAGTGAATATAAAAACAACCATAAAAGCAGTGTGCTTTTCATTTAAGATCACACTGTTTTTAGCATATTTAATGGAAGATTATATTGAAATTATTAATATTGGCTTCTTCAACTAACTAAGCAGGTTTAATAAGGATAATTAACATATTAAACTAAATTTATCGAATTATTTGACCATGTTCATCATAAATTGTTACCTTAACTGGCAATTTAACTTTATTTTTCTGGAAAGTAACATACCAAAACCACAAGTTATCTCGAACGAAAAACCTGTTTTGCTGAATATTGTCTTCACTATTAATAAAGATGGTCTTTGCGGCGTCTTCGGCAAAACCATATATAATGGAAAAATTTTTTTGGACATTATTTTGGCTCGCCAGTCTATTGGTCCTCTCTCCTCTTTAAACTCCTGGAAATCCATCTCTGGATAAATAAACTTTTTAAAGTCAGTAAATCCTCCATTGGTAAGAACAGGAATGATTCCTGAGCTACTCTAAACTAAATTTGAATTAGTATCAAACAAAAGAATTTTTTTGCAATCGCCGCCCAATTTGTGCTGATACTCTTTCGCAGATTCTTTCTTCCAAGGATGTAGTTGGAATATTAGGACTAGCAGATATTGTAGGTTTAGTAAGACGCATTGAAAAAAATTAATTACCACAATTATGCCTAAACATAGTGCGGTTATAGCAATTTTTTTACTCATCTTAATTTCACCCCACTTATATTATTCAGACAATTATATTATAAACCAAACGCCGTTGCTTTTAGGAAATATTAAATGATTCCCAAGTGAAAGTACAATCATTCATTTACTATTCAATAAATCGTTACAATATATCACAAAAATGGGATATTGAAAATATTGTAAAATATTCTATAATAGGAATAAAGAACTATTAATCTCAAAAAGAAAAGGCAAACTCATTGAAAGGTGAGGACGCAAAGCTAAAGGGGCTAACTTCTATATGAAAAAGCCAGCCAGCTACCGATTAGAATTTCCAATTAAGCTTAATCGGGTTTCCGATTAAGATTTTTTTATTTTTGGGAGACACAAAAGAGTATCTAAATGGAAACAGAACTTTTTAGACTAATTAGAAAGGATGTTTGCACAAATGATGTTGTTTTTTGCAGGTTGGGTAGTAGGGATTTTAGGTTTTGGAATGTATTATTACCTCGATAAAGAGAAAAGACGCAAAGAGAAAATGGAAGAGGATCTGCGGTTTTCGGGATTAGTTGCCAGTACCAAAGATATTATCTATTATTTTGAGAAAGTTCCAGGATTCCAATTTCGTTACGTGTTGCCCCCGTTGGAACATTTTTGGGGTGAAGAAATGGGGAAGGAAGCATTTGTTGATCCAGAAAAGTTTTTTTATTTAGTTCATCCAGATGACCTAGATATGCTGTGGAAAAAAATAAGGGGTGAAGTAGATTACAATAAGCCAATTATCTATAGAATTAGAAACAAGGAAGGCGGATACAATTCCTATGAGGAATACACTACACCTGTATATAAGGATGGGGAAATTATCGCCCTCCAAGGGATTCTAAGAAATATAAATGAGAAAATTCGTTTACAATCAGAGCTTGAATATCAGATTAATCATGATGACTTAACAGGATTACATAATCGAGGTTACTTTGAAAAGAAACTGAGGAAATATGACGAAGAAGTGAATTCCTCGGTTGCCATTCTTATCTGTGATTTGGATGAATTGAAACGTGTGAATGATGTGTTTGGTCACAAAGCGGGAGATGTATTAATCAAAACTACTGCTGAAGTTTTAAATAGTTTCTCCTCAGAAAAAGTCACTATTTCAAGACTTGGTGGAGATGAATTTGCACTCTTAATTACTGATACATTTATTGAAGAGGTGGAGAAGTTGTTTCATTCAATAAAAGATGAGATACATACCTCTTATATTGAGTCGCTTTCACAGCACATTAAAATGTCGGTTGGCTTTGCATATAGCAGGAATTCCATTCATCAAATGGAGCAACTATTTATTGAAGCAGATAGGAATATGTATAAAAACAAGAAAGATAGAAAGGTATTAGCAATGTAGGTAGTGTGTGATGTGGCGTAAAGGGACGGAGTTGGTTGGACTCTATCCCTTTTTTGTTCTTGATTCGAAAGCAATTTCTGACAGCGTTAGCGGATTAGCCAGCAACATTGTTAGAAGACCTGGCAAAGAAGAGAAGTCTACGTTATTTTTTATCATAAACCACTAAAATCAATGTGGCTATTGGACCTAAGAGTAGGGATAGTAAAAACCAATTTAGACCACCTCTGTTCTTACCTTGGGCTATCCCAGCATTGATTAACGCTAAGGTACCCCAGCTAACATAATATTGATCATTCATAGAAAATCTACCTCCTATCACTTCTATAACTTATTCTATTCATGTATTCTATTAACCTGCTTTGTTAGTCAAAACGAGGACTGTCACTTTTTTGAAGACAGGAAACTAGTAAAAGAAAATGGCCCTCAAACTTCGATGGAATCGATGCATGAGAACCATTTATATATCTATAAAATAAAGAAAGTAATAACCGATAGAAAGATGGATGTGATTAGCATGGCTATTAGTGGTCTTAGGGCTTTTGTTCGGAGGTCACGAAGGCTTACGTTTAGGCCAAGTCCGACCATGGCTGATGTCAGGATAAAGGTGGTTGCAGTTGAGATGCCGTCTAGAACGGCTGTTGGTACTGGAACCCACGTGCCTACAGCATAACTTCCGAACAAGCTCATGAGAATGAACCCCACCAAAAACCAAGGGAAATCCACTTTCGTTTCTCCTGCCGCATCTGCACTTTTTCGTTTCATCCAATACATCAAAATAAAACATAATGGAACCAGCAGCAGAACGCGTCCTAGCTTGGCCAAGAGGGCCATGGCCAACCCATCTGGACCCGCAGGTGCACCGGCCAAAGCTACATGGGCAATTTCATGAAGGCTGCTGCCGCTCCAGACCCCGTAATCCACAGCGGACAAGGGAAGAAGCGGACGAATAATCGTATAGATGATGGAAAAAATGGTCCCAACTAGAGCGATGATTCCGACCCCAATTGCCGTATCCTCCTCTTTGGCTTTGATGATGGGTGCTACCGCTGCAATCGCTGCTGCCCCACATACACCGGTACCAACCCCTAGAAGTAACGATAAGGATGAATCCGCTTTCAGTCTTTTTCCTAACCAAACTGTAGTGAGTATCGCAAAGACGATAACCCCGGCATCACGGAACACCAGCCCCAAGCCTTGGTTCAGAATCACGTCGACATTTAATTTTAACCCATATAAGATAATCGCAAACCGTAAGAAATATCTCGCTGAAAATTGAATTCCTGCTCGAATTTTTTCAGGATATCCAAAAAATTGCCGGTAAATGATGGCCAAGATAATGGCACAAGCCATCGGTCCGACTCGGTTAAAGCCAGGTATCGCCGAAAGGGCAAATCCAGCTGCCGCAATGACAATGGTAAAAGCGATTCCGCCTACCCACAAACCAGCTTTGGATTGTGGCTCCGGCTTTTTTTGCTGCTGTTGCTGGCCAGCTATTTCGTGTGAAGATAAGGCTCTTGCTGATTGATTACTCATTCAATCACCCCACAACTTATTTTGTACTTTCATCCTACTCCTGTTTTGTAGATAAGGAAAATAATGATATATAATAGTTATCATAAGTAAATCGATATACATTAAATGGGGGTTACCATGGATCACTATTTAGAGGTGTTTGTAAAGGTTGTAGAAAAGGGGAATTTTTCAAAGGCTGCAGAAGACCTACACATGACCCAACCGGCGGTCAGCCAATACATCAAAGTCCTGGAGGAATCGGTTGGAGCCCGACTCTTGGAACGGAATAATAAATTTGTCCGCCTGAATAAGGCTGGAGAAATTGTCTTCCATCATGCAAAAGAGATTCTTGCCCTTTATTCTAACATGCAGTATTTAATCGATGATCTTACCAACAAAGCGAGCGGCCCCATCGCGATTGGTGCGAGCTACACGTTTGGGGAATATATCTTGCCGCATATTATCGCAAGGCTACAGGCAAAATACCCGCTTATTACACCGACTATTCAGATTCATAATACAAAAGAAATCATTGATCTTGTCCAAACTCATCAATTAGATATTGGCATCGTAGAAGGGCATATTAAAGAAAAGGTACCGAATGTAGAGGTTGTTGCAGAAGATAAAATGGTCATTGTCGCTTCATCGCAGCATCCTTTGATAAAAGAGGATAATAGAAGAAATATAGCGGATTTGGGGGAGGAGTGTTGGATTTTACGAGAAAAGGGCTCGGGTACAAGGGAAGCGGCCGAACACTTCTTTGAAAGCTTGGATTTTACTCCTAAGAAAGTGATGGAATTCGGAAGTACGCAGGTCATCAAGGAATCGGTTGAAGCTGGTCTAGGAATCAGCCTGCTGTCGCAATGGGCCATAAAGAAAGAACTGATGTATGGTTATTTTGAAATCGTTGATGTGGAAGGATTGCCGTTTATACGGAATTTCTCCATCTTAACGCATTCTCCTTATCAAACGAAGGCATTACAACAATTTATTGAGACATTGCGGGAGTACTTGGGGGATTAAAGGTTCTGGGGACAGAAGGTTCTGGGGACAGTCCCCCGCCGCTATACCGCGGTGGTGGAGGTGCTTGTTCCAGCTCAAAAATGAGAGCTCTTTTTATAAACTTTGTTGCAATGAGGAGTCAAACCTGGGCTTACCTGTCAGAACCTGAGGCAACTTCTGACAGAGTGGGTTCAAACCAGAGCAACATTGTCAGAACCTGAGGCAACTTCTGACAGTGTTGGATTAAACCAGAGCAACATTGTCAGAACCTGAGGCAA
>NZ_JBCNAC010000120.1:0-3084 GCF_050477885.1 Neobacillus rhizosphaerae
CCTGAGGCAACTTCTGACAGTGTTGGGTCAAACCAGAGCAACACTGTCAGAACCTGAGGCAACTTCTGACAGTGTTGGATTAAACCAGAGCAACATTGTCAGAACCTGAGGCAACTTCTGACAGGGTGGGTTCAAACCGGAGCAACACTGTCAGAACCTGAGTCAACTTCGGACAGCTTGAACCATTTCAAGAGCATTCCTATCCGAAGATGTGAGCCCAGCCTAGAAAATGTAATCAATAACAACAATCTTTACCAAAACAGCCCACCCCTTACACGGATAATCTATTGACCAAACTAGCAGAGGGTGATTTAATATAATTAAAGTGGTTGGGTCACTGAGCCATAAACCAAGGAGGGGAATTTTTTTATGAAGGCCTTGATAACAGAATTAATTTGGAATGAAGGAATTGAGGAACTGATTCGTCAAGGGTTTGAAGTGCACTATGATGAGAGTCTATGGAACAATCGCGCACAGCTGCTCCAGAAAGTTAAAGAGTACGATGCAATTATTGTTCGAAACCAAACAAAGGTGGATAAAGAACTTTTACATGCCGGAACCCGCTTGAAGGTAGTTGGCCGTTTGGGAGTGGGCATGGATAACATTGATATCCCAACCGCGAAAGCAAGAGGCGTTCAAGTCGTGTATGGTCGTCACGCCAATGCCACATCAGTTGCGGAATATGTTCTGTCGGCCATGTTAACCGCGAACCGGCCGCTTCATCTAGCAGATGCTGATATCCGGTCCGGAAATTGGAACCGCAAAAGATTTACAGGCGGCGAAATCTCCAACAAAACACTTGGATTAATTGGATTAGGAGAAATCTCGCATCGTGTAGCGAAGAGGGCACTTGCTTTTGGCATGAAAGTCATTGGCTATGATCCATTTGTCACCGAGTACGACCACATCGTTTCAGAAACTGGAATCCAGCTAAAAGACTCTTTAGATGACGTATTAACCATGTCCGATTTTATCTCCTTGCATGTTCCATTAACACCTCAGACGCATTATTTAATCTCCGAATCCGAATTGAGAAAGATGAAACCGACGGCGTATATCATCAACACCTCTAGAGGCGGCATCATTCATGAACCGGCATTGGCAGCTGCATTAAATAGCCAAACGATTGCCGGGGCCTTTTTAGATGTCCTGGAAGTAGAACCAATCTCACAAACTAATCAACTCTTATCCTGCGAAACTGCAACAATCACACCTCATATTGCAGGGCTCACCGATGAATCTCAGATCAGAACTTCGTTATTAGTTGCAAAGGAAGTAATAAAAGTAGTCAATGGGGAACGTTCCTTATGCACTGTCTAAACAAAATATTTAGAAAATTAAAATATTATTGTTGACTATCCAGTTATTAGGTGCTTTAATAAGGATATAGAAATTGGTTGGGTCACTCAACCACAATCACAACTTCAATCACAACCGCAACAACAACCACAAAGGAGGCTTTCAAATGAGTATCAATAGTCAAGGAAATACTCTTACGGAACAACAGCAAGAGACAGCCGGAAATGTAAGCACTCACAAATTTTTAATTCATCATCGTGGCGATCATGTTGGAGTAGCTACTACTCCAATTCAAAAAGGAGAAAAGGTAATCGGGATTTATATGGATGATAATTCCGATGTAGTGGTTCTGGCTAAAGGCGATATTCCATTAGGCCACAAAATCTCCTTAGTTAATTTAGAAAAAGGAGAACCAGTTTTAAAGTATGGAGTTCAAGTTGGTTTAACAACAGAAAAGTGGGAAATTGGCGATTACGTTCATACCCACAATATTAAAACGGCGAGGTGGTAGAAGATGGGTCAACAGCTTTTTGGATATCGCAGAGAAAATGGTAAGGTTGGCATTCGGAATCACGTGATTATTTTACCGGTAGATGATATTTCTAATGCAGCTTGTGAAGCTGTTGCAAAGCAAGTTCAAGGTACGTTAGCTCTTCCGCATGCGTATGGCCGATTACAGTATGGTCCAGATTTGGATTTGCATTTCAGAACGATGATTGGAACGGGGTCTAACCCGAACGTAGCTGCCGTAATCGTCATCGGGATTGAACAAAACTGGGCGAAGAAAATCGCTGATGGTATTGCCGAAACTGGTAAACCAGTATCCTATTTTTCTATCGAAGGAAATGGTGATTTTGAAACGATTCGCGCAGCTTCTTGGAAGGCGAAGGAATATGTTCAATGGGCCACCGAACTTCAAAGGGAACCAATTGAATTAAAAGATTTAACGATCAGCATTAAATGTGGTGAATCCGATACGACGACTGGCATGGGCTCTTGTCCAACTGTTTCTCAGGCAGTTGATCGTTTGGTTGACGCTGGTGCGACGGTGTTCTTTGGGGAAACCTCTGAACTAACCGGCGGTGAGCATTTAATCCGCGAGCGGATGGCTACACCGGAACTGCAAGAGAGATTCATGGCCATCTATGATGATTATGTAGGTGAAATTGAATCTAAAGGTGTAGATTTATTAGGCTCGCAGCCAACTCAAGGAAACATCGCCGGCGGCTTATCAACCATTGAAGAAAAAGCCTTAGGGAATATTGCTAAAACAGGTACGAAGGAAGTAGTAGGTGTCCTAGATCCTGCCGATAAACCAGAAAATGGAGCTGGGCTTTACTTCATGGATACCTCTTCTGCAGCAGCAGAATGTATCACTTTGATGGCAGCAGGGGGAGCAGTCCTTCACCTATTCCCTACTGGCCAAGGTAATATTATTGGTAACCCAATTGAACCGGTCGTGAAGATTACGGCTAATCCAATCACGGCTGCCACAATGAGTGAACACATTGATGTGGATGTGCAAGGTTTGCTGTCACGTAACATCTCGCTGGAACAAGCAGGGGATCAATTAATGGAAATGATTTGCCGTACTGTCAATGGCCGTCTTACTTGTGCCGAGGCATTAGGCCATCGTGAATTTGTCATGACAAAACTATATCGCAGTGCTTAAAACTCTTCTCCCTACACATTGTTATGCGTAGGGAGTTCACTTTTTCACGTTAAAAGAAAGTATAAAATTCGACTTCGAGAATTGTCCAGCGCAAGCGCCTAGCCCCTCGGGTC
>NZ_JBCNAC010000121.1:0-17374 GCF_050477885.1 Neobacillus rhizosphaerae
GGCGCTTGCGCTTTTCTTTTAAGAAATTAACGTTGAGGGAGTTTACGAATGGGAACCTACAGTGAAAATAATCTTAAGAGTTTTTGCGAAGACCTCCTAATAAGAGTGGGAATGAACCAAGAGAACGCCTCTGTGGCTGCAGATTCATTAGTGAAGGCAAACCTTGAAGGTGTGGACAGCCACGGAATCAGCCGACTCCCCATCTATGTCAAACGGTTCAATGATGAGCGGATTAATGTGAATCCCGATATCAAACTGACTGAGCAGACCCCATCGGTTTTATTGGTTGATGGAGATAATGGCCTTGGCCATGTGGTTAGTTATCAGGCGATTTTAAAAGGAACAGAAATGGCTAAACAAAGCGGAATTACTGCTATTGCGATTAAAAATAGCAATCATTTCGGTACGGCCTCTTATTTTTGTCAGCTGGCTTGTGAGCAAAACCTCGCTTGTATCGGCTTCACCAATTCTCCGCCAGGCATTGCACCTTGGGGAGGGAAGAATGCTTTTTTTGGAACCAACCCCATTGCTTTTGGTTTTCCAACGGGGAATGATCAGCCCGTGATCATTGACTTATCTACCAGCATTGTCGCCAGAGGAAAAATTATTTTAGCAGCCAAGCAGGGGAATCCCATTCCTGATGGGTGGGCGATGGATGCGGATGGTCTTCCTACCAATGATGCGGAAGCGGCATTAAAGGGGTCTGTCTTGCCGTTAGGTGGAGCGAAGGGATCCGCATTAGCTTTAGCTGTAGAAATCTTAACGGGGATTCTGACCGGAGCGGCTTTTGGCCCTTATGTGAAAAATATTTACGATGAAGGGGAAGCGGGGAATGCCAATGTAGGGCACTTTTTCTTGTTGTTGGATATCGAAAAGTTTATGCATCTATCCACCTTTTTTGAGTCGCTCGAACATCTGTTAACGGAGATGAAAGAAGTTCCGAAAGCGCCAGGAACGAATGAAATCAGATATCCAGGGGAGAGAAGAAAGAGGGACAGGAAGCTGCGACAGTTGGCCGGAATTGAATTGTCGTCTAGTGTGGAAGAGGAACTCATTAGGCTGGGAGAAGAGTATAATGTCCCGTTTCCAGAGACTCTATCATTAGAAAAAATCTAAAGGGTACCTTTTCAGGTGCTTTCTTAATAAATACAAAAAAGACGTATGAATGGGCATACGTCTTTTTCTTTTTTTATGGAAAATAAGCTCGATTCATGAGTTCATCCAAATCGTCATAACTACTCATTCAATGTCCCATTATAGACGGTGTATATGTTAATTACCTATGAGTTTTGTCGCAAATCGTTAAGTTTTGTTTAGTTTCGTTAAGTTTTGTTAAGTTTTAATGAACAATGTTGTGGTATTATTTACTAAACGCGGTCAACATGATGAAATTATTTTATCGAATAATCAAATGTAAAAAGTAGGAATCCCATGAATGAGGTGAAAGGACAATGGCGTATCAAATAGAAAATATTCCACAGGAATCGACCCTGTTAAACCAATTTTTCATCATTGCTTTAGGTGGAAATTCCTATTTACATCCGTACATTGAAACTTTCTACCGGAATAATGAATGGGAATATTATGAGGCTTACAAAAGAAGTGAATTCACAGATCATCCTTTATTTTCAATGTACTCCACCCAAAGCGAGGAAAGAATTAGGAAAGTGGCAGGGATGGTAGCATGGTCAGAAGAAAACAGTGATTTTTCCCCAATCGAACAGCTTCTAAAAAAAGGCTACAAGTTTGTTTATCAATATATGCAACAACATTCATTCATTGATTTCGAACATTTTATGAGGACCTTTTCAAGAAGACAAAAAGGGAAAATGGTGAAAGAAATCGAACTGATTTACCAAAATATTGTCCTTTGGTTTTTGTGCGTTCGGGAAGATAGACCTTTCAATAGAGAGAATGTTGCTTGGAAATCTTTTCAGGATGTATTATGTACAACACTATATGAGATAAAATTGCAAAAAGTTATTTTTTCCAAGGACATGCTTGAAAAACACAAGAAAGAAATTGCACTTCTATATAAGGAATACAACATACCAAAAAATCCTCGTTTTGATTCTTTAGGGGGTTTGTTTGAGTACCTGATTAGTGATAACTTAAAGAGAATGTATGAAACAGACCCCAACTGTCCTACTGAACGTGCAGAGAAGAAGGTTTTTCAAGATACGCCTGCAAAATATATCGGAGCTTTGGGTGGCTGGCTTAAAACACTTCACATTTATGAGCTAGATGCAACAGAACAGATCCCATTGACGAAATACGATCTTGATGCGGTCTTTTTGGAAATTCTGTATGCCAAAAAATATAATTACATTACGAAACAGGATCAAGATTTATTTTTTATTTCCTGCTTGTATATTAAATGCGTTAGCTCCCTCTATCGAGAGACTAAAAACCTTTATCTGGATCATTCGAAAGTTGATTTCTTCCTTGAAATGAAAACCAAGGAGAAGAAATTAAAACAACAGGAAGCCAAGTTGTTACGAAGGAGTCAGGAGTGGGAGTCTACACTCAAAAGACAAACGAAAAAAATCGAGGGATTAACGAGCGAGCTTAGTGAGGCACAAGCAAAAATACGCCAATTGGAGCAGCATATTAATAGCTTGGAAGACTACACCGATGAAGTTCATGCACTCAGAAACTTTGTTTATCGTGAAGAACAGATGGATCCAACAGATCATCCACCTTTGGACACCATGATTGAATTTATTAAGTCAAAGAGAATTGTTATTTTTGGCGGTTCTATAACTTGGCAACAAAAATTAAGGGAGCATCTCCCAAACGTTGAATTTGTTGAAGTTGACGATAAAAATCGAGATATTTCCAAAATAAAACGAGTGGATGCCGTCTTTATAAATACAACCGTTTTTGCTCATTCTTTTTATAAAAAAATTATGAAGGAATTGAGTAACAGTCAAACACCTTTATTTTATATAAATGGACAAAGCAATATAGAAAAAACCACTTTAGAGATTTATAATTGGCTGGTAGAATAAGCTTTAATAGTCTTGAATGGATTTTTCTTCAACAAACAGGGGCGTTGATCTGAGACCGGTTACGCCTATTTTTGTTGTATGATAGGGTGAGTTGTTAAAAAAGGGAAATAGATAAAGGGGATAGCGGTTATGAACAAACGAAGTCTTTTCATTTACACGATGATACTAATATTTCTGATCGTGTCGGGATGTTCAGCCAATGAACAAACGAAAAAGCCAGAAGAGCAGAATCAAGAAGTTTCTGAAAAGAAAGTGGAGCTGACGATTTCAGCAGCGGCTAGTTTACAAGATGCCTTAAATGAGATCAAAGCAACCTTTGAGAAAGATCATTCTATTGTGAAAATAAACTATAACTTCGGATCTTCAGGAGCACTCGGGCAACAAATTTCTCAGGGAGCACCTGTCGACCTTTTCTTCTCTGCCGCTAAGGACAAATTTGATAAGCTGGTTCAAGATGGACTAATCGACAAGTCAAAAGGAACAGATCTAGTAGGAAATGAACTAGTATTAGTGGTACCGAACGATTCAAAAAAAGAGATTAAAGCATTCAAGGACCTTACCAAAACAGCTAGAATTTCCATTGGTACGCCAGAAGCAGTGCCAGCAGGACAATATGCGAAGGAAACATTAGAAAAATTAAATGTTTGGAAAGCCCTTGAAGGGAAAGTGGTATATGCCAAGGATGTTCGGCAGGTGCTTACATATGTAGAGACGAACAATGTGGACGCAGGATTGGTCTATAAAACAGATGCTTTGATTTCTAAAAAGGTGAAAATTGTAGCAACTGCAGAGGAAAATACTCACGCCCCTATTATTTATCCATTAGGTGTGATTAAGAATAGCAGCCATCCTAAAGAAGCCCAACTATTCTACGATTATCTTCAAAGTGAAACATCAATGAAAATTTTAGAGAAGTATGGTTTTAAAGGGATAAATTAATATACGAAATGTAATAAAGAAACTCGCCACTTACTATGGCGAGTTTTCTTTTTTATAGGTGCAAAATGCACGTAATTTAAAAAAACACTTCAAAGTTGAACCCATTGCAATCGTGCAGAACGGCCTTCTTCCTTATGCTTCAGTTACAGCATTTTCCGTAATCGAGCGTTCTACACTTTCAAGATGTTCCTTCATACATTGCTGCGCTAACTCTGAATTTCTTTGTTTGATCGCTTTTAAAATTTCCGTATGTTCTTGAACGGATTGTAAGGCACGACCGGGAATTTGCATGGTTTTACTTCGTGACTCAGACAATAAATCAATAAGATAATTCATAATCCCGGTTAAAACGGTATTCTTTGAGTTATTGGCTATTGTTATATGAAATTTATGATCCAATTCCGCTAGTCTCTTATAATCGATCGTTTCTTTGACGATTTCATTTGATTCATTCACAATTTGCTCTAACTCGGTGAATTGGTCATTCTTCGAGTTCTCAATTGCCCACTTGACGGTCCATTCTTCGAGGATTTTTCGGACTGAGAAAAAGTCCTTGATCTGTTCCGTTGAGACAAAAAGTGCTTCCGTCACCTTTTGAATTTGATGTTCGGGTGAGGCAACAAATACGCCAGTTCCATGCTTCACTTGTAGGTATCCATAGGCTTCGAGAATTTTATAGGCTTCCCTCACCGTATTTCTGCTCACGGAAAGTTCCATCCCCATTTCTCTTTCTCCAGGAATTCGTTCCCCCACTTGGTATTCTCCAGCTTGGATTTTTCTCTTAATACTGTCTGCTACCTGTTCAGAAATCCCTTTTCTATTAAATTCCACTTTATCACTGCTCCCTCCGTTAAATCGAAGCGCATTTTATGTTTTTAATAATCTAGTACATATATACTAGTTGCTCTTAATTTTATTTAAGCACTGAGTAAATAACTTGTAAATGGTTTCCATTAATTTTTGGGTTTTATTGGTTAGGTGACCCAACCAGTGCCAGTGTACTTTCATTAAACCATTTTTACTGTTACTAAGCAATAAATATTTTTTATAGGAAAAATAATATTTTTTTTTTTAGAAAATTGAAATATAATTAATTTAGTGGTTGGGTGACTGAACCATACTGGAGAGGAGGAATACATATTATTAATAGCTAACCAGGTAGATTTTTTCGAAAATATGAAAGGGCTTACAAATTGGTAGGGAGGTTAAGAAATGAAAAAAGCTTCTGTCTTCGTTCTCATAGTGTTAACCTGTTTATTCATGATTAGCGGCTGTTCCAGTACCAGTACGGCAACAAGTAAAGGCACAGATGCAGAGTATGTTTTAAGGCTCGGACATTTGCAGACAGAAACTCATCCTTATCATAAGGGAGCTTTAAAGTTTAAAGAGCTTGTTGAAAAAGAGTCAAAGGGAAGAATTAGAATTGATATTTTCCCTAGTAGCCAGTTAGGAAACGGGAGGGATCAGATTGAGGGAGCCCAAATCGGATCGATTCACTTTCACATCGGTTCCGTTGCTCCAGTGACTAATTTTGCCCCGAAGTTTAATGTACTCAATCTCCCTTATTTATTTGAAAGTCGTGAGCATGCATTTAGGGTTCTCGATGGAGAAATCGGTAAGGAACTTGGAGACGATTTGTCCAATCGGGGGTTGATGAATCTAGGGTTTATGGAAAACGGCTGGAGACATATGACCAATAATGTAAAGCCAATTAAAACGGCTAAAGATGCAGCAAGTATGAAAATTAGGGTCCAGGAATCGCCACCTTATATCTCGTTTGTGAAGGCATTGAAATCAACTCCTGTTCCGGTACCGTTTGGGGAACTTTATACCGCGCTGGAGCAGCATGTAGTAGATGGCCAGGAAAACCCGCTTGCGCAGATTTATTTGAACAAATTTAATGAAGTTCAAAAGTATTTGACGTTAACCGCTCATAATTATGACGCCGCTGTTTTTATTATGAGTAAAACCACCTATGACACGCTGCCAAAGGATTTGCAAAAGGTGATCACAAAAGCATCCAAGGAAGCGATTCAATATGAAAGAAAGGTAGCTTTAGAGGATGAGAAACAACTGCTTGAGGACCTAAGAAAGACAGATATTCAAATAGAGGAAAACCCTGATTTAGACTCCTTTAGAGAAGCGGTTAAACCAGTATACAAAGAGTTTGAAGGCTCCATTGGAAAAGATCTGCTGGAAAAAATAGAAAGCTTAAAATAATCATGTGGAGGTGCATTCAATGAAAGGGTTTATGACGGAACTGAGTAAAAAGGTGAACAAAGCCAGTCAATTTCTCTTAATCTTCTTTTTCGTGGTTGCTTTCGTGGCTGCTGTGTATCAAGTATTTTCCCGGTTTGTTTTACAAAGTTCCATCGTGCAAAAGATGCTTCCAATGGTTGACTTTTCCGTATTCAATTTAAGCTGGGCAGAAGAGCTCATTCGTTATATGTTTGTCTGGATTGTTTTCTTAGGAATCGGAATTGTCTATAAAAGCAAGGAACATGCACAGGTGGAAATTTTACTTCATTATTTGCCTGAAAAGTTGAAAGGTAAGCTGCAAGTCCTCATTGAAGTCATCAACTCCGCTGTCTTTCTATTTTTGATCGTCTATGGCTGGAGCATCTTAAAATTTACCAGTCAACAAATATCCCCTTCTATGGGATTGAATATGACCCTGATTTATGGATCCGTACTCGTCTGTTCACTCATATGTCTTCTTCATTCTTTTGTTTCCATACTTGATTTGGTAGTGGGAAAAGAGGAAAAGGCTCAGATTGTTCAGGTAGAAGTCGGAAAAGAGAATCCCCATATAGGATAGAAGGAGGAAGATGAATGACAGTAGCAGTTATTGTTCTGGTTGTCCTGTTTGTATTAATGTTTCTGGGTGTTCCCATTGCCATTTCTTTAATATTAGCATCCATTTCCGGCTTTTTATCTAGCATCTACTATGTTCCGTTAGAAGTTGTTCCTCAAAGATTATTAACCTCTGTAGATTCGTTTCCACTTCTGGCTATTCCCTTTTTTATGCTGACAGGTGAATTTATGATGTCTGGCAGTATGGGAAAAAGGATTGCGGGTTTTGCTTTTGCATCGGTCGGCTGGCTGCGTGCCGGTTTAGCACAGGTTTCGACGTTAACAAGTATGTTCTTCGCTGGAATTTCGGGATCAGGTGCAGCAGACACGGCCGCTGTCGGTAAAATGATGATCCCCATGATGGAGAAGAAAGGGTATGATAAAGGATTTGCCGCTGCTACGGTTGCGAGTGCGGGAACCATCGCAGTCGTTATTCCACCATCCATTCCAATGATTGTGTACGGAGTAACCGCAGGCGTTTCAATTGGGGATTTGTTTACGGCCGGGATTGTCCCTGGAATCTTGATTGGTTTGTCGATTATGATGTTAAACTATTGGCTAACCAAAAAGAACAACTATTCTGAGGAGAACATGAAGTTTGAATTCTCCTCCTTTAAAAAGACCTTTTTTGAAGGAATATTGGCATTAATTCTTCCGTTAATTATCATTTTTGGAATCAGGGGAGGGATTTTTACTCCGACTGAGGCTGGTGCTATCGCCGCCGCCTATGCTTTTATTATCAATAAATTTGTCTATAAGGATATGGATTGGAAGGATATTCCTGAGGCTTTTATTAAGGCCGGAAAAATGACGGGGATGGTTGTCTTTATTATTGCAGCTGCGAATCTATTTGGCTGGCTGCTAACCGCTGAACAAATCCCGAAGCTGCTTGTTAACCTAGTAACAGGCTTTTCCGATAATCGTTATCTCATCCTGCTTATGTTCACGGTCATCTTCTTTATCGCAGGCTGTTTCTTGAACGCATCTGCAGCTATTACGATCTTAACACCACTATTGCTGCCAATTGCACTTGCAGCAGGAATTGATCCGGTCTTCTTTGGACTTATTATGGTCGTCAATTTGTCTATCGGACTCATCACACCACCAGTTGGATTAGACCTCTTTGTCGTAAAAGGTATCGCCGACATTTCCTATGATAAATTGGTCCGATCGATTGCACCATTCATCGTCGTCATGGTCGCTGACCTACTAATCATCACCTTCTTCCCGGCATTATCGATGTTTTGGGTGACCATGGGTAAATAAAAATTTGGGGACAGTCCCCCGCCGCTTTACAGCGGTGGGGGACTGTCCCTGTTTTGTGATATTATAGGTATATGAATTTGAAATGTAACGAGGTTGAGGAACATGAGTACAATTTTGGATATTGCCAAGCTTGCGGGTGTGGCGAAGAGTACGGTGTCTCGGTATTTGAATGGTGGTTCTGTTGGGGAAGCGACCAAAAAGAAAATTGAACAGGCAATCAAGGAGACCGGGTATACTCCCAATCCGTTTGCGCAAAGCTTGAAAGCAAAGAAAACCAATATTATTGGCACGATTGTCCCCAGGCTGGATTCCTATGCTTCTTCGCAGACGTTAATTGGCATCGATGAACAATTAAAGCAACTGAATTATCAAATGCTAATCTCCAATACCAGTCAAAGTCTGGAACGAGAGATTGAAAGCATTTATAGCTTCGCCAATCAAAAAATGGCGGGGATTATTTTGCTTGCGACTGAAATCACGGATCAGCATATCAAGGCCTTTGAAACGGTTAACGTTCCTGTCCTGTTAATTGGACAAGAGCATGAGGACTTTCATAGTCTGATCCATGATGATTTCAACGCTGGGTATGAGATGGGAAGATATGTCCTTGAAAAGGGATACCGGAAAATTGCTTATCTAGGCGTAACCGAAAGGGATATTGCTGTTGGGGTGAAGCGAAAGCAGGGCTTTACAAAGGCTATTCAAGAAGTAGCGGATTGCGAGGTTCGATTCTATGAGACTTTGTTCAAGATTCCCGCTGCGCAAGCGAGTGCAACGGAAATCATCCGTGAATTCCAGCCCTCTATCATTGTTTGTGCGACCGATAATATTGCCCTTGGGGTTCTGAAGGCAGCGTATACTGAGGGGCTGAAAATTCCCGAGGATTTAGCGGTAACGGGTTTTGGCGGCTATGATGTGACAGAAATCATCCATCCGAGCTTAACGACTGCGAAGTTTTTTTACAAGGAAGCAGGGGAAACGGCAGCAAGGCAAATGGTCGAGTTAGTCAATGAACGCCATGTGGAAAAAATAATCGTTTCTAAATTTGAAATTATTGAACGAGAAAGCGTTGACAATTTCTTTTAGCGTATCCTATAATAAAAACAACGAAACCGGTTCCAATCAAGAGAACCTTTTCACTTGGTCACAAGCGAATTCGGTTTCTCTTTTCTTCTTTTATTTTTTTAACTTAATTTGGAACCGGTTCCACAAACGGAGTGGTTTCTATTTTTACTCTGAAATGGAACCGGTTCCTAAAACCAAATCCAAACAAAAAAGAGAGGGATTAAGATGGATCATAAGAAAATCGCACGGGAAGTTCTCGATGCCATTGGTGGTCGGGAAAATGTATCAGCTGCAGCGCATTGCGCCACACGTCTGCGTCTAGTTTTACACGATGAATCACTCGTTAATCAAGCAGGGTTGGATCAAATGGATGCTGTAAAAGGGACTTTTTCAACAGGAGGTCAGTTTCAAATTATCTTAGGTGCTGGGACGGTGAACGAGGTCTATAAGCACTTGGCGAAGATGACTGGTCAAACGGAAATGTCAACGAGTGATGTAAAAGACGCGGCTTCGAAGAAACTGAATCCCATTCAGCAACTCGTCAAAATGCTGTCAGACATTTTCGTTCCGATCATCCCAGCGATCGTAGCTGGCGGTTTACTCATGGGGATCAACAATATCTTAACAGCCCCAGATTTGTTTATTGAAGGAAAATCCTTAGTGGATACCAATCCGGAAATGGCGGATTTAGCGGCACTCATTAATACTTTTGCCAACGCAGCCTTTGTTTTTTTACCGATATTAATTGGTTTTTCAGCAACGAAGCGGTTTGGAGGGAACCCATTCCTAGGGGCCACTCTTGGCATGTTAATGGTTCATCCGGACTTATTAAATGGGTACGGTTACGGTGCCGCGTTACTAAAACATGAAGTACCAGTTTGGAATATTTTTGGCTTGGAGATTGAAAAGGTAGGCTATCAGGGAACGGTTCTTCCTGTCCTTGCGGCGTCATTCATTTTGGCAAAAATGGAAACATACCTACGGAAGGTTGTACCATCTGCATTAGACAATCTATTAACACCGTTATTCTCGATCTTTATAACCGGGATTTTAACGTTCACATTGGTAGGACCGCTAACACGATCAGCTGGTAATCTACTAACAGATGGAATCGTTTGGATGTATGACACAACAGGGGTCATTGGCGGAATCATCTTTGGTCTGCTTTATGCACCGATTGTTATTACAGGTATGCACCATAGCTTTATTGCAGTAGAAACACAATTGCTTGCCGATGTGGCGAAAACGGGAGGATCGTTTATCTTTGTCATTGCGGCGATGTCAAACATTGCGCAAGGTGCGGCGACTCTAGCCGTGCTTAAGACTACGAAAAATGCGAAAATTAAGGGAACGGCTTCCGCAGCAGGAATTTCTGCTTTATTAGGGATTACGGAGCCAGCTATGTTTGGGGTTAATTTGAAATTACGCTATCCATTTATTGGGGCCATTACAGGTTCTGCCGTCGGGTCTGGCTTTGTGACGATGTTCAAGGTGAAAGCGACGGCGTTAGGAGCCGCTGGAATTCCAGGAGTGATCTCCATTCGCCCGGATACGATTATTTCTTATATTATCGGTATGGCTATTGCATTTGTCGTCGCCTTTATTGTCACAATTGTTTTAGCAAAAAGGGACGAAAAAAAGGGCATGAAACAATCATCTGATCAAAGAGCAGCATAATAAAAAAAGAGGAGAATCCCGTGATTCTCCTTTCTGTATTAGGAGTGTATCAGCATGGAATGGACAAAAGAGCAACGATACAGAAGCATGGACGATGTGAGCGAAGAGGAAATCCAAGGGTTAACGAAACTCGTGCATCAATGTCCATGGCGGCAGGCTTTTCATATTCAGCCTGTGACAGGATTGCTAAACGACCCAAATGGCTTTAGTTATTTTAATGGGGAATACCATTTATTCTATCAGTGGTTTCCACTCGGTCCAGTTCATGGGTTGAAGCATTGGTACCATACGAAGTCTAAAGACCTTGTTCATTGGGAAGAGGTCGGAATGGGCATTATGCCGTCGAATGAATTTGACAGCCATGGGGCCTACTCTGGAAGCGGTATTGAGCATGATGGAAAATTATATTTACTATACACGGGCAACACGCGCGATGAGCAGTGGAATCGGCACCCGTATCAATGCTTGGCTGTGATGAGTCCGGATGGAAGCATTGTGAAAATGGATGCTCCGGTGATTGCAGATGTTCCTAGTGGTTTTACCGATCATTTTCGTGACCCGAAAGTTTGGAAACAAGGTGATCACTTCTACGCGGTGATTGGCGCACAGAGGGAAAATGAGACAGGAACAGTCGTTTTATACCGCTCTTGTGATTTGAAAAATTGGCAGTTTGCGGGCGAAGTGAAGACCGGCTTAGGTGAGGACTTCGGTTATATGTGGGAATGTCCGGATTATTTTGAGCTGGATGAGCAAGGAGTGTTGCTTTTTTCTCCACAAGGGTTACAAGTGGAAGGCGACCACTATCAAAATATATATCAATCAGGGTATGTTATTGGAAGTCCTATAGATTTAGAGACTATCGAACTAAAGCATGGTGCTTTTCATGAGTTGGATCGCGGGTTTGATTTTTACGCACCGCAAACGACGGTGGATCCTGAGGGACGCCGGATTTTAGTCGGCTGGATGGGCTTGCCGGAGATTGACTATCCCACTGATAAAAATGGCTGGGCTCACTGTTTAACCCTTCCTCGGGAACTTTCGGTTCGTGAAGGAAAGCTGATTCAGCAGCCAGTCACTGAGCTTGAATTGCTTCGCGGTAAAAAGGTGGAAAACAGCCAAACGGTCGTGAATGAACATGTTGCTTTAAAGGATTTTGAGGGAGACATGTATGAGCTTCTTGTGGAATTCTCTGATTTTACTGCCGAGGAGTTTGGTTTGGAGCTCCGGGTCGGTGAAGATGAGAAAACCGTCATTAAATATGATGCAGTGGAGAAAAAGGTTGTGTTTGATCGGACGCAATCCGGCGAAGCCTTTGCTGAGGAGTTTGGTACCGTTCGAAAATGTACGTTGGACGCTGAGACGATTTCGTTCCGAATTTTTGTGGATGTTTCCTCTGTTGAAGTGTTTGTAAATGACGGCGAGGAAGTGTTTACGGGGAGGATTTTCCCTGGAGAAAATAGCAACGGAATCCGAATGTTTGCACGCGGGGGCCAAACGGAGGTAACGGCGGTTAAATGGGAGATCAAAGAGGGACAGAGGTGACAGAATGGGAAAGCTTTTTTCGATTGGTGAAGTGTTAATCGATTTTATTCCTCTTCAAAAAGGAGCGGCCTTAAAGGATGTGGTTGCGTTTGAGAGAGCGCCAGGGGGTGCACCGGCCAATGTGGCTGCGGCCGTTGCCAAATATGGGCAGAAAGCAGCGATGATTTCAAAAGTAGGGAACGATGCGTTTGGCGACTTTTTAATCGAGAAGCTTGTCGAGGCTGGTGTGGAGACGGACAAAATATACCGGACGGGGGAAGCGAACACGGCTTTGGCTTTTGTCTCGTTAAAAGAAAACGGCGAACGTGATTTCTCGTTTTACCGTAATCCTTCGGCTGACTTACTGTTAAGCGAGGAGGAGATCGAACCCGCGTGGTTCAAAACGGGGGATATTCTCCACTTTTGCTCGGTTGATTTAGTGGAAAGCCCGATGAAGCAGGCGCATACGAAAGCGATCGCGGCTGTTTCTGCTACGGGAGGCTTGGTCAGTTTTGACCCCAATGTGAGGCTTCCGCTTTGGGATGACCCAGAGGACTGTCGTAAGGCGATTCTCGAATTTTTACCGGCAGCTGACATCGTCAAGGTGTCGGACGAAGAGCTTTCGTTTATTACTGGAATACAAGAGGAGTCGGATGCGATCCATTCGTTATTCGTTGGAAACGTGAAGGCCGTCGTCTACACAAAGGGCGCAGCTGGAGCGGATTTGTATTTAAAGGATGAGATCTTTAAATCGAGCGGATACTCGGTGGAACCGGTGGATACAACCGGAGCAGGTGATGCTTTCATTGGTGGATTTTTATATCAATTGCTAGAATTACAGGCAAACCCGGGTAACGTGGAAGAAGTACTTAGAAGAAATGCAGCCGATATCCTCCGATTTGCGAACGCAAGCGGCGCCTTCACCACAACAGGAAAAGGAGCGATCTCCGCGCTGCCGAGCAAAGAAGAGGTGGAGAGCCTAATATAAAGTTTGGGGGGACAGTCCCCCGGCGCTTTAACGCAGCGGGGGACTGACCCCCTTTTTTGACCCCCTTTTTTGACCCCCTTTTTTGACCCCCTTTTTTGACCCCCTTTTTTGTTGCCTATTAAGCTACTGTATTTCTCCCGTTATTTTTCGCTTGGTATAAGGCTTTATCGGCTAATTCTAGTAATTCCAGGGGATTCTTATCTTTGGTGGGAATTAGGGAAGCCACGCCAAAGCTCATGGTTACCGAGTTATTGAGCTTAGACCATTCATGAGGAATGTTTAATTGCTCAACTTCTTGTCGGATTCTTTCTGCTAGGAAACGAGCTTCATGTGCATCCTTTTTTGGCAGGATAATGGCAAATTCCTCGCCCCCATACCTTGCACAGATGGCCTCATACGAATTCATAATATCCTTGACCCGATTGGATATATCTATTAAACACTGATCCCCCAATAAATGACCGTAGTGATCGTTGTAGCATTTAAAATAATCGACATCGAACAAAATGACTGAAAGAGAGTTTTGGCTTTTATAGAGGAACTGCCAATAATAATCCAGCATCTTATCAAAATACCTTCGATTAAATAAGGAGGTTAATCCATCCACATTTGATAGGTATTCCAGCTTCTTCTCAAGCTCCTTGCTTTTTGTAATGTCATTTCGAATGACAATATATTGAAAGGGCTTATTATATTTGTCTAAGAACGGAACAATCGTTGTAGATGTCCAATAGTATGTACCACTTTTTGTTTTATTTCGAATTTCTCCGCTCCACACCTTTCCTTGAGTAACAGTATTCCAAAGGTCTCTAAAAAACTCTTTGGAATGATAGCTGCTATTTAATATTCGCATGTTTTTTCCTTTTAGTTCTTCAATAGAGTATTCGGAAAGGCGGCAGAATTTTTCATTCGCATATAAGATATTGGCTGATTTATCGACGATTTGAACAAGATTGGACTCGTCTAAGGCGAATTTTAAATCCTGAAGATCTTTAAGGGTATCCAGATAATTTTTCTCCAATTCATTCCGATGCTTACTATTAGGAAACAATTTATCTAGAAATTTATTTTTAATATAAAATGTAATAAATAACGCTACTACTGTAATAAGAGAAGTATCCATTACCTCATGATAAAAGCTCATTATTGTACCCCTTCACATGCTCATGAATGATTAAATTGGTAAGAAAGACCTAATTACTATTTTAAAAGTAAAGACATTGAATATGTATTGTCCATTTTATGACATTTTTACCGGAAAGTATTATATTAGTCTTTCCTTAAGATTTGCTTAACAGTGGGTGTAGTGGGTGTAGTAGTTGGATTGGCGAGTAAAAGGGGAAAATGACGAGTAATTTGTGAAGTTGACGAATAAAACGAGGAAGTAGACGAGTAAATCATGAATTTAGACGAGTAAATTATCTAAAGTGACGAGTAGACGACAGAGACAGTTCGGCTGGCAATTGGGGTCAGTTCCCTGCTGCTTTACAGCAGCGGAGGACTGGTACCAAGGAATCCGAGTTTGTGCTGTATCTATCCTTCACTTAAGCTACAAAAGCTGTGTTGACCAAGGTGAAGGTTATTTTGGTATGCAAAGACTAGCATTAGTGGGGGAAAAGTTGGATTAAAGCAGGTGATTTCTGGCATTAACAAGAATGATTAATATGAATAAATAAATCGAGAAATTAAAGGAGGATAAAATATGAGTCAAGTTTGTGTAATTGGAATTTATGTACCTAATATTCAGAAGGCTATTGATTTTTATACTACAGTTTTAGGGTTTGAAGTAAATAAACAATATGGGTCCAAAATTGTAACACTCGTTCATGGAGATTTACCAATAGTTTTAGAGGAATCAGAAAAATCTTCATGTGCTACAAATAGCAATACTTTAGGAGTGGTCTTAGGATTAAAAACTGAAGATATAAATCATACAGTTAAATTGTTAAAGGAACATAAGGTTGATTTTATTGTTGATGAGCCAACAAAATGTCCTCCAGGTAAATATATTAGTTTTCGAGATCCATTCGGGAATGTCTTAGAGTATCTGCAATTTGATTTTTAGTTTGGAATGAAGCAAAGCTAAAAATGGGACTTACTTTTTACATCAGAAATGATATGAATTAAAAAAATTGTTGGAGACATCTTACTATGACCCATCCGAAGAACAATCTAAAGGTTTGCAGCAAAGGCCATGCCTATTATAAGAGTAGCGATTGTCCAACCTGTCCGATTTGTGAGAAGGAGCGCAAACCTGAAAGTGGATTTCTTGCACTGCTATCAGCACCTGCAAGACGGGTCTTGGAAAACAATGAGGTGACTACTTTAGAGAGGCTATCAACCTATAGTGAAAAGGAAATTTTGCAGTTTCATGGGATGGGACCAGCTTCGTTGCCCAAACTTAGGGCTGCTTTGAAGGAAATTGGCTTATACTTTAAAGACTAATTTTTGGGTTATTCTTGATCACCATACCTTCAGGGAGGAGATTTATGTGCCATTAAAAGTAGGCAAAATCATTACGTTTGAGCGGACTTTTACGGTAAGGGATGTAGAGTTATTTACAGAGGTATCAGGTGATGCAGGAATTCATCATCTAACCCCAGATGAACAGGGAAGGCTTGTCGTGCAAGGGTTGTTGACTGCTACATTACCGACAAAAGTAGGTGGGGATCATAACGTACTGGCCCGAAATATGAATTTTGAGTTTTTGCGGCCTGTGTTTACGGGGGATACTATCATTTGTGAAGTTACAATTGAAAAATATGAACGGCAAGAGAATAATAGAACGGCTATTATTGCGTCTTTTTTATGTAAAAATCAGAATGAAAAAGAGGTTTTAAAAGGGGAATTTTCAGGGGTAATCCTATGAATTCAATGGGGACAGTCCCCCACTGCTTTAAAGCGGCGGGGGACTGTCCCCATTTTTAACTATGATTTCTTCGCCAGGGATTTTCTATCAATAGTTTCCGGTTGTTTTTCTAACCAGCCGTGTTTCACGAGGATGGTGTAACAGAAGGTGCCGGCCTCCATGGCATGGGTGAATACTTTGTAGTAGTTTAGCATGATATCCGACCGTAAGCTGGAACCCAATGCTGCCCCATAATAGGACAGAGCTGCATTAACCAAAAATGCTGCGTGAAACATCATCAATTTGTCCGAAAATGGACTGATGGTTGAATCTGTAATCTCTACATCCCACTTTTCGGGAATGGGTAGATGATCTTGTTTTAAGATAGCGTCAAAGCTATCCGCATCTTTCCCCGCTAATTTCACGTTTTTTATCATAAAATTTCGAACGTCTTCCGATTTTGCCACCTGACTAAAAGCAATACTTAACGACCGGATAAATCCAGTTTTCTTTGAATTAAAGAAAAGGGTGCTGATTTCGGAACTATTCAGTGGTCTTTTGTCCCCGATTAAATTATCAATGATTCCTGCTGATTCAACAAACTCCGGTCCATGTGGGGAAGGAATGGAGGGTACGCTTGAAAATTTCGGTTGATCTTTCGCCAGTTGCTGGATTTTTTGGAACAACTCGTTCGTTTGTCTCGTACATTCAAAAAAGTAATTTTGAAGGTCCTGTCGCTCTAAGGTGGTAATTGCTAAGCTATACGCAGGTAACCCGTGTAGGCTCATTATATAAGAGTAAAAAAGGATAAATTGATCAGAAAACAGGCGCGGGGCATTCAGATTGACGTCCGCCTCTGTAAAGCCGATCGGAACCTGGAAATGAGCAGCTTTCAGAAATTCCTTGATTTTCGTGATGTGGATCTCAGATAATTGTAAGGAGATTTTTACAATTTCCTTTATGTCTTTATTTTCAATAATTGTAAGAAAATATTTGTACATACAGATGGCCATGCTGTCGCCCATATATTGGAGCCAAAGAGCAGAAACCTCTGAGACCGTTAAGGAATCAGCCTTCTTTTTTTTATTAAAAATCCCCAAAAGGAATACCTCCAATTATTGTTACATTTTCATGTATTTACTATTGTGTGATTATTTTATGATATTAGGAAAGAAGTATACCTACAGAGTTTGGGGACAGTCCCCC
>NZ_JBCNAC010000122.1:0-1816 GCF_050477885.1 Neobacillus rhizosphaerae
GCTTTAAAGCGATGGGGGACTGTCCCCGCTATTGGTTCCAATTACAACAGTAGCGTCCCGTTCTGCGTCCCTAACTACTTTAGTGGCCAATCCCGAATTTGTAAAAATCTCAAATGTTTGTGTTGCCTGCATTTCGCTCGTCTCGATCAAGAGGTGTCCTCCTACAGCGAGCCAATCAGGAGCTTCTTTTACCACTCTTCGTAAAATATTTAGGCCATCCCCTCCTCCGTCCAGAGCCAAATTTGGTTCATAAAGACGGGCCTCCAGAGGAAGCAGCTCTATTGCTTTCGTGGGAACATAAGGTACGTTAGCTACCAGTATATTTATACGACCTTTCATCCAACGTGGTAAAGCATGAAACAAGTCACCTTTAAAAATATGACCACCGAATGTAGTTACGTTTTTTCTTGCACATCGAATGGCGATATGGTCGATGTCAGAACCATACAACATTATGTCTCCCATAGCTGCTGCCAGTGCGGCACCTATAGCCCCTGAACCACAACAGAGGTCAACGACGAGATCACCAGAACAAGCTAATTCTTCCGCCTGCCGAACAAGAAATTCTGTACGTTGCCGAGGAACAAAAACGCCTCGCTCCACTACTATCCGAAGCCCACAGAACGGTGCCCATCCAATTACGTATTCAAGTGGTAACCCATCGACTCGCATTTCGACCTTTTTTGTGAGGTCCTCTAAAGATTGTGCTTCTGAAACAAGTAACTGAGTCTCATCTTCTGCAAATACACACCCCGCACTACGAAGCATATTCACAATCGATGTTACCGTATGGTTGTCTACCAAAATACTTATACCAATCACCCTTTTAATTTTGGATTAACAATAATTTATAAAGACATTATGAAATTAGCGTTTTATCTTTTTGTTTAATAATGGAATGTACAATATGGACGGAGTTCCATTCTCCCGAGGAAAAAGACGTAATAGGGTATTTTTTTGGAAACAATGTTTGATTAATCTCGTCCGGCTTCCTTCCTTCATCATAAAGTTTTAAAATAGTTCCTTGCAGATCCAACAGATAGTCCAGCTTTCTCTTAAGAGCTGTACGCCCATTGCTCAGATATCCTGCATGACTGCAAAACACGTCATCAAACTCATAGGTTAATACTTTTTTTAATGATTCGATAATCACAGGGACATTTTCCTCTCGAAGAACGACCTTTGTCTTTTCCTGACAATAGAGGTCTCCAGTAAAAAGCTGACCTGTATCTGTATTTAAAAATGCAAGATGATCAATGGAATGGCCTGGTGTTTTGATTACTTGCCATGTTGCATGTGGTGAACGAAAGGTTTCTCCAATTGGTTCTGCGCGAAAGGGTCTACGCCTTCCCCAAAACAGTTGACGATATAATGGATAATCCGCCTTCTTCATGCAGGATTCAAGCATGATGTCATCCATGAAAAGCGGAAGCTGAAGATTTTTCTGCAGGAATGAGGCACAGCCTGTATGATCTTCATGAAAGTGGGTGATCACTACTTGATCAATATCAAGTTGCTTAAAATATGACGTAAAAAACCTTTCCAGTGACTTTGCTCCAGTATCAATTAAAACACCATCAATGAAAAAGCAATGAACATTTAATTTCACACTTTGGAACGATAGGGTTCCATTACTCATCTGCACCCCATTCACACTCTTTTGCTCAAAATTCTTCTTCATGAACATGTACTCTTCTCCCAACCTATTACAAAGTCATTAAAATATATTCATAATATTCAAATTATAACAGTCGTCAAAGTGGAAGTACACTTGTTAACAAAAGCCTTCTTAAAAAGGGGACAGTCCCCCGTTGCG
>NZ_JBCNAC010000123.1:0-78865 GCF_050477885.1 Neobacillus rhizosphaerae
CGTATCTCATTAGGTTCTGCAACTGTTGCAGCTTTAACCACTGCTGGGTTAGTTATTCCCATGTTAGGCCAATCCGATGTAAACCTAGCTTTAGTTGTACTTGCAACTGGTGCTGGTAGCTTAATCGCCTCACACGTTAATGATGCTGGTTTCTGGATGTTTAAAGAGTATTTTGGTTTAAGTATGAAAGAAACATTTGCCACTTGGACATTACTTGAGACGATTATTTCTGTAGCTGGTCTAGGATTTATTCTTTTACTAAGCTTAATCGTATAACAATTTAGGGGATAGTCCCCCACCGCTTTAAAGCGGTGAGGGACTGTCCCCTCTTTATTTATTTTCCGTCTACTACTTCTTTCAAGATTTCATAAGATCGTTTTTGTTTTACAGGGTCATAGATATAAGATACAGCCATGATTTCATCTACTTCATAGTAATTTTGGAATGAAGTCAACTGATTTTGGATGGTCTCCTTGCTTCCTAATAGTGTAACACTGGACATAGAGGTAGCCATTTCCTTTTCCATTGGATTCCAAATCTGATCCATGTTTTCAACTGGCGGTCGTAATGGATTCCTAGAACCACGAACTACATTTAAGAAGAATTGCTGCATGGTTGTAGACAACCATTCGGCTTCATCATCAGTCTCTGCGGCAATCACATTTAAACAAACCATCATATATGGTTTATCCAAATACACTGAGGGCTGGAAACGACTACGATATATTTTAATAGCTTCTTCCATGTATCTAGGTGCAAAATGAGAAGCAAAAACATAGGGAAGCCCTAAACTTGCTGCTAAATAAGCTGAATCTGTGGAAGAACCAAGAATATAAAGTGGAATATTTGTCCCCACACCAGGATAGGATTTCACAAAGCTTTGTTGATCCTCTGGACCAAAGAACGTTAGTAGTGCCTTAACATCTTCTGGAAAGGTGTATACAGAGTCATTTTTTGAGCGTCTTAATGCATTTGCCGTCATCATATCTGTGCCAGGAGCACGGCCAAGCCCCAATTCCACTCGTCCTGGGTATATCGTCTCCATGGTACCAAATTGTTCAGCGACAACTAAAGGTGCATGGTTAGGAAGCATAATCCCACCAGACCCTACACGTATGGTATTGGTATGTTCTAATGTATGCTTGATTAGAATAGATGTAGCTGAACTAATAAGGGTGGGAGTATTATGATGTTCTGCAATCCAGTAGCGTTTATACCCCATCTTCTCTACTGCTTGGGCAAGATCCACCATTGAATCAATCGCTTCTTTGGGTGTTTGTCCCTCTCGAATCGGAGCTAAATTTAGAACCGAAACAGGTATATGAATGGTTGCCATATTAAATTTGTCCTTTCATTTTGAAAATATAATTCTATACTATCAATAGGATTGCAGGAAACAAACTTAAATGCTTACTATTCATGAAAAAGAGGAGGTCATCCCCCCTCTTACATCTTTTCACTTGGATTATTTATACAAGGTACTTTTTTCTATTCAGACTATTTACCTTTGTTGCTACTTTGCTGCTGTATAGTTACATGTTTTGGCCTTTCTGGATACGAACCTTTACCATCAACAGGCCCAGTAAGGTCATTTCTTTGATCTAAGACTTTCCCCGTATATTCTATTGGATGTTTTCCAGACACTTCTTTCACCTCAAATTATTTTCATTTTTATTCCCCTAACTCTTTCTTCCTTGGAACTTCATTTTCATCTCTGCTTCACTCATGTTTGGATTTCTTCTTGGTGTACTTTTATTTAGTGCTTTTTTTAATTCGACAGTTGCATCATCGTTTGTATTATACTTTCCATCCATGTGGCTTCCTCCTTTTTGATATTTATTATTGAACGAAATCTACTTGTTCATTCCTTTATTAGAGGGTTTCACTTTATTGACAACTTAGAAGGAACATGGTATATTTATCTCGAATTAGAGATATCTTAATTAAAGGTATTTTATCCTTCCATGATATTTCCATCAATTCAGTAGTTATATCAATACAACTTGGCATAATATAGTCATACCCAAAATGAGATGTTTGGAGGGTTTAGTGTGAACGGATTAAAAGGCATTCACCATGTAACAGCTATTACAAGTAGTGCAGAAAAGAATTATGACTTTTTCACATATGTTTTAGGAATGCGTTTAGTAAAGAAAACAGTCAATCAAGATGATATTCAAACCTACCATTTATTTTTTGCCGATGATAAGGGCAGCCCAGGTACTGATATGACGTTCTTTGATTTCCCAGGTATTCCAAAAGGAGTGCACGGGACGAATGAGATATCAAAAACCTCCTTCCGAGTACCAAATGATACAGCGATAGAGTATTGGGCGAACCGCTTTGATCGTTTAAAGGTGAAGCACTCAGGAGTCAAGGAGTTTTTTGGTAAGAAAACTTTATCCTTTGTAGATTTCGATGACCAACAATACCAATTAATTTCCGATGAAAAAAATATAGGAGTTGCCAGCGGCACACCTTGGCAAAAGGGTCCGATCCCTTTAGAATACGCCATCACTGGATTAGGACCCATCTTTGTTCGTGTAGCCAATTTCGATTACTTTAAAGAAATGATGGAAAGAGTTCTTTTGTTTAAAGAAATTGCACAAGAGGAAGCTTTTCATTTATTTGAAGTAGGGGAAGGCGGTAACGGTGCTCAAGTGGTTGTGGAATACAATGCAGTACTGCCCCCATCCCAACAAGGCTTTGGTACTGTCCATCATGCAGCATTTCGTGTGGAGGATCGCACGGTTTTAGAAGAATGGATGACACGGATTGAAGGCTTCGGCTTTGGTACCTCTGGTTTTGTCGACCGCTACTTTTTTGGTTCATTATATGTAAGAGTAGCACCTCAAATCTTATTTGAATTCGCTACAGATGGTCCTGGATTTATGGGAGATGAGCCCTATGAAACACTAGGAGAAAATCTATCCTTGCCTCCATTCTTAGAAACAAAACGGGATCAAATTGAAAAAATGGTTCGTCCAATCGATACAGTTAGAAGCACAAAAGAAATAGTGAAAGAATATAATTAACACTTAATCAAAAAAGGAAGCTTGAGATTCAGATCTCCAAGCTTCTTTTTTATTTTTTAAGACTCATACTTTAACCATTGTTGAGAAAAAACAATTATTTGAATTAAATTCTTTACTCTTAACAAATCCAATTTTTTCATAAAGATGGATTGCCCTTTTATTAAAATTAGCCACAGTTAAGCGGATAGGAAAGTCTTTATATTTTTCTTTGATCAAGTCATAGATAAATCTACAGAATTCATAGCCCTTCCCTTTTCCGGTTTCTTCGGGGTGCATCCCGAGTCCAAAATCAATAAAACCATCAACGTAGGCTCCAAACTGGTGACCTATTGGAACCTGGGCAGACTCTCCGACGCAAAAAAAACCTATTAATTTATTTT
The DNA here is from genome assembly GCF_050477885.1 of Neobacillus rhizosphaerae. Lineage (GTDB taxonomy): Bacteria > Bacillota > Bacilli > Bacillales > Cytobacillaceae > Neobacillus > Neobacillus rhizosphaerae_A. The sequence continues at coordinate 3,416 of NZ_JBCNAC010000123.1, forward strand.
CAGCGTTTACTACAGCATAATAACTGTCATTCAATAGTTCTTGCAGGGATTCATTTGTTAATTCATTATCATAAAAATCATATGGCTGGTCATATTTCCAACCCAATACTTCTTTAGCATAGTGTTCATTCATTTTGTGAGAGATAAGATTCATGATCAAACCACCTCTTTTTTAAGATCCGTACATAAGTATCCATGGTAACTTACACGAAAATATTTAATATAATTTTTTAACCAAATCGTACCAGACAGCTCCTCCATGATTAGAAGTTGACACACCTTGGTTGTGGTACCCATGACGCTCATAAAAGGGTATTAATTTTTCTTTACAAGTAAGTGTAATGGTTTCACGGTTTTTTAATTTTGCTTCCTCTTCCAAATGCGCAAGCAACGCGGTAGCCACACCACGTCCTTGGAAACCTGGAGACACGGCTATTCCTAGTATGCTTTGGTGTCCACCTGAAATGGGGTTGGCCCTTACATCACTAAATAGCTCATCTGTAATGTATGGCTCCTCAATAACAGGTCCATTTACAAAACCCATTATTTTCCCGTCCCCCTCAGCTATAAAAAAACTATCTGAAATGAATTGGATTCGCTTTTCAAATGCCTCTTTTGGGGCAGCTTCTTCTTTTACAAAACAAAGTTGTTCGATTACTACTAGTTCAGATAAATCATCAATTCTAACGTTCCTTATCATAAACATATATATCCTCCCAAATTAAACAATTATTATCAAATTTTACTATAATATAACATTTTTATAGATTGATATTACTTCTTGTTAACTCATAAATGGCCTCTTTTTTCTAAAAATCTTCCAAATCCCTTGTATCATAATAGAAATTCTGTTATAGTAACAGTCAATTAAATATTTCTTACTTCAATACCATTTGAAGTGAGGATAGAGGCGCAAAAACCATGAGTACACAATTCGAGGAGAATGAGATCCAATGACAATTGTGAAAAGGGGAATTTGCCGAAGCGGAAAGAAACTCATAAATCTTGAAGCTGGTTCTGCTATTGAATAAATACAGAACTGTCATATAGGAAACTATATGGAGGGCTATCTCACGCATGGGAACAATTGTTAAATTATGTTTCTATTGCAGCAGCGAACCCTCGCTGCTGCTTTTTTGCGTTGATTATTAAGGTGCCTTCTCCGCTCTAATTCAAAAAAACTATTTAAAGGGTGAGCATGATGAATTTTGGCCAAGTTTTAACTGCGATGGTTACGCCATTTGATCAACAAGGGGAAATTGATTATAGTGCAACAAAAGAACTCATTAATTATTTAATCGCTAATGGTTCTGATGGATTAGTAATTGCTGGAACAACGGGTGAATCTCCCACATTAACAACTGAAGAAAAAGTGGACCTATTTAAATTTGTAGTAGCTGTTGTTGATAGCAGAGTTCCTGTCATTGCAGGAACTGGTTCCAATAATACAAGAGCCTCTATTAGCTTAACAAAGCAAGCTGAGGATGCCGGAGTAGATGGAATTATGCTGGTTGCTCCCTACTACAATAAACCATCTCAAGAAGGATTATATCAACACTTTAAAGCAATCGCCGAATCTACATCACTCCCAGTCATGCTATATAATATCCCAGGACGAAGTGTAGTTAATATGACTGTCGAAACAATCGTCCGTTTATCAAAGATTAATAATATTGTTGCTGTCAAAGAAGCTAGTGGGAACCTTGATGCCATGTCTGACATTATGAACCAAACTCCTAGTGACTTTACACTTTATAGCGGAGACGACGGATTAACATTACCTGTTTTAGCGATTGGTGGGACAGGAGTTGTCTCTGTTGCTTCTCATATCATTGGAAATGAAATGCAAGAAATGATCAATAACTTTAAAAATGGTAATCTTAAAGAGGCAGCAACAGCACATCGTAACCTACTTCCAGTAATGAGAGCATTGTTTGCAGCACCAAGTCCATCACCAGTAAAAGCAGCATTAAAAATGATTGGTCTTTCTGTGGGTGGTGTCCGATTACCACTTGTCTCATTAACGGAGGAAGAACAACAAACATTACAGAAAAGCCTCCCAATCAGTTTACTTAAGGTACACAGTTAGTAAGGAAGAAATTTTTATTAATGAATATTATATTAGAAGAAATGTCAAAAAAAAGTTAGAAAAACCTCTTCGTTTGATTCTATTTCCCCTGAAAATTTGTTATAATTAAGTAGTTTTAACACTATTGAGGGGGAAAAAGATTTCATGTCAGTTGAAGTAGGCAGCAAAGTCCAAGGAAAAGTAACAGGAATCACTAATTTTGGAGCATTCGTCGAATTACCTGGAGGTACAACAGGTCTAGTGCATATTAGCGAAGTTGCAGAAAGCTATGTAAAAGATATTAATGACCATCTAAAAGTAGGCGACATGGTTGAAGTTAAAGTAATTAGTGAAAAGGATGGTAAAACTGCCCTATCCATTAAAAAAGCGATAGACAAACCTGAAACATCATCTTATTCACAACGCCCGCCACGGCAAGGAAGATCTGATAACCGTTCGAAAGACTTCCGTCCAAAAGGAAATTTTAAACCTAAAGAAACATTTGAAGATAAAGTGGCTAAGTTCTTAAAGGCTAGCGAGGAAAATTTATCTTCTCTTAAGCGCAACACAGAAACAAAACGTGGTGGTCGAGGCGGAAGACGCGGATAACATTAACGTTTTAAGAATTGTTCATATAAAAAAAGAGGATGACTCTATCGCAAGAGTCATCCTCTTCTTTGCATATTACCTACGATAAAACTGATTTTACATTATTTTTTAATTGTACCTCTTCAATAGCCGGGTCAACAGTAACCTGATTCCCTACTACCATTAAATACTCCTCCGGTGTTTTTGACCCAATAATTACCCCTTTCTTAATAAAAGATTGACTTCCTACTACAGAATTCTCCAGCCAAACGTTTTCTTCTACAACGGTATGAGGTAAGATTACCGAATTTTTTATATGTGCCCCCTTTCCAATTTTCACACCATTAAATATAACTGCCCTTTCAACTGAACCACTTATTTCGCAGCCATCACATATTAAACTATGGTGTACTTTGGCACTACCATCTATAAGTGAAGGGGGCTCATTATTTTCAATACTGTAAATTTTCCATTCTGGAGCTTGTTGAAAAATATTTGTTTCTTTATATAAAAGATCCAAATTTGCCTCCCAAAAGCTTCTAACCGTTCCCACATCTCTCCAATACCCATGAAAATTGAAGGATGACAAATGAAATCCTTCGTCCAGCATGGAGGGAATAATATCCTTTCCAAAATCTCTTTGTGTAAATTCCTTTTGCTCTTCCTTAATCAAGGTATCTTTTAGAATTGGCCAATTAAAAATGTATATTCCCATCGATACTAAATTGGTAGTGGGCCTTTGAGGTTTTTCTTTAAATGCTAGAATTTTATTTGACTGCTTATCAATTTCTAGTACACCGAATTGGTGTGCATTTCCCCAAGGAACTTCCATAACTGCAATGGTACAATCAGCATTTGTTTCAATGTGATGTTGCAGCATCTCTCTATAATCCATCTTGTAGACTTGGTCAGCTGAGAGAATGAGAACATAGTCAGGATTGTGTTGCTCGATGAATTGGAAATTCTGAAATACTGCATGTGCCGTACCCTCATACCACTCCACACCTAAACCGTCCCGTTGGTATGGTGGAAGGATTATTAATCCACCAAACCTGTCTGAAAGCTTCCATTGATTACATTGACCAATATGAGAATGTAATACTAGGGGCTTATATTGAGTTAAAATCCCTACAGTTTCTATCCCTGAATTTTTGCAATTACTTAAGGCAAAGTCAATGATACGATATTTCCCACCAAACGGCACAGCTGGCTTTACGATAGTTTTTGTTAGTAGATTAAGTCTCGTCCCCCTCCCCCCCGCTAACAGCATGGCTATCCAATTTGGTTTATTCATTGTTCTCCTCCTTTTCTTTGGATAACTTTTACTCCTCAATGACCCTTGCTTATTCCATCTGTTTATATCTCTATTATCACCTGATTTTTCCATTTCTACGATTTAGATGTGACATCTCTGTGAAAAGTTCTCATTTTTTTATCGACACCCTCTTAAGAAAATAGTTCGTAATATGGCTGTTTTTGTCCGAATCTTAAAAGAAATAAAAAAAGGATCCTAGAAATAGGAACCTTTTAAATAGTCTTTTTTCGCTTATAAAGTTGTCTTGATTATGATTACTAAAATCTATCGAATACCCGTTTTCATGATAGATGGAATGACCTTTGGCTCTTGATATGATACATCTTTTTTTCTATATGCATGCCAATAAGCAATTGCAATAAACACGGATCCTCCTACTGCATTTCCTAAGAAAACCGGAACAAAATTGGTAATATACTGCATCCAAGAAAAATGACCTGCAAAAATCGCAGCAGGAATGACAAACATATTGGCAACTACGTGTTGAAAGCCAATAGCAACAAATGCCATCGTTGGAAACCAAATTCCAGCTATTTTCCCAGTCATGTCGTTAGCTCCGTACGAAAGCCAGACTGCGGAAGCAACCAACCAGTTACAACCAATACCAGATATAAACGCTTGAATAAAGGTGGCTTCAAGTTTATGCTCAGCAATACTAACCGTTTTTTCTAAAAAAGGACCAGTTTCAGTAAGACCTACTAGATGACCAAAGAAATAGGCGACAAAAACAGCTCCTAGAAAGTTACTAATTGTCACAAGAAACCAATTTAATATGACCTCACCAGTAGTCACCTTTTTCGCCATCCTTGCAAGCGGTACAGCCATCATATTACCAGTTAGTAACTCTCCTCCTGCAAGTAAAGTAAGAATCAACCCAATAGGAAATACAGATGCTCCTATCAAACTGCTTAATCCCTCCAAATTTATTGATAGGCTTGCTGTTACACGTATGCAAAGTAAATAACCTAGCGCAATAAATGCACCTGCTTCAAAACCTAAGATTATCGTCTGCAATGGAGAGTTCTTGGTTTTCTTCGTGCCATTTTCTATGGTTATTTCCATAATTTGATCCGGTTTACTGTATGCCATAATGTGTTACTCCTTTAATAAAATTCTTTTTATTTGTGATGTTCTTAACATACTTTTATTTTATCGCACTTTCATCCTTTTTCCTGTGAACTTTTCTTTAACGATTATTAAACGTTTTCAATTTTTTTCCTAATTCAGCAAAAAGATTTTATTCCTGTGAAATATTTGTTATAATGAAGTGGTTTTAACATTATTGAGGGGGAAATATATTTCTATGTCAGTTGAAGTAGGCAGCAAAGTACAAGGAAAAGTAACAGGAATCACTAATTTTGGAGCATTCGTAGAATTGCCTGGCGGCACAACAGGTCTTGTGCATATCAGTGAAGTTGCGGAAAGCTATGTTAAGGATATTAATGACCACCTTAAAGTAGGCGACATGGTTGAAGTAAAGGTAATTAGTGAGAAAGACGGAAAAACTGCCTTATCTATTAAAAAAGCTATCGATAGACCAGAAAGTCAAACCTCTTCTTACTCACAACGCCCAGCAAGGCAAGGAAGATCTGACAACCGTTCTAAAGATTTTCGTCCAAAAAGCAATTTCAAACCTAAAGAATCATTTGAAGATAAAGTGGCTAAGTTTTTAAAGTCTAGTGAAGAAAATTTATCTTCACTAAAGCGCAGCACAGAAACAAAGCGTGGCGGCCGAGGTGGAAGACGCGGGTAAGCTGACTCGTTGTAACTTTATAACCAGAGAGAAGAGCTGACTTTTTCGAGTCAGCTCTTCTTTTTCGGAAATGATTAGTACTCTTTATACTTCTCCCGAATAGATATAAAATTTAATAATTTTTTCCATATTTCTTAATTGCTAAGAACGAAAAGACAGCGAGAGTAATAATAGTCCATAACAAGGAGATTTGTGGATTTATATTAGTAACTACAAATAAGGATGGAATTTTCCCAAAGACTGCATCATCCATGGTTAAAAACCAACCAAGAAACATATTATTTGCCGCATGAGCACCAATCGTTATTTCTGCACTATTAGTTTTTGCAGTTACGTAACACCACACTATTCCAGAAAGTACATAATCACTACCGACAAAAAATGCTGAATAATTCATTTCTGGGTTACTGAAATGAAGCATACCAAAAATAGAACCTACAATAATTGATAATAATAGAGAATAAGTAATCTTTCGGCCAAACCACTGCATTAGGTAGCCCCTGAAAAATACCTCTTCTGCTGTAGTTTGTAGTGGTGTTAAGATTAAAACAAAGAAAAACAGCTGAAGAAAGTCCCTGAATTTAATATTATTGAATGCATAATCTCCTGGATTTAAAATAAAATCAAGCAGTGTCGTTCCGGAAACTAAGCAAAAAAACAAGCTAAATCCCCAAAAAATTCTCCTCCAGTTTATTTTTTTATTGGGAGTTATAAGAGATTTGAATGCTCGTTTATGAACCAGCCTCATGGTAATAACTAAACCCAGCATCCAAAAAACATAATTAATATGTGTCAAAACAAAGTCATATAGCGGATTAACATGAACACCCACTAACTCAACTCTATCGAAATAAGAATTGGGATTTCCATCTGTCTCAGCAAATACACTTAAAGCAAAAATGTACATAATAGACCCTACGAAAATAAATAATATTATAATAACAAATGATAATAAAAACCTTTTCCAATTGTTTTTTCCTTGGTTCATTTTAATAAAATTTTGTTGCAAAAACTCTCCCCCTAAACCTATTCTTAAATTCTCCCTTAATTAATTTGGTTGCTTACTATTATAACTTTTTCCAAAAAAATACACACGAGAAATATTTTAACAAATCTCGTGTGTATTTTACATTCTTGTTTACTTAAACTTCTCTGGAAACTGCTTAACAATCCCATCAGTTAGTATTTCACCCATATGAATAAGATGTTCTTCGTTCGTATCAGCTGTTTTTATATCACCAGCTTATGCTTTTAAGCACCATAAATTTTGGTAACCCACTTTTTGAATAAATTCTGATATAGTAGTTTATAGAGAAGAATGGAAAGGATTTATGACAACCATGAAATGTTTATCAATAGATTTAGATGGTACATTATTAAATTCCAAGCAAGAAATAACTGAAGAGAATGTAAAAGCATTAAATGAATTGCAAGAAAGAGGGCACTGCCTTATTTTAAACACGGGCCGTGCTTACGCAGATGTGATTAAATTACCGGCAGTACAAAATATGGAAGTTCCTATCTTTTGTATCAATGGTTCTGTTTTATATTCTGCATCAAGAGAGGTGCTGTATGAAGCAACTCTTCCTGTTTCCATTTATCAAGAAATGTTTTCAATTTTAAAAGAATTAGGGGTAGGAATTCTCGTTTATACCAATTACGGTGGCTTTCCATCTACCTTGCCTCCCTTACATGGCAAAAGTAAAGAAGAGCTAAATATTCTATTTGAAGAATTCAATTATGATGAAATTTTAGAAAAGGAACAATTAAAAATCTATAAAGTAATTGCTTTGGTCCATCCTGAGCAACAAGAACGTGTAGATGAAATAAAAACCGCATTAGCTGGCAAATTTCCGATATCTATGGCATCATCTTTCCCAAATAATGTCGAGATTACCTCCATTGAAGCACATAAGGGGAAGGCATTATTGCGTTACCAACAGATGATGAACCTTTCGTTTAAAGAAATTATTGCATTTGGTGATGGCGGCAACGATTTGGCACAGTTTGAGGTGGCAAACACATCAGTTGCAATGGGGAATGCCCCTCTTCATGTTCAACAAAAAGCTGATCTCATTACAAAAACAAATGATGAAGATGGTTTTGCCTATGCTGTACGTCATCTATTACAATTAATACACACTGATAAAGAAGAATTGGTATTTTAATATGTTTAAAAAATACAAGCTACCTAAAAGGTGGCTTGTATTTTTTTATGGAAATATCAGTTTACATAATAATGTTATGAAAAACTTAATGATTAAATGGGTGCTCCTATTCCTTACATAATTTATTCTAGTCCGGCCTCTTCCATCGATATTCTTGATAAGGCTGACCAGTCTTGATTCTCTCGGCCCTTTGCAACAGAAGCAAGGAGACGATTATGTACTAAGTTAGCAAGTGGCATCGGGGTTTTTGTTGCGTTTGCTTCATCCAGGACAAGATTGCAATCTTTTAGACCAAGTGATAGCTGAAAACCAGCAGGTTCAAACCTTTTCTTAGCAATCATCTGACCGTATCCTTGATAGACTGTACAGTTAAATAAGGTTGACGCATATACCTCTGCAGCTAACTCTCGATCAATTCCATTTTTCTCTGCTAAATTAAAGGACTCTGCCATCGCCTCCATGGCAGCCATAATCATAAAGTTACCACCCAGCTTTATCACATTGGCAGCACCTGGTTCTTCACCAATATCAAAAATCGGCTGCCCTAGAGCTTCTTGCACTGGCTTGACACGCTTTTTAGCTTCAAGTGGACCAGATGAGAGGATATTTAGTTTTTGAGCTATTGCTGCCTCAGGTCGACCAAAAACAGGGGATGCTACCAAATAACTTCCATGCTGTTGATGAGATGCTGCTAGTTTCTTTGATGTCTCGGGAGATACGGTGCTCATTGATAAGTGAATTCCACCAGCACCTAACTTTTCAGCAAATCCATCAGGCCCCAATACAATCTCTTCGAGTGCCTGGTCGTTCGACACCATGGTGATCACTATTCCACCAGTGGTAACTGCATCACATAATTTATTCACCTGCTGAGCCCCTGCTTCCACTACAGCAACTGCTTTACTAGGTGTACGGTTATACACCTTTACTGTATATCCTGCTTTTAAAAGATTCAAAACCATTGGTTGTCCCATATTACCAAGGCCGATAAAGCCCACTTCTTTTATCATCTTAAGTGCCTCCTTTAAAATATATCTTTACAACCCATGATATAGATGGTTATTTCCCACTGCAACTGTTAAGTATAACAAAAAAAGACCACTAAGGGTCTCTTCTAGTTGGTATTAAAATAAATGTGGAATATTCATCAATGCAGGAATGAGCAGCGCAGCCCAGATAAGGGTAATGAAGGCGGCAAAAATCATCGCTAAGGATGAAAACGTTGCTTCCTGTTCACCGTACTCTAACGCTTTATTAGTCCCAGCTCCATGTGCTCCCATACCTAATGCGAGCCCTTTGGCAATTGGGGATTTGATAGACAGAGATTTTAGAACCATCGGACCTACAACACCGCCAATTACACCAGTTAAAATGACAAAAACAGTTGTCAAGGTTGGCAATCCACCAATTTCTTTTGACACCTCAATCGCAATCGGAGTCGTGATAGACCTTGGAAGGATGGAAGTGACGAAATCATAGTTCAAGTGAATTAATTTTGACAGTCCTAAGGTTGAAAAAATAGCCACAAGTGAACCTGAAGTAATACTAATGATAATAGTACCGATATACTTTTTAATAATCGATAAATTTTTGTATATGGGTACCGCAAAGGCAACAGTGGCTGGACCCAATAGATGGGTTAGCCACTTAGATGCCTCCAAGTATTTGGTAGCCGAAACATGAGAAATAGATATTAGGACTATTAGTAAAATAGGTGCAAGCAGTAGCGGATGAAAAAACGGAAGAGTCATCTTTGTATAGGTTTTTTTGGCAAACCGGTAGATAAGATAGGTTATGATAGTAAATAGAATCGTCATCAATGCTGCTCACTCCTTTTCCGAACCGATATTTTCTCCGCAATTAGTGCAGTCATTCCCATAACTATTGCTGTACTAATGGCAATTAAAACAACAATTTCCGCACCCTGAAGGCTAATAATTTCATCATAATTTACTATTCCAACTGCGGATGGAATAAAAAATAAAAGCAACTCAGCCATCAGCCAACTTGCCCCTTTTTCCACCCATTCCAGTTTAATAATTTTGAAATAAAGCGCTAGAAAAAGAAGAGCTAATCCGAACATAGAAGCCGGAATTGGAAGAGGAATCAATTCCTTTAGTGCCACCCCAAGAAATAAGAAAACATGTAAAAATAAGACTTGTATCACTATTACTCCTAGTTTCATTGTGAACTTCCTTCCTAAATAAGAAAAAGGGAGTAAAATCTCCCTTTTGTTTCCTAGAATTAACTATTAGTAATAGTACAGCGATATTCACCATTCGTAAAATACATATTTAGAATGTTTTTCATAACTCAAAGTTATAATGGTTCTTTTAGAATGAAATCAATAAAGGTTCTCCCCGCGTTAGAAATATAGCGATCTTTTTTTGTAATGACAGCTAGTCTCCACATTATATCGTCCTGAAGTTTGATTACCTTTAAATCGGAATTAAAAGCCCGGTTGCAAATCGACTGTGGAAGGATGGTTATACCTAAGTTTGCTGCAACCATCTCCGTCATCAGGTCCCATTGTGAACTCTTGAATAAAATTTTTGGTTCAAAGCCAGCAGCAATAAAATGGTTTCTCATGATTTGATTTAAAGCAAATTCCTCATGATAAAAAATAAATTCTTCGTCCCTTAATTCCTTTAACTCCACTTCATTGCGATCTGATAAATGATGATCTTTGTAAACTACTAGCCTCATCTCTTCCTCTACAATGGGATAAACCGAAAATTGCTGTTCATCGATTGGTAGTACTGCGACACCCAATTCAAATTCTCCTTCTTCCACACTTTTTACGACTCTTGCACCACCATACTCCGTAATATTTAATTCTATATTCGGAAAGGCATGATGAAACTTGGCCATGACCCTTGGAAAAAACAAGCTTCCAATAAATGGCGGTAATCCAATGTTGATTTGACCTCTTGATAAGTTCGTCATATCAACTAAAGTGGTCTTCATTTCATCTACTAACACGGTCATCCTTAGAGCATATTCGAGGACCACTTTCCCTGCATCTGTAAGGTCGCTTGTCTTGTTGGTCCGAATGATTAATGTCATGCCCATCTCATCTTCTAGAGCCATTATTGACTTGCTTAAGGCTGGCTGAGAAATATGCATATTCTCTGCTGCTTTCGTAATGCTTTTTTGCTTAGCTACCTCAATAAATAATCTTAACTGCCGTAATTCCAATGAAAACACCTCGATTTTCCGTACCTATTTTTCATTATAGAAAAAGATTTTAAATAAACAAAACATCTCCCCTATTGTAGGGAGATGTTTGAATATTTACAGAGCGCTCTCTGTTTTATTTTTAACACGGAATGCAGTAACTTTCTGCAATCGTACAAATAATGATGTAATAATAATTGCAGCCAAAACAGGTAGTAACCAACCAAGTCCATCCTTGTAAAGAGGTAACACTCGCTCATAAAACGAAACGATCGGTGCCAGCCAGTCAAAATAATCCATTTCTAACAAGCTGCATAAGGTTTTAAACCCATCAATTATGCTTATGCAAAATGTGACAGCGATAGCAGTAACATATACAATTCGCGAATGGTTAAATAGCTTCGATGCAAAGGCAAGCAACATTAAGGCAATTGCAAGTGGATAGAGAAACATTAACACAGGAATGGAAAATGTAATAATGTTTGACAATCCAAAATTTGCAATAATTAACGAAACCATGGAAAAGAACACAACCCACATTTTATAACTGATTCTAGGCATCAAAATATGAAAGTATTCACCACAAGCTGTCATAAGCCCGATACTGGTTGTAAGACAAGCTAGTATGATTATTATGGATAACATTAGCGTTCCGAACGAACCAAAATAATAAGATGCTGCCTTTCCAAGGACAGGTCCACCTGTATCAAATAGGCCGAACGCTTCCGTACTTGTTGCCCCTAGGTAGGCAATACCAACATAGATGATTCCAAGAAAAAACGTTGCCACTATCCCTGATTTAGCTGATGCCAAAAGGATACCTCGAGATGACGTTATACCCATGGAACGAATCGCGTTTATGACAATAATGCCAAATACAAGTGAAGCGAGTGCATCCATTGTATTATAGCCTTCCATCAAACCTTTCATAAATGCACCGTTTGTATAAGATGCTTGTGGTGCTTCAATCGTACCTACCGGTTTTACTATAATCATAAACAGTAGCACAAAAATAAGGATGATAATTCCAGGAGATAATATTTTTCCCACATTATCGACTATTTTTGCAGGGTTTAGAGAAAACCAAAGTGTGACTACAAAAAATAATAGGGTAAATATAATCAGCCCAGCATGTCCATTATTTTCATTCACAAAAGGTGCAATTCCAATATCAAACGCAACAGCTCCCGTTCTAGGAGCTGCAAAAAATGGACCTATGGTTAGGTATAGAAGAGATGTAAAGACCACTCCGAAGACTGGATGAATACGGCTAGAAAGCTCCTGTAAATTCTTACTTCCCGAAACACCAATTGCCAAAATTCCGAGGAACGGTAATCCAATCCCCGTTATTAAAAATCCTGCTACCGCCAGCCAAATGTTTGATCCGGCTTTTTGACCAAGCGATGCTGGAAAAATTAAATTTCCTGCGCCAAAAAACAAGGCAAACAACATCACACCAATGATGAAATACCTTGAAAAACTTAATTTATTTTGCATAAATAATGCTCCCACCTTATAATTCCAATACTCATAATAGATTAGTAATTTCAAATATTATTCCGTGAATAATATTACTATTCAAACACTCAAAATTCAACCTATTTTAATGATTTATTTGATAATTACAAACTGACAAAAGTTTACTATTTTTTAAAGAATTAGCTATTATTCATTAAATCAGTGAAAATTTACTAATAAATAAAAATTATTTTAAAAAAATAATTCATAAAGGCTAATCCCTCTACTGTTTTGGAACTAACCTTAACTACTCCTGATCCAAAGGAGATTTTAAATGATCATTATATAGGTCAATAATTAGAGAACTATTTGATGATATAACTGCGTATTGAATATCTTTTAGTTGCAGGTTTCGAGATTGCAACTCCTGATTAAGCCATGCGCTTGAGTATTGTGAGTTCAAGTTCTTCTCAACTACCTTTCCGTCCATGACCAGTTCAATAGGGAGATGGATATCTACACTAGTATTGGTTGAAACAATTTCATTTTTGGTTACACTTTGATATTTTGTTTTTTTCAGAACAGATAACTTACCACTAACTTCTAATAAAGCAAACTCCACTTCAATTAAATCAAAAATCCCTTGCTCTCTTAGCTGCTGATTTAAATCATCAAGCGAATACCGTATTTTTTTCATGTTACCATCTAACAGCTTTCCATTTTCAATAACAACGGTCGGCTCTCCTGAAAGCCACAACCGAAAACGTCTGTTTTTAATAGATATGAGTGAACTAATTAAATACATAAAAATAAGTGCAATAAAAGAAGCCAACATTGGAGTGAATTTTAAATTCGTATCAAATCCCATATTTGCAATAAAAGAACCCAGCGTTACAGATAATGCAAAATTATAGTGATTGTTATGAGAATTTACTTGTTTTCCAATCCATATCGAAACTGTCAATAATATTAAAAATGAAAAACACGTTCGCAGAACGGCAATAATTAAAGTCTCCACTTGATTCATCCTTTTTTATCTAAAAACTCTCTTTGTAATATGAGCCAAATATGAAATGAATATAATTATTTCTATGATAATTATCTTTATAAGTTTGCTTAATAATAGGAGAAAAAAATCTAAACAGGAAAAGGCCCCTATCCAATTACTAGGAAAGAGGCCCTCTTGTTATTTCTTATTAATGGTAAAATTTATTGTTTTAGTCGCTTTAGAAATGGCACCGCCATCATTTTCAAAGATTGTTGCCTTATTATTCTCTGATGGTTCAATATGAATGCTTAACTTGTTTTCACCTGCATTTAGTTTAATCGTGTGAGAAAAAGTCATATCACTATTAATGGTAACAGGCTCTCCATTAATTGTTAGAACACCATCCTTAATGGCATTTCCTTGTAAAGTAATACTGTCAGTTAATACCGTCTGCCCATCTGTATGGGATGTAACCACCACCGGAAGGTCAATCCAGCGAATGATTCTATCTTGTACCACCATTTGATTACCACCTTGGTTTGCCACCACTACTGAAAGGTCAGTACCTTGTGCCCCATAGCCATAATAACTGACATCATCGTCGGTTGTGTTTGCTGCAGTATGGTCCGGTAACCCTTCTTGATCCCACGTACCATTTTTTACATATTTATAAGTAAGAACTTCTCCTTCTTGTGCTTCTACCGTATATTCATAATCATTGGTAACCGCTCCGGCACGAGTCATCTGCCATGCGCCAGTATTCCAACCGTTTTTACTTCCCGGCATTGTAATGTAGATACCTTGCGGAGTATAGGCTGGTGCATTTACTTTAAACGTTACTTTTACTGTAACTAGTTCAGGCGTGATAGTAACATCGTTGGAATTCACCATATTTCCTGCCTTATCATATATCCGAACTTCGTACGTATACGTTTTTCCATTGGTCACATTAATATCTCTAAAGGAGTTTTTTGATAGATCCAATAGCTGATCGTTCATTTCACCATCACGGACAATTGTTACCATATATGGATCATTTGCCCCATCCACCTTCCAGGAAAGGTTGACCTGACCAGATTCCTTTTGAGGCTGTTCAAGTGTCACTTTTTCTGCAGGTGCTGTTGTATCGTCTCCTTTTGTAAAGCTAACTGACTTTGTTTCGCTTGCCACCCAACTGCGGCCTAAATCATTTGAGAATGCAAAACGATACTCATAAGTTCCTACATTAAATGGCAGGAAGATTGCACTATACACATTTGATGTTTCCTGCTGATTTACGTATGAAGCCTTAATTGGGGTCCACTTTTCACTTCCTGGCTGCTTAACTTCAAGCTTCGCTTGCAAGCCTTCCATTTGTTCTAACTCAGTTTCACCTTTTACAAAAATATTAGCTGTAACCGTTTCGGGCTTGGAGAGATCAATAATTCCTTCCTCTAGAGCTGTCACATTATCAATCTTATAATTCTCAGAAGTTAGCGATACATGTGGAATAACAGCGTCCTTAGTCTCTACCTTTTTGGATTCATTTCCGTTTTTATCAAGCGCAACGATAGCAAAATAATATTTTCGGCCATTGTCTAACCCGTCAATTGTTACTGAAGTTTTAGTAGTTTCTTTTACTTTTTGATAAAAAGCTCCGGAAATTGTTGTTTCGTAAATGGCATATTGTTTTGCATCGCCATCCCATTTAAGTGTTGCGGTATGACTTCCTTCTGCTACTGTTAAGTCTGTAACCAAATCTGGACGTTTTAAGTTCTGCCCTTTATCGGATATAAGCATGCGACCGCTCATGGCAGGAACCGTCACGCTCAATGTTCCATCTTTCGTTACAGTTGTATACTTTTTATCAAGCTGGTCAGTGAACTTAATTCCATTAATTAATAAATCTTGGACATTCAGTTCAACCGTTTTTTCTTCAGTGCCTCGGTTTGTCAGTACAATACCTACATTCTTTTTGTCTGAACGAGAAAAAGCAAGCACATCACCCTTAGCATAAAGATGATTTAAATCTCCATAGCTAAATAAATCATGATAGTCATTTCTTACTTTTCCAATTGTTTGATAATGTTTGATTAAATCTTTGTTTTCATTACCCCATGGATAGGTCCTGCGGTCATCCGGGTCTTTTGACCCAGTAACACCAGCTTCATCACCATAGTAAATAGTTGGTGCACCAGCATAACCCATTTGTAGGATAGCAGCGAGCTTTAAGCGTTTAATTCCTAGTTCAGGATTATAGTTCTTATCAAACTCAGCTCTTTCATACGAGTCTGTTCCATTTCCTAGAACAAACGCTGCACGTGCTGTATCATGGGAGCCCATTAAATTCATAAGGGAATAAAACGCTTCCTTAGGGTAGTCCTCAAAGACAGCATTGAGCTGATTTTCTGCACCTTCCGCATTTCCGGACTTTAAGTAATCAATCATCGCACCTCGAAAACGATAGTTCATGACTGAATCATATAGGTCACCAAGAAAATACTCTGAAGCGTCATCCCAAATTTCTCCTAGGATTAATGGTTCATCTTTTTTTCCTGTTTTCAGTTCTTTACGGAACTCACGCCAAAACTCAGGATCCACTTCGTTTGCCACATCTAAACGCCAACCGGAAGAACCGTTGTTAATCCATGACTTTGCCACTGAGTCTTTATCATACATAATGTAATTCGCGAAGGACTTATTATTTAACTCTGATGGATAATCGACCGCTTCACCAGGCACTGATTTGATTTCTGGAAGCGAATCATAGCCCCACCAACACTGGTATTTATATACGCCGTCAACTTTTTCATTTTGAATGTTAAACCAATTTTCGAAGCCGTATGGACTAAACGTTTGTCCTTCATCGATGAATTTATCTCTTGTTTGCTTTATTGCTTCGGCTTCTGAAACTCCTTTATTAACAAGATCATAGATAGCCGACCAGTACTCATAAGCACCAACTGTTGGGTATTTACTATAACGATCAAAATAAATGGAATCGTCCCCCACGTGGTTAAACACACCATCTAAAATCAAATGCATTTTTCTTTTCTTTAATTCTTTCGTAAACGCTTTAAATTCTTCAGGCGAACCAAACATCGGGTCAACGTTCTTGTAGTCCGCCGCATCATATTTATGGTTCGATGCTGCTTCTGCAATCGGATTTAAATAAAGTGTGTTTACTCCTAATGATTGGATATAATCTAATTTCTTTTGAATTCCAGCGATGTCTCCACCGAAGAAGTCATTAGAGAATATGGCATCGCCTTTATATCCTTCTGTCCCTTCTAGACGAGGATTATCAGGCAAATCGTTCCAATCCTTATGCTCAATTGGTTCATCACCACGCGCATTTGTCTTTACACGATCATTCTTTTTATCCCCATTGTTAAATCGATCTGGAAAAATTTGATATACGACTGCTTCCTTCATCCAATCAGGTGTTTTATATGACGGGTCATATACCGTTAACTGGAATAAAGATGCATTTGAGTCCGTCGCCGTTCCTTTTCCACCTTCTTGGACGTCTTCCCCGTACTCTTTCTGTCCTTCACCATCACGAGCAATAAACTTATAACCATAAACCCCCTTAACCTCTGGCTTAACGTCTGCTTCCCAAAACTCGACCTCTGTACCTTTTTGATCAATCCAACCCGCATACTCCATATCTACAGTTGCGGTATTACCAGTATTGTAGTTTTTCAGCTGGACTTTTGCGCCAGTTAAGTCACCCTTTTTTGCTTGAAGACGGAGCTTAACTGTCTCCCCTGCCTTCACTGCCCCAAAAGGTGAACGGTAAGCCGAATCCCACGTATTGTGGTAAAGCTTGTCCCCTTGGACACTACCATCAGGTAAACCCGGATCATAATCGGTGTATACTTCTTTAGTATCATGATTGTAAAAGAACGTAACCGTTGTGGCATTGAGTACATTTAACACAAAGTTATTGTCTGGATAGGCAGGCGCATCCCAGTTGTTCCCTAGGACAATTTTAAATTCATGCTTCCCCTTTGGAACTTGTGCTGTATATGTGTACACATTGTCATGGTCTTCATCTTTTAAAATGGCAGTCGATTCATCCGGGGCCCATTCCCCACCTGCATCAATGTCTGGCTGAATATCGCCTACTATTCTAGGTTTTTGATCATCCGGTAATTCTATCGGTACCGTTACACGATGGTTGCTATCATCATAGAGGAACGTAACCTTCTGTTCCTTATCTAGAGATAGCTTGTAATTACCTCCCCCAGGAACTCCATCCACCCCATAGTTTTCATCCCATGAACCATTTATGGCAATTTTATATTCATAGCTTCCTGCGGGAAGTGTACCTGTTAACAAGTACTTCCCATTCGCTTGCAGCGTCATTTGTGTCGCAGGATCTGCTGGGTTCCACTCCCCTGAACCGCCCAGTTCATCTTGTAGGTTACCGACAAGTGTTATTACTCTTCCATCAGCCTTTGTAGGCGACGGATGAAAAAAAGCCGTTCCTGCAATCGTTTGCACAATTAACGCTAAAAGTGCTAAGTAACTGAATAACTTCCTTGATTTACCTTTCATCCTTTTTCCTCCCCAAACTAGTTTAAAAAGGCAAACGTTTGCACAAAAAAGTATAGAAAACGCTTACTTAATGATATTATCTCATCTACTTGAAATTTTTAAGAATAGGTCTTTCCTACTTTTTATATCCTCAATACATATGTCTTTCATCCTATTTTTCTGATAATTCTTTCATTTATATTAAAAATTGGGTCAGACCGTAATTGGTTTCTGACCCTTTTGTTTCTATGCAACCTCTTTTAAGTCAATATCCATCCGTCTCTCTAATATCCTTAGCAAGAAAGAAAATAACAAGACAAGTGCTAAATAATAAATACCAACCACCATGTAAGTTTCTAATTGGCGGTAATTTGATGCTGCTTCACTTAACCCAGAGCCCCATAAATCTGACATTCCAACATAGGCAACTAGGGAGGAATCCTTTAATCCAATAATAAATTGATTTCCCAATGGAGGGATGGAAAATTTAAATGCCTGTGGTAATATAATTCTTCTCATCGCAAGTGGATAGGACATTCCAAGTGACCGGGCCGCCTCCATCTGTCCCTTGTCAATGGATTGGATAGAACCTCGAAAAATCTCTGCAATGTATGCACCATTATGAATTGCTAAGGCGAGAGCACCAGCCCAGAACTGTGAGAAGGTAACTACAGATGCGATTCCAAAATACAGAATGGCTATTTGGACAATTAACGGCGTACCTCTAATAAGACCAATATAAATAGTTGCTAATTTATTTAGCCATTTATTTGAAGAAATTCTTAAGAAAGCAACAATGAGCCCAATAAGACACCCAATGATTAGTGATGTAATGGTTAACCTTAAGGTAAGTAGTGCCGCAGAAATAAAAATCTCATAGGTGTCCAGGAAGATTTGAACGATAATCAACACCCTCTCTTTATTTGATCAACAGGGTGCCTGCCACTCATAATTGACACCCATAGAAACTCCTATTCTCCTAAAATACTACGACCAAACCATTTGTTACTAATTTTGTCATAGGTTCCGTCCTTAATAATTTCAGCAAGAGCTTTGTTTAACTTATCAAGCAGCTCTTTATCCTCTTTTCGGACCGCTATTGCCTGATCATCTTGTGAAAGTGGCTTACCAACATCTTTAATCTTGATTGCACCGTCTTTGATGATTGGAAGCCCCACCATTTGATCAGTAATTACTGCATCCAACCTACCAGTTGGAAGATCCATTAGCGCTGTGATATCACTGTCATATTCAACAATGTTACCTTGATCTGTATTTTGTAATGCCAGCTCTTTATAAGTACTTGCCTTAACAACTCCAATTTTTTTCCCTTTTAAGTCAGCAACTGATTTAATGGTCTGATTGTCTTTTGCTACAAATATCTGTGCACCGGAACGATAGTACGTATCTGTAAAGTTTACTGATTTTTTACGTTCTTCCGTAACAGTCATACTTGCAAGAATGGCATCAAATTTCTTTGCCTTTAATCCTTGAATAAGTGTTTCCCAAGGGTTTGTAACCGCTACAGGCTTCATTCCCATTTTTTTCGCAAGAGCTTCCCCAATCTCTACGTCAAAGCCAACTAATTTCCCATTTTCCTTGAAATTAAACGGCTTGTACAATCCGCTCATAGCATAGCGAAATTCCTTTTTCTCGTTACCACTGCTTTTCTCTGAACTACCACAAGCTGTCAACATAACAGACACAAAAAACAGAGAAACCATCAATCCTATCATCCAGCTTTTTTTCAACAAAATCCCTCCATTTTTTAAAGAATACTATTTAAAAATTGTTTGGCTTTCACATGCTGAGGATTGATGAAAAATTCGTTCGGCGGTGCTTCTTCAAGAATTTTCCCATCCCCCATAAAGACCACACGATCAGCTACTTCACGAGCAAACCCCATTTCATGTGTAACAACAACCATCGTCATTCCCTCTTTTGCCAGCTGCTTCATTACCTGAAGAACTTCTCCCACAAGTTCAGGATCAAGTGCAGATGTCGGCTCATCAAACAGCATGATTCGTGGTTCCATTGCGAGTGCTCGCGCAATAGCTACTCGTTGCTTTTGACCACCCGAAAGATTTTTTGGGTAGGCAGACGCTTTGTCATATAATCCTACTTTTTCAAGTAATGCTAGCGCTTTTTGTTTAGCTTGTGCCTTGTCCCTCCCTTTCACATGCACAGGAGCTTCCATCACATTCTCCAACACATTCATATGAGGAAAAAGGTTAAAATGTTGAAATACCATCCCTACGTCTTCTCGGACTTTATTCAGATTTGTACTAGTAGGATTAATTGTTTCTCCCCTTAACGTGATCTCTCCCTGATCATATATTTCAAGGAAATTGAGGCAGCGAAGTAGCGTACTTTTTCCAGAACCACTTGCACCAATTATGACAACAACCTCTTTTTCAGCAACGGATAAATAGATACCATCTAAAACTTTTTGTGATCCAAAAGACTTAACTACGTTCCTAACCCTAATCATGTCACCCTCCTTTTTGTAGAAATAATACTTCAGCGGTAATCCTATTTGAAAAACAATTCTTGAACCTATTAAATTGTTATTTCCCAAAAGGATTCCCTTATCCAAGTTATAGTTAATCCTATTAAACAAGGGAGGATAATATTCGTTTCAGTAGGAAATCGGATGCAAAAAACCCACCAAGCTCCCTCTTTTAAAATGAGGGTACTCAATGGGTTTAATACTTACCTAAGATTCTATGATAAATTTTTCGATTGTTTTTTGTCCGTTATCCTTTTCTGAATAGATAAACGAAATCTGTTCACCTTCTTTTATTGATGTTAGTTGTTTGTTCGCTTCATCTGATAATTGAAAGGCGGATTTATTTCCATTAATGCTTACTTCTATTGTATGTGGATCCATTTGACCTACATACTGACCTGAACCATTAGTATATATAGAATTCTTTACTATAAACTCTGCCTCAGTTTTTGCCATATCCTCCTTTGAAGTTAGAAAAACTTCCAACTTATATTGACCATTCGGAAGATCAGATATAGTAAATTCTTGTTCAATATCTTTATTATTATCTAATGAAATTTCTTCCGTAGCTTGTGTTGAGGAAACTTCCTCAGAATATTGTTTGACTTTTTTTTCATTCTGATCGTATACAATAAAGTCAGCCTTTAAACCATTAGAAAAGGTTAGTGTCTGTTTTTTTCCGGATATATTTTTAACTGCATACTTGATCGTCATGTCATGGTTATCCTCTTTTATTTCTAGTGAAGGAATAAATTTCGCCGTCACTTTTTCTTGCTTTTGATTTTCCGTTTTCGTTCTTTCAGTGGTGCCATTCGTTTTAGAACTTGTGCCACAGCCTGTTAAAAGTCCGAATAATACTACGGAACTAATGACAAAATATATTTTTTTGTTTGCCATTTTCATAACCCCTTTTTTAACGTGTTTTTTGTTTTCAGGGCTATAGTCGCTAAAAAAAGGAATAAAGTTACACTTTTTGTCAAAAATATATTTTTTGCCATATTTCCAATTTTAAAGTTAGGAGAGGATTCGCTTTTCATCTTCAATGGCTTTTATCGGACCGATATTCTGTGTAAATTCTAATGTACCAATGTATCTTCCTTTTTCATCCCGGACTGCAAAATAACGAATATATACATATTTATCTCGGAACTTAATCCAAAAATCCTCACTGTCTTTTTTCCCAGCTTTAAAATCTGCCAATAATTCTTCTACCACATGCACGCTTCGTGGCGGATGACAATTCTGAACCGTACGTCCAATAACTGCTTTTGTACGGGCGAAGATTCTTTCTTTTCCATGGGAAAAATAACGAACTACATCCTCATGATCAATAAAAGTAATATCAACTGGTAAGTGGTTTAATAGCAGCTCTAATTGCTTTAAGGATAAAAATCCCGTTTCCATCTTAATATAGCCTTCTGTTATAGCATTTTCAGCTAAGGCTTTTCTCTCTGGCTTCCATTCTTCCGCAGGACCTGTTAAACAGAAGCCAATCTCATCACTTTCATGAGCAATTTTTATCCACTCATCCTCAGATAAATTTTTCAAAGCCATTGGGAAAAGGATGTTCTCTTCTTTGTATATCATTCCAGATACTTCTTGGATGACAAAATTTAGGACTCCAAGTACCTCCTGCTTTTCACCTTGATAGCTAATTAATTTTTGTTTTGCTTCTTTAATAGCGTCACGAATAAAGTCATCAATTCTCCACATATTGGTAGTCGGCCCGAAGATTCCGTACTTTTCTAAATAGGGAAATAGTAAGTTCTCTTTACGGCTATAGTGCTTATCAATGTCTAGTAAGAGATTAATATCCTGCAGAATTTTGTAAATGTTTTCGGATGAATCGTCTATTACAAACTCATCCACATGTACTTGTACCTGTAGTTGTAGCAGCTTTTCAATTTCCCTGTTTTCCAGTTTAAACGTGTGAACTGGATGCCCTGGTAGATCCTCTGGCTTTTGCAAATTATCTTCCCTTTCTATTGAACCTTGAAAAATGGCACTATGTTCCTGATAGATTCGCTGTAACTCTTCTATTGGTATACTTCCCTCTTCTGAAAACTGATGCTGGAGCTGTGTGATTTCATCGACTGTAATTTTCCCTATCAATGCATCAAAATGAGCTTTTACTTCTTCTAAATTTCTTCCGTTATGAAGGTCATGGAAGATACCTTTTAATATGGTAAGACGGTCTGTTTTTTTAGTCATTAGTTGTTCGCGGTTATTAATAATTTCACTCATTTCAGGATTCTCCTTCACTGTTGCTAAATACTGTTTTTAAAGTTATCTCATTAATAACTTACCATTAAGATTATTAGCCGATAGTGATTAACATCATTATTATAGTTTTAAATGTGAAAACTTTAAGAACATGTTATTTGATTATCCTAATAAAAAGACACTGCCACATAAATGACAGTGTACTCGTAGGTGATTATTTTTAGCTTCTATTTAATACTTTTAATATAGGAAAAAGATCTTCCAAATGTTTAATTTCAAATGTAGGAATGACATCATTTCCTTGTTTATCATGACGGTTAATCCACACGGTTTTTATTCCAGCTCGGTTTGCGCCAAGAATATCGGTCATCAGGTTATCACCAACCATTATCACTTCTTCCTTCTTCAAAGACATCCGTGATAAGGCATGCTCGAATATTGAAGGATCTGGCTTTCCTCGTCCAAAATTACCAGAAATAACAATCTGATCAAAATAAGGAACCAATTCAGGCGTAATAGCTAGTTTCGTATTTTGAAGATCAGGAGATCCGTTTGTTAATAAAAGAAGTTGATAGTTTCCCTTTAAACCATCTAGAATCTTAAACGTTTCATCATAGACAAATGGAAGGTTTCGCCGCTCCTGGGGAAACCGCTCAGCTAACTCAACCCCAAATTCAGGGTCATCAAGACCCATTGCTGATAATCCTGATGTCCAAGCATCTTTTCGATAGGTGGGTACAATTTCTTTCATTTTCTTAAACTCTTCCGTATCATCTAAAAAATCCCCCCATAATCCTTCAAAAGGATTAATCCCAATCATTTGTGTAAACGCAAACGTTTCATAGGAAGAATATAAGTTTCTTGCTGCTTCACGAACAGCTCCCTCAAGTTGATCTGCAGAAAGGCCATACCTCTCCTCTGCTAATTTACATGTTGCTGCAAAGGCTTCTTTAACACTTTTTTGGTCCCACAGTAGCGTATCATCTAAATCAAAAAAAATGGCTTTTATCATTTTTGTCCTCACTTCGATTAATGATTTTTTATTAGTTTATCATTAATTCCTTCGCACATGAAGACTAAAGTTTCTGACAATTAAATGCATAAAGAGGAATGAAACACCCTCTACTTGCATATTTTTTTAAGATGGGAAAGGAGGATACAATATGGTCAGCATTGAAGTTAATAAGAAAATTGAAAGTATCACTCATCCGAAGGTACGTAATATCGTAAGAATCTGCGTGGAACAGGGGTGTATGTTCAGACCACATCCAAGCAATCCTAACTTAGTTCATTTATTTGATCCTGAACGTGGGAAAAAAATTATTGGTGACATTAACTTGTTAAGTCCAAGAGGGTACTTTACTTTAGAAGTAGCAAATGGACGTTTTAAATCCTTTAGAAATGAAATATTGGATTTAGATATCAATCATGCAAACTTTGTAGAAAAAGTACTTAAACGGTTGAAACAATAGTAGAAAAAACAGTAAAAAAGGCATTGATTTCTGGTACTTAAAATCATTGTCTTTTTTACTGTAGGTTTTATCTTACCTCCAAGTTTTCTCTATATTATAAGGTTTTTCAAACTCATGCTTCTATAACAATAAATTTTTATTAAAATTTGCATAATTTATGAGTAGCTCAAAATACCTGCTTTTATTCAAAAAAAATAGAAGTATCTTTATTAAGAAATACCTCCATTAATATCTTGTTAACCTCTTCATAATTTCGGTTTTCCTAGCTTTATCTTTAATTCTTGTTAAATCCAGAGCCACCTCATGACCTTTATTTTTTGAACGCAGGATTTCTCTTATGGCTTGTTTCACACTTTCTTCATCATCCCTCACCATGACAACATTTCTCAGCATTTTCCCCCTCCTTTTATATAACCTATTCTCCTATGTTCCTATTTACCTCAATTTTTTATCTTTTATTTAAACGAATCATGGTTTTATTTTTAAAATAAGCTTTAACTGATTGGTTTATGAGTGCAACACTAATGGCCGTAACAATAAAGAATCCGATTGGTACTAATACTATCCAAGGCTGCAATGAGTAAAGATAACTAATATCTCCGCCAATTACTCCTGACCATTCATAGGAGATCGTACGTGGAGGTGTATCATCGTCAGGATAATGGGTACCTCCAAAAAACAATTTCATAAATCCGAGATGGGCAAGAAGCTGCAAAGTTTGAATAAATTGTTGGCCAAATGATATAATCCATTTTTCATATACATGTGGGATAATATGTTTAAAAAAGATATAACGCTTACTAGAACCTAGTGTTTTTGAGACTTCAATGAAATCTTCTTTTTCAACATGCCTCATTTCACCCGATATGTGAATAGTTAAACTCGGAATAGCAAGAGCGACTATAATAAATACCTGAAATGATGCTCGTAACCAAAAGGGAGTATGAAAGCCATCAAGCGGCATCCATAAAACACTAAACAAAATAAAATAAGCAATAATGGTCTGAGGTACAACTGAGAATGGTTCAAAAATGGTTTTTAAACCGTTATAAATCCGATTGTTTAATGAATAAATGAATGACGCCAATATGATTGATAATAACATCCTGAGAATGACGATTGTGATTGTAATACCTATAGTCCATTTTGCCCCCTCCACCATCATATGACCAAGATCATAGCCAAAAGGATCAGAACCAAAAACATACTCGGTGAACGGCGCATACGGGGGACGATCCACAATATTTCCCTTTTCATCAGCATGAAATCTCACCTGTCTGATTTGCCCATCATTAAACACACTATTAAGAATACTACCAGTAAATAGTATGATGAGAAACAAAGCACTAAATATAAACCTTTTCCTCTTTAGCAAAAATACCAGCATACTATTGTATATCCTTTCTGTTTTCAAAACTCACCCATTCAAAAATTCGAAAAATAACAAAGAATGGAATAAAAATTAGGATGCATCCAATAATAAATGGATCTACAGCGGTTAACATCACTCTAAGCAGTCCATTCATATTAAACAAGTAATCAATTACTAATAGAGTTGAAAGCATAGACCAGAAAATCATTTTTGATGTTCCGAACATACCATCCGCAATATTTCTAAGTACATGGACATTTAGGATATAAGAAAAGGTAAAGCCTTTTGCTTTTGCCAGCATGACATAATGCTTCTCTAATTCTTCTTCAATGTAATGAATTAGTACTTTTGTTATGTATAGACTGATAGGAACACTTAAACTGATGACTGGAAGAAGAATCGCTTCTTCTCTTACAGTAACAACTTGGGCCAGCTTAATACCCGTTTTCTTATAAACCATGATAACCGCAAATTGCAGTAATAAAATAAGCATTAGGTCAGGAATAGACTCAAGGATCTCTAGGAAGCTTTTAATATACTTTATTTTATTTTTGAAGAAAATAAGACCGACAAACGCAATAATAAAGGCAATTAAACATGCTACCACAAAGCTTACACCTAACATCTTCATAGAATTCAAATACTTATAAATAATGACAGGAAATACAGAATTCTTCTGGTCCACCAATAAAAAATCACCAAATGTAAACAGTTTTATATTTAAATCATAAACAGCTTGCAGATATTGGGCACCATTTAAAGTTAAATTTTTAAATAACTCGGGGAAAACAGCAATTACTATTAGTACTTCAACCCCAACAAGACACTGGACCATAAGGGTGAAAAATCTTTTAACTATTTTTATTCCTTTCATAACAACATCCTCTTATACAAGTATTTGAATTCTTTCGCATTCCTAATAGACGTAAGGTTCAGATAAATAGTTACATGGTTTAAGGATATATTTTTAAAATTTTCAAAATTGTGGAATTCCTTATTTTTCTACGCTATATTTGTAAATACGAGAAATCATTGGAAGAAGGGGCTGGTGACCTTGTATAGTAAGAAAGTCTTTTTACCAATAAGATTTATAGTAATTCTAGTAGGTTTTATTTCTGCTGTGAATTTACCCATCCTATTAACGTTTAATCCTTATCAATTAAAAGTTGAATTTAGGCTTAGTTTTTTTAAGGAATATGTATTAAGCAACTTAAGTTGGTTTACCCATACAAATGAATATCCATGGATTTTACAGTACTTTGAAGGAGATGGCATCCATAGATATCTGTATACCATGTCATTATTAGGTATTGCTCTATTTATCGTTATCATTCTCAGCTTGATCATTGCAACAGGCATCATGCTCCTGCCATTACCTATACAAAAAAGGTTTAAGGGTTTTATTGATTTTTCCACCACTGTTCCAGATTTACTTATTATCGCTGTATTACAATACCTTATATTCTTTTTATATAAAACGTACAATTTTAAGGTTTTTCGGCTATATGGGGGAGTGGAGACAGAACCTTATTTTGTACCAATATTAATAGTCATTTTTGTTCCCACTCTCTTTTTAACACAGCTGATTTTAAAGGAGTATACTTCTGAAGAACTCCAAGATTATGTCTTGTTTGCAAGGGCAAAAGGACTTCCCTTACGAACAATTTATATCAAACATATTTTTAGAAATATTATTCCTTTAATACTGATTCATTTAAAATATATAGTCTGGTTTCTGCTATCGAGTATTTACGTTATAGAACACATTCTAAATATCAAAGGATATAGTGCTGCTCTTACTTACATGTACGGCACAAGGGTCGTTCTTTTTGTAGTAGGACTCCTCCTTTTCTCCCTACCTCTTGTCATAGTGAGTGCAATTGGTTATGTAGTAAAGATATTGATGAATAGAAAGGAAACAGCTAGTATATGAGAAAATATAAAAAGACAATCTGGGGTTCATCTTTTTTATTGTGTGTCCTAATTATAAGTCTTCTCTACCCTTTATACGGTCCAAGTGATTTCGATAAAGTCTTTTTCTTATATGACGATAAAGGAGACCTAGTAGGAGTTCCTCCTCTACCACCATCTTCTTATTACCTGTTAGGAACAGACCGTAATGGAGAAAGTATATTGCTTATGCTTCTGTATGGTGCAAAATTTACCATTTTAATAGCTTTAAGTGTAACCATTTTAAGAGTCGTAGTTGGCGGGATACTAGGAATAATATTTTCCTTATGGTTGAAACCGCTACTTCTGGTTATTAAGGATTACCTCTTAGTGTATAAAATAGTACCACCCATTATTATTACGTTAGTTCTTATGGGTAGGGTCTCTTTCTATATGGAAGATGCGATCTATGGAATTATTCTATATCAAATTGTGGTCTTAGCTATTGTAGGAATTCCTTCTGTCATAGTTACTACTTCAGAAATTATTGAGGAGCTAAGTAAGAAATCGTTTATCCTCACTTCTTACTTAATGGGAGGTAGTCATTTTCATGTTTTAAAAAGACAAATTAAACCCTTCCTTACGTCTTATGGAATATTGATCGGGATTCAACAATTATTAAATACCTTTATCCTCATTATGTACCTTGGAATCTATAAAATTTACATTGGTGGAATTTCCAAAGGAAATGTACGTGGTTTGGAAACATTTAATTCAAACTCAAAAGAATGGGCCGGGCTTATTGGCCAAAACTTTGATGAATTTTATCGTGCCCCCTACCTTGTCTATATACCACTAATTTGCTACTTCATTCTCATTCTTATTGTTACTATGATTAAGAAAGAACTTGAAGAAACGATGAATATTAATTCATTAGGTTTTAAACTTAAAAATAAGAAAATCAAAAAAGATCAACAAAAACAAGACCAGGGCAAAACTACGATTGTTGCTTCTGACTTTCTATTACAAAGAGAAATGAACTAGCGTCCTTCAGAAAGAGTGACAGTCGCCAATGTGCCTGACACTCTTATTTTACAATATTGTGGAAATTAGTCTGAATGTAGGATATATTTATTCTTGCAATTAAAAATAGTTAGAAAGGTTTGAGTGGGTTGATAAAAAAAGTAGCCTATCTTCCAGTGAGATTGATTGCCATGCTTGCTGGCTTTATTTGTTTATTAAACATACCATTTCTAATAGTTTTCAATGTAAATCAAAAGAGCATTGAATTTCACTTTAGCCAATATAAGGATTATGTGTTGAATAACTTAACATGGTTCGTTCATGTTGAAGAATACCCTTCCATATTAAGGTTTTTTGAAGGCGATGGTATGGATAAGTATTTTTATACCATGACCATATTATCCGTTTCACTTTTCATAGTCATACTGATTGGAATGTTTGTGGCCACCACCATTATGTTGATGCCCTTATCTTTTCGGAAGAGGCTTGGTGGTTTTATCGATTTTACAACCACAGCACCAGACTTACTTATAGTCTTCTTACTTCAATATCTAGTGATATTTTTATTTAAAACTTTTCACATAAAGCTTTTTCAATTATACGGAGGAAATTATACCGAGCCATATATCATGCCAATTGTTATTGTTAGTTTTGTACCTACTATTTTCTTGGTCCAATTTTTATTAAAAGAGTTTGCAAATGAAGAACAACAAGATTATGTATTATTTGCAATAGCAAAAGGGACGCCCTTAAAAACCATTTACACGAAACATATTATCCGCAACATTATTCCTTTATTACTCATCCACCTAAGAATCATTATTTGGTTTCTCTTATCAAGTATTATAGTAGTTGAATACTTATTTAATATACACGGGTATGTGGATGTGTTACGTTCGATGTATGGAACAAGAGCGATTTCCTTTGTTTTTGGTTTCCTCTTTTTTGCCGTGCCTGTTATTATCGCTAATATCATTGCTAAAATTGTGATGTTGTCAAAAAATAGAAAAGGAACTAGCATTGTATGAAACTTCAAAAATATAAAAAGACCATTGTTGGATTGTCTATTCTAAGTATCATTCTTATTGCCAGTTTACTATATCCCTACTATGGACCTGCGGATTTTAATAAGGTGACCTATCTTTATGATAAAAAAGGAAATTTAATCGGAGTCCCTCCTATTCCACCTTCCTCTCATTACCTTTTAGGCTCTGACCGGAATGGTGCAGATATTCTTTATATGATGATTTTCGGGGCAAAATTCACACTACTAACTGCGTTTGGTGTCACCCTTTTTCGAGTGTTAATAGGAAGCGTTCTCGGATTATTATTTTCCTTATGGTTGAAACGTTTGCTTCCACTTGTAAAGGATTTTCTTGTTGTCTTCAATTTAGTACCACCTATCCTAATTACTTTAGTGTTGATGTATCCTGTTTCTACAAACTATATTAAAGATTCAATTTATAGTGTAATGATCTATCAGATTATCATTCTTGTGATTATGGGGATTCCTTCCGTACTGTTTATGACTGTAGACATTGTTGATGAATTAAAAAAGAAAACATTTATCCAGTGTTCGTATTTAATGGGAGGGAATCATTATCATGTGTTAAAAACTCAGATTAAGCCCTATTTGACTTCATATGGACTTTTAATGGTTATTCAGCAGCTTCTAGGTACACTTTTACTTATGATGTATTTAGGTGCATTTCAGGTTTATATAGGGGGGGTATCAAAGGAAGAGGTCCGTGGATTGCCCCTTCTGAATTCCATATCTAAGGAATGGGCCGGTCTAGTTGGACAGAATTACCGTGAATTCTATATGTCGCCTTGGGTAGTACTTATCCCGCTCGCATGTTACTTTATCTTAATCCTCATAATTAACATGATTAAGAAAGAATTAGATGAGGTATTAGACATTAACTCCTTAGGCAATCTGTCCAAGCAGAAGAAAAAATCAAAGAAGAAGAAAAAAATGAAAGAGCAAAGCCCAACCTACTCCCTTAATGCAAAGGACTTCACGTTTCATAGGGAACTAAAGTAAAAAATGGGGACAGTCCCCCAGTGCTTTAAAGCAGCGGGGGACTGTCCCTTTTTATTCTAAACTTACCATCATCCTTTTTAGGTAATTCCTTCTTCCAATTATATATTCCTTTATTACATCCATTTCTTTATCGAATTGTTCTATTTCTTTATTTTTATAAGGATCCCTCAAGACATATGGTCTAATCAATTGAAGCAACAGTTCCACCCTTGGAACCATGTAGTCTAATGTGAATTGCTGTGACATTATTTCTTTCAGTAAGTTTACATATTGTTTTCGGAAATGGTTTACGTCTAAAATTCTTGCCGTTAATGTATTAAATCCATCTATTGGTACATAATCAGCTTCCATAGTTTTTCCGTTAACATCCCTTCCCCATGTAGCATCATAATCCCAGGGTAGGACTTCAAATAAACCAGTCTCACCGTTCCTATACAATGAGTAATTATGAACAAAACCATCATAATTCGATGTGAATATAACTCCAGCAATCCAGCGAAGATACTTATTAACATCCACAAAATTGTGTATTTCCTTTTCGAATTCCCTTTTTCCTATTGTATTAATCTTAAAGATAAATTCTTCTAAATAATAATTTTCTTTTTGGTCTCCCCATTTTCTTTCATAGCCCAAACTTAATGATTTTTTTGTTTCTTTGTCCAATTCACTCATAAGGGAAAAATTAGCATCACCATCAAGTGCATAAAAAATGCTTCCCTTCAATAAGTTTCTTCTTCGCAAGAAATTTTCATCCACTGATTCAATTTCTAAGTATACCCCTTCTGGTCTTCCGTTCTGTGTCAAAAAAACATGCTGGGACCTTGGCGCTAAAACTTGAATATCCGAAAAAAAGTCAAAGGATAATTTATTGCGAATGAGTGAGGGGTCCATATATTCTGCATTTAAATGAATGATTTTAGATCCCCTAAAGTTATTAGGTTTATAAAAAGCTATCTGATAGGACTTTTTCTCCAAATCTCTAATATGGGCTCCTCGATAACTTAGATCAATCTCTAGTCTCTTACCTTCTATGGTTAACCGTCCGGGTACAGGTTCATCATTCCATATATCCCTCTTTAGTTCCTTTAGGTCATTGGGATTTATAAAAAGTTTATACTCAGGTACCTTTGTCACCTCGTCCATTTTTATTCCTCCTTCTTTTATTCGTATGAAAATAAAGGAATAGTGGTCACGATTGGATAGCAATTTTTCCTTTCATAGGCTTTTTTCTCATACAAAAATGGCTCCACAAACGTAAATTGGTAAAAGAAGAGTGAGGTTTATAGGGTATATGTATAATGAGCAAACGTACTCCCTTTTCTATATTTAAAGGAGGTGCTAAAATGAGTGAATTTTCATCAGAGGAAATACAAAGGGCCGCAGATGAGGTAAGACGTGGTGGTTTCGGGGACTTTATGTTTAGAGGACCAAGCCGTAATCGCCGCACTTCCTCTTCAAGTCGAAATACTACTCGGCATTCAAGTAGACACACAACCAGAAGACATACATCTGCTAAGCGCTGTACTACAAGAAGATATCCAACCAAATGCTTTAAAATAAAATCTTGTTGGCAGAGCAGTAACCGCAGCAATCATCAAACGAAAAGCTATTGGGATAGTGGAAACATGTGGAAATTAAGAGTACGAAGACGTTAAAACGTATACTATAGGCAAAGAGGGTGACTCCTATGGAGACCCCTCTTCTTTTTAGTTTATTTTTTATCAGGAATTCCACAGCTGCCATCTACACAGCTTACATCTTCCGCTGTCGATAAGTCCTGAAACATTGGTTTAGGTGATTCTTCCTCCCAAACTTTTTGTAAGGCATCCTTGAATGTTTCAAGTGGTTGTGCCCCAGATATTGCGTACTTTGAATTTAGAACAAAATACGGAACCCCACGAACACCATATTGTTGGGCAAGCGATTCATCTAAACGAACTTCATTGGCAAATGCATTTTTATCATTCAAAACACGTAATACTTCTTCTCGTTCTATGCCTGCATCCTCAGCTATGGCAATCAAGGTT
Organism: Neobacillus rhizosphaerae; assembly: GCF_050477885.1. Lineage (GTDB taxonomy): Bacteria > Bacillota > Bacilli > Bacillales > Cytobacillaceae > Neobacillus > Neobacillus rhizosphaerae_A. Next base: position 36,012 of record NZ_JBCNAC010000123.1, read on the forward strand.
TCCAAATCCCCAATATTTTTTCCTTCAGTAAAATAAGATTGAAGAAGCTTTTCAGAAACCAATGGTTCTTTCCCTTTTGCTTTCGCCAATTTTGCCAAGCGATGCGCATCAAAAGTATTCGTTGGTTTCATTTCTTCAAAATTAAAAGTTAATCCAACTGTTGCTGCCTGTTGTCCAACTCCCTGGTTAGCTTGTTTCGCTTGATCTATACTCATACCGTATTTTTTTGCTAATACTGCATGGATATTTTGACCACTATATTCTGGTGAGTTTGGATCTAGCTCAAAGCTTTTGAATTCAACTTCAACTTGATCTCTATGTGGGAATTGGTTTAACGCGTCTTCTAGTCTGCGCTTTCCAATGTAACAAAACGGACATACATAATCTGACCAAACCTCAATTTTCATGTCAACACCTCGTTTTTCTTCAATTACGTTTTATAGTAACACATGGTGATTGAAAACAAATAAAATGTGCTCACAAGAAAGGATGAACACTAGAAAAGCATTCATTGAAAAAAGGGTAATAGGAAACTGGTTGATTTTACCTTTAAAAAAGGTAAAATTAACTAGTTCACTATTTTTTCATGGAGGTGTATTTTAATTAAAAACTTTTTAAAAGGCATAATTGGTTTTCTTATTTTAGATTTATATTTTAATTTAATTCCCGTTCAGCTTGGAAATCCATTTCTTCAATTTGGGTCCACTCTACTCTTCTTTCCGTTAGCTTTTTATATTTCTAAATGGGTCGGACTAGATGGATTAAAAGGATTGGGAATGGTATTTCATCCAGGCTGGAATAAGAACTTTATTATTAGCTTTCTGATAGGCTTTGGATTTTGGATGGTTATGTTCTTCATACAATTTTACGTTGGCGACTTAGAGTTTGTAGGCGTTCATAACCCTGTAAATGTAATCATGCCTGTTGTGGAAGTCTTTATTGGTTACTTAGTTGGATCTCTAATTAATGATTTAATTGTCAGAGGCTATGTTATCAATATATTAAAAGATAAGATTCACATTGTCTGGGTATTTATAATAAGTATTTTAATTTATGCACTTGATGATTATTGGTATGCAGGATTTAGCCTCAGAAATATTATCTTTTCCATTATTTTAGGCCTCTCTTTAACTCTTGCATACTATAAAACGGGATCAATATGGGCAGATACAGGGCTCCATTATGGCTTAAATATTGCCTACGGTCTTTTCTTTGGTCTAGTTGGTAATTCTGGGAGTGGAATTTTTATCGTTAAGGAAACTGGTCACGAAACTGCATTTTCCAATCTCCTTCACTATCTGGTCCCTGCAATTATGTTTTTATTTGTTCTTTGTACAATAAGATTCTATACGACTATAGTTCCAAATATAAAAAATAGAAAAATAACCATTTCACAATAGCTGAATCTTTTAGCTCCATTCATTGTCTTGATTTTATAATGAAAAAAATTAGGGGGAACTTATGAAAATCATTGGGTTAATAGGTGGAATGAGCTGGGAATCCTCAGTTGAGTATTATCGTATCATTAACGAGGAAGTTAAGAAGAGATTAGGTGGATTGCATTCAGCTCAATGTATCATGTACAGCGTTGATTTCGCTGAGATTGAAAAGTGTCAATCTGAAGGTGATTGGGTTAGAGCTGGAAAAATTTTAGCTGATGCAGCAAAAAGCCTAGTATTAAGTGGCGCAGACTTCATTATCATTTGTACCAACACCATGCATAAAGTTATAGATGCCATCCAAGAAAACATTAATATTCCTATTTTACATATTGCAGATGCAACAGCTACTCAAATTAAAAAGAATGGTTTGAAGACAATTGGCTTGCTTGGCACCAAGTATACGATGGAGCAGGATTTTTACAAATCCCGTTTAGAAGCCCAAGGACTAAAGGTTCTTATACCAACTGATCAGGAAAGAGACATGATAAATACCATAATTTATGAAGAATTATGTTTAGGGAAAATTCTTCACTCATCAAAAACTTCATATAAGAGTTTCATTAGTAACCTAATTGAAAATGGAGCAGAGGGCATCATTCTTGGATGTACTGAAATAGGTTTATTAATAAAACAAGAGGATATTAATGTGCCATTATTTGATACAGCTTCTATTCACGCTCTTGCTGCGGTTAACAATGCACTTGAATAGTATTTATTATTCATAAACAGAATGGGGGGAAAATATGAAGTTTAAGAAATTTCTAGTCGGTTTTTCTACGTTTGTAATAGCAACTGGCCTTTTGTATGCGATTGGGCATCTCTTTAAGATAGAATGGTTAATGTTTCATCATAAATATGAACTAAATGTAAATAGTTTCTACGTTGAAACAGGTTCCTTAGTTCCGTTTATTATTGGTATATTCCTCAGCTTTATCGCAGAGAAAATCTATGTATATAAAAACCAGGCACCATTTCGCTAAAGCAAAAAGAAGTGCCCTATCCAAAAAGGGCACTTCTTTGCATAATCCTACTCATGTTCATGTTCGAACTCATCTTCCAATCGTTTTATTTCTTCAACTGATTTTTCTAATGCAGCTTGAGGGCCTTTAAAGTGCTTTTTGTAATAACCCAAGTCCATGATGATTAGAATGACAAACATGCCTCCTATAGCGTAGGCAGCCATTTGATTTGGTGGAATTACCATGATGATACATATAAAGAGAATCCAGATTAAACTAATAACGTTAATTGGTTTGCTCCATTTACCTAAACTCCACGGACCATAGTGTTTAGGTAAGAATATGCCTTTTGATTCAGCTCTTAGTTTCAAAAAGATCGGGATTCCGTAAGCCACATATAAACCAACTACACTCACAGCAGTTAAAAACGCGATCGTTGAGTACCCCACATCTGGATTGATTAACTTTGTAATATAATCAATTAATGCAAGGACAAAGGAAAGAATAACAGAAAGCCAGATCGCTTTCGCAGGCGTTCGATATTTACGGCTAATTTCTGCCCAATGCCTGCTAAACGGCATTCCCTTATCTCGTGAAAAAGCATACATCATCCGTGAAAACGAGGTAATTGATGATAGACCGCAGAAGAACATGGCAAAAGTAACAAGCCAGAGTACGATGTTTCCAAATGTACCACCCAATGCTTGGCTGATAACATAGATAAAGGCATTATCAGAGTCCACCGCGCCACTCGCATCATGAATGGAAAGAGTAACAAATGAGAGCATGATAAAACCAAATACGAACGAAAATGCGACTGAGTTAAAAATTCCCCATGGTGCTCGAACCCTTGGATGAACCGTTTCTTCAATTGTATGTGCGGATGCATCATATCCTGTAAATGTCCATTGTGCTTGCAACAATCCGATTAAAAAGGCAAGAAAATACGGCTTATCTGAAAATGTTGTTCCAACTTGAAATAAATAGTCAATTGGTTGGAGGCCATCTTTAGTAAAGAAGGCAAGGCTTACGACTAATATAGCAACAACGATCATATGATACCAAGCCGAAAAGTCATTTAATTTTGCAACTATTTTTATACCAACATGGTTAAGGATTCCGTGTAAAAGGAGGACTACACCAAAAACGATGAGAATAGTAGTATCATTAGAAGAATAATTGAAGATGGTTGCTAGGAGTGGATCGGCGAATAAGGCGACTGAATAATCAATTCCAGCTACGATTCCGATTTGACCAATTAAATTGATCCAGGCAGTATACCAGCCAATTCTCGTGCCTTTTAAGGCAGCAGCCCAGTGATATAAAGCCCCTGCTGTTGGAATCGCTGAAGCGAGTTCAGATAGAGAGGCAGCAATTAATAGTACAAAAAAGGCAACGATGGTCCACCCGAACCCCATCATTCCAGGTCCACCATAAAGTAATCCATGGCCGTAAAGGGAAACTGCACCTGTTAATATAGAAATGATTGAAAATGAAATCGCAAAGTTTGAAAACCCCCCCATATCACGTAGTAGTTCTTGTGCATATCCATAGCGATTTAGCTGTTTTTTATCCGCCAGCATTTGTTGATCTTTATTTTTCATAGATACTTCTCCTTTCGTGCTTAGACTTTTTCATCACTTCCCACGAAAATCTCATGTTCTTCCTCTTTAAAAGCTCTCACATTTTTATTTGCTCTCAGTCCAATAGCAGAACCAACTCCAAGTGTAATGATGACTAAAGCGAAACCAATTAAGACCTCCAACCACGGTCACCTCCTTCAACAAGGTTTAAACAAAGACCTATATGGGTCAAGTTAATACTATAAGTATTCTGAAAAATTCGATTATATTCACTATAAATCATAGAATAGAAAAGCAGTCCTCATAGAGACTGCTCAATCAAATCGAAAATTATATAATATTATCTGTTTGCTACATCCTTTAATTCTTCATGTGAAGTAATATCTTCTATGGATACAAATTCTTCTGACATTGGGCGTAGATTTTTCGAACCTACTAAGAAATAGTAGACAATTGCTACTCCAAAGATGGATAAAATGACATAACCTAATGGAAGTTCTACTCCAAACAATGGTAAAGATGTAGTTAGAACACTATATTTAACAACACAGAAGAAAGAAAACACGCCTAAAATAAGTGCAATCGCTGGTACAACCGGATAACTTACTTTGAATGGTCTCTCCATATTTGGTTCTTTCTTTCTTAACACAAATAATGAAACCATACTTAAACAGTACATGGTAATTGCGCCAAAAACAGAAAGAATAATTAGGGCATTTGCAAAATTAGCAGAACCAGCAGCAATGACACCAATTGCACCTGGTACAATGAGACCCCAGTGCGGTACGCCTCTTTTTGAAAGATTAGAAAGGAATTTCGGTAAGTAACCCGCTCTCGCTAAAGCAAATGTCTGGCGGGAAAAACCAATAATAATTCCATGTAAACTGGCAATTAAACCAAAGAGTCCAATAATAGCGACTGTAATAGGAATAATACTGCCTTCACCATACACACTTGATAATGCCTGTGGAAGTGGATAATCCGCCGGCTTGCCAGTTCCTCCACCAAGACCAGCCGTTACGAATAATGTTAAAACCGTGGCAACACCCAGAGTTAAAATACCTGAAATGAATCCTTTTGGAATATCCTTCTTAGGATCACGAACTTCTTCAGCGGCCATCGCACCGCCTTCAATAGCTAAGAAGAACCAAATGGCAAAAGGAATTGCAGCCATAACCCCAGACCAGCCATTTGAGAAGGCCGTTTCATTAAAAATATTAGATGTTTGTACATGTGGTAACCCTGCTACATAATAAATTGCTAAACCGATAAGGGCCATAATGGTAGCTACCAATTCAATGATTGCAGCTCCCTTTACCCCGATGAGGTTGACTAAAATAAACAAAATAAACATCCCAACTGTTGCATAGACGGCATTAATGCTAGGGACTAAGAAATTAATGTATGCACCCACTGAAACAGCAATAGCTGGTGGAGCAAATACAAATTCAAGTAAACAGGCTATCCCTGTTACAAACCCCATAAATGGCCCCATTGCTTTCCTTGCATAAGCAGATGGCCCACCAGCATTTGGAATAGAAGTGGATAACTCAGAATAACTAAAAATAAAAGTTGTATAGAACACTGTAATTATAAGTGCTGCAATAGCAAGGCCAATGGTTCCCCCTTGTTCGAACCCATAATTCCAACCAAAATACTGACCAGAAATAACCATCCCCACTGCAATACCCCATAAATGGATAGGCTTCAGACTTTTATGCAATTGGTTTTTTTCCTTCTCCAATAAGATCGTCCCCTTTTAAGAACATTTTTGAATTTAGAACTTCCACTATTGTTAGGTCTTTTTCTGAAAATTTTTCGTAGGAGAATGAATACCTTATTTTACAATATTAATAGACTTGAACTACTTGTTAAAAATAGTCATAACATTTCGGACGGATTGTGCAGATTTATCTAATGCAGATTTCTCTTCAGGAGTTAGCGGGATCTCAATAATACTTTCGATTCCATCTCCTCCAAGAATGGTCGGAACCCCTAAATAAAGATCATGATAGCCATATTCACCTTCTAAATAAGCGATGGATGGTAAAATGCGCTTTTTGTCTTTAAGTATGGCCTCTGCCATTTGGACCATGGATGCAGCAGGAGCAAAATAAGCACTTCCTTGTCCAAGTAAATTGACAATTTCACCGCCGCCCTTACGCGTTCTTTCTACAATTGCATCAATCCGATGCGGTGGGAGAATTTTATCCAGTGGGATTCCTCCCGCATAGGAAAAGCGTACTAAAGGTACCATATCATCCCCGTGACCACCAAGTACAAACCCAGAAATGTCCTCAACTGATACATTCAATTCCTGGGCTACAAATGTGTTAAAACGGGCTGTATCTAATACACCTGATTGACCAATAACACGATTCTTTGGAAACCCGGTCGTTTTATAGCATACATAGGTCATTGCATCCACCGGATTACTAAGAACTATAATGTAACTATTAGGAGCAAACCTTTTCACGTTTTCTGATACTTGCTCGATAATTTTAGCATTTGTTGACACTAAATCGTCACGACTCATCCCTGGTTTCCGAGCAATCCCTGCCGTAATAAGCACTAAGTCAGCATCTAGGATATCCTCGTAATTTGACGTTCCAGTAATATTTGCATTAAATCCCTGCACAGGACTTGCTTCTAACATATCAAGTGCTTTCCCTTTGGTTGGATCACTTTGAGATGGGATATCTACTAGAACCACATCACCTAATTCTTTCTGAGCAAGCATCAATGCAGCTGTTGCACCGGTAAAACCTGCTCCGATAACTGCAATTTTTCTCCGTTTGAAAGCCAATTTCTTCTCCCCCCATTTTCAATACTCATAGTAGCTTTTCAAATTAATAGTTTAGTTGCTTGGAGGTTCTTCTTGTGTAGAATCAACTTTAGGTGAAATTGATTTTGTTTTTGCTTTTGTATCCTTTTTATTTGTTTTCAATATTTCTTGATCCTTTTTTGGCTGCTCTGCAAGAATCACTCCTACACCATCATCAGGACGTGGAATCACATGAGCGGAAACCAGCACTCCTGCCTTAGCTGCTGCATACTTGCCTGCATCAACGGCAGCTTGCACGGCTCCTACATCCCCTTCCACTAAAACAGCCACAAGACCTGCATCTACCTTTTCTTTCTTTATGAGCCTGACATCAGCCGCTTTTACCATTGCATCTGCGGCCACGATAGAGGCAATTAACCCTCTCGTTTCAATCATTCCTAATGCCTTCGCCATGCTCGGCACCTCCCGTAACGTCTATCGAATCAATTATTCCGATAATAAGGGCATCGATAGGTAGACTAGTCTGTGCTGCCATATTCGTTGCAGCACTACCTAAAGTTACCATCACTTTGTCCCCAACACCTGCACCTATTCGGTCTACAGCAATAATGGGGGTTTGAATTGGCGATCCGTTAGGAAGCTCTGGCTGCACAAATAAAAATTTCAATCCAGTTAAATGGTCTTCCTTTCTAGTCGCCCATACATTTCCGATTACTGTACCTACTTGCAAAAAAATCATCTCCCATCGTTAGTCAATTACCTTGATGGTTTTCCCTAACTCTCTTGCGGTATCACGTGCTAAAGGGGTTACAATTGTACGCTTGTTTATCGTAATTGTGTGGTCCTTCCATGTTTGTATATCTCTTTGTGATAAAAGCTTATTCTCAAAGACGACTGGTTCATTACGTTGCTCAATAGCCATTTGCTTTTCGGGTAGTTTGACAAAACTTTCCCTCTTTACCTCATCCATTTCCTCATATTTCTCTAGAATACCCACATCTCCGCTAGTAATCAGACCGGCATTCGCTTCATCGGTATCAATATGCATCTCCAACTTATATCTAGCAGATACACGAATGAGTACTTTTCCAAAGGATACAGGACGTTCATCGCCCGTTTTAATCCGTACATATTCTCCATTCTCCACACCAAAATTCAATGCATCTTCAGGTGTCATATGGATGTGTGCCTGGGCTATGATAAGACCTTCTTTTTTAAAAATACTTCCTTTTGGGCCAACTAGTGTAATAGAAGCAGATTCTTTAATATTTCCAGATTCACGAATCGGAGGTTTTACCCCCAATTTAACCGAATCTGTTTTACTTACTTCTACTTGAGTGAGTGAACGGGCAGGACCAAGAATTCTGACCTTTTCAATAGAACCCCTTGGTCCGACAATCATCACCGTTTCATTTGCAGCAAACTGACCTGGTTGTGATAAATCAGCTTTTTTTGTTAATTCATATCCTTTACCAAATAGCACTTCTAAATCACTTTGACTTACATGACAGTGTCGGGCAGAAACAGCCATCGGAATGTTACGAGTCACCGAATTTTTATTCAAAAATTGCTGAATGACCTCTTCCACGATCATTTGAATGGCCTGTTTATTCATCACTTATCTCCTAACCTAGTAAGCTAAAGATTAGAGTTCAGCTTCTAATTTTGGTAAAATGCTTTCCAATTCATTGTGTGGACGAGGAATGACGTGTACCGATAAAAGCTCCCCAACACGTTGTGCAGCTGCAGCACCAGCGTCTGTTGCTGCCTTTACCGCACCTACGTCGCCGCGTACAAATACAGTTACAAGGCCTCCTCCAACCTGAACTTTTCCAATAAGGTTGACGTTTGCTGCTTTTACCATTGCGTCAGCTGCCTCAATTGATGCCACTAATCCTTTTGTTTCCACCATTCCTAATGCTGTTAACTCTCTTGCCATTGTCCATTCCTCCTATTAGTTCATTTGATATTTTTTTAAAACTTGATTCACCATTTCAGAAATCAAATTTGGATCTACATTTCCTGCGATATTTACTTGTTTTAAAACCTGTTCAACAATTTCAGATACATTTTCATTTGATTCTGATTTTGTTTGACTAGGTTGCTTTTCTTGCTTTGGAATGATGACCTCTTTCGTTCCATATGCCATTCTTTTTATATTGATTAAATGCTTGGCAGATACATTGTCTGAAGTAATATTGCCTCCAAAAGATCCACAGCCAAGTGTCAGTGATGGAACGAGTCCAGTTGTAGCACCAACCGCCCCAATTGAGGAGAGCGTGTTTACCATCAACCTTGAAACTGGCATTTCTAGGGCAAATTCCCTTGCTACCTTGTCATCATTCGTGTGCAGGGATAAACTATGTCCTCTCCCGCCAAGGTTTAGCAAGCTTAAGCATATTTCTTTTGCCTGAGGATAACTATCTGCTGTGTATAGAGCTAGGATGGGTGAAAGCTTTTCTATTGAAAATGGTACGTCTTTCCCCACTTTTCTTTCTTCAGCAACTAAAATTCTCGTACCCGATGGGACAGTAATCCCAGCCATTTCCGCAATTTTCAATGCGCTTTGTCCCACAATATTAGGATTTAATTTTCCTGGCAGAGGTGAAATGACTTTTTCTAATTTAACTTTTTCTTGATCATCCAACAAATATGCGCCATTTTTCGTTAGTTCTCTAATCGCCAACTGCTGGACATTGCGATCAACCACCATGGCTTGTTCTGTTGCGCAAATCGTTCCATGGTCAAATGATTTACTTTCCACAATCATTTTCATGGCTTTTGCTATATCTGCTGATTTTTCAACATATACCGGAACATTACCTGGACCGACTCCATACGCCGGTTTTCCAGAGCTATAAGCAGCACGGACTAAATCTTTTCCACCAGTTGCAAGGATTAAATCAATGTCACGATGTTTCATTAATTCCGTCGTTGCTGCCATTGTTGGTTTAGAGATCCATCCAATTATCCCATCTGGTGCTCCTGCCTCTTTAGCAGCCTCCATGCAAATTCCCAATGCCGCTATCGTACATTTAACTGCTCTAGGGTGTGGGCTTAATACTATTCCATTTCTTGTTTTTAAGCTAATTAAAGCTTTAAAGATAGCCGTCGAAGTTGGATTGGTCGTTGGAATTATACCAGCGATTACTCCAAATGGTGCCGCCACTTCCACTACTTTGTTAGCATGGTCCTCTTTAATAATGCCAACTGTCTTTTCATTCTTGATAGATTGATATACAGCCATTGATCCGACATCATTTTTCATTCGTTTGTGTTCAACAATACCCATTCTAGTTTCTTCAACCGCAAGCTTTGCTAATTCCAATGATTTAGCAAAAGCAGCCTCCGCTACCCGCTTTACGATTGCGTCGACTTGCTCTTGTGAAAACCCCATATACTTCTGCTGCGCTTCCTTTGCTTTGTGAAGGGCATCCCGCATTTCTTGGATTGATTGTAAATCATGATCAAACTGCACCTGGGATACACACCTTTCTTTTATAAATAGTAAATTGTTAGATTTGTCTTGGATTTCTACTAATGTCAAGAATGACCTCACGGAACGCATCTGCTGCTGCTTGACAAGCAGATTGTGAACCGGTAAGTAGTCCTCCTCCAAAGTTCGTTTCTGAAGGCGGGCCAAAAAATTTAACTAACTCCACGTCTGCCGCCTTTAACGCTGCGTCAATTCCATAAACCGCCTCGAGCGGCGGGGCAATCAAGTAAGCAAGTGCTTCCCCTTGCGTGATTCCAGCTTCTTTCGATAAATAGCTTCCCGTCCTTGCTACCACATGGGCATACAACGCATGGCTTTTCTCTTCATTTACTGCTTCGAAAAAAGCATCGTTTTCTGCAGTCTGGATGACCGCCTCTATTCCACTTTTCACTTCGTCTGGAGTTGGACCAGCTAGGATGCCGATCATTTCACCTGATAATGGCCCCGAGGCATGTGCAGAACCCGCATAGAACGAGCGAGCATAAACAACCTCTACATCCGCTCTTTTTGTAGCCTCATCTAAAGCGGTATATCCAACATCATCGATGGTGGAAGTAAAAATGGCCAGGCTTCGATGATTGGGTTGGAGTTGAAATTGCTCTGCCAGGGCGGAGTCCACGTTTGGAATAATTCTGACAGCTAAAATTTCTGCATGAATTCGCTTTAAGGTCACAACCGAGTCCTCCCTTATTGTTCTTTTTGAACTAGCGAAACTCCACTAGCTTGATATTTTAATATTTTTTGAATGACTGTACCAAGATAGGCACCCGCTTCAACCGGCGGGATTCCACCTTTATGAATATTCGAAACAACCATTCGATCCGCCTCAATTGTCCCTATTCGTGGTTCATAACATAGATAGGCACTAAGAGATTCCGCACTCACAAGACCCGGACGCTCACCAATCAAGTACACAATCACTTTTGGCTTTAACAGCTCTCCAACATCATCCATGGCAGCTACTCTTCCTTTTTCAATGAAAAAAGGGGTCCCTACATGAAGGCCTAAAGCTTGTAGTGCTTGATTAAGAGATAGATAGACATCCTCTAAGTTTTCATCAATCGCCTTTGAACTTAAACCATCTGATACAATGATTTGAACGGTTGGAGCTTTTTGGCATTTTTGTGTGATCAGTTGCTTAGCTTCTTCAGAAAGCTTGCGCCCAAAATCAGGACGTCTTACATAAATTTCTTTGTCAGCCACCTTTGTGTTAACTTTAAACAGCGATAAACTTTCTAATAAACCAGGATTTACATCACCGTACACGGCATCCACTGCAGCTGCATGATCGTAACGAAACTTCAACCAGGTATTCGTTTTAGGTCTTAGTCCCGCTCTCCCCACCCCAATTCTTGCAGGTGTCTTACTAATCAAAGACTCTAACTCATCTTTATCAAATGGGGATTCAATTCCAATAACAGGCTTTGATTCTAAGTTAATATCTTCAATATCATCTTGTAGGGTTTGCTGCATCTTTTCTTTGATGGGTTGATAGTTATCACTCGCAGAAGGGTGTGATTGACCGTCTGCATTGTGGTTCCAAAACTTCACCTCTACTTCTGATGACGTCTGTTCATCGGTCACCACAATTTGTGATTTTAATTTTTCATATATTAATTTGGTAATTTGTTCAACTAATTCAGGATTCATTCTATACACCTCCTACCCTCGAAAAAATAGTTGGATCTCCTGCTTTTTTGCTTAACTTTCCATTTTCAAAAATCCCCATCTTTTCAAGCCACTCTTCGAACAATGGAGCAGGGCGCTTATTCAATGTTTGTCTTAAGGTTGCCACATCGTGATAACTTAAGGACTGGTAATTCAACATGCAATCATCACCCATTGGTGCAGCAATGATGAAATTCACTCCAGCAGCGGTTAACAGCACACCTAAATCCTCAATATCATTTTGATCTGCTTTTATATGGTTTGTATAACAAATATCTACTCCCATCGGAATCCCATGCATTTTGCCCATAAAGTGGTCTTCTAACCCTGCTCGGATTACCTGTTTATTGTTGTACAAATATTCTGGCCCAATAAAGCCAACCACTGTGTTTACGATATATGGATCAAAGTATCGAGCAAAGCCATAATTACGTGATTCTAAGGTCATTTGATCGATGCCATAATGTGCCTCTGCCGATAACTCAGAGCCTTGACCCGTTTCAAAATACATACGCTGTGGCCCTGTTCCAGTTCCATATACCTTAGCCATTTCATTGGCTTCTTCTAGAAGGGAAGCAGTAATACCAAATGAACGGTTAGCGGCTTCGGTTCCTGCGATACTTTGGAAAATCATATCTGCAGGAGCTCCTTGCTGAAGTGCTTTCATCTGAGCAGTGACATGAGCTAGCACACAGTTTTGTGTCGGTATTTCCCATTTTTGAATGAAGTCATGGGTTGCGTGTAGCAGTCTCTTTACACTCTCTACTGAATCATCCACGGGGTTGATTCCAATGACCGCATCACCAATTCCATAGGAAAGACCTTCTTTCATTGATGCCATCATTCCCTCAACATTGTCTGTTGGATGGTTAGGCTGTAGTCTTGAAGCAAGCACCCCTTGTTGACCAATCGTAATATTACATTTTGATAGAATCTCAATCTTGTTTGCTGCATGAACCAGGTCTAAATTGGACATGATTTTCGCAACTGCAGCGATCATCTCACTATTTAATCCTCTGCTTAACCGCTTTAAATCTTCACCAGTGGTTGTATCATTTAGGATATACTCCCTAAGCTCGGAAACGGACCAATTTTTAATCGATTGATAAATTGGTTCATTGATTTGACCTTCAATAATGCGTGAGACTTCATCTTCATCAGGAGATAGTAGTGGGTTCTCCCTAATATCATGAAGTGTTAGGTTGCTTAATACTTCCTTTGCAGCTATTCGCTCTTGTACGGTTTCTGCTGAAAGACCTGCTAAGCGGTCACCTGATTTTTCTTCGTTTGCTTTTGCAAATAAGTCCTTTAATGAGGAAAATTGGTAGACTGTGCCGAAATAATTCGTCTTTAATCTCACCTGAAAGTCCTCCTTTCTTTATTCTGGAATGTTAAGGTTTTTATGATAACCGGAACGACATCGGATTCTAGTACGCGCCCAATGTCTAAATAGTCACCATTTTCAACAGTAATTTGATCTATGCAAATGACCGATTGCGAAGGATCTTTCCGATTAATCGTTTGTCCGAGTACTTTTGCATAATCTCTATCTAAAACAAGGACCACGGGCTGCGATCGATTAGGTTTTTGCTTCAGCCCTTGAAGGATGCATTCTGCCCATGCGTCAATTTCTCGAAAGCGTAAATAGGGTAGATTCGAAAAATATAGGGCAAAATTCTGACCTTCCTTCTGGGGATCATATAGTTCAATTGCTTCTGTCACTTTTTTCGAAATAGAATCCACTACCTCGTTAAAATCTTTGTCAAATCGGATTTGAAAAACCGGCAAATTCTTAAGTGGTAATTGGCTACTATCTACCTCAATGGTCGCCCCGCTGATTTCCGTTGTTTGCAACCCTGAACCTAAGACGGTTGCCCTTACAGTTTCCTCCGGCTTGACCCATGACCATTTATGTAAGACCTTGTTTTCTTTCAAGGAAGCAGCCAGTGACATGCCGATGTCATCGTATTGGGCTGGGTTAGCAGACTCGTCTTCATAACGATAGATACATTCACCAACTCCTCCTGAAAACATAATAGCCTCTACATCTTCCTGCCAATTAGGTTCATGACCTAATAAAAGGAATTGGTCTTCTTTCGTAAGTGACTTTTGTAGCATCCTTGCAATTACACCAGCCATAAAATCAGTAATTCTCTTTATTTCATTTACACTTATGGATTGTCCCACATTTATGATTGTCCCCCAGTGAGTAAGCAGATTTTTCACAGGGGGTGAGATACTTTTAATTTTTAAGCCATGAAATTCTATAAGTCTACCGCCAATATGGAGTGTACAAGTGCCACAAAGTCTCCCTGATTTATACACTGCTATATTTGCTGTTCCTCCACCGATATCAATATTAGCAGTGACTTTGCCTGATGATTTCGAATACTCATACGCACCAGAACCCTTTGCAGCAATGATCCCTTCTAAATCTGGTCCGGCCGTGGCTACCAAAAATTCACCGGCATGATCCGATAGCTGGTGAATCATTACTTCTGCATTTGTCTTTGTTGCTGTTTCTCCCGTGATGATGACAGCCCCGGTTTTAATATCTTTAGGCTCAACCCTTGCTTTTTTATATTCATCTTTTACTAAAGCCTCAATTTTCCCGATATCGATTGATGTTGGAGAAAGAAGTGGTGTTCGATAAATGGGACTGCGATAAACGACCTGCTTATCAATAATCTCGATGCGAGGAACATGTGCCCCGCCAGCCATATTCATCAATGTAAACTTACTAATCACTACTTTAGTTGTACTCGTTCCGATATCAATTCCAGCACTGATCATTTCTTCTTTATGTGGGCTAATAAATTTCATATCCCATCTCCCCAAAAACAAAGACGCCCCTTTTAAACCATCCAAGATTAGATGGTTTAAAAGAGGCGCCATTGCCTGTAAATTCATTTGTGTAACCATAATATAAATTATTTTCTGAATACTGTAAAGGCTTTCATTCAAAAAATATATACGGGGAAGGATGATTGTCGATATACTCCTTCATTTCCTGTATCGTATTCATGCCCACCAGCATTTTAATTTCCTCTATCCCCTCATTTTTAAGGGAAGATGTAATCACAATGGGCCCTCTGTTCACCATTACCTTTTTTAAAAGGGAGACAGCTAATTCGATATCTGCCTTATCAGAATCACTCTTTGTGACGACACCAATAGGAAGTTTATTTATCCCAGTACTAAACCCATGAGGGAAAATCATCTTTTTCTTCGTGCTATCCTGTAAATAAAGGACATGAGTAACCTCAAGAGCAGTTGCCATGATATTTTTATAAAAAAATGGGTTTTCACTATATTCACCAGGAGTATCCACAATCCAATCAAAATATAGTAGGGATTGTGTTTTTACCGCTTTTACTTCTCGGCCAAGGAGAGCATTTGTTAAGGTGGATTTTCCTGCACCAATTGAACCGATCAACATTGCTCTGTTCTTCATTTGTATTCTCCTTTTCAGAAATTAAGACTTTGTAATTTGCGCTGGTGTATAGTGAAGGGTATCCGCAAGAAACCGGTTGATTTCCCTCATGGCCATATCTACTTCTGATACATTCCCGACAATCACTAAGCTGCCTGTAAAGCGATCGAGGAAACCTAATTTTACATTTGCTGCCTTTGTTGCTAAATCTCCGGCAATAATAACCGTTTCACTCGGTGTTAATGTTAGGATTCCTAATGCACCACTTTCCTGGATACCCAATTTCTCAAACATATCTGGATCTGGATTTGCAATTAAATGGCTTAATGTTACCTGTTTACCAGGGACAAACTCTTGAATAAATCTCTTTTTCTCATCACTCATGAGAACACCTCTCCATTTCTTTCTATAAGACAAAAAATGCTTAATAGACCTTATTTTTTTTAAAAAAATAAAATCTATTAAGCGCCATTGCTTATGTTTATTTACTTGTAATCAATCAATCTAGCTGGGGTATTTCAAGAGAATGTACTTTGCTACCTTTTCCAATGGGAGCTGTTTTTTCATACTGATGCTTCTCATCTTATTGTAAGCCGTTTCTTCTGGTAAATTCAATTGTTTCATTAAAATTCCTTTTGCTTTTTCAATTAATTTGCGATTTTCCAGTTCTTTATTCATTTCTTCTACTTTTTCTTTGTAAAGGCTTGTGTTTTCTGCCTGCCTTAGAGCGATCTCAACTGCAGGGATTAAACTGGCTTCAGAAATGGGTTTCACTAAGTAACCTAAAATATTGGCCTGTTTTGCTTTTTCAATATATTCTTTTTGGCTATAAGCAGTTAAAAGAAGAATAGGAATATCAAATTTGTTAGAAATAATTTCACTGGCTTTCAGCCCATTCAACTTTGGCATTTTTATATCCATGATGATTAAATCAGGTTTAAGTTGAAAAGCTAATTCAACAGCCTTTTCCCCATCAGCTGCTTCGGCAACAACCTCATACCCCGCATCCTTTAACATGAGTGAAACATCCAAGCGAACGATTGACTCGTCTTCTACTACCATAATTCGTTTTTTCAAGATTCATACTCCCTTTCTAAGGGGAATTCAACTGTGGCAATCGTACCCTCACTCGTTCCAATGATAGTAAATTCACCTGATAAATCATGTTCTATCATCATTTTTACAATATCCAAACCTAAAGACGGCTTCATAGTAGACTGACACCCTATACCATTATCCTGAACTTGAACTTTAATCATAGGTGTATGATTTTGAATGGTTACAGCAATTTCACCTTCACTTAATCCAGTAAATGCATGTTTAACACAATTTTGAATAAGTTCATTAATGACCAATGCAACAGAGACAGCAACATTTGATTTTATTAAAAGTTTAGGACCTGAATATGTGATTGTAATATTTTTACTATCATGGTCATCACTAAATACCAACATATTGCCTATTTTTTCAATTAAACTAAAAATCTCAACATCATCAATACTAGAATTTGATAGGATGATTTCGTATACAGAGGCAATGCTTAATATCCGATTAAGACTTTCAATAAAATGAACCCTGCTTTCTTCTGGAACTCCTCTCCTCATTTGAAGCCGCAATAGGCTTGCAACAGTTTGGAGGTTATTTTTCACACGGTGATGGATTTCGCGAATTGCAACTGTCTTAACTGTTAGTTCTCGTTCCTTTTCCCTGAGTTCAGTCAGATCACGAAAAATAATGAAGGAACCACTGTTATTATCATTTTGGACCAGTCCAATCTTTTTCATTTGAAACACTTTATTCTTTATAGTTACTTCTTGAATGAGTAATTCTTCAGGAAGCAAACAAACCTCATGTAAGTTAGGAAAACATTCTAAAAAGGAAGTGCCATTTTTATACTCTTTTGAACACATTTCCAACAATAGATTCATAGCAGACGGGTTTGCATATTGAATTCGTAATTCAGAGTCTATAATAAACAAGGACTCTTCAATCACTTCATGGATAAATGGACTATTTTCAGCGATTCCGAGCAGTAGCTCACTTAGAGTCTCATTTGCTTCTGTTAACGTTTTCAATTTATCTTGATTTTGAAGCTTATCACTGATATCTTTTTCCATGATTAACGTCCCAATCACCCGGTTATTTATGCCTTCAATAGGCACCACACTCTGCTCTACTTTTTTCCCTTCTTGTGTTAACGCATGGTTCAAGAAGATGGGCTTTCCTGTTCGAAGTGCATAAAAAACAGCTGGTTCAAACGTTTCATAGGCAAACTTACCGACGACAGGATATTTGTATACCGATTTAGCTGTTGTTGGTGAAGCCTCCGCTACGACAATCGCATGTTTTCTTTCGCTAGTTGGACAATCGATAAAAACATTTGCTTGATTTAAATCAGCAATTAATGATAGATTCTGTACCACATCATTTATCTTTTGAATGTCATCGTCTGAGAGATCTGTATGTATTTTACACAGGGAATACACTGCATTTATTTCATGATTTGTCATCCATTTACCCCCTGTCAGTAACTAGTAGTATTTAAATATATTAAATATAATAAATATTTTATATATCATCATTTGTAGTGTCAATTTAAGATTCTGGAAAGTAATAATATTCTAAACACAAAAAGAAGCTGCATTGGCAGCGACTGTTTATAACGGTTTAATGATCCTTTTACGTTTTTCAAATGTTGCAACTCCCTTAATTCCCATCTCCCTTAGTGCTCCCGCATTCTCGGCAACATAATTTCCAAGATCATCTGGAAAATGAGCATCTGAGGACAAAGTAAATGAGACATCTTTTTTGACAAGAATTGATAAAAAATCAGGACCCGGGCACATTTCTTTTACAGGATAGCGGTAATAAAGACCGGCATTTACTTCAGTTGCAGTATCCGTATCAATAAGAGCTTGGGCAATCCGTTCCTGCCATGTTTGGGTAAATGCTTCGTTTTCTGCACGTACATTGAAGACTTTTAAGTTATCTAAATGAGCCACAAAATCAAACAAACCTGACCGAATCATTTTCTCTACAGTCCCGTAAAAGTGAGTATATAAAGTAAGCGTGTCCCATTCATTAAAAATTTGGATGGTTTCTGGATTGTCGAACCCCCAACCGTTAACAAAGTGGACAGACCCAATAACAAAATCCCAGGGATAGTCCCCAAGCAATTTTGATAGTTCTTCTTCCCCTCCTGGAAAATAGTCAGCTTCGAGACCGAGTTTTAAATGTACACCTTCTTTTTCCCATATTTTTTTTGCGTTAACTATTACTTCGACAAAATGCTCCATTTTTTCATTCATCACTTTCGATAACCAGTAATTCTGTAATGATCCAATGGTGTCATTCTGATCAAGATTCATTCTTTTGGAAAAATAATCAGCTGCTTCACGAAATCTATAAAGATGATCGACAATTCCAACCTCTTTTATCCCCAACTGTTTTGCTTTACGTAAATATAAATGTAACCATTCTTCACTATAACAACCCTTTGACATACGCTCTTGTAAAGAATTTATTTGCTCTATAAGTCTTCCTCTAGAACCAATAGATGAAAAGGGGACTCCCTGAAATGCTTCTAATGCCTTTGCTGTTCGTGCCAGCCATTTAAAAGAATAGGGCCCTTCCTCTAAATGAACATGGTAATCTATGAGCATACCTAGATTCCTCCTTTCTTAACTAATCAATGTCCATTTAATATTTTTACGATTTAGTGATTTCACCCAATCTTGGGGACAGTGTTTATTGGTAATAATTTCATTTACCATATCTATAGAACAGATGGAAAAAAAAGATGATTTACCTACTTTCGAATCATCTGTCAGTAAAAAGGTGGAAGTACTCTGTTTAACCATCTCCGCTGAAACAAGTGATTCATCAAGGTCATATTCATAAATAGTCGTTTTAGTTACTCCGCCACATGAAATAAACGATTTGTTAATTTTCATTTGCGAAAGCAATTCAAGGGTCATGGCTCCTGCAACGGAAGATTGCTCCGGATTTGTTATACCACCAAGCATTATGACCCTCCCTGTCATTCTTTTTTCTTCTAATGCCAAATTGAATCTTTCTGCTGCTGCAATTGAATTAGTTACAACAGTAACATTTTCTAGGTTTTGTATCATATCAGCGATGTGAACGGTTGTTGTCCCTACATCTATAGCAATAAAATCTCCATTGTTAATATACTCTGCGGCCCTTGCTGCAATTTTTATTTTTACCTCCCTATTCATATCGAGCTTACGTTGAAAAGCTAATTCCTTTTGAGAAGGAATAAAGGTTACCGCCCCACCATGAACCCTTGTTAACAGTTCTTTATTTTCTAGTTCGGCAAGGTCACGGCGAATCGTTTCTGGAGTCACGTCTAGTATGTCTGCAAGTTTAGAGACCCAGATTTTTTTCTCACCCTCTAACCTTTTTAAAATTGTTTTTTGTCTTTCTTCTTTTATCACATTCATTTAAGTCCCACCACATCTTCTGGCTCAATAAAGCAGTCATAAATTTTCCCCTTTTGTAAGGTTCCTGTCCCATGATGCAAACGCTCGCAAGAAAAACGGATACTCTCCGCTTCAAAAATAGTTCGAATTACATTACCGTGCATCGTAGAATCAATCGCTTCAGCCCGTATATGATAGGATGAAGGTGTTTGGCTAAAATGAATAGCTTCCGGACGAATGGCGAATTTTCCAGAATCATCCCCTAAATGACGTCCTATTAGTTTTTCTAATTGTTCTCGTAGGATAATATTGTAATTTCCTATAAATCTCGCAATAAATTCTGACTCCGGTCTTGTATAGATGTCAATTGGTGTTCCCCTCTGGGCGATTTCCCCAGTCTTCATCACAAAAATGTGATCCGAAACAGCCATTGCTTCCTCTTGGTCATGAGTAACAAGTATCATTGTCATTTCCATCTCTCTTTGGATGTTGCGTAAATCTGTTTGAAGCCGCTTGCGAATTTGTGCATCTAGAGCACTTAGGGGTTCATCTAATAACAATACTTTTGGACGTACGACAAGAGAGCGGGCTAAGGCAACCCGTTGTTGCTGGCCACCAGATAAATGGTTAGGATATGCGGCCTTTTTTTCAGTAAGGTGTACAACATCTAGGATGTGATCTACCCTCTCTTTAACCTCTGACTGTGGAACCTTTTTCATTTTAAGTCCAAAAGCCACATTATCCTCCACCGTCATATTTGGAAACAATGCATAGGACTGAAACACCATTCCTATTTCTCTATTCATTGGTGGGACGTTCCTCATATCCTTACCATCAATATAGATAGAGCCTGATGTTGCTTCTGTTAACCCTGCTAAGATACGTAATATGGTACTTTTTCCACACCCACTTGGTCCAAGAAGTGTAACAAATTCACCTCTATTCACTTCCATGTCAATACCAGATAATACAGTTGTTTCATTGTATATCTTTTTTATATCCTGAAACAGTACATAACTCATCCGCGGGTAACCCCTTCCGACTTTTTCGCTAAGAATGCAGTAATAACAGTTGTAGCCCCCATAAGAATGATATAAATTAAAACAACTGCACTCGCAATATGACCATTAGATTTTAAAACGGCAATTAAAAATATTTGAACCGTTTCAAATTGTGAACCTACCACTAAATTAACTAATACAAATTCTCCAAAAAGAACAGAAAAGGATAAGATTGATGCAACGAAAATTCCTGGATAGATGGATGGAAGTAAAACACGCCTAAAGGCCTCCATTTTTCCAGCCCCTAATAGCTCTGCAGCATCCATTAATTCTCTTGCATTAAAGTTTCTTAAACTATTTCGAGTCCCCTGATACATAAATGGCAGAATACCAATTACATAGGCACCCAACAAAATAAGGACCATAGATAGGCCTGTACCCGAATATGAATTGATCAAGCCGACAGCTAGAATGATAGGTGGGAATGCATAGACCATCACTACCATAGATTGTATCCACTTCTCATATTTAGGATAGTAAATCACAATAATTAATATAGCTGGAATCATTAGAATAACTGCTAATATGACCGCACTTCCAGAAAGAATTACTGATCTACCAAAAGCTTCGATAAATCGTAGATCATTGAATAAGGAAGAAATCCATTTTAGTGTTAGGCCCTCTGGAAACACAGTTCTATTCCATTCAGTTGAAATTGCGTAAAGAGCAGTTGAAATAATCGGCAAAGCCAGGTATAAACTGGTAATGGCAAATACGAAACTATTAAACCTTTTCATGGCTGGGCCAAATCCTTTCTAGACTTCTTGATAAACCACTCATTTAGCAACATGGCAGATACCATTGTCGCTCCAAGTAACACTGCAATAGCACAAGCAAATTCAGGCTGTGCAAAAATATCTCCTTTTATCAAAGATCCAATTTTAATCGAGGCTAAATTATAACTACTTGCAGTTAATGCATAAGCGGATGCATAAGCGCCCATGGCATTGGCAAAGAGAACACTAAATGTTCCGGCAATTCCCGGCAGTAATATTGGGATGCCAATTTTCCACCAAAAAACAAAAGGTGATGCTCCAAGCAGTGAAGCTGCTTCTTTCCATCGGTCTTGAATTCCATAATATATGGGATAAAGCAGCATGAGCGCTAAAGGAAGCTGAAAATAAATATAGACTAATAACAGCCCGCTCCAGCTATATAAAGAAAACGAAGATGAAAAATCTACTCCCCATTTTTTAAAAAGAAGGGTGAAGAGACCACTATTTCCAAGGAGGATAATAAAGGCAAATGCAAGTGGTACGCCCGAAAAAGTAGAAGTGAGATTTGATAATATTAGTATTTTTTCTCTTAAAGATTCCGAAAAGCGCATAATTGTGTAAACAGATAAAAGTGATGCTATAAGCGCTATAAAAGCAGACAATAATGACAAGGTTATACTATTCTTAAAACCCTGCAAAATATAGCTATCCGTAAATGTGTTTTTGTAGTGTTCAACTGTGATTCCTGCAGATGCTGACGTAAAGCTACTAATTACCATATAGAGCATGGGGACAATAAAGAATAACAAAACCATTGCCAAGAAGGGCAACATTAAAAAAATGGTATTCTTTTTTCTGCTCACAGCACCAAATCCTTTCCTTTTATCTCATTTTTTACAGGAATAAGAAATGGCACCATATCCTTTGACACTACTATTCCTAGTAAATGACAGGCAAGAGGAGCTATTTGCAGCTGTGAAACAACCTCCTTATAAATACCTGGCTTTACTTTTTCAGAGAAAATATATAGCGGTACATGTCGGTCCGCAACCGTGTTACCCCCATGATTACCATCTGCTGTCATACCGTGATCAGCCGTTACGATGATGTCATAGCCCCGCTCCTGACAAATCGGTAAAAATTGGGCTAAAATAGCATCGACGGCCATTACACGATTCCTATATTCAACAGAATCAGCTGTAAATTTATGACCATCGTCATCGACATTCATTGGATGGATATATAAAAAGTCGGGTTCCTTTTCTTTTAATAGCCAAAGTGCGTCGGCAAACAAATGGCTATCAGGGTAATGGTCCTCAAAATAAAAAATTCCATTTTCAATTGGGTGCTCTTGATCTAATTGAATACGGTCCTCCCCCCTTTGGAAAGGTGCACGATTGTACAGCTCACTAACCCAATAATAAGCCGCAGCAGCGGTTGATTTCCCGCTGCTTTTGGCTAAATGAAATAGGCTGGTTTGTTTAGATAATCTAACAACCTGGTTGCCAGTAATACCATGTACATGTGGTGGAGTTCCAGTTAATATGGTCTCGTAAAGCGGACGTGACAATGCGGGTAATTCAGAACGAACTTCAAAGCGGGCAATTTTTTTATTTTCCACAAGATGATGCATAAAACCCATGTGTGAACAAGCAGTATCAAAACGCAGGGCATCAATTACAATTAAAACCAATCGGTTATTTGACATGGATGAGTACCTTTTCCTGCCACAATTGTGGGATGGTCTTTGTTGTCTCCGCCCATGCCTTTTGATCTCCGACTGGACGCGCATTCTTATAGAGTTCATCTGGTAAAAGTAGTGCCTTTACATCATCGGACAGTTTTGCGTTTTCACGGATTGGTCTTGCGAACCCTTTTGCAAGATTTTCCTGTCCTGCATCAGATAAAATATATTCACGTGTTAACATAGCGGCATATGGGTGTTTGGCGTATTTGTTAATGACAGTCGCGTAACCTGATGTAACAGATGCTTCTTTTGGAATGGTAATTTCAAATCGATTCTTATCAATTTGACTACTATAACCTAGCGCATTAAAGTCCCAAAGAATAGCAACTTCAATCTCACCTTTTTCAATATTTGCCACACTTGGCTCCCCAGATAAACGGCCTTTCTTTGCTAATTCAGCATAGAAATCAATACCAGGCTGCAGATTCTTTTCATCACCACCGTATGCATAAGCGGCTGCAAGAATAGCAAACTGTGCTTGACTTGCCACCAATGCGTCCCCAATACTCACTTTATAATCTCCATTTTTAAGGTCATCCCATGAAGTTGGTGGATTTTCCACTTTGTTTTTATCAGTTAGAAAAGCAATGGTTCCAGTGTACCCAACAATCCAGTTTCCCTTATCATCTTTTGCCCAATCCGGGATATCATTCCAATAAGAAGTTTTATAGGGAATGGTCAAACCTTTTTCTACAGAAATCGGACCAAAAGCAATTCCTACATCCCCAATATCTCCACTTGCATTTTCTTTATCGGCTTCAAACTTTGCTAGCTCTTCCGCACTAGACATATCTGTATCTTTATGTTTTAAGCCGTATTCACTAGAAAGTTCTTCCCAAGTTTCTTTCCAATTGGCCCAGGTGTCTGGCATAGCAAGTGAATTAATTTTCCCCTCTTTTTTTGCCTTCTGAATAATCTCATCTAACGGAAGGTCGGTTTTTACTTCTTCTTTTGTCCCAGATGAACAAGCTGCCAAAATGTTTATCGACAAAACTGTGATGAATATACTCTTCCAGAGATGTTTGATTTTCATTTGAATGCCCCCTTTTATTTTTTGAATGACTTTTGTTTCTATCATGAATATATACAAGACCACAAAAAACATACCAGTAAATTTCTAAATATTTAAAATATTGGCCTAACGGATGTTTTTGTTTATTTAATAATTTATTTGGCAATAATAACCTCGATAAAGATTGAAAGGATGGGATGTTTGATGTCATTAGAATGGTTTGACAGAGTATGTGGGGAATTACAGGATCATCTTGAGTCTATTTGTGAAGAATATGATCAAGTTGGCCAAATGACAATTGAAAGAGCTGCCAAACATCCAAGAATCGAGTTTTTCGTCGATACGGCAGATGTTGATACCGAAGAACTTGATCGTGATTATTTCTGCACCTTGTTCTTTGACCCGCAAAACGAGGAATTTTATATTGATACTTTCGACGTTGACAGTGGGCATACAGCGAAGATCATCCTTTCTGACATTGAGGAAATCATTCAAGAGGTTCATGAGAGCCTCCATGATTATATGAACGACGATGATCACTATACAGATGATGGAGTTTATCTCAACACTTCTGAAGAATGTGATGATGGTGATGATGAGTTTGAAACCGATGTTATATACCAAACCATTGATGAAGATAACAACGATGAATACTACGAAGCAGAGCAACTTAATGATGACAATATTTTTGAAGAAATCGATGTGGAATGGTCGACACCAGAGGTAACTGCCTTTAAGCATGAGGATGAAGTCGAAGTTACCTATCAATTTGGAGTAGTACAAGAAACCGGAGATGGTGTCCTCAAACGAATTAACCGGATTTGGACAACTGATGAAGAGTTAATTAAAGATGAATCTCATTTTATTTTTAGTAAGGAAGAAGCAAGTACCATTATTGCGATGATCGCCAGCCATATGGACCAGTTAAGCGAGTTTGATTTTTGATAATAAAGGAGGAGCATGCCACTGTGGTATGCTCCTTCTCCTCAATCAACTGTATAATCGATTTCAATAAGATCCCATGCTGTAATGATTCCAAGCGGTGCCTCATCTGCTTTTCCATTCTCAGTGATTATTACACCCTCTAGCTTTCGCTTCTTTTTATGTGCCTGTTCAAAAATATTTTCTACCTCAAAAATGTTTATATCTTTAGCTACGATTTCGATTGGGTGTTCCTTTTCGTACATCATAATGTCGGAAACATGGATGTCAGATAAGTTCACCATACTATTTTCCATATTTTGTGCCATCCATTTTACAATTGACCCTGCTGTCAGAAGACCGTTACATGTTTTATTTTTATAAATTGGAAATTTTGAATAGCCGTGCTCTTTAATAGCTGTAGTTACTTTTAAAATACTATCTTGGTAATCAAAGAAAACCACATTTTTCGTTGCAATAGTTAGTGCGTAATTAGGCCGGCTAAACACGTTGGCAATTCTTTCTATATGAGAGACCACCTTGGCATTTGGCTCAGCAATATAAAAACCAACCTCCATTTTTTCATGAACAATGGCATTACGAAGTCTAGCATATTGTTCTAAGTCCTTTTTATAGGTGTCAATCATTTGATATTTTTTAGCGCCAACCTTTACCAATACCACGAATCTATCATCTTTAATCTGTACGATATCCCTCAGTGCATCATGTACTTGATTAAAAGCTACCTCAAAACGCTCCGAGAGTAACGGACTCTGTTTTTTATTCATATAAAAATAGCTCTCCCATTTAATTGCTTTTTTATATTATTTATCCACCATTTTTATAGTAAAATCAATACTTGTTATTTACAAGAAATTTATGTTTCCCCTTTTTATTTGCATGTAAAATTATTGATTTGACAGTATGGTCACAATCTGTTCCTCGATTTTCTTCCCCTTCATTTCATCTATCATATTGTTTAATAGGATGGAAAAAATAAGAGTTTGCCCGCTTTTGGTTTTTACATATCCAGAAAGCGAACTTACTGTTGAAATGGTACCTGTTTTGGCTTTCACTTTTCCAAGGGTATTCGGCCCTTTCATTCGGTACCTTAAAGAGCCTCCGACCATTTTGTCACGGACACCCGCTACTGGTAAAGCATTTAAATAACTAGGAAACCATTTCTCCTTTTGAACATAAAATAAAAGCTGTGAAAGTTGATTCGCTGGAATTAAGTCGACATGAGAAACTCCCGACCCGTCTCGTATAACCATTGTTTGAGGGTTGAGGCCGAATTTCAGCAGTTCTGTGTTTAACACTTGTAGGCCTTTTTCCCAGCTACCTTCACCTTTAACCACCCTGCCCATTTCCTTCACTAAAATTTCGGCATGTCCATTGTTACTTAACTTCATAAAAGGCACAAGAAGTTTGGACAGTGGCATAGATTGATGAGTGGTTAAAATTTTAGCGGTGTCAGGCACCATGCCCGTTTTGATTTTTCCCGTTATGGAAATCCCTTGTTTGGCAAATGATTGTTTTAAAAGGGTAACGGCATAGAGGGTTGGGTCCCATACCCCCACCCATTCTTTTTCAGGTTTTGCTTTTACAGGAATAGTCCCTTCAATTGTAATTGTATTTTTAGCATGCTCCCGTTCAATCGTGATTTCCTTTTTTCCATCCTTAGCGACCGTTTCAGCAAGGTTTACAATTTTTACATAATTTGTTTTCGGGGTCATTTTCACTGTCGGCTTGTCCCCTGCTTTTAAACCCGGTTTTACTTCGATTTTGACTGACCCTGAGTCATAATCTACTGTTGGAGAAGCTGTAAGTGCAGATATTTGTGCACCATAATGTTCTGTTTCGTCACTCCAAGGCAAGTCTAATGAATAGCGGACGTCATCATACCACGAATCATCACCGAAAAGATTTCCTTTTATTTTTTTGATTCCTTGCTTTTTAATGTTCTCGGCCATTTGATCAAAATCAGTCTTTAATAGGGTTGGGTCGCCTTTTCCTTTTATGTATAGATCCCCTTCAAGAGAATTCTTTTTTACAGGACCATCTGCAAATATTTCCGTTGCAAAAGTAAAATCCTCACCCAAAACATTTAGAGCCGCTGCAGCCGTTAAGAGTTTCATATTAGAAGCAGGGCGTAACCGAACATTGCCTTGATAATCATAGATGACTTCCCCGCCCGCAGATGACCGAACACTAATTCCTGCGATGGCACCTTGTAAAGCTGGCTCTTTCATCAATAATTGGTTGAGCTGTACAGTGATATTAGCGGGAGGGCTCGTGGCATTTACATGTATGTTAGGACCCTTGCCCCAAGCAATGTGACGATGAATAATACAATCTTCAAATTTAATTTCAAGCGTAATCCAGCCTTCCCTTTTTCCTTGAGTTTGTCCAAATAGTACCATTTGTATGTTGGATTCAGTAATAAGGTGGGTATTTTTTCTAAATAAAGGATAATTATACAAAATACTTTAAAAATGGCACAAAACGAGGCAATTTTTGCACAAAACACCTATAAACCGGCACAAAACCAAGTAAAAATGATACAAAACCAACCAAATATGGCACAAATGCCAAATCACCTTATTCTCAAGGCGAACAAACAGAGTATTATTACACTCTCTCCTACAAAACTGTAATATTTTTACTCATATACGCCCAATTTTGTGGTGCAGGCAGGCTTATTTGCCAAAAAGTTGTTCCTGCTAACTGGTAGATGTCCATTAACCGATACTTTTCTACATAACTACGAATATCCTCAAACCAAACAATATGCTCTTCAGCTCCCTGATAGTAGCTAAACCAAGGGGACTTAGCCATATTATCGAATTCAATCACCGCCCCATTTGCAATTGCTTGATTTTGGGCGGCAAGAACAGACAGAGCACGGGTAGCATGTGTAGGAACCACCTTGTCATACCCGTAAAGCGGCAAGGCAATTTGTAGTTTACGAGGTTCAACCTGGGTAATAGAATATTGAATGACCTGTTCCATCCAATTAATCGGAGCAA
Source organism: Neobacillus rhizosphaerae (assembly GCF_050477885.1). Taxonomy (GTDB): domain Bacteria; phylum Bacillota; class Bacilli; order Bacillales; family Cytobacillaceae; genus Neobacillus; species Neobacillus rhizosphaerae_A. The sequence continues at coordinate 64,306 of NZ_JBCNAC010000123.1, forward strand.
TTGGATCAGGCGGTCCTCCAGGGTACCCATAGTCAATCGTCATCACAGCTATAATGTCGGCGACTTTTCCAATTGCAGCATAATCGTAAGCACCAATAATGCGGTTAGTCGGAATATCAGCTATCTTTGCATGTACATTCACCTGCAAAATTAGATCACCTAGGGCAAGCTTTAACTCTGTTAAGAAACTAGTAAAATCATTCCTCTGGGCTGGTGGTATAAATTCAAAGTCAATACTGACACCGCCGAATCCTCTCTGAACAGTTAGATTGAATATACTTTTAACCATGTTTGCTCGGTAAACAGGATCTTTTAACACCTTCCCTGCCATCTCTGCACTAAATTCATTTCCTGTATAATTTCTAATCATCAATAATGGGACAATTCCCAATTCTTTACTTCGCGTAACAATCCCAGCATCATCAACTTGATTAAATGCATAACCTTCTTCTGTAAATGAATAAGCAACAATAGCTACATATGTTAGCTGTTCTGCCAGAGCATTTAGGGTCATTACATTTGCACTTTCAGACGAAGGCACTAGAAAACCAAGAGTAGCTATTTCTAATTTTACTAGTGAAGGGACATTAATCACTTGCCCAATGATAAGACGGTTAGGATTCAAGCCTGGATTGGCAGTCATAATACCTTCTATAGTTGAATTAAATTGTTGTGCAAGCTGCCAAATATGATCGCCCGCTTTTATTCGATAGGAACGGATTGGCAGCAGGTTATCCGGTAGATAAAGGGCAAGGCCCGGCACGATAGAAGTAGCGGATGGTAGTCCATTAAGTTCTACTATCGTTTGTATAGAAACACCATATAAGGTTGAAATGGTCCACAAATTTTCACCAGCAACTACAACATGAACAGCCATAATATCACGCTCCTTTACTTACCATCATATGGTCCTAAAAAGTGAATATACTCACATAAAAATAAAAAAGAGAACTCGCAGTTCGACAAGTTCGTCTCTCTTTAAATCTATATTTGCGGGCCAATTATAGTCAATATAATCAATTTTTTTCTGATTATGGAATAATTGGAAACAGGTAATACTGTTTAATGTTATGACAGTGGTAAAAACTACCCTTTTGGAGGAACTTTGATGCTTCTAATGTGCATTTTTACTTTCCTATTGTTCCTTTTAGCGATTATTTGGAAAAGAAATAACCTTACATTACTCGAAATCTTTTCTATTTTCCTATTGGTTTCAACTATCAATCAAAATATCCTAGATATCTTAACCGGAAACCTGAAGGTTATGAAAATTACTGAGCATATCCAAATGTTTTGGGCTTCATTTATGAACCGTTCCTTTTTGATCCCTTTACTCTCCATATTATTTATTGATTATCTAGCGACTACCAAGTCTATCTTTCAAAAAATCAGCTTATTTATAATGTGGACTTTTTTGATAACAGGAGTAGAATATCTGTCAAAATGGGTTGGAGTCATTCAATTCGTTAAATGGTCAATCTGGTATTCGTTGATCGAATGGGGGTGTATTTTGTTTCTAGCTGCTTGCTGTCGAAAATTTCTATTTTACTTATACACGAAAGGAACTCACTAAAGTGGTCTTTGGCACGCCAATTAAATTTGATGAAAATGAATTATGGGTACTTACTGGTTTAATCGTATTATCTTTTGTATTTATTAAGCTACCCAGACATTTTCCACCCGCTCTAACGTTTGTCCTCATGCTATTTAATGCAAATTTGTCCATAGGTGTTGATTTTATTTTAGCTTCAAAGTACCCTTTTAACTTTTACGATGCATTGGATACCCAACAGTATGACCTTTTTGATTTTATTATGGATACGATAAATTACACTATTTACGGCTATCTCTTTATGTATAGTTACGATAAGTTGAGGCTTCAAGGAATTCGTAATTTCCTCTTGATTCTTGGTTGGATAGGCTTATCACTCTTAATGGAATGGATTTCTATAAAGCTGAATGTCTTCAAATTTATCCATTGGAACTTAGGGTACTCTACAATTGCCTACTCCTTTATTTTTACCTCTTATATCATCTTTTTAAAAATAGGCAAAATTGCCTTTCACCGGTACAAAACGAGTAGAATGAATAAAAATACCCTACACTAAAACCCGAGTTCAGATAAGAACTCGGGCCATTAATTATTTTTGTGATTCATTAAAATTATAATAAAATTTTGCAGATATCGATCCATCTTTGTTTTCTTTAATATCGGTAACGTGGATACCGGAATCTGCAGGTGTAGCGCTTAATCCCTTCCAGAAATAGTATGATCCGGTGTGCACATTACTTGAAACAGGAGTAATTTGGCTGCCTGGTTTAAAGAAGTCAGCAGCGTCTCCCCGGTTAACATTCTTCTCTAAATCATACTTTCCATCAGCCTGGAGAACAGATAGTCCATAGTGTGTAACCATAGTTCTGTTACTTGCCATTTGGGATTGGTTATATTGGTAGCGTTTATTCATCCAGTTTTCGACATTATTAGGACGAAAGCCAGCGGTTTGATAGAGTGATAGTACATTTTCATCCACATGCCATGCGACTAAGCCATGGGCATTGGCCCCTTCACGAATTAAACCTTTATTAAATCCTTTCTGCTGAACGTTTTCAAATAAGAAATATTCTGTACCGTTCGAACCAGGTACTTCCATCTTAACAATTCCATTTTCAGAAGTTGCAGCATTTACTGGTGGTAAAGTAATCGCTTTTACACCATCAGCCGGTTTTACGTCAATTGGGGAAGCCCAGCCAAGGAAGATTTTTGAATACGGATCAAAATGAGTTGGTGAGTTACCAGAGTAAGCTGCCGCATTCGGATATCTCATCCAAGAACCGCCTGACATCATCGAATAGTTTCCAACACCTTCAGAAGTATAGGCTGTATCATAGAAATCTGGAAGTCCTAGAGCATGTCCAAATTCATGAGCAAACACTCCCGCTTGTCCAGGGAATGGACCCGTTTTCGATGCTTCATCATAACCGCCAGTTGCTTCATTGTATCCAGCTACGTTACCGCCAATTTCCGGTTGAATATTGTAATTGTCTACCATAACTCCATCAAAAGTATGGTCCTCAACAAATTGGCTATACCATGTATTCCACTCTTCATCTGTCTCAACACCGTCCTGGTTTAAATCAGCGGCTGGCTTACCTGTTTCATAATACTTTCCATAATATAATGCACTTAACGAATTCCATTTGTGTGACCAAATTTGTGCTGGGTCTGCACTAAATTCTGCCCCTGTTCCTTCATGAACGATAAAAACATTCGGAACTTCTCCATCTACTGCATACTTAGAAAAATCTACTACACTATCAGCTGCTTTAAAAAGATCAGTTACTAATTCACCGATATGCGCATCGCCATTTACATTACCATATTTATAAGTACCTTTTTGATCTAAATAATAGGATGCCCCTTTGGGAAGTTCGATCCAAGCTAAATCTTTGTCATCATTTTTTACTAATGTTACCTTTCCATAACTGGATTCCTTGTAAATATTTTGCATGGTGCTATCAGTTGGCGCTTTTTGACCATTAAATTCTGCATACTGTTTAAATTCATCTAGTTCATACGGATTATACGTATCACCAAAAATCAAATCGTTAATATATTTTGCGGGCACTTGACCGGTGACATCCCCTACAGGCTCATCCCCTTCTTTAAATTTTGCAAGGATGACTAGTACGGGTACCTTTCCGTCTGCCGTTTGATACTTAACATGATTATCGCCAGCCCGTTGGAATTTACTTCCAATCTTGTTCGCTACTTTTTCAGCCGGATCCATCTTGGATAAATCTTTCCCTAAATCTTTCGACTTAGCCGCTAATTCTGGGGAAGCCCCAACATAATGGGCAAGACTTAAATTATATGTATCTTTTGCCTTTGTTATCTTTGCCGAAGAATCACTAGAATGGAAACCTGTCATTACAAGACTACCCACGAGTGTTAGGGTAAAAGCAGATTTTGATAGAACCTTTAACAAGTACAACACCCCTTTATTTATTATAGAATTCTAATTTATCAGAATAATAAAAATACAAGAAGTCTCTATTGGCCTATTATTTAGAGAGGCGAAATATATACTTTAATCCCTAGATATTTTCCATTTGATAGGTACCAAGTCACAAAAATAAAAAAGGCCCTTTTAGGCCTTTTTTCCTCGCGTTTTCTAATTAATAGTCATCACCATATCGGTATTTTCTAAATTTTGTCGAATAGCATGCATCACAGGTTGGAAACGAATGGTCCCAAGGGAGTTTTTTACCGCAATTTTTACATTTCTTAACAAACTTTTTTATATCCGTTTTTAACCGATCTTGGACTCGATCACTCACTTCTTCTCGGAGTCGTTCCCAATAGATGGCTTCCGTTCTTTCATCCAAACGATATAAAAATAAGAGATGAAGTCCAATGGCTTTGTAGCTTAGTTCCAGTTCTTCCAGACTTCGCTCCTTTACAATGGGTTCAGGGAGTTCTCTTCCTTGAATGATGCTGTACATCGTTTCCTCCCATTGTCTCGTTAATGCTGACTCATTTTTGGAAAAAGGAAGATGTAAAAATCCATACAAGTCCATTAAGGAGAGCCTTGCTTCAATTTCCGTCCCGGTTATCAATTGGTAAAGCGTCTTTTCTTCTGTAAGGGAAGCTTTTTTTGTACCTTTCGGACTCTCAAATTTCCCCCATAATTCAAAAAATGTTCCTAGGTCATGATAATAGTGCTGAAAGCGTTCGAAAACTGAATTAGTAGGGGCAATCGCAAACGTATGGACAGGCTCATCCTCTTGTAAAAGTAAATTTCTCATTTTTTTAATATCAGCTGTAAATGCCACTTTTCCGACATCATAGATTCCTTTACGACCTGCACGTCCAGCAATTTGTTTTACTTCTTGTGACGTAAGTAGCCGCCTTCTTGTTCCGTCAAACTTTTCATTTTCTAAAAAAACAATTCGGCGTATGGGGAGATTTAAACCCATGCCAATCGCATCTGTCGCCACAATGACTTTGGTTCTGCCTTTATTGAACTGTTCAATTTGTTTTTTCCTGGTTTCAGGAGGCATGCTGCCGTAAATCATACTGACAGAATGACCATCATTTTGCAATCTTGAGGCTGTTTCAAGGACACGTCTTCTTGAAAAACAAATAAGGGCGTCCCCTTTTTTTACATGTTTAATATGAAATTCTTTTTTTTCCACTTCTAATGGCGTATCCCGGGAATACTCATTAATTTCAATACTGGAATCACCTAATAACTGGAGCAGCATGGATTTAGAATTTCTGCTCCCTATGATGTGAACTTCCTGTGCATTTGCTTTCGTGATAGCTTTATACCATGAAAAGCCACGGTCCTTATCTGTAATCATTTGTGCTTCATCAATGACTACAACTTCATAAAACTCCTTTTCATGAAACATTTCTACCGTACAGGAAGAATGGCTTGCATTAGGAACGATTTTTTCCTCTTCTCCGGTTTTTAAGGAACACGGTGTCCCTTCTACATTTAACTTATCATATACCTCTAAAGCCAATAACCGTAGTGGTGCTAAATATAATCCACTGCCTGCCTCTTTCATTTTTTCTAATGCATGATGAGTTTTTCCTGTATTGGTCTCACCAATGTGAAGGACATACCGGATATTTCTCTTTAGAGAAGGATCATATTCAGTACCAAATATATCCTTCATCATCCGCTCTTCTGCTTCCTTTTTCCGTTCTAACTCTTCTTGTTCTTCTCGCTGCTTTTTTTCCCGCTCCTGCAAATCTTTATTAAAAACTTCCTTGTGTACCTCTATGTCAAAAGGAAGTTCAGCTATTTTGACCAAGTCTGAAAGATATTCCTCTTTAATGTTTTCAATAAAATAGCCTTCAACCTCATAAAGAAGCTGTGCAATACTACCTTTAACAAAAGATGCGGTAAGCGGTTCATGAAAAGTATCAAAAAAATCCCCTTTTAAATCAGGTGAAAGTTGTTCTAACACTTCTTGTGGTATAAGCTCTGACACATAATCAGAAATTAAACTTTCATACACAAAGAAGTAGGTTTGGTATTCGTAAAAGCTTCGTCCCCAATGAAGGGTTTTATGAATATCACCTGTCAGTTCTTCAAAGAAAGTGGCAACAGTAGTATAGGTAGCGGGATTAAACGGACCTTCATCGACCAATTTTTCCTCGAGTGCGAATGTATCAACCGATTGAAACTTCGTATTATTTTCCAGATCTGCCCTTAATTGTGTAGCAACGAAAAATCGAACATGTAAGTAGAAGGAATCGAAATTGTTCTCTAGAATGTCGCTAGCTGCCTCTTCTATATCCATTCGTATTGCTTGTTTTTGCTCCTCAAGCTGTTTCTGCTCTTGTTGTCTTATATAGTTTTCTTTTGCATTTTGGTATCGTTTTTCCCACTCTTCCTCTTGCCCAGCAAAAGTATTGTTAACCCAATCAAGCGCATCAAAGGGCTGATACGTTCTCATTTCATCCCGAAATAACTTATTTAAGAACTTCCGGTCAACCCCTTGCACCTCAAATCCTTTTTCGCTTAGATAAGTCTTTTTTTCATTTTTCGATACATCATTTGTTGATTTATTTAACCAAACATTGACCCAAATTTGTTCTATATAGTGGCCGCGATCAGCTAAATAGTCTTCAAAGGTTGGCAATGATTCCTTCCCTTCTAAATATCGATCCATATCTTCTTGAATCTTCGATTTTGTATGTTCAATTGCTTGAGGGTAAATGGAAAGTAATTTACTCAATATGACCCCTCCTATATATATTTTGATTTTCCTTTTTACTTAAAGTTATGTATAATGTGAGTATAGATAATCATATAGTAAAAAAGACCGAGAGTCCTGAGACACGCTCGGTCATGCAATAGTTGATTCCCTTACAGGGGATCGGCATAAAGGGCATAATCCACCACTTCTGCTTGCCGGCTCAAGGGTGGGTTATTTTTTTTTGTGGAAAGACAGAACAGTGACAATGAGACTAGCAAACGATATAGCTAACGTCAATGCTTGAAAAACTGTCAAAAAGCATCACCCCCTTTCGATAGGAGAGTGTGCCGTCCACCCTTGAGAAAACTATACTATTGCATTTTCAATTATATCATTAAACAATATACCGAACAAGCGTTCTTTAAATATTATGTAAATCACAGTACTTATCTACTAGATCCTCTATTTGATCCAGTACTGGAAAATTCCCCAAAAACTTAAATTGGATTTCTTCAATAAAGTCCTCTCGTTTATAGACATGTATGGCCCCATTCTGTTGAATCACACTGTATTCTGGTACAAACCGATATCCATTCCGTTCAATAGCCCCCATATTCTAACCCCTTTGATAGTATTTTTTTTATTATTTGCAAAAACTGTTAGACTACTCACGTTAAGATGGTTTCGGATGTCTTTGGATTGGCTCATTTTTTGTAAAGTTTGGCTCATTTTTGAGGTTTATTGGCTGACTTTTTGATAGTATTGGCTCAATTTGTGCTTCTTTTGGATATTTTTACATAATATCCCAAAATACACAAAAGAGGATGGTGCACCTAGCACACATCCTCCCTAAAATTATGCTGTTGTAAATACTTCTTCTTTATTTAACTCATGACGAATAGTTGCCTGTGCCGCTGCTAGTCTAGCTAATGGTACACGGTATGGAGAACAGCTCACATAATCTAGACCTGTTCGGTAACAGAAATCAATCGAGCTCTTTTCACCGCCATGTTCCCCACAAATTCCTGTTTTTAAAGAAGGTTTTGTTGACCGCCCTAGTTTCACTCCCATTTCAACCAGCTTACCTACCCCATTTTGGTCAAGAACAGCGAAAGGATTTTCTGGAAGTACTTTATTTTCGATATAGGCCTGCAGGAATTTACCTTCCGCATCATCTCGGCTATAGCCGAAAGTTGTTTGTGTTAAGTCGTTTGTACCAAACGAGAAGAAATCAGCTTCCTCTGCTATTTGGTCTGCAGTTAATGCTGCACGTGGAATCTCAATCATTGTTCCGATGGTATATTCAAAATTCTTACCTGTTTCTTCTTGGATTCGTAACGCTGATTCTACCACAAGCTGGCGCATTTGTTTTAACTCATTAACATGACCAACTAAAGGAATCATGATCTCTGGCTCAACTACTATTCCCTGTTCTGCTAGTGCTGCTGCGGCGTAAAAAATTGCTTTTGCTTGCATTTCGTAAATTTCTGGATAGATCATTCCAAGACGGCAGCCGCGGTGCCCAAGCATTGGGTTAAATTCATCTAATTGACGAATCTTTTTTAATAATTTTTCTTTTTGCTTTAATTCCTCAGATTGAGGGTCAGTCAGTTGAAGCTTAGTCACTTCTACTAAAAGCTCTTCTTTATCAGGTAGAAATTCATGAAGTGGCGGGTCTAATAAACGGATAGTGACAGGGAACCCTTGCATTGCTTCAAAAATCCCTTCAAAATCACTCTGCTGCATTGGTAACAGCTGATTCAAGGCTTCCATTCTCTCCCCATAATTATCAGCAAGAATCATTTTTTGTACTATCGGAATACGTTTTAAATCCATAAACATATGTTCCGTACGGCATAAGCCAATTCCGCCTGCCCCAAATTCAAATGCTTTCTTTGCATCTTCTGGATTATCAGCATTTGCTCGGACACCAATTTTCCGCTCTTGATCGGCCCATGCAAGTAAAAGCTGGAACTCATCTGAAAGTTCAGGATCAATCATTGGAATTTCGCCAAGCATGATTTCACCAGTCGAACCATCAATGGTGATGATATCTCCATAATTAATGAGGGTACTACCAACTGTGAATTGTTTCGCCTTCAAATCGATTTTTAAGGCTTCACATCCACAAATACAGGCTTTCCCCATCCCTCGTGCAACAACAGCTGCGTGGCTAGTCATTCCACCCCGGCTTGTTAATATTGCTTGGGACGCCACAATACCATGGATATCATCAGGTGTTGTTTCAGGACGAACGAGAATTACTTTTTTACCATCATTACCCAACTGTTCTGCCTCATCCGCATCAAAGACTACTTGACCTGTCGCAGCACCTGGTGAAGCTGGAAGACCCTTAGCCAAAACTTTTTTCTCAAATAAATCATCAATTCTACGATGCAGTAATTGATTTAATTGATCTGGATCCACACGTAATAGTGCCGTCTTTTTGTCAATAATTCCTTCTTCTACCATTTCAACTGCAATACGAATGGCGGCTTGTGCTGTACGTTTCCCATTACGAGTTTGTAAGATAAATAGCTTGCCACGTTCCACAGTGAATTCAATATCCTGCATTTCTTGATAGTGCTGTTCCAACCGTTTGCACGTTTCAGCAAATTGCTTATATACACCTGGCATGTCATCCGCTAATGTAGCGATTGCCTGAGGTGTACGGATTCCAGCAACCACATCTTCGCCTTGAGCATTGATTAAGTACTCACCGTAAAGAAGATGTTCCCCAGTAGATGGGTTTCTTGTAAACGCCACACCTGTTCCAGAATCGTTCCCCATATTTCCAAATACCATGCTTTGAATATTGACAGCAGTTCCTAAATGATCTGGTATTTTATTTAAACGGCGATAAACAATCGCACGTTGATTATTCCAAGAATTAAAGACGGCATTAATTGCAAGGAACAATTGTTCTTTTGGTTCCTGTGGGAAGTCTTTTCTTGTATGCTTTTTAACAATTCCTTTATACCCTTTAATTACTTCTTTCCAGTCTTCTGCAGTTAACTCTGGATCAGTGGAGTATCCCTTTTGCTCGCGTGTTTCTTCTAATAATTGTTCAAAGTAATACGTATCAATCTCAAGGACCACGTTACTGAACATTTGAATGAATCTTCTGTAAGAATCATAAGCAAAACGAGGGTTATTCGTCAGCTTTGCCATACCAACAACGGTTTCATCATTCATTCCTAAATTCAAGATGGTATCCATCATACCAGGCATGGAAAAAACGGAACCTGAACGTACTGAAACAAGGAGAGGATTTTCCGGGTCGCCTAATTTTTTACCCATTTTCTCTTCTAAGCGGACCAGTGCTTCTAGCGTTTGTTTTTCTACAATTGTAGGAATGGTTTTACTAGCTTCATAGTATGCATTGCAAGCCTGTGTAGTAATGGTAAACCCGTATGGAACAGGTAATCCAATTCTAGTCATTTCTGCTAGATTCGCTCCCTTTCCTCCTAGCAATTCTTTCATATTTCCATTTCCTTCATGAAATAAATAAACGAATTTTTCCATTATTAAAAGCTCCTCTCTTTTTTTAACACCTCTAGTATTAAGCCTGCTGTTTCTTCCACAGCCTTATTAGATACATCAATAACGGGGCAGCCTACACGTTTCATAATTTTTTCAGCATGGTCGAGTTCTTCTAATATTCTCTCAAAGCTAGCGTAATTTGCCTGTGAAGCTAACCCTAAAGCCTTCAGACGTTCTGTCCGAATTTCGTTTAATTTATTTGGTGAAATGATTAATCCAATACAATTTTTTCTTGGGATTTGAAATAATTCATCTGGTGGCTGCACTTCCGGGACTAATGGAACATTGGCCACCTTAAAGCGCTGATGTGCTAGATACATAGATAATGGCGTTTTTGATGTTCTAGATACACCGACTAAAACAATATCAGCCTTTGTAATTCCCCTTGGGTCACGACCATCGTCATATTTCACAGCGAACTCAATAGCTTCAATTTTTCGGAAATATTCTTCATCAAGCTTTCTCATCAAACCTGGTTGATGATGCGGTTGCTTATTAAATCTAGTTACGAACGCATTCATCAGTGGACCAAGTAGATCTACTGCTAATATACCCTCTTCTAAGGCTCTGCTATCTAGATATAGTTTTAAGGTTGGAACAACAATCGTATATGCAATGATGGAGTTGCCTCTTTTCGCTAGTAAAAGGACATCTTCAATATCTTCAAAGTCCTCTACATATGAACTTCTGCGAATATCCACATGACCTCCGTTAAATTGTGTTGCGACTGCTTTTACTACAAACTCAGCTGTTTCCCCTACTGAGTCAGAAACTACATAAACCACTTCTTTCTGTACCAAAATAACAGCCACTCCTCTTAGTCTGTTTTTTCTTCCATAATTTCTAGATATGCCCTTGTAATCGTGGTTTTTGTGATTCTTCCCACAAGCAAATATGTATTTTTCTGTTGGTCTTCTACCTTTACTACTGGTAGAGAATCAATATGATTGTGAATCATTTTTTTTGCGGCTTCTAACAGTGTTTCCTCTGGTTCGATCGTGATGATATTAGGCATTCTAGTCATAATGACACTTACTGGTAAGTCATTTAGATTCTTATTGCCAAGTGAAGCTCTAAGTAAGTCTTTCCTAGATATCACTCCTGCTAAAAGCCCTTCAGTATCAACTGCATAAAGTGTACCTACATCTTCTAAAAACAACTGAACAATTGCGTCGTAAACAGAGGTTGATTTTTCGACTACAATTGGATGCGCCTTATAATCATTTACTTTTTGGTGAATAAACTTTTTTGCCTGCTGTTTTACTTCAAAATTGTCATTAAAGTAATATCCCACTCGCGGCCGGGCATCCAAGTTTCCTGACATCGTTAAGATGGCAAGATCTGGTCTTAAAGCTGCCCGTGTTAAGGAAAGCATTTCTGCAATTTCTTTTCCTGTAATCGGTCCATTTTGTTTCACAATCTGTAGGATTTCATCCTGTCGTTTAGTTAGTTTAATCATTACCACCCCCTTATTAACAATAAATATGTTATATTCGTTAGTTTAATTATAAATGTGCTATACTTATTTGTATATAGTATATTACATTTGTGTGAAATACGAAACAATTACTTTCACTTTTTTTTGACAAAAATAAAAACCCGCTAATGTAGCAGGTCGTAGATTACTTTTGACAATTAGGACAATAAAATGTCTTTCTAGAAGAAACCATTTCATTTATAATAATGGCCCCACAACGATTACAGCTCTTGCCTTCCCGGTCATATACATTACATCTCTCATTAAATCCCCCCGTTAAGGTATCTCCCTTAAATAAAGGATTTTCCATATAACCACCGTGACTTATTCCGTCCTGAAGGACTGCCTTCATTGAATGATATAACATGTTCCTTTTTGATTCTTCTATTTGATCAATGTCTTTCGTAGGCAAAATTCCAGCATGGAAACAAATTTCTGCTGAATAGCAATTACCGATCCCAGCAATAAACTCTTGATCAAGTAAAGTAGTCTTTAATCGTCCATGCTTATGACGAATCATTTCTAGAAAATGATTTAAAGTGAAATTGCTAGTCAATGGTTCAGGTCCTAAATCAGAGAGTTTCTCTTCAGCTTCTTTTTGATTATATAGGTGAAGATATCCAAGTCGAAGACCGATAAAGTAAAGATGATTTTCTCCAAAGGAAATTTGGACTTGGATAGTTCGTTTTGGTTTGTCCGACTCAAGGCCGTAGAACATCCATCCACCTAACATTAAATGCAACAATAGCACATGACCATTTTGGAGATGGAATAGTAAATGCTTTCCTCTCCTATGAACATTAGTTACTTTTTGATGGAGAACTGTTCTTTTAAAGAGCTCAGGATTAAGGTTAACCGACTTTTCTCTATTGATTTGTATGTCTGAAATAACTTGACCAGCTATTTTTTGATTTAAAAGGATCTTATAGGTTTCCATCTCTGGAAGCTCTGGCATCGAATAACCCCTTCCGTCTATTTGTCTACATTCATAATAGGTTTCCCAAAATAGTTAAATAAAATATAACTGATTTAACACAAACAAATAAAAAAAAGACCTTCAACTAATAAGTCGAAGATCCTTTAAATAAAAAAATTCCACAGTATGAACTTGGAATTTTACAAAAGTAATTTTGGCAGGGGCAGTAGGAATCGAACCCACACTGAAGGTTTTGGAGACCTTAGTTCTACCTTTAAACTATGCCCCTATAAATGGTGGAGGGGGACGGATTCGAACCGCCGAACCCGGAGGGAGCGGATTTACAGTCCGCCGCGTTTAGCCACTTCGCTACCCCTCCACATATAAACACAAAGAAAAAATGGCGGAGGAAGAGGGATTCGAACCCCCGCGCGGTTTAACCCGCCTGTCGGTTTTCAAGACCGATCCCTTCAGCCGGACTTGGGTATTCCTCCATTTTTTCGAAAAAAATTATATAAGTATTTTAATAGCGGCGGAGGGGATCGAACCCCCGACCTTACGGGTATGAACCGTACGCTCTAGCCAGCTGAGCTACACCGCCAAATCATTTATATAATTAAAGTGGAGCCTAGCGGGATCGAACCGCTGACCTCCTGCGTGCAAAGCAGGCGCTCTCCCAGCTGAGCTAAGGCCCCAAAACATTAATGGTCGGGAAGACAGGATTCGAACCTGCGACCCCTTGGTCCCAAACCAAGTGCTCTACCAAGCTGAGCTACTTCCCGTAAAAAACAAGTGGTGCCGAGGACCGGAATCGAACCGGTACGGTAGTCACCTACCGCAGGATTTTAAGTCCTGTGCGTCTGCCAGTTCCGCCACCCCGGCATTAACTTATGGAGCGGAAGACGGGATTCGAACCCGCGACCCCCACCTTGGCAAGGTGGTGTTCTACCACTGAACTACTTCCGCATATAAAATTAAATGGTGCGGGTGAAGGGAGTCGAACCCCCACGCCTTGCGGCGCCAGATCCTAAGTCTGGTGCGTCTGCCAATTCCGCCACACCCGCATTTGTAAAATCAATAAGAGATGGTGCCGGCGAGAGGACTTGAACCCCCAACCTACTGATTACAAGTCAGTTGCTCTACCAATTGAGCTACCCCGGCATAAGTTTGGAAAATATATTAGTTTGTGCTCGCTGTCCTATTTATCGTCATCCTGACCTCAGAAAGCCTATTCAAGCTGCTACTCGGTCAGTATGCTGAAGTTTATTCAGGAAGCTTATTCGGTCGTGCTCTACCAATTGAGCTACCCCGGCATTAGTTTGGAAAATATATTAGTTTGTACACGCTATCCTATTTATCGTCATCCTGACCTCAGAAAGCTTATACAAGTTGCTGCTCGGTCAGTATGCTGAAGTTTATTCAGGAAGCTTATTCGGTCGTGCTCTACCAATTGAGCTACCCCGGCATTAGTTTGGAAAATATATTAGTTTGTACACGCTTTCTTAATCTATAAATAGAGATACACCAGCGTAAATATTAAGAATATATGGTGGAGGATGACGGGATCGAACCGCCGACCCTCTGCTTGTAAGGCAGATGCTCTCCCAGCTGAGCTAATCCTCCATATATATAGCCTGGCAACGTCCTACTCTCACAGGGACTTTCGTCCCAACTACCATCGGCGCTGAGAAGCTTAACTTCCGTGTTCGGTATGGGAACGGGTGTGACCTTCTCGCCATTGTTACCAGGCCTACTACACTGAATAATCTTCTTTGCGAGCCTGCGACGAGCTGAAGATATACATCTTCGAATATGCTATGGCGCAGGAGCAGACATTCAATGTACCATGATTTATGATACTAGTTCAATGAACTATGCTCATTGAGAGATCATTCTCTCAAAACTAGATA
>NZ_JBCNAC010000124.1:0-545 GCF_050477885.1 Neobacillus rhizosphaerae
GTATATTTAAACGTTTTACCTGCTACAGCAACAGAATCTAAATATGCTTTCATTACAGGTGGGAAGGAGAAGTTCCATAATGGTGTGACAAATACATATTTATCAGCAGCGATAAATTGGTCACTTAATTCATTAAGACGGCTGACTTTTGCTTTCTCTTCAGATGAAAGTTCTTCAAAAGCTTGTCCAGAACGAAGCTTTCCCCATCCGCTGAAAACATCTGCATCGATATGAGGAATATTTTCACTGTATAAATCTACGTGAACCACTTCATCATTTGGATTATTTTCTTTGTAGCTATCTATAAATGCTTTACCAACTGCCATACTATACGATTGTGATTCATCATGAGGATGTGCAGTAATGTATAATACTTGTGCCATTCTAATCACCTTTCTTGTTGTGTATTATCTAATATAGTTTGAATCAAAATCTTATAAAATAAACAACCATATTTATTTTAATTTAAGATATCTTTAATTCAAGGTAATTATATAGGAGAAGAGACTTCCTTTCAAACAATCTGCTCTATTAAAATTGTCTAT
>NZ_JBCNAC010000125.1:0-50667 GCF_050477885.1 Neobacillus rhizosphaerae
ACTCCCACAGGAGTCTTCGTGCCTTCCGCTCCAATAATCAACACTGTTATTAACACAGCCAAAAATAAAAAGGGATTTGTCATGTGACAAACCCCAGCAAAGTACATTATTCATTTGTATCAAGTGTGTAAGGATTACGACCGATGTTTATTCTCATTTCATCAGTCATTTGGAATGGTTCAGTTACTACTGCCTCGTTTGTTGCTTGGCCAAGTTGAGAACTTCCATCATAATGTACAGGCTTTTGTTCCATTTTCCCTTTCACCTCCACTGACTCTTACAGTTATCATATGTATATTTGTACCCATTTACCGCTTATTTCACTATCTCATAATACCTAAAAAAATTAGATAAAATTAACAGTAATACAGGTCTTTCTATCTATTATTATACTCTGTTTGTCACACAAAAGACATAATTTTTGAAAAAATAATATTATTTCAGCATGTATATATAAAAAAGAGACTGACTTAAAGTCAGCCTCTTCCAAAACTCTTATTTTACTTAATAGCAGCATTTACTGCTTCAATTACTTGGTTAGTTGTTTGCATGTTGAGAACTTCTTGAGCTAGTTTCTCCATGTCAGACTTTTTTAAGTTCCGAATTAAAGAACGAGCCTTTAGTATGGATGTTGCACTCATAGAGAATTCGTCAAGTCCTAATCCTAAAAGAACAGGAATAGCTGTTTCGTCCCCAGCCATTTCTCCGCACATACCTGCCCATTTACCTTCCGCATGCGCAGCATCGATTACCATTTTTACCAATCTTAAAATAGATGGGCTGTATGGCTGATAGAGATAAGACACACGTTGGTTCATACGGTCTGCTGCCATTGTGTATTGAATCAAATCATTGGTTCCAATACTGAAGAAGTCCACTTCTTTAGCAAATTGATCAGCTAAAACAGCAGTAGAAGGGATCTCAACCATAATTCCTAATTCAATATGTTCTGCAACTTTCTGATTTTCTGAAATAAGCTTTTGCTTTTCCTCTTCAAGAATCGCTTTAGCTTCTCTGAATTCATCTAAGGTTGCAATCATAGGGAACATAATTTTTAAATTACCATAGCTGCTAGCACGTAATAATGCACGAAGCTGGGTACGGAAAATATCTTGCTCTTCAAGACATAAACGGATTGCACGAAAACCTAAGAATGGGTTTAATTCCTTAGGCAGTTCAAGATATGGAAGTTCTTTATCTCCCCCGATATCAAGCGTCCTTACAACAACAGGTTTTCCACTCATTCCTTCTAATACTGCCTTATAAGCTTCAAATTGCTCTTCTTCTGTTGGAAGTTGGTCTCTACCCATGTATAGGAATTCTGTTCTGTAAAGGCCTACCCCTTCACCACCATTTTCTTTTACTCCCTTTAAATCTTTAGGAGTTCCGATGTTGGCAGCCAACTCCACATGATGGTCATCAGCAGAAACAGTAGGTTCATTTACAAGCTTCGCCCATTCTGCCTTTTGTACCTCATATTCTTCATGTGTCTTACGGTATTGTTCAACAAGTTCTGGTGTTGGGTTAATGTGAACTTCACCCTTTAAGCCGTCTACAACAACTAAGTCCCCATTGTTAATTTCCTCTGTGGCAGTCTTTGTACCGACAACTGCAGGAATTTCCATTGAACGAGCCATAATAGCTGAATGAGAGGTACGTCCACCAATATTTGTTGTAAAACCTTTTACAAACTGCCTATTTAATTGAGCTGTATCTGATGGAGTTAAGTCTTCAGCAACAATGATTACTTCCTCAGCAATCATGCTTGGGTTGACAATATGAACACCTAATAAATGTGATAGAACACGTTTCGTTACATCACGAATATCTGCTGCACGTTCTTTCATATATTCATTATCCATTTGTTCAAACATCATAATGAACATATCTGCTGTTTCCTTAAGAGCAGTCTCAGCGTTCACATTTTCAGACTTTATTTTATCTTCAATAGGTGAATTTAACTCTGGATCACTTAATACAAGAAGATGTGCTTCGAAGATAGCTGCTTTATCTGCACCAAGGTCAATTTTAGCGCGATCACGAATAGCTTCTAATTCACTTTTTGATTGCGCCATAGCTTGACGGAAACGCTCTACTTCTGCAGCAGAATCTTCAACTGTTACTTTTTCGAAAGATAAATCTGGCTCAACCAGACGGTATGCCTTCGCAATAGCAATACCGTTTGATGCAGCAATTCCATTTAAAAACGTCATTATTCTGCCAAACCTTCTTTTTTCAAGGTTTCACCTAAGCTGTTTAATGCCTCGTCTGCATCGTTGCCTTCAGCAGAAATCACAATGTCAGCTCCTTGGCCCACACCTAGAGACATAACACCCATAATAGATTTCAAGTTAACTTTTTTGCCTTTATATTCTAATGTGATTTCAGAATCGAATCTGCTAGCTGTTTGCACTAATAAAGTTGCTGGTCTTGCGTGAATTCCTGTTTCTGCGATTACTTTAAATTGCTTTTCTGCCATGCTTAATCAAACTCCTTTAATAAGTAAGTGTATTTATTCTGACTTAATAAAAATAAACATTTCTTCTTATTTAGTCAACTAAATCAATAAAAGACTAAAGAATTAATATCAATCCTTTTCCGCTTAATTTTTCCAAAAAACGAACCATTCATGTATTGATTTTAACCTAGTCATGATGTTTATTTGTATACAAGTGCTAGAATATCATTTTAATTCATAGTAAACAACTGAAAAACTCAAAAAACATTATTGTTCACAAAACTGTCAAAAACTGTCGAAAACCATCAAATCACTATAATTAAAACAGCACAAAAAGTTGCCTTTTAAGACAACTTTTTATGGATTCCATTTATTTAAAGACCATAGCCGCGTTAACTGCCTTCTTCCAGCCTTCATATAAAGTCTTGCGATTTTCATCTGTCATTTTAGGATTAAATTGGTGTTCAATAGCCCATTGCTTTGAAATCTCCTCTTGATTATCCCAATAACCAACTGCAAGCCCTGCTAAATAGGCTGCTCCAAGTGCGGTAGTTTCATTGATGATAGGCCGTTCAACAGGAACATTTAAGATGTCACTTTGGAAAGACATTAAAAAGTTATTTTTAACTGCTCCACCATCCACACGAAGCGTTTTTAATTCAATACGCGAATCAGCTTCCATAGCAGATAAAACGTCTTTAGTCTGATAGGCTAAGGATTCTAGTGTGGCCCGGACAAAATGCTCTTTCGTCGTTCCTCTTGTTAATCCAAAAACGGCTCCCCGAACATCACTATCCCAGTAAGGAGTCCCCAGGCCAACAAATGCTGGAACAACATATACGCCTGCCGTTGAATCTACCTTTGCTGCATAATCCTCGCTATCCTTTGCGTTCTTCAATATTCTTAACCCATCCCGAAGCCATTGTATAGCTGACCCAGCAACAAAGATACTGCCTTCAAGAGCGTAGTGAACTTTCCCATTTAACCCCCAAGCAATAGTTGTTAGTAATCCATGTTCTGATTGAACAGCTTTCTCCCCAGTATTCATTAGCATAAAGCAACCGGTACCGTAGGTATTTTTAGCCATTCCTTTTTCAAAACATGCCTGCCCGAAGAGAGCAGCTTGTTGATCTCCAGCAACGCCAGCAATGGGGATTTCTTTCCCGAAGAAATGATAATCAACTGCATTTGCGTATACTTCTGATGATGGTCGGACCTCTGGCAGCATGGTTTTAGGTACACCTAATATATCTAATAGTTCTTCGTCCCATTTTAGTTCAAAAATATTAAACATTAGCGTACGGGAAGCATTAGAATAATCCGTAACATGCGTTCGTCCACCGGAAAGCTTCCAAATTAACCATGTATCAATGGTTCCAAATAGTAATTTTCCATCATTCGCTTTTTTACGGGCATCCTTTACATTGTCTAGAATCCACTTTACCTTTGTACCTGAGAAATAAGCATCAATTAGCAAACCCGTTTTTTCACGAAATAATTGGTTGTAGCCTTTTTCTCTTAATTCATCACAAATCCCGCTCGTCTGTCTTGACTGCCAAACAATCGCATTGTAAATTGGATCACCTGTTTCTTTATCCCACACCACAGTGGTTTCACGCTGGTTAGTTATCCCAATACCGGCAATTTGATCGGCTTTAATTCCCGATTCAGATAGAACACCCGCAATAACCGAGAGAATGGAACCCCAAATCTCGTTAGGACTATGTTCCACCCATCCTGGTTGTGGAAAATACTGAGTAAATTCCTTTTGCGCTGTATGGATGATTTCACCTTGTTTATTAAAAAGAATTGCTCTCGAACTAGTTGTCCCTTGGTCAAGGGATAAAATAAATTGGTCCAATCAAACCCCTCCCTATGCTCTCCCGAAGGTTTAGTTTTTTCCCTTTTTATGAATTTCTTTTAATTGCTGCTTTAACTGATGAATTTCTGTCTTAATATACGACTGTTCTTCATAAGAGGACTGGACATCACCATAACGTACCTTTTCATAGATGCCTATTATTTCTTCTACTCCCACTAGCCCAATTCTATTCCACCATTCTTCAATCGATTCAGACGAATGACGACCTAATTTTAATTTATGGGCGTATTTCTCGAGATTATAAATTTCCCTTCTAATATACTCCTCCGGTGGTGTACCTTTTTTTCGTAATCCCACCATCGAGTTTGTACTAAAGAAAGCATCGAAAATCTCTATCCGTGGGGTAGAGTTACTTTCTATCGCCTGTTGCTTTAGCCTTTTCTTATAGATTAAGTACCCAATAATCCCTACAACTACCACAATAAGAATTAGGAGTAAGAAATCCATTGAGAAGGATTGATCTTGATATTTGCCCGCTTCATACTCCATATCACTTTCCAAAGGTTTTGCCACAAATTCCTCATGCCCAAAAAGACTGATAATGTATTCAAGGCCACTTAAGAGTGGTTTAGCAATTAGAATACTAAAAATCATGACAATCACATGTAAGATGCTGAAAAAAGCGAGTTGAACATATTTCAGTAAAAATGTAAGTCCTATTCCAATAATAGAAAATACAGCAAGGATTTTCATAAAATAAACAGCAAATTTAGTTTTGTCTACTTGAATAGAATACCATTTACCATAAAAACTGCCCAATAGGGCTAGTATTATTTGAGATATTAGTAGATAAATCACTGCGTCTTGAAATGGATAGTGACTCAGCGCGGAATAGATGATTGCAACCAAACCAACCATAAAAGATAACAGTAATATAACCGCTTCAGATTGTAGCGATCCATCGTCATACAATGAAATTCCCCGCCAAAATATAAATAATCCAATAATTAATCCAAAAAATAAAGAAAGCTCAGCTTGGTGATAAATATATAACAGCAATGGGAAAATCGTTACAATATAAACCCATTTTCCCTTCTCACGTATTTTTACAAGAAGGGTTGCTAAAAAAATCATACCACCTATACAAGTAAGCAACAAAAAGGAAATAGGCGGGATTTCTTTTTTATTTATATAAAATAAGAAAAGGAAAAGAATCCCTACATTACATTCCAAGACAAATCGATAGGTTATGGAAGCGACACGTTTCATCATAAGCGTACCCTTCTATCATTTTGAATGTCTAATTCACTTAGAACACCATGCTCCTGTTCAATAGTAAGCTCAAGCAACTTAGCCCCTCTTTGTCCAACCCTTAAGAGTATCCGATTATCTTCTTCTGTCCTGATACCTGTATGGATAAAAAAGGGTTGTGACGTTAGATGTCTATTATAAAAAGAAAGCATATATTCATATGGAATACTTGTATTTTGAGTACTAATGGAGGCCAGTGTTTCTAATGCCTTTTGGAGTTGTTCTTTTCCTTCTCCTTTTGGAAGAAATAGAAAAGGAGTACTCCCTGCCGTCCGTACATTAATACATAAGGAATAAGGAATCTGTTTGTTACATGCATAATAAGCAATCTCAGTAATTCCACTAATCAATTTCTCGATTTGACTAGTAATGGAATGGCCATTCGATACGTTTAATGCAATAGTCCAACCCTTTTCGGAAATTTTTTCAAAAACTTTTGTTTGCAGCGTTTGTTTTTTTGCACTAGCTTTCCAATTGATTCGATTAAAGCTATCCGAAGATATATAATCCCTTGTTCCTAAAGGACCAAGGCGATCTTCATAAACTGAATAAGGAACCGCGTTTACACCTTGTAGAACAGACAATTTCTCTATTAGCCCTTTTACTGGAATAGGTTGGGGATAGACTACGGCTTGTTGCTTTAAAAACGTTTTCGATTCCAAAATGATTTCTCCGAATCCAAAAAGACTTGGTACATGAAATTCAAGCTTACGAATTCTAGCAATTCCCCTTCTCCTAGCTTCGAAAGGAATGACTACCTGTTTTGTTTGTTTACTAAAAATAGAAAACGGGATTGAAATATCATACATGGACGAATTTGATTCCACTTCTTCACCCTCTGGAACCACAAAATGATCAAAGTAAACTCTTAATTCACCTTTTAAGATGGGGAGCCCCTCATTCCTAAAAATGAATGACCATCGTCCATTATCCTCGACAAAAAAATGGTTTTTTTCATAAATATTATCTAAGTAAAGCTTATCACCTGCTTTTTTTAGATAATAATTATTAGCAACAACAATGATTAGAAAAAACATAGCTAAGAAAAGCACTAATTTTGACTCCATATACAAGCTGACAAAGATAAGGAGTATGGCAAAAATACTAATACCCGGAATCTTTCGGTCTTCTACCGAATCTTTACTCCAAGTCATTCATTTATCCCCAATTCGACTGGTACAGGTACTGAGCGTATGATTTCTTCAATAATTGATTCAGGAGTTTTAGTTAAGGAACTCTCAATTGATAAAAAGATTCTATGTCCTAGAACAAACGGAGCTACTGTTTTTACATCATCGGGGATAACATATGTACGACCATTCAAAAATGCTTTTCCTTGCGATGCTTTCATTAATGCCAACGTTCCTCTTGGGCTCACACCTAATTCAATACTGTTATGCTCCCGCGTCTTCCTTACTACAGTCAACAGATAATCCTCCATCTCATCTGAAATGTAAATGTCGTTGATGGCTCCCTTTAATTGTTCTATTTCTTGCGTAGTAAATACTCGACCAATAGTGCTCATTTTTTTATCCCCACGATGAATTTGCATGATTCTCTTTTCATCCTCATACATCGGATAATCTACATTAATTTTAATAAAAAATCGGTCCATCTGTGCAACAGGCAGTGAAAAGGTCCCTTGCTGTGATTCAACGGGATTCTGTGTGGCAATTACCATGAAGGGTTCGTTTAATCTAACCGTTTCTCCATCAATTGTTACCTGTCGTTCTTCCATTACTTCTAATAAACTGGACTGTGTTCTCGGTGTGGCCCTGTTAATTTCATCAGCTAAAACGATGTTGGCCATAATTGGTCCTGGACGTAATTCAAATTCCTGCCGCTTTGGATTAAAAAACTGGATCCCCGTAACATCACTTGGAAGGACATCTGGGGTAAATTGAATGCGCGAAAATTCCCCTCCAATTGCAGTTGCAAAGCTTTTAGCGAGCATAGTTTTCCCGGTCCCAGGAACACTTTCAAGTAATATATGTCCATTAAATAATAAAGAAATTGCCATTAATTCTACTTCTGTATCCTTTCCGACAATCACCTTACCAATTTCCCGTTTTAATTCCGTAATTTTTTCTGTAAGAACCACTCTCTCATCCCCTTAGACGTGTATATATTTTTGTAGTCTTATATATTTTAACAAATTTTTCAATTTTTCCAAATATAAACAAAAAACCGCCTAATAAAGCGGTTTTGGCTACTATTAACTTCTTGGTTCTTTAAGGTACTGGTATAGTACATCTCCCCCTCGCTGACCAATTCCACGGAAATGTTTGAAATCTTCTCTCTTTACAAGAACCTTCCGAAATTCCATAAAATCCTCGTTCTTCACGTAATACTCTGATAGTTCACCTGTCATAAGTCTATTTAGAATGTCGGTTACATACTCTTCGTTCATTTCATAGCACCACCTTATTTATATTTATTTTATCGTATATTCATTTCTAAAAGTCAAATATCGCTTTCTTCTATTCTACTTATGGTAGCGTTTTCTATTCTTTTTACTATTTTCTTCACATATACCTGAAATATTCCGTGATAATTAACCAAATTGTCAAATAAAAGGCTTTACGAATTCCGAAAAGTAGTGCAAACTGGTATTTAACTGGTTTTATTATAGTTTTGTAGTAAAGGAGAGAGACTAAATGAAAAAAGCAGAAGTTGGGAATATCATAGAATTCCGTGGTGGTTTGCAAGGGATTGTTGAAAAGGTAAATGAAAATTCTGTAATAGTCGACCTAACATATATGGATAACTATCGTGATTTAGAATTAGATCAACGAACGGTTGTCAACCATAAAAACTATAAGGTAGTAAAAGAAAGCGCTTATTAATGGAAAAAATTCGTAAGAAAAGGCAGATTATCCTGCCTTTTCTTTTTTTCATGGCTCTGTTGATTTCCGCTCCAATCAACAGGTGTGCCAAATCAACATAAGGCTTTAAATTAATCCCTTATTCTTTTCCCTTCCCTGCTTCAGTCGCAAGGTTTTTAAATGACTTTACTTTCCCATGGGGGTTTTGATCCTGTTTTCTAACTGTCCATTCCCGCTCTTGTTCACTTTTTGATTTGCTCATCCCTATCACTCCTTTCTAGATTATTTTTTTCTTTTTTCCCTCTTCTTATCAGTCATTTTTGTGAATTCATTCATGTAAACATTTCCTTTGAAAACCATTTTTGCTACAATAACTTTTATTGACTCTTAAAGGAGATGCCACTAATGAAAAAACACAACCTAGACATACGGCTTATTGTCGGGTTACTTGTTGCCCATATCCTCATCAACTTTTCATTTCATGATAAAGCTATTTTTTGGTATATATTTTCTGGCTCCTTACTCGTGTTAATTGCCTATGCTACTCTCCAAGGTGAAGTAGACGATGAAGTCCCGTTTATAAAGTATTTCTTTTTAGGCGCTTTAAGTGGATTCGTACTCTATTTTGTATTTTGGCTAGGCATTCAAACAATGGAGTTGCTTCACCTTCCAATTGAAAATAGCCTAAATAAATTGTACAAGTTGTATGCACCTTCGTTATTTTGGCAGTATATTGCATTAATATTGGTTGCAGCACCTGGGGAAGAGCTTTTCTGGCGTGGATTTATTCAGAAAAATTTAATGAAATATTTCCGTCCATTGGTAAGTATTGTAATAGCTGCATTACTCTACGCTTCAGTACACATCTATTCTGGTTCTTTTTTGTTAGTTTTAGCTGCTTTTCTATCAGGTCTCACCTGGGGATTCCTCTATTACTGGAAAAAAAGCATGCCGCTTATCATTGTTTCACATCTTGTCTTTGACATCATGATTTTTATTATTTTACCGCTTAAATAATGTTAATTGCAGAAAGTAGAGGCTGACTCTGAAGTCAGCCTCTTTAACTTTTTTCAGTTGGTTTAAAAGGTTTCATCCAAAGTAAAACAAAAAAGGTCATACAAATATACCCAAATAAAGGATATAAATATGATAAAAGGGTCCCATAATTCACAAGGCTGATAAGATAGGAAACGACAAAAATAGACGAAACCGATACCATTGTTGGGATGGCCATATATTGTTTCAGCTGCCGATCAAGGCCGAAAACATTCCCAATCACGGAAGTGAAAATCTCTCCGTAAATGACAAGGACAAAAACGCCATAAAGAAATGGTGCTAAATTTTTCATAATAATGGCCATTGGAATTTCATATAGTTCAAGATTTGGAAGCATAATTAATGTTGAATGACTGGCAATTAAGATAAGAGTTAAGGCCATTCCCCCGAGAATTCCCCCCCATTTAATTGTCCAATCATCTTTTATTTCTGATGCAATCGGTACTAGAACTGCCTGAGCTAAGCCAAGATTCAAGGCTGTATAGGAAAACGGTGCCACGACACTTTTCCATCCATCTTCTGCATGGGGTATAAATAACAATTTATTTAAAAAATTGGGCATTTGAATGGAATAAGACATCAATATGAGACTAAAACAAATCATCAGCGGAACCACAAAACTATTCACTGCAAAAAGTCCCTTAGTTCCAATTAACATAACAATAATGGATAATGCGATTGTTAGAAACACTCCCAGGTTTTTAGTAAGACCTAGCTGCTCTTCAAAAACAGCACCTGCTCCTGCAAGCATTACTGCGCTTACTCCTAGAAGCATAAAAAGCATAAATATGTTAATAACCCTACCCGGCCATTTGCCAAACAAGTACTCATTAAACTCTTGATATGATTTTGCGTTTATTTGTGCAGCAATTCTCATAAGCTTAGACCCTAATACAATAAAGAGATACCCGCTCATCAATATACTAATAAAGCCAAAGAATCCAAACCGTGAAAAAAACTCAACGATTTCCTTTCCTGTGGCGAACCCTGCTCCAATCACTGTTCCAACATAGACTGCCGCAATTTGAAAGGCTGCTGGCCAATTCTTCCTCACATCATCTCCCCCTTATCATCAATATATGAGTGAAGGGACAAACAAAGACGAGCTTTTTTCCTTAATTGGTAACCATTTCAATAATCAAATCTCTTGAAAGTCAAAAAAGGTCAGAGTATACTATGGTCATAAAGTCAAAGATAGTCAAAGTCAAAATCTGATGTTAAACACCTTATATATATTATTAGGAGGTTATTTGCTTATGTATTGTCAAAAATGTAATGTAAACCATGCAAATGTACAGTTAAATATGAATATCAATGGCCAACGTAAGGAAATAAAACTCTGTCAGGAATGCTATTTGAAGGAAAAGCAAACCTTGGGTTCTAGTTTGGGTTCACATATGAACTCGTTCCCTAGCTTTCCTTTTGAAAATCTGTTTATGAGTAACCACGTACCACAGGATGATCAAATACATGAACCATATATAACTCAACAAAAGGCCTCTCATGGTGGATTTATCGATCAATTCGGTCGTAATCTAAGTAACATGGCGAAAGCAGGTCTTATTGACCCCGTCATCGGTCGAGATGATGAAGTGAAACGTGTCATTGAAATTCTCAACAGAAGAAACAAAAACAACCCAGTATTAATTGGTGAACCTGGTGTCGGTAAGACAGCTATTGCGGAAGGTCTTGCCATTAAGATTGCAGATGGAGATGTACCAGGAAAACTGAGGAATAAAGAGGTCTATTTACTAGATGTTGCCTCCCTCGTTTCTAATACTGGAATTCGTGGACAGTTTGAAGAACGAATGAAAAAATTAATTACAGAGTTACAAGAACGTAAAAATATTATTCTTTTTATCGATGAAATTCATTTGCTTGTTGGTGCAGGTTCTGCAGAAGGATCAATGGATGCTGGAAATATTTTAAAACCTGCATTAGCACGTGGGGAATTACAAGTAGTGGGGGCAACAACCCTCAAGGAATATCGTCAGATTGAAAAGGATTCAGCCCTAGAACGCCGCTTTCAGCCAGTTCACGTTCTTGAACCAACAGCGGTAGCTGCTATAGAAATTTTAAAAGGAATTCAAAAGAAGTACGAGGATTATCATGAAGTGGTTTATTCTGATGAAGCCATCCATGCATGTGTCCAATTGTCACAGCGCTATATCCAAGACCGCTTCTTACCTGATAAGGCCATCGATTTACTTGATGAAGCTGGTTCAAAATTAAATTTAATCTCTGATTATAGAAGTACTGAACAAATTGAGGCCCGCTTAAAAGAGATTGCAGGTGCAAAACAAGCAGCCCTTAAAAAGGAACAATATGAAGCTGCAGCTAAACTTCGTGACGAAGAATTACAGCTTGAGAAGTCATTAAATAAGGATACAAGCGCTGAAAGACCTGTTGTTCAAGTTTCACATATTCAAGAAATTATTGAACAAAAAACAGGGATTCCAGTCGGAAAATTGCAGGAAGAAGAACAGTTTAAAATAAAGGATTTGGAAACAAATTTAAATCATAAAGTCATTGGGCAGGAAAAGGCTGTTAAAAAAGTAGCAAAAGCGATTAGACGCAGTCGCGCTGGCTTAAAGTCAAAGAATCGCCCGATTGGATCTTTTCTATTCGTCGGTCCTACGGGTGTCGGAAAAACGGAACTATCTAAAACACTTGCTGAAGAGCTATTCGGTACAAAAGATGCCATGATTCGTCTGGATATGAGTGAATATATGGAAAAGCACAGTGTATCAAAATTGATTGGTTCACCTCCTGGTTATGTGGGTCATGACGAAGCAGGACAGCTTACCGAAAAAGTACGCAGAAATCCTTACAGTATTATTTTGTTAGATGAAATTGAAAAGGCACATCCTGATGTTCAACATATGTTCCTGCAAATTCTTGAAGATGGCCGTCTTACAGATAGTCAGGGAAGAATTGTTAGCTTTAAAGATACAGTCATCATCATGACAAGTAATGCGGGTGTCAGTCATAAATCAGTTCATGTCGGCTTTAGTACAAATGAAGCTGTCGAAGAAGCTACGATTCTTGACTCACTAGGCAGTTTCTTTAAACCAGAATTTTTGAATCGCTTTGATAGTATCATTGAATTTAACGCACTGGATAAAGAAAACATCTTATATATTGTTGATTTAATGATGATTGAACTACAAGAAACATTAGCTGAACAAAATATTGAGCTACACATTACGCCAGAAGCCAAAGAAAAGTTAGCTGAGCTTGGTTACCATCCTGCTTTCGGTGCACGCCCACTCCGCAGGGTCATTCAGGAACAACTAGAAGATACCATTGCGGACTTTATCCTTGAGCAGCCAGATGCTAATAAGTTACAAGCCATTTTAGAAGATGGCCAATTAAAAGTCGTTTCTGAAATGATTCCAGTTCAATAAAAAGGTGAAAGAGGTTGACTCAGTCAACCTCTTTCATACATTTCTTATAGTTTTTTATCCTCAATAGAATTGAGCCAATTCTCAATCTCACCAACTACAGATTCCACACAACCGTTTTCAAATGGAGAAATGAGGTTCGCTGCTTCCACTAACTTGGTAAATGACATACTTCCACCAAGCTTACATAGATTCACATAATCATTCCAAGCCTCTTCTTGGTTCTCTCTTGAGCGTTTCCAAAATTGGAAAGCACAAATTTGAGCAAGAGTGTAATCAATATAATAGAATGGAGAATTGTATATATGACTTTGACGTTGCCAGAAGCCCCCGTTTTCTAGGTATTCATTCCCGTCATAATCCTTATGAGGTAAGTATTTTTTCTCAATCTCACGCCACTGAAGATTACGTTCCTGCGGTGTTGCAGTTGGATTTTCATATACCCAATGCTGGAATTCATCAACAGATACACCATATGGAAGGAATAATAGGGCTTCGCTTAAATGGGAGAACTTATATTTATCTGTATCTTCCTTGAAGAATAGCTCCATCCACGGCCATGTAAAGAATTCCATACTCATGGAATGGATTTCACATGCTTCATAAGTTGGCCAATAGTATTCAGGAATTTCAAAGTGACGGCTAGAATACACTTGGAAAGCATGCCCAGCTTCGTGAGTTAATACATCGATATCGCCAGATGTTCCATTGAAATTGGAAAAAATAAATGGAGCTTTATTGTTTTCAATAAATGTACAATAACCACCAGCAGCTTTTCCTTTTTTAGCGACTAAATCCATAAGGTTATTGTCTTGCATAAAACGGAAAAACGCTCCAGTTTCCTCTGAAAGTTCTTCGTACATTTTCTGTCCGTTTTCAATAATCCATTCAGGACTGCCTTTTGGAACAGCATTTCCTGTTTTAAAAATAAATCCCTCATCATAATATTTCAATTGATCAAGACCAATTCTCTCTTGTTGACGAGCTTTTAGTTTTGTAGCTATTGGAACAATAAAATCCTTCACCTGCTGACGGAAATTCGCTACCATTTCTGCATTGTAGTCTGTTCTCATCATTCGATAATAAGCTAACTCTACAAAGTTTTTGTATCCAAGCTTCTGAGCAATCTCTGTTCTTACTTTTACAAGGTCATCGAAAATTCGATCAAGCTCTGCCTGATGTTCTGCTAAGAACCCAAACCTTGCCTCATTTGCCCGTTTCCTCATATCTCTATCTGTCGACTCAGTAAATGGTTGTAATTGTGTTAAAGTCCTCTCTTCACCTTCAAAATCAATCTTTGCTGATGCAATTAGCTTTGTATATTCTGTTGATAAGCGATTTTCCTTTTGAAGTAATGGGACAATCTCTGGCTTAAATGTCTTAAGCTGACCTTCTGCAAGAGCAAAAAGCTGCGTGCCCCACTTTTCCTCTAATTCTCGGCGAAATGTTGATTCTACCAATGCTTGATAATACTTTGTAGCTAGACCTTCAACCTCAGGCTGAATTTCATCCATATAGTCTTGTTCCTGCTTATAAAACTCATCGTTTGTATCAATGGAATGACGAATGTAACATAAGTTGAACATGGTTCCAATGTCATTTCTAAGCGCATTAATTTCATGCATAGCCTCACTCTGTTCCTCAACTGAAACTGCACTTTTAAAACGCTCCAGTAACGCATCGAATGTAACAGTTGCTTCTTCTAAATTCGGGCGTACATATGTATAGTTTTCAAAGCTCATTAAACATCCCCCTTATCTTGTCTTCTGCATATATTTCTTCGACACTCTACCATCATATTCCTTTTACAAAAAAAATACGACCATTTGGCCGTATTAAAATTTCCCTGCAGGTATACCTAATTTTTTTAATAGGTCAATCGCTTCCGACTTTTCCGAATCAGTTAGACTCGACATAAGTTGATCAATTTGTTCGGCATGCTCGGGGAATATGCCTTGAATAAATGCTCTTCCCTCTTCAGTAATTTGAGCATAAGTGACCCTGCGGTCTTTTGGACAGGCAATCCTTTTTAACATCCCTTTTTGTTCAAGCTTATCCACCACATAAGTTATACTTCCGCTGGCAAGCAAAATTTTTCCGCCAATTTGCTGCATTGGCTGGTCACCTTTATGATAAAGAAGCTCTAAAACAGCAAATTCTGTTGGATTTAAGCCACTAGCTTGAATCACTTTATTTACATGTTCATTAATTGCTTTATATGCTCGTGAAAGGACAATAAATAACTTTAATGATTTTGCTACTGAATCATTTTCCATAAAAACTCATCCTTTATAGGGTATTTCTAAATTATCTCGATTTCAAAATTATTATAAGAAAATTTTAGTTTGATGTCAATTTTCTAATAAAAAAACGAGACACCAGCCGGTCTCGTCACTTTGTTTTTACAATTGTTTCTTTTTGGATAATTCTTTCCTGTATTTCAATAATAATTTGATTTAATCGTTCGTCTCGGTCTTCCGGGGCAATCTTCTTTTGAAAAACAGAATAAAGAGTAATATCTCTTAGCTTCAAAAAGAGTGGTAAATGTTTCTCCCAACTTTCCGGTAGGGTATTAAATTCTTTATATCCTTCAATAAAATATGTAAGGAAATTCCGAGCAAATTCGGTCTTTTCCTGTTCACTCGCATTCCGAAGTCCATAAAAAATAGAATAATAAAGTGGGATAGCAATATCTGATGTAAACCAATGGTAGCTGCAATCATCAAAATCAAACACATGTACTTCCTTGCCATCATAAAAGAAATTACCGGAATGGATATCCGTATGGATTAAACCGAAATTATCTGTCGATTGTGGAAGTGCCCATAGTTCCTTCATTAGCTCACTTGTGTTCTTAATCATTTCCGGTTCATCTGGAAAATATGCTGAAACATCAATGAGTTCTTCTTCATGCCAAAAAGGGCGCATTTTCAATCCTTTTTTCGCTTGATAATGCTTCGTCACTGCATGCATATGTCCCGTCACCTTCCCCCAGGCATGGAACAATTCGTTACTAAAATACTCAGAGTCGGTCTTAACCGGAAATCCTTCGGCCTTTGTATAAAGACAAGCAAAAAAGCAGGACTCATCCAAAGCCTCAAATTTTTCTATTAAATGTCCATTAGAAGAAAGAAATACTTTTGGACAATTTACACCATTTTCGTTTAAATAGTTCATCCAATCTAGCTCTGCTTCTATTTCACCTAAAGAGCGGTGTGAACTATGGGTAATCCTCAAAACAAATGGTTGACCATTGCGGTACACTTCAAATACATAATTTTCAAAGTCTCCCAATTTCTTTACTCTTGATTCTAATTCAAACCTTGTTAAAAATTGATTTAAAACTTCTTGAGTAAACAATACTTCAACGGACTTTTCCATAAATCCCCCTATGAAACAATTATTCTTTCATTATAGTTTAAAAATTCCGAAAGTAGAAATAAATATTTCTTATTTTTGGCAATCGGTAGTAAGATATGGATAGAAAACTATTTGCATTTTTTACAAAGAAGGGATGTCAATGAGTCAGCAAGCTGCTTTACCCGTTAAAACGCCAAAAGCCTCAGAGTCTACCATGTTTAAAATTCTCTTTATCATCGGGCTATGTCATTTATTAAATGACGCGATTCAGGCTGTTGTACCAGCTATGTTTCCGATATTAGAGAAGTCGATGGGATTAAGCTTCACCCAGCTAGGGATCATTGCTTTTTCATTAAATATGGTCTCCTCTGTCATGCAGCCTCTAGTCGGGGTTTTAACTGACAAAAAGCCTATGCCTTATGCTTTGCCAATAGGACTTACTTTTACTTTAGTTGGAATACTTGGATTAGGATTTGCTTCAAATTTTTCTTGGATTGTCTTAGCTGTTGTCTTGATTGGTCTCGGTTCAGCCGTGTTTCACCCTGAAGGCTCTAGGGTTGCCTATATGGCTGCAGGGAATCGACGAGGTCTTGCTCAATCAATTTATCAAGTCGGCGGAAATACTGGTCAGGCATTGGCCCCACTTATTACAGCACTTATTTTAGTTCCACTGGGTCAAATCGGCGCATCTTGGTTTACCATTGTTGCTGCTCTTGCTGTGGTTTTATTGATTTATATTGCAGGTTGGTATAATCATAGACTAAACCAATCTCCTAAAACAGCAAAAGGTAAAAGAACAAGTACGGATCAAAAAGTCGGGTTGTCCAAAGAAGTTAAAAATACAATTGTCTTTATCCTGTTACTAATCTTTGCTAGGACTTGGTACACATCAGGAATGACCAATTTCTATACATTTTATGCGATTAAAGAGTATGGACTTACAATTAAACAGTCTCAGCTTTTCTTATTTGTCTTTCTCGTATCGGGTGCAATCGGTACATTCTTTGGAGGTCCGCTTTCTGACCGTTTTGGAAAGAAACAGATTATATCCTTTTCCATGCTGGCAACTGTTCCTTTTTCGATTCTCATTCCTTATGTAACTCCAACAATTGCCTTTATCTTTTTGATTTTTACCGGATTTATTTTAATGACTAGTTTTTCTGTGACGGTTGTCTATGCACAAGAATTAGTTCCTGGAAAGATTGGGACAATGTCTGGTTTAACTGTAGGACTTGCATTTGGCATGGGGGCAATTGGTTCAGTGGGGTTAGGATACATTGCCGACTGGATTGGTTTACAATCAATGATTACATGGCTTGGGGTACTTCCACTACTCGGTTTAATCGCCTTTTTACTTCCATCTGATCAGAAAGTGTGGGAATGGAATCAAATAAAGTAAGGATAGGCTAATGCCTATCCTTACTTTATTTCTTGTATTCTTTTGTACAATTCAGCTTTTTCTTCATCTGTAAGCATTCTTTCTGCCATAGGAAATAGTACATTTTCTTCTTTAGAGAAATGCTCTGTTAAGATGAAATAGGCATTTTGGATTAACTCAGCTAATTTTTTCATTTTTTCAGTTGATGCTTCAGTAACTCCTGCATTTGTTAGGAAAGAACCAATATTAGCTTTCGCTTGATCATGTTCATACTCCATTACCGCTATAGGTCCTGAGGTTGTTCCAATATAGGTACCCATCATTGGGAAAAGAACTCCTTCTTCTCTTTCTGAATGTGGGTCTAAAGCTGCCTTAAAGGCTTTCACTTGCTCAATTAATTCAATAAAGTCTTCTTCTACATTCAACTCTTGGTCAATATTTTGTGTTAAAGTATATAGCTTCTCTAATTGTTCTAGTAATGGAGGATGTTCACTTTTAAGTTGTTTTAATCCTTCACTTAATTCAGCTTGGGGCATACCACCAAACCCACTCATGCAACCACTCATATCATTCACCTCTATTGTAATATGTGCCTTAAGTATAAAATTTACTATGAAACTATGTAGTGACAGAGGTCACATTTCTGCAAAGGGAGCAAAAGGTTGTCGTATTTTTGTCATTTTTATGAAACCGTTTTAATTTTTTTGAGATTTTAACATTTATCACACAAAAATTGATTGAAAGTTTCATATAATGAAGATAGAACATGAAAGGGAGGTCAAAAACACATGAAAACCCCAAATTACCATGACTTTTATCAAAAGGCATTAATCCCAATCGGTTTTAACGATTTAAGGGCTCTAAA
Source organism: Neobacillus rhizosphaerae (assembly GCF_050477885.1). Lineage (GTDB taxonomy): Bacteria > Bacillota > Bacilli > Bacillales > Cytobacillaceae > Neobacillus > Neobacillus rhizosphaerae_A. Next base: position 18,480 of record NZ_JBCNAC010000125.1, read on the forward strand.
GGAATCCGATACTACCATTCCTAATTTTCCTTATACACACTGGCTTATTGCTGTAGAAGGGGTACAACTCCCGCAACCTTCCATTTACTATAATTGGAAAGTTAGCATATACCCCGCTGATTGTGACGGTGATTTCAACTGGAAAAAGCCTTATTATTGTTCAGCAAATATGGAATTAATGGATCACGCAAATAAACTTGCTTCTTCATTTGTTGCTTCAGGCAAGAAAGATGAGCTATCCTCATCAACCCTACTAGAGAAAATTAGCTAAGCCACTTATATTATTCCCTCTGCTTTACCTTCTTTTTACCCTCACTTGTGAAAAAACCTACATATAGTGATAATTAAAATATTTTTAATTTAATAGTGCATGCATATTGTTGTTTTTTGAAAAAACTAAGCATGTTTTTGGCCGGAATCCAATACGGTAAATTAGACTGGCTGCTACGTTACCGATTCCACTTTTCCAACACCACTTGGGGCACGTAGACTTCTTCTACGTTACCGGCTCCACTTTCTCAACACCACTTAGGGCACGTAGACTTCTTCTACGTTACCGGCTCCACTTTCTCAACACCACTTGGGGCACGTAGACCCCTTCTACGTTACCGGTTCCACTTTCTCAACACCACTTGGGGGCACGTAGACCCCTTCTACGTTACCGTTCCACTTTTACATCACCAGTTGGGGCACGTAGACCCCTTCTACGTTACCGGTTCCACTTTTCCAACACCACTTGGGGCACGTAGACCCCTTCTACGTTACCGGTCCCCTTTCACAACTTCACTTTGGTCACCTAGGACTGACTACTTCTTAATAATATAAGATCTACGACAGCACTTTTTGTTTCCAGATACCAAATAAAAAAAGTGTTGTTCACGGCAGGCCGCAAACAACACTTTTTCTATTATTCTATGCAAGTCTAAATACTATTCCGTGTCCACCCTTTGGATACTCCCATTTGATGTTTTGGTACGGACAGCCTATACGGCAGCTTCCGCATTCATGACAACCCTCGTAGCCCACCTGCATCCTTGTTCCTTCCCACTTATACACCTCTGCTGGGCAAAATACTGTACAAAGCTTATCAGGACATTGGGTCATACACACATCATGATCGAGTACAGTTAAATGCGATTTCGTGTCACACTTAAAACGGAGAAGATACTGTTTTTCTTCGATATTCTTCGTTGACATTATTTCACCGCCTTCCAAGCACGATAAATATCTTGCAATACTCGAATCGTTCCTCTTTCAGAAGTGACACTCTTCATTATCTGCTTTTGCTTTTCACGTTTTGGCGTTCCATCTACGGTAAAGAATTTGCTCATGGCCTTATTCATCATTGGAACATATTCATTAAAGTATTGTGGATACTTTTCAAATGTATGAGCAGCATCTTTATATTTCTCTAAGTCTTTGATGATAAAGCTATCATATAACTTCTCACGGTAGAGATTTAAGCTGGACTCTGAATAGTCGCCTCGATTTTTCGCCTCTATAACAGTTTCAGCCGCTAGTAAACCAGAATGCATGGCCATATTCGAACCTTCGCGGTGGATGGCATTAACAAGCTGAGCAGCATCACCGATAACAACTACTCCATTTCCAGCAACCTTAGGAACCGAGCGATAGCCACCTTCTGGAATAAGATGGGCAAGATACTCAGCGGATTCTCCACCAGCAATTAATGGTTTTACCATTGGGTGAGTTTTCAAGTAATCAAGCAGCTCATACGGCTTTAATTTTGCTTTAATCATACTAGAAAGAGTGGTACCCACTCCAATGTTAATACTTTCTTTATTTGTGTAAATAAAAGCAGTTCCGAGGTTACCTTTTGTTGAATCCCCAAAGACCTCTATGGTACAGCCTTGGTTATCCTCCAGATTAAACCGATCATTGATCTTTTCCTTGGATAAATTAACCACCTCCATTACAGTTAAAGCCACTTCATCTGGTCGAAATTCTTTATGGAAGCCTAACTGTTTAGATAAAAGTGAATTTACTCCGTCTGCAAGTACAACGACATCAGCATATACCTCTCCATCTGGGCGGTCCGTACGCACACCTACTACCTTGCCATTTTCAACAATACATTCTGTAACGACAGTTTCGTTGATTAGGAGCGCTCCGGCCTCGACTGCTTTTTGCGCAAACCATTGGTCAAACTGTGCTCTTAGAACAGTGAAGTTATTATAAGGTTCCACGGCCCACTCAAGACCTTTATAGCCAAAGGAAACAACAGATTCTTTATCCATCATCCAGAAGCGCTGTTCAATCACGGGTCTCTCAAGAGGTGCTTCCTTCCAAAATTCAGGAATTAGCTCTTCCATTTGCTTTCGATATAACACTCCACCCATTACGTTTTTGGCACCAGGATATTCTCCTCTTTCTATAAGCAAAACGTTTAATCCATTTCTGGCACAAGTCAGAGCACAAGAAGTACCTGCAGGACCCGCACCAACGACAATCACATCAAATTTCTCAGGCATAGCTTATTACACCGCCTTTTTCCGTTCTGAGCTGCTTAAATTGCTCGATTAGTTTAGGTACAATCTCCATTGCATCTCCTACAATTCCATATGTTGCAACATCAAAAATTGGCGCATTCGGATCTTTGTTGATGGCGATGATGAACTCGGAGTTCTTCATACCAACTACATGTTGAATCGCTCCTGAAATACCAATAGCAAAATAAATCTTCGGAGTCACTGTTTCTCCCGTTTGACCAACTTGTTGTTCGTGAGGTAGCCATCCAGCTTCTACAACATCACGAGTACCGCCCACACTTGCCCCTATTGATTCTGCTAACTCATGGATAAGCTGGAAATTTTGAAAATCTCCCATGCCTTTTCCACCGCATACTATGACATGTGCCTCAGCTAAATTAGCTTTTTTTGTTACGTCATTCACAATTTGGAGTACTTTTGTCCGCATATCTTCTTCTTGAAGTGAAATCTTTTCTTCAATGATTTTACCAAGGCGCCCTGCATCCGGCTCTAATGCCTTCATTACTTTTGGTCTAACAGTGGCCATTTGCGGTCGATGCTTTTTACATAGGATGGTTGCCATAATATTTCCACCAAATGCTGGTCTACTTGCTTCTAGCAATCTATTATCGGTATCAACATCCAACATCGTTGTATCCGCTGTTAATCCTGTAGATAAATCGGTTGCGACTGCACTTGCTAAATCCTTCCCATTTGGTGTTGCTCCGTAAAGGATTATCTCTGGCATATATTTTTGAGCCAGCAGCATAACACCCTTCATATAAGATTCAGTCCGATAATCTTTCAATACTGGATGATCAATGACATAAACCTCATCAGCACCATAGGCTATGGTCTGATTAGCTAATGATTTAATTTCACTTCCTAATAAGAATCCTGCTAATGGAACTTGCAGTTTATCTGCCAGCTTTCTGCCAGCTCCAAGCAATTCAAGTGAAACGCCTTCTATTTTACCTTCGTTTTGTTCAATAAAGACCCAGACTCCACGATACTCGTCTAGATTCATGTAAACCCCTCCCTGCGGCAACTGATTAATCTTTGTTATTTAGATGACTGGATTGTTAACAGGTCTTTTTTATCTATTAACAATTCCATGAGCTGCTTCACTTGCTCATCAGCAGTACCCTCAAGTCTTTTACCACCCTCTGGTCGTGGAGGTGTAAACATTTTACCTACAATGGTCGGTGAACCTTTAAGTCCTAGTTGAGAACGTTCAACATTCTCAAGGTCACTTACTGCCCAGATAATCGGTTCATATCTTGCTGCACTAATCATGTTTGGCATTGGGGAATAATCGATTTCATTTATTTCTTTTTCAACTGTTAATAAACAAGGTAGCTCAGACTGAATGAGTTCATATCCGCTGGTTAATTTTCGTTTGATTAAAATGGTTTTCTCCGCTTGATTGACTTCCGTAACTTCAATTACATTTGTGACTGGGGGAATATCCATCCTTCTTGCGATTCCTGGTCCAACTTGCCCTGTATCTCCGTCAATAGCATGTTTCCCACAAATCACAATATCCACTGGGAGATCCTTACCGATTCTTTCCAATGCTTTAGATAAGGCATAACTTGTTGCAAGTGTATCTGCACCGGCAAAGGCACGGTCAGAAATCAAATAGCCTCTATCTGCACCTATTTCAATACTCTTTTTAATAACAGCCGTTGCCTGCGGTGGTCCCATTGACAATACCGATATGGTACCTCCCGTTTGTTCCTTAATTTTCACAGCCTCTTGAACAGCATGTGCATCGTAAGGATTCAAAATAGCTGGAGCACTTCGGCGGTCGAGTGTGTTTGTTTTAGGATTGATTTTAATGATTTTTGTATCAGGTACTTGTTTGACACATACGACAATGTGCATGTAGGACTTTCCCTCCTCCATATAGTCTAAGATTGGTGAAAGCGTTTGCTTCCTTTGGTTATAAAAAATGCTTTTATTAACGATATATGAACCGTAACACAAGCATAGTACCAAACAATTATTGTTTTCTTTTTTTTCTTACAAAGATCAATTAAACTTCGGATAAACAAATAAGCATGACAAACTTGGGTAGATTCTAGTGAGTAGGTTAAAAATAATAAAAAAAGTTGAAGTAATGACAAATTGTGGTAAGATATGTAGTTAATCATGATGTGAGATTGTATAAATATAGCACTAATATAACTATATGAAATATTGGGATATAAACAATGATAAAAATCACAGTACTGTCTAAAATTGTAGATTTTATGTTTTAAGGAAGGAGGAAAGAAATGAATGAAGTTATCTTAGGGAGTGTACTCTCCGCTTTATCAACAGGGATTGGAGCATTACTGATCTTATTTATTCCCCACTCTATTACACATCGATGGAAGGATGTATTGTTAGCCTTTAGTGCAGGCATTATGATGGCTGCTTCTACTATTGGTTTGATTCCGGAGGCCCTTAAATATGGAGGATATATATCACTTTTTGTCGGTGTTTGGTTAGGAGTTGGTGTTCTAACTCTCTTGGAAAAAAATATTCCCCATATTGACTTACAGCATAATAAAAAGGGGATTCAATTCGATGAAAAAGCTTTGTTAATTATCGCTGCCATTACTTTACATAATATCCCTGAGGGTCTATCTGTTGGTGTTAGCTATGCATCTGCAGAAGGCGATACTGGAAATTTAATCGCATTAGCAATCGGTTTTCAAAATGCTCCAGAAGGCCTTCTTGTCGCTCTTTTTTTAACTAACCAGCAAATTAGTAAATGGAAGGCCTTCATCATAGCGACCTTAACAGGTGCAATTGAAATTGTAACTTCATTATTAGGGTATTTTTTAACTTCATTTGTTCAAGGCCTCGTTCCATACGGCCTATCTTTTGCGGCAGGTGCGATGTTATTTATCATTTATAAAGAATTAATTCCCGAAAGTCACGGTGACGGGAATGAGCGGGTATCAACCTATGCGTTTATCATGGGGCTTCTAATTATGGTGTTAATAATTAATATTTTTTAATAGAACAAATATCTTAACAATGTATTTTTAAGCTGTTTTATTCCTCTCAAATTCCATTTAGACTAAAACTTTAGGCCAAATCATAATCATTTGTTTAAAAGCAATTTTAACTTCTTCATTTGGCCTAGAAGCTTGTCCCATTATCCTATGGTAATCATTAATTAATTCATCTAGCTCCTGGCTGTATTTGATTGTTTCCTCACTTGTATAGCCCAACGTGTTTGCACTTTTTATCATTAATTCCCTTTTGACCTTTATCTGTTCAATCATTTCATTTTGATTATTACTATACTTGTACAATGTTATCCTCCTACTCATTACCCTGTTACTGTAATTCACTAAAAAAGTTGACTACTTGAAGAATTATGACAAGAATTTCTTTAAAAGTAAATACATTCGCAAAAGTAGACAAAACATTCTATTTCTTTCGTTTTTCGACAAATTCCTTCCTTTTTTTTCAAGCTTTTACGACAATTGTCTCCGACTCCCTTCGATTGCATCATGACAAAATTTTAAGGCAAGGAAATAGAGATGAAAATGATTGAACACGTTTCTTTTTTTGGGTTGGATTATTCATTTACCGATAACATTTTTCCAAAATACTTCCAACTTCGAAAATGAATTCAAAACAGATAAAAAAACTGACTGCATCAGCTGCAACCAGTTTTCCTTTTTTATAGGTTTACTTCTTCTTTTTCGTAAATGGGAACCCAGCCTTCGGTTGTAACAAAAATTCTTACCGCTACAACCTTTCTGTCTTCTTCAAGTGTAAAATAATGTCTTGTATTTTCTGGTACAGAGATCAAATCACCAGGATTTAAATGAACTTCAAAAAACTCTCCATCTTTTCCTTGAATGACAAATACCCCGTGACCACTTACGATAAAACGAACTTCATCATCTGTGTGATGGTGCTCGTTTTTAAAATTAGTAAGTAATACGTCAAGATTTGGTGTATTTTCAGATAATGAGATTACATCCTGTGCTTTATATCCTCGTCTGGCAGAAATGTCTGCAATCTCTGCTGTGAAAGTGTTTAAGATTTCTTCTTTTTCTTCATCACTTAAAAGATATTTTTCTACTAGCGTTGCTGGGAGCTTGCTAATATCCCAATTTTCATAAATAACTTCCTGACTTTCCAGGAAGCTTGCCACTGCCTCCTGCTCGTGAATTTGATCTTCTTTCTTTTGAAATGTAATATACGCCATATTGAATCAGCCTCTCCTCTATTATTTTTTAAACTACCTTAAATAATTGGTATGGTTTATGTTCTAGTAAACGCAATTGGTAGCGGAATAGAAACTCTGACGCTTCTAGGATTTTTTTTGCTTCAAATGCATTCCGTCCCCACACAGTGATTCCATGGTTCCGAATTAGAACAGCACCGCTATCTTCTGAAACATGTTCTGAAAATTTATTTGCTAGTGTAGGAATGTGTGCATAATTTCGGATAATAGGTATCTTTAAAACAGCATCCTCTTCCCATTTATCAAAAGCCTTAATTAACTCTTGACCCTTAAAGGTAACCTCTCCATGATCACCATAGACCTCTGAAATCACATTATTATCAATCGTATGAACATGAAGACTACAACCAGCATTGGTCTTTCGATAAATCTCCACATGAAGAAGTGTCTCTGCAGACGGTTTTAAATGAGTCTCTTCTACCGGACGGCCAAATTCATCCACTAGTAAAAAATCTTCTGAAGTCCGCTTACGTTTATCTTTTCCACTTGCTGTCACCAAAAATTGAAGCGGATGATCACTCACTTTAATGGCAAGGTTTCCACTTGTCCCCATAAACCAATCTCTCTCTGCCAATTCATCCTTGATATCGGCTAATTCTGACCATCTTTCCTTTAACATGTTAGCTCACCCACCTCAATTCTTTTATTTATTTCCTCGATACAATCGAAGAAAGTATGAAACCCTTGATGGTTAATACCCCATTCCACACATTTTTCCTGAAGCAAATCTCTAGCTAGTACAAAGTCAGCATGTTTAGCCGCTTCTAGGTCGGTTACAGAGTCACCAATTACAATTTTAAAACTCTTCTTTGGATCGTTCAGTTTACGCATAATACTTGGCTTACAGCAACCGCAATCATTGTTACAATATGAATCACATTCATTTGGCCAAAGAATATTAATTGTATCTCCAGAAAAATCAGAATGGTTACAATAGACTCCATCAAAAGGAGCGTATTCTGCTAGGATTGGATGGACAAAGAAATCTATTCCACCACTAACAATATAGAGGGGAATTCCCTTTTCACGAACATACGCTACAAATTCCTTAAAGCCTGGTCGGATTTTTGCATTTTCAATTGCAAATTCAGTTATTTCTTTCTTCTTATTACTAGGCAATAAGGAAAATAATTTCCCCACACCTTCATTTACTGAAATCTGACGAGAAAGAATTAAATCCTTGATTTCCACCCATTCAGGAGGAGCAAATTGTTTCATAATAGCAATAATGTTATCACTTTCTGTAATGGTTCCATCAAAATCACAATAAATAACCGGCTTTGTCACTTAGACCATCACCTCTGCATTTCCCCATAGCTGGAGTGCCTTTTTTAGTTCAGGATTCTGCTCCGCTCCTACTGAGAGTGTCTTTCCCTTAAGAATTGCATCCACTGCTTGTCGGAAGGCAAGGCCACCTCCGCGAGCACCGTCTGGATGCCCATGTACTCCACCCCCAGCATTTATAACGGAGTCGACTCCAAAGTCACGAATTAACAAGGATACCAACCCTGGATGTATTCCCGCTGATGGCACTGGAAAAGCTTTTTTATAAACATCCTCTTTCGTCAGTTCAGCTGCAATCGAAAGTGCAGATGTTTTTTCTAATGCCACCGTTCCATATGGAGATGGGAACAGTGATAAATCAGCACCTGCATAACGTAAAAGCTTTCCAAGGAGCAAGGAATGGGAAAAGCCATATTGGGATGAAGAAGTTAATGCGCCGCTTACTGCTGGATGTGCCATTAAAGGCAACCCAATTTCATTGTCCTCTCTTAATTCTTGCAGGACATCTAATCCATAGGAGAAGATATTAAATAATAGTAAGTCTGCTCCCAGCTCAGCTGCTTTTTTTGCCTTTTCCTTAAGTTGTGAGGTTCTCCCTGTCAGGTTTACTGCATACAGCGTTCTATGACCAGTCTCTTCTAGAACTTCATTTAACACTTTTTTTCCCTCTGTAATTCTTTTTTCAAAAGGTGTTAATTCATTTTCAAAAAGAATCTCATCATCTTTGACTAAATCAACACCACCAAGAGCTTGCTGCTTTAACTGCTCTACCAAAAAGTGTATGTCCTTACCAAGTACGCCCTTAAAGATACTCATTACTAATGGTCTATCAAATACGTTTATTTTCTCTCGAATTCCATCGATACCGAATCTAGGTCCAGGAAAATGACCTTTTAATCGATCATCAAACTGCAAATCTAGTAATTTTATTTTTCCATCCAAGGACAGTTTTCCGAAAACAGTGGTTAAAATCGCTGGCAAGTCAGAAGAGAAGTTAATGGTTGGATAGGCAATCCGAATGATTGCTAGGCCGTCTCTTTCAGAATCTTTCCCCTCAATTGAAACGACTCTGCCCTTATGCTTACGTAATTGGTCCTGCTCAAGCTCAGGAAGATTCGTCCAAGAACCTACAGTTAATCCAAGAGCAATTTCCTCTGCTTTTTTCTCCGGATTTTTTTCATCATGTACAAGATATGTTGCAATTATTTCAGACATTTTTTCAACTTCCCTTCAAAAAACATAAAAAACCTCTTCGAAAAAGAAGAGGTTAGCATCACAAACTAACATCTTCTCATCTTTCAGCCAGATTGCTGCAAGATTTAGCACCGTGCTTAACTCTTGGTTAAGTCGGTTGCCGGGCTTCATAGGGCTTTTCCCTCCACCTGCTCTTGATAAGAAAACGATTCGTATTTATTCACTTTAATAAGTTGTTAAACTTTATTTTGGATTATCGCAAGAAAAAAAACATTTGTCAACTTATTTTTTGAACATTTCCAAACAACTAATTCTTCTGACAGCTTCAGCTAATCGTTCTTCGGATGATAATAAGCCCACACGGACAAAACCTTCACCATATTCACCAAAACCAATACCTGGTGCGACCATAATATGTGCTTGATCAAGAAGAATTTCAGCAAACTGTCCAGATGTATACCCATCAGGTACCTTAAGCCATGCAAAAAAGGATCCCATTGGTGCGGTTACATCCCATCCTATCGACCGAAGACCGTTAATTAATACATTTCGTCTTCGCTCATACAGTTCGTTCAATTCTCTAACACACTCTTGTGATTCAGTTAAGGCTGTAGCTGCCGCTTCTTGAACCGCTCCGAACAAACTTACATACAGATGATCCTGAAGAAGTTCAATCGCTGAAATGACACTTTCATTACCAACTGCAAATCCAACACGCCAACCTGCCATGTTATAGGATTTGGATAGTGTATAAATTTCGATTCCTACTTCTTTTGCCCCTTCGGTCTCTAGGAAGCTTATGGGTCTCTGACCGTCAAAACCAATGGCTCCATATGCAAAATCGTGAACAACGCAAATATTATGGTCATTTGCCAGCATCACTGTTTCTTTGAAAAATTCTTCAGTGGCAACAGCACCGGTAGGATTATTAGGGTAATTCAGAAACATTACCTTTGCTTTTGATAAAGTATCGGAAGAAAGTTCATTGTAGTCAGGCAAAAATGCATTACTCTCTCTTAAAGGCATTGTAGCCATTTCCGCTTTTGCAAGCGCCACACCTGACCAATAATCTGGGTAACCGGGATCTGGAACAAGGATGGTATCCCCTGGATTCAACAAGCACTGTGGAATCTCTACAAGACCTGCTTTTCCGCCAAAAAGAATAGCCACTTCCTTATCAGGATTGACCGTTACTCCGTACTCTCTCAAGTAAAAATCGGCTGCTGCCTGCTTTAAATATCTATGCCCCTGAAACGGAGAATATTTATGATTGATTGGGTTAGCTGCCGCATCCTGTAATTTTGACACGATATGTTCTGGCGTTGGCTGATCAGGATTCCCTTGTCCTAAATTTATAACGTCATGCCCTTCGGCAATATACTCTCCAACCTTCTTTACAAGGCCTGCAAAAAATTGTTTTGGCAGACTATTTAAAAGCTCTGATGGTGGAAATTGTTTCATCACTCTCTCACCTGCTTATTCATTACAAATTTTTGTTGAAATTCTAGTCACAAATGATATAACTTTTATAACAGCTTGTAAAGAAAAAATTCTGATATTTCGAACCGGAGGGAAAATTCTTTGAAATTAAACATATCTTGTATACAAATGGATATCGCCTTTGGTAATCCATATGAAAACTATCGTTCTGCAGAAAGACTGATTGAAAAAGCAATGGAATCTAAGCCTGACATTCTCGTCTTACCCGAACTCTGGACTACCGGATATGACTTAACAAGACTTGATGAAATTGCAGATGATCAAGCGAAACAAACGATACAGTTTCTACAGGAGGCAGCAAAAAAATACCAAGTTCATTTCGTTGGAGGATCTGTTGCAAACCGCAATGATAGTGGAGTAAAAAATACTTTGATTATTATAGACAAAGAAGGCCAATTGATTCACCAATATAGTAAATTGCATTTATTTAAGCTTATGGATGAGCACCTTTATTTAGAGGCAGGTACAGAAAAAGGATTATTCCAATTAGAAAATCGTCCGTTTGCAGGAGTCATTTGTTATGACATCCGGTTTCCTGAATGGATACGCACCCATACTTCTGAAGGTGCTGAAGCTCTGTTTGTGGTCGCAGAATGGCCTGAACCTCGGTTAGCGCATTGGCGGGCCTTGCTAATTTCTAGAGCAATTGAAAATCAATGTTATGTTGTTGCCTGCAACCGGTCTGGAAGTGATCCAAATAACAAATTTGCTGGACACAGTATGATTATTGATCCTTGGGGAGAAGTGATTGCTGAAGCGGGGGAAAAAGAGGCCATAGTATCTGCTGAAATAAACATGGGCCTTGTCAAAGATATACGCAAGCAAATCCCTATCTTCGCAGATAGAAAGCCAGAATACTACCGTTAGATTGTTTCCAAATTTAAAAATTAATGATATTTTCAAAATTTTGTTGACACCTATCTTTTCATCCTGTTATAGTTTTTATCATACTGAAAAAATAGAATATTAGATTTACTCTTATCATGAGCTGGCTGAGGGATTTGGCCCTTTGAAGCCCAGCAACCGACCTAACCCACTGAGAAGCGGGGCGCTTATAATTATAATTATAATTATATAGGTGCAGGGACTCCCTAAAAGGCACGGTGCTAATTCCAACAGAAGGATATCCTTTCTGAGAGATAAGAGGTGCGAAGAAATATACATCTTCTAGCCTCTTTCAGACAAGAAAGAGGCTTTTTTGTGCGAAAAGTACAACAGAGCCTCCAAATTAAGGAGGAATTTATAATGAGTCTACTAAAACAGACAACGTACAAACCATTAACTGAAGCAGCTGCTATCGAATTAGCACTTAATTTAAATATTTTCTCAGAAAAAGCAAACCTATCTTGTAAGGAAATTGGTGATGGCAATCTTAACCTTGTATTCCACTTGGTTGATCAGGAATCAGGGAAAAGTATTATTATCAAACAAGCCCTTCCTTATGCAAAAGTCGTAGGAGAAAGCTGGCCACTAACACTTCAAAGGGCAAAAATTGAAGCAGAAGCCTTAAAGACTTTTGGTCAAATTGCTCCAAATTTCGTACCAGAGGTATATTACACAGATGATATTTTAGCTGTAACTGTTATGGAAGACTTATCCCATCTCTTAATTGCTAGAACAGGATTTATAAAAGGTGCAACCTATCCCCTCATTTCTAAGCATTTAGGAGAGTATCTGGCTAGAACTTTATTTTTTACCTCAGATTATGCTCTAACTCCAGCGGAGAAAAAAGTAAAAGTGCAGCAATTTATTAACCCAGAACTATGTAAGATTACTGAGGATTTAATTTTTACAGATCCATTTTTAGACGCAGAAACAAACGAATTTGAATCTGACCTGCGTCCAGTAGTGGAAGCTCTTTGGCAGGATGATGAGCTAAAGTTTCATGTAAATGTCTTGAAAAGAAGTTTCTTAACAGAAGCGGAATCACTCCTTCATGGAGATCTGCATACAGGTAGTGTCTTTGCCGATGATTCCGAAACAAAAGTAATCGACCCTGAATTTGCTTTTTACGGACCTGCTGGTTTTGACATTGGTCAAGTATTTGCTAATTTACTCTTCCAAGTTATTGTGAATGTGCCAAAACGTGAACTGTTTTTAACTCATATTGAAACTGTTTGGAACGTCTTTGAAGAGCAATATTCACTATTATGGAATACCGAAAACAAAGAACCATTAGCTAAGACCCCTTCATTCTTACGCTTTCAGCTGGCTAAATTCTTTGAGGATACAATCGGTTTTGCTGGATGCGAGTTGATCAGACGAACCATCGGACTCGCCCATGTAGCTGATTTAGATGGAATTGAAGATGAGCAAACAAGATTAGCAGCTAAGCGTCATTCTTTAGAACTTGGAAAAATCCTTGTCAAGCAGAGAAAAGAAATAAAAGACCTCACTGCGTTCATTCGTACAGTCAGAGAAGGATTCTAGTAAACAAAGAGAGGTTGACTCATATAAAGTCAACCTCCCTTTTTATTGTGGTTTAGCCCACATTTCTTCTGGGTTAAGTTCGTAGATACTGTTTTCCCGATACATGTAATGATTTATAATGAATTCCCGTCGTATGGTTGCATAATCATCATGGAATTGTTTGATATACTCGTTCAATTCTTTTTCTTCGTATTTTTTACCTGATTTTAACCCTTTTACGATATGTTCAAAGACAATTAATTTCTTCTTCCTTTGAGCAGGAATGCTCTTTAATTTTCCATCCTTAGTAAAGAAATTCTCCAGAACTTTTTGTCTCTCTAAACTAGATTCCACCATGTCCCCCAGCTCCTCTCCTCTTTTTTCAAGTAATTGCGTTAATACCTGTGCTTGTTGTTTAATCATAGATTCATTTAAATAGAAGTAAATCGTATTTTTATCTCTTCTTTCATATACCACATGAATTTCCCTTAGTTTTTTCAAGTGATGAGTAATGGTTGGTGCCGTTAAACCCAATTTACCTGCTATCGCCTGACCATGAAGAGGACCCTTTGCTAAAAGAGCAACGATCCTGAATCTCGTTGGATCACCCATTGTTTTATAAAACGCGACTAAACGGTTTAGCTGCATCATCGTATACACCTCAAATTAGATATTCTTCTAATTAGATATATATCAAATTTTATTTTTTCTGTCAATAATAAAAGCAATAAAAAAAGCAAAGTGCACCATACACTTTGCTTTTTCTTTCAACTTATAACATTGGGCTTTCGTGTTTAGCTTTTAAACGCAGCCATCTTTTTTCTACTTCTGCTTCAAAATCTTCTAATATTGGCTTGTTTTCATCTTTTAGCAAATGTTTGGTTTTACCCATATATTTTAACCAATCAGCCAGTGAAATTCGTTTGTTCTTTTCTTCTGGGTTATACGTAATGTTTGTAACCCCTTGCTCTACTTCATAAAGTGGGAAGAAGCAGGAATTTACTGCCGCTTCAATGATTGTTGTACCATAACGGTCATCGGATTTCCAGTTAAGCGGACAAGTGATGAGAAGTTTTCCATACACAGTTCCGACATTTTGCGCATACCACTGTGCTTTTGCACCCTTCTTGATAAGGTCTTGTGGGAACGCTTCTGAACCTGTAAATACATAAGGAATATTTGTTGCAGCCATAATTTGCGCTGTGTCCTTATGATGGAAGGCTTTTCCTCTCTGTGTCTTACCAACCCCAGAAGTACTTGTCATATGTCCAATTGGTGTAGAATAGGACATTTGAGAGCCTGTATTCATGTAACCTTCATTATCATATTCAAGCATGATTAACTTATGTCCACGAAGAGCAGTACCGATTGCAGACCCCATCCCAATGTCCATACCACCATCTCCGGTAATCATAACAAACGTTGCATCATCAGAAACTTGGATCTCACCACGGCGTTTTAGTTCCATGAAAGCCTCCACTGTACCTGATAAGGTTGCAGCACCATTTTGGAACAAATTGTGCATCATCGTTTGCTTATGAGATGTATGCGGATAAGCTGTTGTAGTAACATAAGCACAACCAGTTTGGAATAGAGTAACTATATCTCCTTCTATCCCTTTGAAGAAAAGCTCAAGGCCGGCAAAAATTCCACATCCCGGGCAAGCTCCATGACCAGAAGCGATTCTCTTTGGTTTTCCAGTAAGAGCTCGAAGCGGTGGGATTTTCACTTTTAACTTATTAGTTTCCTCATCCATTTTCACATCGATTAAACCGGATTTATATACATCACCATGTTGCGGTAAAATAACCGGCTTAAGGATCTTTTCAGGGTTCCCTGGAATATGGCCATAGTAATCAAATGGTTTTTCTGCGTAGCCTTTTTCCATCGTATCGATAGCCATTTCAAAGAACTTCTCAGCATCACTTGCATAGAAGTCTTTGCCTCCAAGACCGAAAACACGACTTAAAACTATTGTTTGATTATTACGGTCTTCTTGAAGAGCAGATTTCACTTCATGTGTTAAATTCGGACCATTTGCTCCATAAGAATCGGCACGTTCCCCAATTAATAAGGATTTTACGTTTTTAAGTGCTTGGCGAATTTCCTTCGCAGGGAATGGGCGGATAATATTCGGACTAATGACCCCTGCCTTAATTCCCTTTGCACGAAGCTGATCAACAACATCCTTAGCTGATTCAGCTGCGGAATTTAATAAGAATAATGCTACTTCTGCATCTTCCATTTTATATAAGTCAAGAACTGGGTATTCTCTACCAGATAATTTCGTATATTCAGCAGCTACTTCTTTAAATACCTCACCAGCATTATACATGGCTTCAGATTGTTGGAAGTGATTATTAATAAAATCATCACCACTCATATGTGCACCGATGGTAACTGGTTTTTTAGGGTCTCTTGCAAAATTGTAATCTGTTGGGCACTCCCCAACAAATTGTTGAACAACGCGACGATCCTTGAAGAATTCTACCCTCCGCTTTTGATGTGAAGTGAAGAATCCATCATATGCTACAATAACTGGTAACCGTACCTTTGAATGCTCGGCAATTTTCAGTGCCATAATATTCATATCATAAACAGCTTGTGGTGTTTTGGCTGTTAAAATAACCCAGCCAGTATTTAATGCATAATAAAGGTCAGAGTGGTCTCCTCGAATATCAAGTGGACCGCTGACGGAGCGTGTAACTAAATTCATTACCATTGGGAAACGAGTTCCTGATTGTACAGGAAGCTGTTCAATCATATATAGTAATCCATTTGCACTCGTCGCATTAAATACGCGAGCACCTGTTGCAGCAGCACCGTAGCAAATACCCGCTGAACCATGCTCACCATCTGCAGGGATTAATTTGATATCATGTTCGCCACGAGTTTTCATTTGGTCCAGGAATTGCGCTACCTCAGTAGATGGTGTAATTGGGAAATACCCCATGATATGATAGTTGATTTGTGCAGCAGCCATTGCAGCCATTTCATTACCTGATTCAAATGTAGAAATTTGTTCAGCCATCGCTTGAGTTGTTAATTTATCTTCTAAAGTTGCCATTAAAAACTACCTCCTGTAACATAAGGAAAGTTTTGCTTCACGCGGTTAGCGTCTGCATACCCAATCATTTCACGAAGGTCACCAAGCGCATCTGTTGGACAAGCTTCCACGCATTTTAAACAGCCCTTGCAATATTGATAATCAATTCCCTTAAGGAACATTTGCTTTCTGCCGCGCTTATCTTCTCCCTCTTCCCAAACGAAACAGAAATCCGGACATACGTTGTCGCAGGCAGCACAATGTATACATTTTTCTTGCTGGAATTCCGGAAGGAAACCTTGACGGGAACCACTTAAATCTTTAAAAATACTATTTGCTTGTGAAACTAAAACCCCTCCGATTTCCTGAGTTGTAAACCCTAGCATCGGAAGTGGACGAGTGAAGGCTTTCCCTTCCGCCCCTTCTGGAACTTCATAGGTTTTAAATTTCACTTCATTATATCCACGATCAAACGTACGAATATTTGGTTCAACAAGATGAGGATATTTCTTTGTAAATGTTTTACGTATAACATCTCTCATTGATTCTGGATCTAAAAAGTCTAGTATTCGGTATAAAGCACCGAGCATCGCTGTATTTACTTTTGTTTTTTCTTCAACCGCAATACTTAAGGCATCAATAATGGCCAAAGTTCCATTTTCTAGTTGTAAATCCCTTTTTACTTCATCAAAATCTCGTTCTGTATTTACTAGAACGATTCCCTCAGCATCTAAGCCACTGACAACATTAACTGTCTTATATAGGGCTTCATGGAAAACACCAACGATATGTGGCTGTTCAATTGGACTATGATCTCTAATTTCTACATCTGGTTCACAAAAACGGATAAAGCTCTTTACAGGAGAGCCCTTTTTTTCTGAGCCATAGGATGAAAAGTTGGAACCCTTCAACCCAAGACTAAGAACACCAGCTTCCGCCAACATTTTTCCAGCTAGGTTTGCACCTAAGCCTCCGATTGATTCAAGTCGAATTTCAAAAAATCCAAGTTCATTTTTTTTCGGTAAAATAGACATAATGTCCCTCCCCATTGTTAAAAAAGTATACACATGGCTTTTGAGCCTTTTGCGCTACTCTTATTCGTTCATAAAAATACCTTAAAAATGTCATAAAAAATTAACTTCCCCACGATCATTGTAAGACATTCAAATATATTAAGCTGTGACAAAAGTCAAACATAAGAGATTTTTTTTGAAACACATTTAATTTTTTCCGAAGAAACATTAATATGACTGGATGAATTAGAATTATTCAATTATATAACAGCATTCCATTTGTAATATAACAGATCTAACCTAATGGATAATAAGAAGAAAATATGAATCCATAATCTTACAGCCAGTTTGTCTGCTATCTTTTTGGTTGAAAATAAGATATAATTATTTTTTGTTTTATCATTGAAAAGGAGCCAGTTTATGAATGTAATTTGTTCTACATTGAATGCAAAGTTCATCCATACAAACCTTGCTATTCGCTATTTAAAGGCTTATGCCGCTCCCGAATTTACCATACAGCTCAAAGAATATACGATTAAGGACCCGGTTATGAACATTGTGTCAGACCTTTATCAATCCAAACCTGCCGTTATTGGATTTAGTTGTTATATTTGGAACATTGAAGAAACACTCAAAGTGGTCAATATGCTTAAAAAAATTGACCCCTCTATTTTAATCGTCTTAGGGGGACCTGAAGTTACCTATGATACGTTGGAATGGATGGAGAAACATTCTGAGGTCGATTTTATTGTAATCGGTGAAGGTGAACAAACCTTTAAACAGTTACTCACAGAAATAGAAACGAATCATGATTATCGTAACGTTCCCGGTATTGCTTATCGCTCTGAGGATAGGGTTATCATAACACCACAAATGAATAAGCTAGATCTTAAAGAGCTTCCGTCTCCCTACCGACTTCCTGAAGATATCCCTTACTTAGGTAAGCGGGTAACTTATATAGAAACTAGTAGAGGATGTCCATTTAGCTGTCAGTTTTGCCTCTCATCCATTGAGGTAGGGGTAAGGTATTTTGATAGAGAAAAAATTAAATCTGATATAAGGTATCTAATGGAAAACGGGGCAAAAACCATTAAATTTGTTGACCGTACCTTTAATATAAGCCGTAGCTATGCCATGGAAATGTTCCGTTTCTTAATCGATGAGCATCTACCTGGAACAGTTTTTCAATTTGAAATAACTGCGGATATTATGCGGCCTGAAGTTATTGAATTCCTTAACCAAGAGGCACCAAAAGGTCTTTTCCGATTTGAAATTGGGGTTCAGTCCACAAATGATTATACGAATGAATTGGTCATGCGGAAACAAAACTTTGCCAAGCTTACAAGAACGGTGACAATGGTAAAGGAAGGCAACAAAATCGATCAGCATCTGGATTTAATTGCAGGATTACCTGAAGAGGACTATGCATCTTTCCGAAAAACCTTTAACGATGTTTTTGAGATGAGGCCCGAGGAATTACAATTAGGATTCTTAAAAATGTTACGCGGCACTGGAGTTCGATTGCGTGCTGAAAAACATCAATATGTATACATGGACCATTCTCCTTATGAAATACTAAGCAATAATGTCCTTTCCTTTGACGATATTGTAAGGATTAAACAAGTGGAAGATGTATTAGAAAAATATTGGAATGACCATAGAATGGATCATACAGTGGAATACTTGGTTAAACATGTTTTTCCTTCACCATTTGATTTCTTTCAAGAGTTTGGCAGCTATTGGGATGAACGCGGTTGGTCAAGAATTGGTCATCAGCTAGAGGACTTATTCCGTAGGTTATATTCTTTCCTAGAACAAAAAGAAGTGAAGAACCTTGACGTAGTTGCAGATTTAATGAAATATGATTATTTAATCAATCATAAATACAAACCAAGAAAGCCTTGGTGGGAAGCAAGCTATGATAAAAATAAACGAACAGAATTATATAAAAAGTTTGTTGAGAACCCTAACCTCTTAGGAAAAGAATTTATCAATTTAAACCTTGAGGAAAAGGAATTATTTAAACACACGATGCTAGAAGAAATTTCTTTTAATTTAACAGGTTATATAGCAACGGGTGAAATTAAAAAGCAGCCTTCCTGTTTATTGGCTTATTTCGATCCTATAAACAATCGAACCCTTATATTTACAACCTAACGATAAGCCGGGAGAACCCGGCTTATCTATTTTTCTTTTGGGTCTTTTTTGTTTCGTAAAGTGACTTCCCATTTACATCTCCATATTCAACACTAAATTCCTCAACTGGGATACGCGGAGGAGTTTTTCTTCGGCTCTTCATTAACTTCTACCCTTCTTGCCTTGTTTGGAATTGCGATTTGCTCCTCTTATTGCGTTGTTATTATCAGCAAATTCAGCTGAGAATTCACTTTCCTGAACATTTTTATGAGGTGTTTTAGAATATTTGGTTACAGCATCAAATTCTGCTTTACGCTTTGCCATACAGGAACCCTCCTATAAGTTAATTAGTACAGCTATAGTTTTAACATAATCCCTTCATTCCTTTCCTTCCTTATTTTTCATAAATAAAAAAAAACTACAGACAGAAAATAATATTAAAAGGAGTGATGAGTGATGAAACATTCTAAAGATACAAAACCGTCAATTGAAGACATTGCCATTAACGAAACCATGCCACATCAAATGAATGCTCCAAGCTTTGAAGGAACTGGAATAAAAATGGAGGACCCCTTTGTCAACAAACATGGGGTTACGATCGGAGACAGTTTATACGCTTCTAAAAACTCACCATTAGAAAATTGGTCCAAGGAAACAGACCCATCAATAATGGCTGGTGACGAATGGGTTCACCCAACGAATGATATTGGGTGGAATACAGCCGAAAATCGGGATTTACTGGAAAGCAAACGAAAGCCACAAGCTGTTCCATTTATGCATCCTACTAAGGATGTTAGTAAAGGGACGGACTAGAATTTAATATCCAATTACGAAAAACATTTCCACTCATGAAACCGATAAAAAAATAAAATAATACTTTTACAGAGGAAAGAAACCTCTGGAGAAAAGAAGGAGTTGAATTGAAATGGCTAACAGCAGCAATAAACTATTAGTACCTGGAATTGAACAGTACCTAGATCAGGTTAAATATGAAATAGCACAAGAATTTGGCGTTCAATTAGGTTCAGATACAGTTTCTAGAGCGAATGGTTCGGTCGGCGGAGAAATTACTAAAAGGTTAGTACAACAAGCACAAGCCCAACTTTCTGGACATTTTACGAAAGAATAATTTCATACAAATGGAAAAAAGTCCGGTCTAAACACCGGACTTTACCTATTTTTTCGATTATTATTACCATTATCCTCATGCTCATTATTACTATCGTTACGCTCATTGTTTCGTACCTTGCTATGAGGATTATTGTCATTATTGTTATTATGGTTATAATTGTTATTCTGTCTATAATTGTTACTATGATTTGAGCTTTTATCCTCATTATTCTTCGACTGTGAATCGTTGTGTTTCCTGTATTGCCCTTGGTTTTGCTTCGAATTCCCCTCTTCCATTTTTTTCAAATATCCTGGAGAATTCGTATTCCTGTCCCAATTCCCCTTTTCTTCACCGTTATCCCAATTAGACTGTTTACCATTATTTTCAGATGGCTTCTTTGATTGTCCCGATGGTATTGAAATATCAGATGGTGATTGTGCTGGTGCAGAAATTTTTTCATCCTTCTTCTCAACAGTATCCCAGTTCTCTTGTTTGGATTTCCCTTGAGAATACTGGTATTTGCCGATTGTAATACCTTGCTTATGTGCTTTTTCTAATTGCTTTTCGGTACCGGTCGAGACAATTAGATCTAATTTTTCTTTATTAACCGTTACTTCAATCTTATCTAATTTCTTCTGTAATTGATTTTCAATTTTTTCTACAGGCTGCTCGATTCGCACGGTAGAAATTAGGAGTTGGGTGTTCTCATTTAAATAACCACCCTTTTTCATCTCAGAAAGAATATCTTTGGTTAATTCCGAAACGTCTTCCTTCTTCCAATTCTTTAAGTGTGAAATAATCTCTTTTCCTTCTTTATTGAATCCGGTTAATTTCACAACTTGCATTTTTTTATTCACACCCAGTTCAACACTTGGGTTAGCATCAATGGACATATATGCATAGGCCTTATTATCTTGATACATTGGAATAAAAGTTCCAATAAAAATCATAAGTGCTGCCATCGCGATCCAGACGGTTTTAAGCCTAATTATGTTTCTTATTGAACGTTTTGTTTTAACTCGATTCACAGTTTCAAACGGAAAAAAATAAATTTCTTCTCCTATTGAATAGGGCTGATTTTGTTTCCTTGATTGTAAAAACTCACCTTCGGGGGTTAAAAGCGTTAAAAAACCTTCATGTATTTCCATTATAATTCCCTTTTTCATGTCTCTAACACCCCCTTAATATAATCCTTCATGTAAACATAATCACTCGATAAGATAAGAGCAATAGCTAAAATATATTTCCTATTCCGCTCGATTGTCTTTCTACTCACATTTACCCTTGTTTCAAGCTGCTTAATAGGAAGACGTTTCTTTTCAAGTAAAAAATCCTTTAATTCCTGGTCAGCTACTAACATTTTCGCTGCGAGGATCGCATTCCTCCTGGCATCCACATGCTTCGGAGAATTTTCAACTAAATCACTAAAACTTAAATCAAAAGTAATTAATAGGTTTTGAAAATGGATTATCTCATCTTTTCTTAATTGTTCATCATTCTTTTTATGATAGTCATCAAGAGAAAGCTCATTAACAATAATAGTTCCTGCTGTTTCTTCATCTTGGGCAGAATTTGTTAAATCAATACTAATATGTTGATTTTTGGTTTGTTTACGTATATAGTCGATGACTCTTCTTTTAATGATTACTTCTGAGAAACTCAACAATGAGCTTCCACGTTCTGGGGAATATTTTTCAATCGCTTCATTGAATGCAATAAGTCCTATGCTAAATTCATCATCAGTTTCATAGATATATCGTTTACATACGGAAGATACAGTCTTTGCAATAAAAGGTTTGTAGGCATCAATAATTTCGTCCAGTAGATACTGGTCGCCCTGTTGAATTTGAAGGACGGTTTCCTCCAAAGTTCTTTTTTTCTTCTTGGCCATAAACAATAAACTTAGCATTTGCTCACCTCTATTCGACCAATTATAACATACGAACGTTACCTTGGACTTTTTGGGGGTAAGCAATTATCAAAAGATAGTACCAATAGCGGATTACTTTTCCAGTTATTGTTTATGGTTCATATTTCTTATTTCCTATTTCATATTACAGTGTTTTTACAATCCTTTGACATCCCTCATTTTTTCTTATTGCGATCGCTCTTTCATTACATTAGTACGTTACAATTGTTACAGTTTTGGGGGTCTCCCAAAAACTTTCCAAATAAAAAGCTTTAAACCAGATTATCTGATTTAAAGCCTCACCCATCTACCTTTTTACTTTTGCTGGTATAGAATAATAAATATTTAAAAAAGAAACCTATTATCAGTCCTGGAATTAAAAATAGCATTGGTAAAAAAACAGGACCAGGATGAACGTGAAAAATTGTAACTTTAGGAGATACCATTAAACCAACAGTAACAAAGTACGCACATGATACAAATGGAAGAAAAGAAAATCTTTCATCCTTAGGCATAGCCGAACGATATCCATCCCACATAGAAAACATATAAAGACATGGATAGAACATAAGCCATTGATAGTCTATAACCGCTTCAGCCTTTTCGATTTCACCTAGGAAACTGTACATAATTGCTTGGTTAAATCTGCTCATAACATTCACAACAATTTCTAATATGACAAACAACACGCCTTTAATATACTGACCAATAATTAATTGGCTGAAACCTGGAAACGCTATATTCCATAAAACGGCCTCTAATCTGCTCATCTTTTTCATAGTGATATCCCGCTTCTTTAGGCTTTTTTTTAAGTAAATAACTGTTCAATATAGCTTATCCAGTCTGATGCCAAATTAACAGGTCGAACATAAATTTTCCCAACTTTATGGAAAAAACAGCAAGAATTTTTCCTCGCTGTTTTTTGAATGTTCATTTTATTCGTGTTGATCCATAGGATTATATAGTTTAACCGTAGGGTTTTTTTCTTGGAACCATCTAAGGGCAAATTCATTTTCAAATAAGAATACATAATGATCATAGCGATCTTTTACCAGCATACTCCGTGAACTGGATAAATTCTCATCCACTACATCACCATCTACCCAACGGGCAATCTTTGAACCCACTCGTTCCATCAATACCTCAGCATTATATTCATTTCTCATCCGATGTTCAAAAACCTCAAATTGCAACTGTCCAACTGCACCTAAAAGGTACTCTTCCATCCTTACGGTCTTAAAGAGCTGTATCGCACCTTCTTGAACAAGTTGCTGTATACCTTTATAGAAAGATTTTTGCTTCATCACGTTTTTGGCTGAAACTCTGACATACAATTCCGGTGTAAATTGAGGTAATCTTTCATATTGGAAATTGTCCTTACCTGTTGTAAGCGTGTCACCAATCTGGTAGGTCCCTGTGTCATATAACCCAATAATATCTCCACTAACTGCCTCATCAACTGTATTTCTTTCTTCAGCCATAAATGAGGTAGATTGAGAAAGCTTGATTTGTTTTCCTAAGCGCGGTATATTAACGGTCATTCCCCGCTCAAATTTACCAGAACAAACGCGGACAAAGGCAATCCTATCCCGATGTGCTGGGTTCATGTTTGCTTGAATTTTGAAAACAAATCCCGAAAATTGATCACCGAGCGGATCAATTTCTCCTACCGAAGAATTACGCGCTTTTGGTGGTGGCGCAAATTGCAAGTAAGACTCAAGAAATGTTTGTACACCAAAGTTTGTTAATGCACTTCCAAAGAATACTGGCGTCAGTGTTCCAGCTGCAATTTTCTCTGCTGAGAATTCATTACCAGCTTCATTAAGAAGCATAATTTCATCTAATGTTTGGTCATAAAGCCCTGATGATTTTAACGGATGATTCCCCTCAATTTCACCATCGTTAGTTAATGGAATAAATCGCTCGTTTTCATTCACTCGAAATTGTTCCACTCGGTTATTAAATCGATCATAGATACCAAGGAATTCTTTCCCCATACCAATTGGCCAATTCATAGGATAGGATTCAATTCCTAAAACCTCTTCTAACTCTGCGAGAAGTTCGAGCGGCGCTTTCCCTTGACGATCTAGCTTATTCATAAACGTAAAAATAGGAATACCGCGCATACGGCATACTTTAAATAGCTTAAGTGTTTGTTCCTCAATCCCCTTTGCAGAGTCCACAATCATTACTGCACTGTCTACTGCCATTAAGGTTCTATACGTATCTTCACTGAAGTCCTGGTGACCAGGTGTATCCAGAATATTGACTCGGAATCCATCATAATCAAATTGCATCACACTGGATGTTACGGAAATTCCCCGTTGCTTCTCAATCTCCATCCAGTCACTTGTTGCAAATTTACCTGTCTTCTTCGCTTTTACAGTCCCTGCATCACGAATAGCTCCACCAAATAATAATAATTTCTCCGTGAGTGTCGTTTTTCCGGCATCCGGGTGGGAAATAATCGCAAATGTCCGGCGCGACAATACTTCTTCTTTAAAATTGTTACCCATCTTGTCTTCCTCTCTTTTGACAATAAATAAATTTTTTGTCCATAAGTTCAATCTTATCTCTCAAACGTGAACTTTGCAATATTTCAATTCACCTGCCCTCATTATTTCTTTTATCCAGTTAAGGAAAAGAATATAATGTAGGTAAGCGGTAATTTAATGCCGTTAATGTTCGTATTTGGGAGGAACTATGGATACTACAACGATCGACTTAGGTTTATTACACAAAGCATTCGAAGCTGTCCTAGTGCAAAATAACGTGTCCTTCAAAAAAATTGGTATCGCAGAAGAAGGAGAGCAACTATTATTTTTGTATGAAGGAAAGGACGAAAAGGTTCATGTTTTTAAATGGAGTAAAGCATCTAGTGCAGGTGTAAGTATTGGTGTACTTGCTCAAAGTGTATTAATGCCAATTATTCCTCATCTTCGCTTATTATCCTAATTCACATTGAGGCTGACTGTTATGTTAGCCTCTTTTTTATAGCTGCAGTGTTAGCTCTTCCACTGATTCCCACATCCATTTTATTGGAAATCACTCTATAATAGAGTATGACTCTGTTATAGGAGATGAAAAATATGAACAAAAGTAAAAAAATAGTTTCCAAGTTTATTCCGCTGTTCACAGCTTTACTCATAATTGTTGCTGGTATCGTTTGGTTTGTTCAATCCACTAATAAAGAGATTGCGCTCCCTTTCTCTTCAGTAGAAGAAACAATTAAAGCACAAGAGGGAAAGTCCGTTACCCTCATAGAACAACCAGATGGTAGTCTTTATTTAAAAGCTGGTAAAGAGGAATACACTTCACATATTCCACCTAACAGTCACATGGTAGAAAAACTTGTTGAAAAATATAATATTGAATATTCCTATACCACAAGTAGCCCTTACGGAAAATGGGTAATGCTCGGTGTGATTTTGTTACTAACAGGTACTGCTATTACCCTTCAAAAAACTAAAGGCGGCTTCGGCCTACCTAATTCAATAAAAAACAGTGTTGCTAAATCCCGCCCATTGCCAACAATTAGTCTAAAAGACGTTGGTGGACTCGGCGAAGAAATGAAAGAAGAAATACTACAAACCCTTTCTACATTGAAAGAACCAGATCGTGCAATAAAATTAGGAATTAAACCACCAAAAGGAATTTTGTTGTATGGCCCACCAGGAACTGGTAAAACATTGTTAGCACAGGCAATTGCGCGTGAACTAAATGCTTCTTTCTTCTCATCGAGTGGTTCAGCTTTTAATGAACTATTTGTAGGTGTAGGTGCAAGTCGTGTCCGTTCACTATTCCAAACAGCAAGAAAACATTCTCCTGCAGTTATTTTCATTGATGAAGTAGATGCGCTAGCAGGGAGACGGAAAGCACATGGAGGCGAGGAAGCCGAAAAAACCTTAACTGAACTCCTTGTTCAGCTTGACGGTGGTCATGTAAATGATGGTATTTTATTTATCGCTGCTACTAACAGAAAAGACATGCTGGATGAAGCCTTTCTTCGCCCAGGCAGAATTGACTTCTCTTTCCATGTACAACTGCCAGACACAAAAGGAAGAAGAGAAATCATTAATATCCATACGCGGGGAAAAGCTCTTGGAGAAGATGTTTATTCTTCATTAGATGATTTAGCAGAAAGTACATCTGGTTTTTCTGGGGCCGAGTTACAATCCCTATTTGAAACAGCAAGTAGAAAAGCTGTTCAAAACGGTCAGGAAAAGATCCTAAAACAAGATCTTGACTACGCCTTAGACCGAACCATCCTTGGAAGTACCTCTCGTTCATTGAAGGACCAAGAAACAAAACGGAGGGTTGCTATCCACGAAGCTGGTCATGCAATTGTTGCTTCGTTAACAAAGCCCGGTTCTGTCAGAAAAGCCACGATTATTCCACGTGGTGAAGCACTTGGTTATGTGGCACCCATTCCACAAGAACTTCACTTATCAACACACACTGATTTGCTTGACCGTGTTGCCATGGTGTTAGCCGGGGGTGTTGCTGAACGATTGATCCTTGGTGAACATAGTATTGGTGTGAGCGGAGACGTACAGCAGGCAAAACAACTCATTGAACAAATGGTTGATACAGGCTTGCTTGAAGATGGTTTCACTTTGACTTTTAATAAATCAGATAGAGAAGCTAAAATGCAGGACCTTTTTGCAAAAGGCTTAGAAAAAGCAGAAAGTCTTATTAAAGGTCATCAATACCAGTATCAGCAATTAGTTGATGCATTATTAAAGAAAGAAACACTAGAAGGTTCCGAAGTGGAAGCTATCGTTTGGAATTCCACGAAATCAAATACCGAAAACCTTGTATTAGCATAAAAGAGACTGACGTTATAATCAGTCTCTTTTCTTTTATAGGAAGTTTTGATTTATGATTTCGGTGGTAAACTATAGTGAAAATCCGGAATAAGGGAAGTGAAGGGCTTGTTCGGTAAAAATTTCTTTTTCGAAAAAGAACAACACGTTTACAACAAGGAAGCGCAAAACTACATTGACAACCCGAAAAAAACACTTGGTTTGCTTAATAAAGCAATACAAATGGCAAATGAGAGGAAAGACAGTTTAGGGGAAGCACGAGATAAGCTTCAATTATTTTTTGATCTGATCAAAGCTTATTCTAAAGGTGAATATAAGGATGTATCAAAAGGTACCATTGTTTCGGTTATCGGGGCCATCCTGTATTTTGTATCTCCACTTGATTTTGTTCCTGATTTTATCATTGGTTTAGGAATTATAGATGATGCAGCTGTAATTGGCTTTACTTTAAAAAAGATTAGCAAAGAATTAGAAGGGTTCCGAAAATGGAAAAATACTACATCAATAGAAAAAAACCCGCTCGATCTATAGCGGGTTTTCTTAACTGGCAAAGCGATGGTTTCCTATTTCTTCTGTAACAGGTCTCGTACGCAGCCATTTACTGTTAGTCTCATCAGGATTGAAAAAATAAAGTGCATCTGTTACTTGTCCATCTTTATTTATTGCTTCATCTACCGCTTTTTTTGCTTCTTCCCCTGCTGGTTTATTAATCATCCCATTATCGACGGGTTGAAACTGTTTATCTTGATAAATAACCTGCTGAATAGAATCTGGAAATTGTTCACTTTCTAAACGGTTAAGCACAACTGCTGCGACAGCCACCTTACCTTGATATGGTTCTCCCTTTGCTTCAGCTGTGACCAACCTTGCTAACAAGTCCATTTCTTTCTCAGTAATTTTCATTTTTATTAATTCATCTTTTGAATTACCATATTGATGAGATATTTCCCTTAAAGTTTCACGTTTGGTAACTTTATGAACTTTTGTTTTATCGAGATTTTTAGCATTAACGTTTAAGGGTAAATTTAGATCATTCAGCAGGATGAAGAAGATGATGACAGATAATAAAAAAGAAACAGTACGCTTCATTATTATGTCCCCCTTTATCCTTTAATTTTTCAACCCATTAACCGTAACATGAATCAACAACTTGTCCAACCTTAAAAACTTTCCATGGAAAAAAAGGAAAAGCAAGGAAATATCCTTGCTTTTCGACGAGGCAATTATTAGTGCCTCTCTTCATTTTTCTTCTACCATCTAAAGCAAGCTGCACCTACAATGATTAAAAGGATGAATAAAACGACGATTAATGCAAATCCGCCGCCAAAACCACATCCACCACCATAACCTACTCCACAACCGCCAAACCCGCCACCATAACCATATCCAAACATTTAAATTCCTCCTTTTATAATTATCAATAGAATGGGGTACACCAAGAAGCACCAATAATGATTAACAAAATAAATAAAACGACTAGTAGGGCAAATCCGCCGCCATAGCCACCTACTGCACCAGACATCTACATTACCTCCTTTTCTTAATTCCATATATCTATATTCACCTAGATAAAAATGTGCGATAGACATATATCCCTATTCGTACATTTTGAATAAAAAGAATAAGCCCATTATTAATGTACAAGGCAGATATCACAGTAGTATGTCTGTCCATTATTTCTGTTCAATGATGAAAAACATCAGAAAGTTGACATTTATCATCATTTTTCTTACCATGTTCACAAATCATAATAGTTAGGAGCCAATCGTTTGAGGTCATTTGCAACAGTTATTCTGTTCATATTAATGGTGGCTTATCGTATGGTAAGCGGGTTAACTAAAGAACGGAGAGGTCATTCTTTTATAAAAATAGGTCATCGTGGAGCAGCTGGATATTGTCCGGAGAATACTTTTGCATCCTTTAACAAGGCATTAGAGCTGGGAGCTAATTACCTTGAAATCGATATTCAGATGACAAAGGATGGCGAATTAGTTATTATCCATGATCCAACAGTTAACCGTACAACCAACGGAAAAGGAAGAGTAAAGGATTTTACTTTAGAGGAGCTTCAGTCACTCGATGCAGGAAGCTGGTTTCATTCAAAATTTTCTAAGGAACGAATTCCTTTATTTAGCGAATTTCTAAATACCTATGCTGGAAAGGTTGGTTTATTAATTGAGTTAAAAAAGCCTAACTTATATCCAGATATAGAAGAAAAAGTAGCTAATGAACTACTGAAAAGAGGCCTTGCTTCTGGGGACAATAATCAAATCATCGTTCAATCCTTTGATCAAATCTCAATGAAACGTTTCCATCACCTTCTTCCCAAGATTCCTATTGGGATATTAATAAAGAAAACAAAGATGAACGGACTGTCAAATAAAGAGTTAGAATCCTACTTAAACTATGCTACCTATATCAATCCAAAGGTTACTATGGTTAACAAAAAACTCATTAGGCGAATTCATCAACATGGGTTTAAAACAATGATTTGGACAGTTAATAAAAGAAGTGAGAAGAATTTGTTAAAGTATTATTCTGTAGATGGCATGATAAGTGACTATCCAGATTTACTCTAATAAAAAAAGACAGCTTCCCAATTGGGTATTGGCTGTCTTTTTTCACTAAAAGAAAATTAGATAAATAACTATAGCTAGTACAATTCGATATATTGCAAAGGGTAAAAGCTTAATTTTATTAATCAGCTTTAAGAAAAAGCGAATGGATAATAACGCAAAAATAAATGCACTAATAAATCCAGCAATAAAAAACGGAAGAGCATCCATTGTCATATACTGCCAGTTTTTTAACAATGAAAGCAAACTTGCTCCCGCCATAATCGGTACAGCCATAATAAAAGTAAAGTCAGCTGCGGCGCGGTGACTCATCCCCATTAAAACACCACCGGATATCGTTGAACCTGAACGAGAGAATCCTGGCCAAAGTGAGAAACATTGAAAAAGTCCTATTGCTATCGCTTGTCCATATGAAATTTCGTCAACTGTTTGTACTTTTGGATTTTTTGGTCCAATTAAATCTGCAAGAATCATAAACACAGCCCCAATGACTAACCCAATCAAAACGGTCGCTGTGGAAAATAAATGATCATCAATATAATCATTAAAAAGGACACCCAATACACCTGCTGGAATTAAGCCGACTATAACTTGGGTTAACTTAAGACGGCTTTGTTTCTCCTCGTGCCCCTTTCTGAATCTCCCTAATCCTAACAAGTCAAAAAATCGTTCCCAAAAAGTGACGACAACTGCTAGGATAGAACCAAGCTGGATTACCACTTTAAAGGTATTAGCCCCATGCTGTGTTAAGAATTTTTCAGATTGAAGCCACAAATCATCAACAATAATCATGTGCCCAGTTGAAGAAACTGGTGCAAACTCGGTTGCGCCTTCTACAAGTCCCAAGATAATTGCCTTAATAAACAATAGTAAGTCCATGTTGTTAACTTCTCCTAACTTTTATTGCTTTAGAATATTTAGTAATGACAAATAACTCTCCCATTTTACTCACTTATTAGGTGAATAGCAATAATTTTTTCATACATAGTTTATTTGCTCCACTTTAGTATAACGTGGTTTGATCCATAATAGTTTCAGGTATTTTTTTCTAAATAAAATCGCAGCTTTGATAAACTGCATTTAATAAAGGGGCGTTTTTCTTTCTTATTGTATAATTCCCATTCTTATTGCCTTTACTGCTACTTCAGTCCTGTTTTGTGCATTCAGCCTTTTCATGATATTGGAAATATAGTCTCTTACAGTAAATTCACTTAAATAAAGCTTTAATGCGGCCTCAGCAGTAGACGCTCCGTCTGCCAGAAGCTTGATAATTTCAATTTCTCTTGGAGATAAGGATATTAGCCCTCCTTCTGGTAATTCCGGCATTTTAATATCCGCTTCAATAAATTTTGATAATAGTTCTCCAGAGCTTTGGCCGAATTTCATTAATGCTGGGAATAGACTTGTATCCACTGTGAATTGCTTCCCGGGTCCTTTATCTAATACAACTCCACCAATAATTTTCCCCTCTTCGGGTACATAAATAGGGACTATGATTAAAGAAGTAAGTTCAAATTTCTTTACATATTTTTCAGGTAGTGCATTTTCAGCCAAAGGAATATAAATAGGCTGGAAATTTTTCATCTCGTGTCCCTGAGACTTTAATTTTACCAGACTCTCATTAAGCACTGGAATATTACTTATTTTTTCTGCAATGGCTTTAATTTCTTCTGTATTGAGATGATGACCAAATAAACCAACACCAACACTTTCTTTATTGGTAAATTTAAAAAGGGCACATCGTTCAAAAGGAAGAAAATAACCAAATCCAAAGGATATATTTTCAACTGACTCTTGGAAGTTTTGAGAGCGAATAATCCATTCATTAAATAAAATAACAGCATCCTTCCAAATACTGCAGTTCTCCTTTTCTGATTGGAATAGCATCACTTCACCAATTTTAGAGAATAAATAATGTACCGATGGATGTAGCTTGGAGGAAGATGCAATCCTCGATTTTAATACTTTATGAGCTGCATTCTCTAACAAGTTCAAATGAAAGATTAACGCCTCTGGTTCAGGACGTCTACCGAAATGGGCATACCAATCATCTTGCAATTTGTCTAACATCAGATAGATATCAACTGTCTCATCATTAATAAGCTGGAACGACTTCACTAAAAAACCACTAATAAATTCAAAAACGGCAGCTGATTTTTTCTTCGTATTTTTTAGGGATTGAAGCATTAATCTCCATTCCTCAATCAGATCTATTTGATAATGATATAACATTTTAACAGCATCATTTAAAAGATTATCCAAATGGCGGTTTAAAGACTTGGACATTCCTAACACACTCCATTCAATGAACATCTACGCTGTTATTTTTTAGTAATAGGCTCCGCAAAACTTGCCTGTTGATTTCCGCTCCAGGCACTTCGCTTTCCGTGGGTGTTTCGGCGAGCCTCCTCGGCGCTTGCGCCTGCGGGGTCTCCCC
>NZ_JBCNAC010000126.1:0-12372 GCF_050477885.1 Neobacillus rhizosphaerae
AAAAACGGAAGCGTCTTGTTCAGCCCCGAGGGGCTAGACATTGCAGCTAGACTGTTATTAAAGTTCAAAAGAGCCGCTTATTGGTGTGAGCGGCTTTTTTTATGCTAAAATTAAAACTGTTCATTCTAAATACGTGACTTTCATATTTTATAGTAATTACTTCAGGGGGTGCCAATTGTGAGGAAGACATTTCGGACATTGTTTATTGTGTTATTTTTCTGGTTATCTCTTGCTCTATACTTTACCAACCGTCTGATGTATATGAAGAAAAAGGATGAAGAATTAATCTTAAGGCGTGAAAAGGAAGCTGGCCGATATAAGCCTGATGAATTCGAGTCTTTACCAAAGCAGGAGGTTGATATTCCTTCACCATTTGGTTACATGATTAAAGGACTTCTTATTGAACCACACAAGACGAACCGATATATCATTATTTCTCATGGCGTAACGGAAACGAAAATTAATTCGATTAAATATGCGAACCTCTTTCTTGAAAGAGGGTTTAATGCTTTCATTTACGACCATCGCCGACACGGAGAATCCGGTGGAAAAACAACCAGCTTTGGTCACTATGAAAAATTCGATCTAAAAACGGTTGTCGATTGGCTAAAAAAAGAAAAAGGACCAAATCTTGAGCTTGGCATTCACGGGGAATCTATGGGTGCGGCTACTATGCTGTTATATGCCGGGCTTCTTGAGGACGGGGCAGATTTTTATATTGCTGACTGTCCATTTTCTGATTTTAAGGAGCAGCTTGCCTATCTCATAAAAAAAGACTTTAAGCTTCTACCCGGACTATTACTCCCGATTGGTGATATCCTGTTGCGTTTTCGAGATAAATATTCCATTCGTCATGTATCACCCATTTCGGTCATTGAAAATATCAAACATCCTGTTCTATTTATTCACAGTCAAAAGGATGATTTTATTCTCCCTACTATGTCCAAGGACTTATTTGAGCAAAAAAAGGGCCCTAAAATGTTATACCTTGCTGAAAATGGACGGCATGCCCAGTCCTTTAACGAAAACCGTGCGGATTATGAGCGAGTCATCGATGAATTTTTGGAGACCTATGTTCATCAGGGTTTATCCACTATTTAAAAAACAGACTGTCCATTTTATTGGGGATCAGTCTGTTTTTTCTTTAATCATTAGGCTCATACGTCCATTTAAGATTTGCTGTGGACTTTTTAGTTGAAAACAATTGGCGGTTTGGGAAAAATCAATTTTCATTTCATCGTCTAAAAAAACGGTTTTCGCTTTTTCTACATATACCGGTCGATCATTTGTTTCGATAGCTAAGTCATCTTGATCTAATACCGGTACAAACCACAGGGTAATTACCCCATTTACCGCGCAACCGCAGCCATCTGTATCGTATTTTAATTTTAAAAATCCTTTACGGCCCACTGTTCTGTCATTGATTTTTTCTATTGCTGCCTCTGTTATATTGATCTGCATGATTAAATCCCCTTCTTTAAGCATATCGTGATTGTAACATAGGTTTTAAGGGATTTTTATTTTTTTGCTCGTCTTTTGTTGTTGCATTTTTCTTATATTCCAGTTATTCTCAAAGTTAATATGAAATTCCAAAAGGGGTGTTTGCTATGTCAAAGGTACAAATCAAGGTAAATGATAACGGTTCATTACGAATTACAGGTGATGTGGAATTGCTTGATGGCGAAGGTAATGTATATCCATCAAAACCAGCCTTTTCCCTCTGCCGCTGTGGTTTATCAAACAATAAGCCATACTGTGACGGCTCACATAAAGGGAAATTTGATTCTCAAGTTCGCGTTCCTAAAGAGGAATAGAATAAACATGGGCGGCCTTTCTTTGGGCGGCTCTTTTTTTTGTGTTGTTGAATAGACTGCTTCTACGTTACCGGTCTCCCTTTCCTGAGCCTCCTTGGGTCACGTAGACCGCTTCAATGAGACCGGTCTCTTTTTCCTGTGCCTACTTGGGTAACGTAGACTGCTTCTACGTTACCGGTCTCCCTTTCCTGAGCCTACTTGGGTCACGTAGACCGCTTCTATGAGACCGGTCTCTCTTTCCTATGCCTACTTGGGTCACGTAGACCGCCTCTACGTTACCGGTCTCCCTTTCTAGTGCCTACTTGGGTCACGTAGACTGCTTCTACGTTACCGGTCTCTCTTTCCTGTGCCTACTTGGGTCACGTAGACCGCTTCTACGTGACCGGTCTCCCTTTCCTGAGCCTACTTGAGTCACGTAGACCGCTCCTACGTTACCGGTCTCCCTTTCCTGAGTCCACTTGGGTCACGTAGACCGCTCCTACGTGACCTTTCTCTCTTTCTCAAGCCCTTTTGGGTCACGTAGACTGGATTGTTCTTTCTATAATTTTTTCCTTCTCCAGATTTTTCTTCATATCAATTAACAAAGCCCGTTTTTCACAAATCGGTCAGTCTGATATCGGCAATATTCATAATGGGAATGCGGTGTATCTCTTCAAAGCGGTCAACGATATGAAGTCTTTGCAGCAGTTCATCCCAGTAATGGATTTTTCCAATAACAATTTCATAGTTTCGATTCCGATAATGAGTAACGGTAACGAACTGATCAAACTCGACCGCTTCCGAAAGGGTCTCATTCATGAGCTCCAGCTGCTGTTCATCCATTTCCCTTTTTTGTTCAAATCCATCTTCCTTCACCCAATCCCTAAGCAATTTCACATGCTCAGGAAGCATCATCGACGTCCACTTGATCCTCCCACGGTCGCGAATCATACGCTCTCCTTCTTTCGTTACATTTTATGTCCCCCAACCAATGTGGCACGATGCTTGGCGGTTCCTGCAGCTGTATAAGAAACTGCGCGCAACAGAGAGCCTGCACCGAAGCGTCTCCGAACAGCATCAACCACATAGCCAAGCTCTCGTCTCTTATAGGCACCCCTGTCAAAAAGATCGAGCTGCAGCTCACGGTCATCAACAATGTTGCTAATGGCAATAGAAATTTGCCGTACTGTCTTTCCTGTATAGTGCTCATGAAATAATTCCAGACAGATACGGTAAAGCTCCATCGTTACATTTGTGGGCTGATGAATGGTTCTTGAACGATGAAAACCGCCGCCAAATTCATCTTGACTGTATCCTACTCCAAGACTAATCGTTCTCCCTGCCTTTCGATGTGTTCTTGCTCTTCGTGCCACCTCTTCACATATTTCTAACATGACAGCCTTAATCTCTTCTTCCTCTTTATAATCTCTTAGGAGAATTTGGCTTTTTCCGAAGCTAATTTGCCTTTGGATAATGGGTGCTCCTAAATCAGAGAGGTCCACTCCCCAGGCATGATAATATAACTGATTTCCCATAATTCCGAATTTCTTTTCCAGCTTTTCTAGATCATAGCGGGCCAACTGGCCGACAGTAAAAATCCCCATACTATTTAATGTTTTTTCCACACGTCTGCCAATACCCCACATTTCTCTAAGCGGTGATACCTTCCAAAGCTTTGTTTGGACGTCCTCATATGTCCACTCTGTCACGCCTTTTTTCTTTGCATCAAGATCAAGACAAAGCTTTGCCATTAACATATTGGGGCCAATCCCCACTGCACATGGCAGCTGAAATTCCCGCTCAATATCATCCTTTATTTTTTGAGCAATGGTATGAGCATCTCCCCACAAATGATCAGCCCCATCGACTTTAATGAAACTTTCATCGACGCTATACGTATGGATGGCCTCTTTTGGTACATAGCGGTTAAACACGCGCGAAATTTCTGTAGAAATACGTAAATAGGTTGCCATTTTCGGCTCAACAATTTGGATTCTTGGATCATTTGGAATTTCAAACATTCGCGATCCCGTTTTAATCCCAAATTCTTTTTTCAATCGCGGCGAAGCAGCAAGTACTATACTTCCTTGGCGTTCCTTATTACCGCAAACAGCTAAATAGCAATTCAATGGGTCGAGGCCAAGCATGACAGCGGAGCAGCTTGCATAAAAGCTTTTCATGTCCACACATAAAATTTTATTTTGCGGCAGCGTACTGTAATCGACCATGGAGTTTCCCTCAAATCGTATTTTTTCGAACATATGTTCTTAATTATTATATTCCTAATAATAAGCGAATATGCGTTCGTATTCAATGGAAATTTTTTGATAAGTTTTCGTATAGAGATTAGCTAAAAAACCTTTATAATAGAGGTGAGGTGTATTTTTTTGGAGAAAATGCTGATTAAAAAAATGATTTTAAACTGTCTGAAGCAGTATTATTCAACTGAATCCATGCCAGTTGGGGAAAAAGATTTGGAGGGTCTAATAGGCCGGGTTTTGCATTTAAAAGAAGAAGATCCCACAGCCAATTTACATGAAATAGTAAATGATACCGTTTATGAATTTTTAACAGGGTGACGTTCGTTTAGGCAAAATAAAAAGCCTCAAATTGAGGCTGAGTAATTAAAACTATTTTGAATTAAACGCCCTCTTTCCGAGGTGCTCAAACAACCGTGGAAAAAGAACATAAACCACGCTTCCCATGTTCATCCAGCGTGGCAAATTGATTTCTCTTGTTTTCGTCAGCATGCCGTCAACCACCTTATTTGCAACATATTCAGGCTGAAGCATGTATCGCTGCACATTTTTTACGTATGTGCCTTGCTCATCTGCAATGTCAAAAAAATTAGTAGCGATTGGTCCTGGATTAACAGCTGTTACGAGCACATTGTAATCCGCAAGTTCCATTCTTAGTGCATTCGTATAGCCAAGAACGGCATGTTTAGTAGCTGAGTATACACTTGATTTTGGTGTAGCAATCTTCCCTGCCTGCGAGGCAATATTGATGATATGACCAGAACGTCTCTCCCGCATTTTCGGCAGCACCATGTTCGTACATGCCATCAGCCCCACTACATTCACATCAAACATACCCTTGATTTCATCCATTGTTGCTTTATGCGCTTCACGAAAAATGCCGAAGCCTGCATTATTGACAAGGATATCAACCTGACCAATCGTTTCAAAAATCTGCTTAAATACCTTCTCTACCTGTACCGTGTCAGATACATCAAGCTGAAAAACATTCACGTTAACTTGATGGGTTTCCTGCAGTTCAACTTTAAGCTTCTCAAGCTTATCCATACTTCTTGCCAGTAATACAAGGTTGGCCCCACTTGCTGCACAAAGCTTAGCGATTTCTGCACCTATTCCTCCTGATGCACCGGTAATCACAATATTTTTTTCTTTTAGTAGTTCCCTTCCCACATAAACACCTCTACTCGCTTACTCCCGTTACTCGATCTTCAGATTGCCTTGTAGATTGTAGAGAACGGGCTGTTTATTATTACTACTAATTTCGCCGATAGAGGATAAATAGTCAAGTTGAGCGACCGTTTCTGATATGGTTAGCATGAGTTCACGCTGATAGACGGTCGGGAAAAGGCGTTGACAAATTTTAAATACAGTAAGTTCCTCTTTTTGAAGCCAGTTTTTAACGGTCATTGCCCGCTCATGCTGCCGTGTAAGTCGTTTTCCAATAAGCGCTTCTAATTCATACACTTCTTCACCGTGCCCCGTGTATACATACTGAATAGGATACGCCAACAGCTTTTTCATCGAATCGTTATGCTGGAGCTGTGGCTTTGGTCTTTCTGTTTCACCAGGTGCAGGTGGCTCAAGCAATGGATTCGGTGAAATATGAGCCAGAATTAAATCACCACCAATTAATACTCCGTCCTTTTCTCGGAAAAGAGCAATTTGACTTTGAGCATGACCTGGCGTTTCAATTACCTCCCAATCATTAAGCCCTAATGGCTTCATTCCCTCTGAAAGATGTCCCGTTAGTGAACGATTACAAGAATACTTCAGCGTATTTCTTAGCTTAGAAAGGAACGGAAAATACTCCTCAGGAAGACCAAATTCTTTAAAATATAAGCGGAAGAACGCCTCTTGTTCTTGAAAAAAGGCTTCTGTCGGGTTGATCCACCGTTCATTGAGCTGATGACCATAAACCTCTACAGAAGCAGGGAAAAAGTCAAGCCCTCCTGCATGGTCGGGATGATGATGAGTTAAAATTACTTGTTCAATATCATCCGGATGTAAATGTAATTCAGCCATTTGTTCTTTCAATGAATTCCAAGATCCCTCTGTTTTCACTCCCACGTCAACGAGTGTCAATCGCTCCCCTTTAATCAAAAAAACATTCACATCACCAACTGGAAATGGTGTCGGTAAGGTAATTTTAGCAATTCCATTTTTCCATTCTGTCATAATAAAAACCCCTTAATATTATTGTTAAATAAAGAAATGAAAATAGAACGATATGAACAGTATTGTCATTTAATGTATAAAATAAAGTGTAGCGATTTATTCTTCAATTGTCATTATTTCTGCATAATTTTTTTAGAAAAAATAAAAAATTCTAACAACATTCCACTTGACAGATAACCTATTTCTCTTGCATAATCACAATTAAAATTTGCTACGTTAAAGCGATGACTAAGGCCAGCCTTTCGTCCTTTATGGATGAAGGGTCTATTTTATTTTACGGAGAAAAAGGAGGAAAAAAAATGAACAAAATAGCGATTATCGGTGCAGGATCAATGGCTGAAGCATTCATTTCGGGAATTCTTGAGAATGAATTAATTGATAGAAAAAATGTATGGGTAACAAACCATTCAAATAAGGAAAGGCTAAATAGTCTTAGAGAGCGTTATGGTGTTAGCAGCACGTATGATTTGAATGTTCTTTTCGATGGTGCAGATATTGTCATGTTAGCGATGAAGCCAAAAGATGCAGCGACAGCAATCCAAGCCATTCGAGAACAACTAACTGAGCACATGCTAGTCGTTTCCGTCTTAGCAGGTGTATCCATAAGTACCATTGAAACCTTGGCAAGAAAACCCCTTTCGATTGTACGGTCCATGCCAAACACTTCAGCCGCAGTTGGCAAATCTGCAACCGCGGTAGCTATGAATCAGCGGGTTACCAACGAGCAGGTAGAAATAACAAGAAACCTTTTTGGTACGGTTGGACTAACGACTTTTGTGGAAGAAAAACAGTTGGATGCGGTCACAGGCCTATCCGGAAGTGGTCCAGCTTACATCTATTATCTCATCGAAGCAATGGAAAAAAGTGCAGTTGAGGTTGGTCTTGAAAAAGAAATGGCTAGTGAACTCATTGTTCAAACTTTGCTGGGAGCAGCAGAGATGGTCAAAAAATCGAGTAAGTCCTCTACACAACTGCGCAAGGAAGTAACTAGTCCTGGCGGAACAACAGAAGCCGGAATTAAAGTCCTTGAAGAAAACGGAGTACAGCAAGCGTTCATTTCTTGTATAAAGGCAGCGACTGCCCAGTCAAAGAAAATGGGAACTGCCTTACGTTCACAACTTGAGACAGCGGATCAACCTTCCTAGTTGGATATTTGACTCATTTACTATAAACTAGGTGGAAAAAGGTCCAGGAAGTGTAGTTCATGCTAACAATATTATTTTCATTAGGAATTCTCGTTTGGCTTGTTTTTCTGATTGATGCATTGATCGGTTTCCGTCAAGTAGACTCGCTTGAAAACGAGGAAAGTTTAGAAACAGGACCCATGTTATCGGTAATCGTAGCAGCTAGAAACGAAGAAAAACAAATAAAGGCGAGTATCCTAAGCCAGCTGCAGCAAACCTATAAAAATGTGGAATGGATTTTAGTAGATGACCGCTCCACAGATGAAACTGGAAAAATTCTAGATGAATTGAAGAAGGAAGATCCTCGGGTCAAGGTTATTCATGTGAAGGAATTACCTGAAGGTT
Source organism: Neobacillus rhizosphaerae (assembly GCF_050477885.1). Lineage (GTDB taxonomy): Bacteria > Bacillota > Bacilli > Bacillales > Cytobacillaceae > Neobacillus > Neobacillus rhizosphaerae_A. The sequence continues at coordinate 7,756 of NZ_JBCNAC010000126.1, forward strand.
GGCTTGGGAAAAATCATGCCTTATATAAGGGATCGCTTCAAGCATCAGGAAAATGGCTATTATTCACTGATGCAGATGTGAAATATGGAAAGGAAGCATTTGCAAAGGCACTCCATTATGTTGAAAAACACCTGCTCGACCATTTAACAGCCGCACCCAATTTAAGCGCGAATCATTTTTGGCTAAAAACCTTTGTCGCTTTTTTCTTGTTTGGTTTTTCCTATTTTAAGCGGCCATGGATGGCAAATAATCCAAAATCGAAAATTGGAACAGGAATTGGGGCATTCAATCTGGTTTCTAAAGAGGCATATGAATCATTTGGCACACATGCAAGACTAAAAATGCGGCCAGATGATGACTTGCAACTGGGGATGAAATTGAAAAAGGCTGGCTACCACCAAAGAATAGTCACAGCACTAAGGCTAATTGAAGTCGAATGGTATGGGAGTTTAAGAGAGGCATTTATCGGTCTGGAGAAAAATACGTTTGCAGGCCTAAATTATCAAGTCAGGATGGTTTTTTTTTCGATCTTCGGAGTCTTTGTCACCAATGTGCTTCCGTTCCTGACGATTTTTTCTGCAAACAAAACCATAGCCTTTCTAAGCTTAGGTAATATTGTTACGAGTGGAATTCTTTATGTGTTGATTATTAAAAGAATGACCGTCTTTTCCCCTGTACTATTTCTCGTTTTTCCCATTACTGCTTTACTTTTTATTTATTCGATTATTAGAGCAAGCTTGCTTACTTTTAAACGCGGAGGAATTGTTTGGAGAGGAACGACTTACCGCTTAAGTGAATTAAGAGATCACGACTGAAGCAGGATTTTACATTAATTTTATACCTTTTGCTATACTAAAGTGGTTAGTACAGAAACAGGAGGGACTTTTAGATGGCAACAAAATTATTTTCTCCCATTACTATAAAGGGAGTGACATTAAAAAACCGAATAGTCATGGCGCCAATGTGCATGTACTCCAGCCATAATGAAGACGGGCATGTTCAGAACTGGCATCGTACGCACTACACAAGCAGAGCGGTCGGTCAAGTTGGTCTTATTATAGTTGAAGCAACAGCAGTTACTCCACAAGGCAGGATTTCTCCACAAGATTTAGGTATTTGGAGTGATGACCATATTGAGAGCTTCCAAGAGCTTGTTGGTTTCATGAAAGAACATGGGGCGAAAACAGGTATACAGCTTGCCCATGCTGGAAGAAAAGCTGTATTAGAAGGTGAAATCATCGCACCTTCAGCGATAGCTTTTAATGAAAAATCGAAAACTCCGAAAGAAATGACAGTCACTGATATTAAAGAGACCGTTGAAGCCTTTAAAAAAGGGGCGGAACGAGCGGCCCAGGCTGGTTTTGATGTGATTGAAATTCACGGAGCGCATGGTTATTTAATTAATGAATTTCTTTCTCCACTTTCCAACAAACGAACAGACGAATATGGCGGCGCAGCTGAAAACCGTTACCGTTTACTGCGTGAGGTCATTGATGCTGTTAAAACGGTTTGGTCAGGTCCCCTGTTTGTAAGGGTTTCTGCTCATGATTATCACGAGGATGGATTATCACCTGAAGATTACATAGTGTTCGCAGAGTGGATGAAAGAACAAGGTGTAGACTTAGTGGATGTAAGCTCAGGTGCTGTGGTACCCGCACATATTCATGTGTATCCAGGTTATCAGGTAAAGTATTCTGAAACGATTAAGAACGGGGCTAATGTTGCAACTGGTGCAGTTGGCTTAATTACTACGGGCATACAGGCTGAGGAAATCCTACAGAATGAACGAGCTGATTTGGTATTTCTAGCTCGTGAGTTGCTGCGTGACCCATACTGGCCACGAACAGCAGCCAAAGAACTTGGTGTTTCGATTGAAGGACCTAAGCAGTACGAAAGAGGATGGGTATAAGAAAAGAAAAGCACTTACTGATTTTTCAGTAAGTGCTTTTTTTACTTAAGAGGAATATGAATTTCTTTAAAATCTTCCGCGATGTCTGTATTAGGAAAGGTTTCCTTTGCTTCAGCCACTAACTCGCTCCAATCATTCCGATCATATCGTGAGCTGATGTGGGTCAAACATAACTGCTTGCAGTCAGCCTTTCTTGCAATATCTGCTGCCTGATAGGTCGTTGAATGAAAGTAATCGTAGGCTAAAGTTTCCTCCCCTTTTGAGAAGGTTGCTTCATGGATTAAAAGGTCTGACTCTTTTGCTAATAGCATCGCATTTTCACAATATCTTGTGTCTCCAAGAATGGTAACTACTCTTCCTTTTTGTTCAGGGCCAAGGAACTCCTTCGGATCAAGCACCCGTCCGTCTTCAAGAGTAACCGATTCTCCATTTTTTATTTGCCTAAAGATTGGCCCAGGTTGAACACCCGCTTTAATTAACTTATCAGCATGCAAAGTCCCCGGTCTGTCCTTCTCCATGATTCGATATCCATACGAAGGAATCCCATGTTCAAGCAGCCGAGCTTCCACAGTAAACTGTTCATCTTCAAAAATAATTCCTTCGTTAATTTCGACGATGCTCAAGGGATATTTTAAATAGGTCTGACTTAGGGACAGACTCATCTCGATATATTCTTTAATTCCTTTTGGTCCATAAACCGTAACCGCTGACTCCCCGCCTTGAAACGAACGACTGGATAACAAACCAGGTAAACCATAAATATGATCACCATGTAAATGAGTAATAAAAATTTTTTCAATCCGCCGCGGTTTTAAGGATGTATGTAAAATTTGATGCTGGGTCGCCTCCCCCACATCAAATAACCATACTGCTCCCCGTTCCTCGAGCAATTTCAAGGCTATAGATGTGACATTTCTGATTTTCGCCGGCATTCCTGCCCCCGTTCCAAGAAAAAATAAATCCAAAGTTCCATTCTCCTTTCACCGTTCCTTAGCCAATATTGATAATATAACATAAATTGGTTTGGATTTCTTCTTAGCTCATCTAATAACAGAAAAACATATTGCTTACATGCAAATCAATATATTTGCGAAACCTAATGAAAACAGCTAAATTTAATAGTTGGAAAAAGAAATTGTTTTTCTTCAGACTACATATGCAAATTATGCTACTAGGAAAGAGGTCTTTAACCCGTGGAAAAAAACATGACTTCATTAATTATGATTTTCGGAGCAACTGGAGATTTAGCTCATAGAAAGCTATTTCCTTCCCTTTACCGTTTATTTGAGCGGGGGAGATTAAATAAATTTGCTGTCATTGGGGTTGCAAGAAGATCTATGTCTAATGATGATTTTCAGCAATCAGTACAGGACTCAGTATTAGGAGCCTTAGGGAACAAGGATAATCTCGATGAGTTTGCTTCTCATTTTTACTATCAATCACACGATGTAGCCGATTCAAGCTCATACGCAGAATTAAATAAATTAGCTCATGAGATTGATGAGAATTATCAACTTGAAGGAAATCGCATCTTTTACCTCGCGATGGCACCAGAATTCTTCGGACCAATCGCGCTTCATTTAAAATCAGATGGGTTAACCAATGTAAAAGGTTACAAACGCTTAGTCATTGAAAAACCGTTTGGACATGATTTAGAATCTGCCAAAGAGTTAAATAAACAAATTAGAACAGCCTTTTCTGAAGAAGAAGTGTATCGAATTGATCACTACCTTGGAAAAGAGATGGTTCGTAATATTGAAGTCATTCGTTTTGCCAATGCCATTTTCGAACCGCTGTGGAATAACCGATATATATCTAATATCCAGATTACGTCTAGTGAGACACTTGGTGTCGAAGAACGAGGGCGTTATTATGAAACAAGCGGAGCTTTACGTGATATGTTGCAAAACCATATGATGCAAATGGTAGCCTTGCTTGCCATGGAACCTCCAATCAAATTGACAACGGATGAAATTCGTTCCGAAAAAGTAAGGGTATTTCGTTCACTCAGAACGGTTGTGGGTGACGAGGTAAATGATTACTTTGTCCGCGGACAATATGGTGAGGGAATGCTGGATGATAAGAATGTTCCCGCCTATCGTGATGAACAAATGGTAGACAAGGAATCGAACACAGAGACCTTTGTCGCAGGTAAAGTGATGATCGATAACTTCCGTTGGGCTGGTGTTCCATTTTATATTCGCACTGGTAAACGAATGGCAGCAAAATCAACAAAGATTGTCGTTCAATTTAAAGATATTCCAATGAATTTATACTATCAGACGGAAAAAATGTTGAATCCAAACCTCCTTGTTATTCATATCCAGCCGGAAGAGGGAATAACCCTTCACCTTAATGCCAAAAAGGCTGGCGGCCATTTAGATGCACAAGAGGTGAAGCTAAGCTTTGCTAACACAGGAATTAATGCTATGAACACTCCTGAAGGCTATGAAAAGCTACTTTACGATTGCATGCGTGGCGATGCGACCAACTTTACGCATTGGGATGAAGTAGCATATTCTTGGGCATTTGTAGATAAGATTTCAGAAGTGTGGGAAGGAACAAAGGCAGAATTCCCAAATTACGCTTCCGGTTCAATGGGACCACAGGCTGCAGATGAACTGTTGGAAAAGGATGGCTTCTTTTGGTGGCCTGTTACAGATTTAGACGTAGATATTTGTAAATGAGAATAGAAAAGCGGAAGCGCC
>NZ_JBCNAC010000127.1:0-9308 GCF_050477885.1 Neobacillus rhizosphaerae
CTGGACAATTCTCAAAGTCGAATTTTATACTTACCCAATGTCAAAAAGCTCCACTTTGATTCCTTACAAAGTGGAGCTTTTTAGTCTTCTTCTTTATTTTTCATCGGGAAAGTACGAAGAAAATCCTTATTGAAACTCGTTGCTGTCCCTACATTATGTGAAGGATCCACCTTGTGGGAACCAGCATTTTCAATTATATCTTTTCCATATTTCTCTCGGAGATTAGAAAGTGTTTTAAGTAGTGGCTCTTTTTTCGCATCCTTTTCAAAGGAAAATAAATCTAACTGCTTATATGCATGGTCTTGGTCCACTAAATCATTGCCAGTAATACCTAATAAACGAACGGGATCCCCATTCCAGGATTTTAAAAAGAGCTGTTTTGCAAAAACAGAAAGGTCCTCTTTATGATTTATAGGGTTAGGAAGTTTCTTACTTCTTGTAATCGTTCTTCTGTCTTTATACCGAATCGTAATACCCAAAGTAGTTGCAAGGACGTTTTTTCGCTTTAACCTAACAGAAACGGTTTCAGCCAGTGAATCTAACACACGGTAAAGCTCGTGTTGATTACTTACATCCCGAGGAAGCGTGGTCGAATTACCGATACTTTTAAACTCCTCAATAGATCCAGGATCAACCGGTCTTTTGTCGATACCGTTGGCTCTTTCTTTGATCCGGATTCCGTTAATACCAAGAAGTGATTTAAGTTGAATTTCATTGCCTTTTGCTAAATCCCCAATCGTGTGTATTCCGATCGTCGTTAACTTTTCTGCTGTTTTTTTCCCGACACCATGCATTTCATTTGTATTTAATGGCCACAAAATCTTCGGAATATCACGCTTACGAAGAATCGTAATGCCCATCGGTTTTCTCATATCAGAAGCCATTTTAGCCAAAAACTTATTCGGAGCAATGCCGATACTGCAAGGCAAATCCAATTGTTCTAGAACTCTTTTTTGAATACTTTCAGCAATGTCAATAGGACTGCCAAATTCAAAGCTCTCTGTAATATCTAGATAGCCTTCGTCTATCGAAACAGGTTCCACCAGTTCTGTATACTGTCTAAGAATATCAAACATCCCCATGGATGCTGCCCGGTACCTCTCAAAGTTCGGTTTCATCACGATTAACTGGGGACATAATTTCTTTGCTTCCCATAGCGGCATCGTTGTTTTTACACCGAATTTCCTTGCTTCATAACTGCAAGTTACAATAATCCCGCGTCTTTCTTCCACATTTCCAGCAATTGCTAATGGCTTCCCTTTTAAGTTAGGATCATAGGCCATTTCTACGGAAGCGTAAAAGCTGTTCATATCCACATGTAAAATGACTCGTCCGTTCTTTGGATACATATCCTTCATGTTAATCATCCTTAAACCATTTATAGGTCTAGTATAGCAAAAAGGAGAGTCTAAGACCCTCCTTTAAACTTTTCTTATTGATTGGCTACTTCATCAATAATAGCTAGCGTCATTTCAGCCAGCTTGTATAGCTCTTCAAGTGGCATGCGCTCATTTGTTGTATGGATTTCTTCGTAACCAACAGCAAGATTTACTGTTGGAATTCCAAATCCTGCAATTACGTTAGCGTCGCTGCCTCCGCCACTATGCTGAAGTTCACAGCTGCGGCCAATTTTTGCTGCTGCTTTACGAGCAATCTCAACCACAAGATCGCCTTCGCCAAATTTGAAGCCAGGGTACATAACTTCTATATCGACTTCAGCTCTGCCGCCCATATCAGCAGCAACTGTTTCAAATGCTTCCTTCATCTTGCTTACCTGTGCCTGCATTTTTTCAGGTATAAGTGAACGAGCTTCCGCTAAGATATCCACACGGTCACACACGATATTGGTCGCCTGCCCGCCTTCAAAACGACCAATATTAGCAGTCGTTTCATGGTCAATTCTGCCTAACGGCATTTTAGCAATGGATTTTGCTGCAATCGTAATGGCAGAAATACCTTTTTCAGGAGCAACACCTGCATGTGCTGTTTTTCCGTAAATAACTGTCTTCACTTTTGCTTGTGTTGGAGCCGCTACAACCACATTACCAACTAAGCCATCGCTATCAAGAGCATAGCCATACTTTGCCTTCATTAATGAAGGGTCAAGCGCTTTTGCCCCTACTAAACCGGACTCTTCCCCTACCGTAATAACGAATTGTATTAAACCGTGCGGTAGATTTTGTTCTTTTAAAAGACGGATGGTTTCTAGCATAACAGAAATACCAGTTTTGTCGTCTGCCCCTAGAATGGTCGTGCCATCTGTAACCACGTAACCATCTTTAATAGAAGGCTTTACCCCTTTAGCAGGTGTAACTGTGTCCATATGGCAAGTAAAATAAATTGGATCTACACCCTCTTTAGTTGCTGGAAGCGTACAAACTAAGTTTCCTGCTCCATGTCCCGTTACAGACATGGTATCATCTTCAAAAACTTCAAGACCTAAATCTGAAAATTTTTGTTTTAAAACCTTTGCAATTTCAGTCTCAAATTTCGTTTCTGAGTCAATTTGCACAAGCTCTAAAAATTCATTTAAAAGACGTTCTTGATTCACCATTTGATTGACCCTCCAATATATGTACTTACAATCGTCAAGGATAAAGCGCCTAAACAAGGCGCTTTACACTTTTTCTATTTCAGTATACCTCTTTCTTACGAATATCATCAAATGAAAGAGCATCTGATTAATCTTAAAGCGGGATATTTCCGTGTTTTTTATATGGACGTGACTCTTTTTTATTTCTCAGCATCTCTAAAGCCTGAATAATTTTGATTCTAGTTTCACGAGGATCAATGACATCATCCACCATTCCCCTGCTGGCAGCCACATATGGATTAGCAAACTTTTCACGATATTCATCAATTTTTTGCTGACGTGTCAGTTCAGGATTTTCACTATTATTAATCTCCTTGGCAAAAATAATATTAGCTGCACCTTGAGGACCCATGACCGCGATCTCAGCATTTGGCCAAGCAAATACCAAGTCTGCACCAATTGACTTGCTATTTAGAGCAACATAAGCTCCGCCGTATGCTTTTCTTAAAATAACGGTCAGCTTTGGTACAGTTGCTTCTGAATAAGCGAATAATATCTTGGCACCATGACGAATAATTCCACCATGCTCCTGTTTAACCCCAGGAAAGAATCCAGTCACATCCTCGAATGTTATGATTGGAATATTAAAAGAATCGCAGGTTCTAATAAAGCGGGCGGCTTTATCTGAAGAGTCAATATCCAAGCCTCCAGCCATCACTTTTGGCTGATTACAAACAAGCCCTACTGATTCCCCTTTAATCCTTGCAAAGCCAACGACTATATTTTTAGCAAAATCCTTTTGTATTTCCATAAAGGAATCCGCATCAGTCACTTGTTCAATTACCTTACGGACATCATACGGGCGAACCGCGTCAAATGGAATCACATCCGTTAAATCGGGACGGTAATCATTTTCATGCTCCACTTCCTGTTTTGGCGGTTTTTCTTCATTGTTCTGAGGGAGATAGCTTAATAGCTTGCGCACATTTTGTAATACTTCTTCTTCTGAATTTGCTTGGAAATGGGCATTTCCACTGATCGAATTATGAACATTTGCCCCACCTAAATCTTCCGCAGAGATTTTCTCACCGGTTACTGTTTCAATGACCTTCGGCCCAGTTATGAACATTTGGCTTGTTTTTTCAACCATAAATACAAAATCGGTAATGGCTGGAGAATAAACAGCACCACCAGCACACGGTCCCATTATTACGGAGATTTGCGGAATGACACCTGAATAAATAGCATTTCGATAAAAGATATGACCATAACCATCAAGTGAAACGACACCTTCTTGAATTCTTGCTCCACCAGAGTCGTTCAACCCAACAAACGGAGTGCCATTTTTAGCAGCTAAATCCATGACGTTCGCAATTTTTTTCGCATGCATTTCCCCTAATGCACCACCAAAAACCGTGAAATCCTGAGAGAATAAATAAATGGGACGGCCGTTCACTTTCCCAAACCCTGTTACAACACCATCACCAGGTCCTTTCTGTTCATCCAACCCAAAGTCATTTGTGCGATGTTCGATAAACGGGTTCAACTCGACGAACGTCCCTTTGTCAACTAGGAGTTCAATTCGTTCTCTAGCCGTTAGTTTTCCTTTTTCATGCTGTTTGTCAATTCGTTCATCCCCGCCACCAAGCTCCACTTCTCTGCGCTTATCGTATAATTCACTTATTTTTTCGTAGATGTCTAACATTTTACCCCTTCATCCCTTTCTTTTCGCATAACTCATACAAAACACCGGTAGACGATTTTGGATGCATAAAGGCTATATGTGCGCCGCCTGCTCCAAGTCTTGGCTGTTGATCAATCATCTGAATGCCTTTTTCTTTCATTTCACTGATTCTTTCTTCAATCGATTCCACGCCCAACGCCACATGGTGAATACCTTCTCCACGCTTTTGAATAAATTTAGCAATCGGACTTTCCTCAGAAGTCGGTTCAAGCAGTTCGAGTTTGGTCCCACCAGCTTCTAAAAAAGCGACTTTTACTTTTTGGCTCTCAACCTCTTCTATTCCTAATAAAGAGAGCTGTAATACATTTGTATAAAATGGTAGTGTATTCTCAAGAGATCTCACGGCAATTCCAATATGGTCGACTTTTCTAATCATATATACCCCTCTGTTCCAATATTAAAATAAATTCGACAATTACTCTTATTCGGTAAAAAGTTCATAAATCCTTCCTAAATTACTTAGTTGTTCCGTTGTTCATTTAGGCTTTTCCCTGTAAAATAGAAATAAAGCCAAATACAATAAGGGAGGTACCTAAATTGACTAAAAAGAAAACAAGAAAAATCATTGTTTATTTGATGCTTTTTGCGATGCTTGCTTCCACCCTCCTAATCGGAATCGGCACCTTCTTGTCATAAACATATAAAAGGGACTGTTCGAAAACGAACAGTCCCTTTCCTCATTTAATTGCCCCTTGTTCTTGTGCTAGAGCCTCAAATGTTTTTTTAGAGGACACGACTAATATTTTTGTTCCTACCGGAATTAACGGAAATAAAGAAGAAACAACCTCATTTTGGGTGCGAATACAGCCCTGTGAGACATACTTGCCTATGGAAGCTGGCTGGTTTGTTCCATGGATTCCATAGGTTCTGCCATCAGTTCCCTTTGCATCAAAGCCAATCCATCTAGCCCCCAGTGGGTTTTTAGGATCTCCCCCTGGAATATTCTCTTTTCGAAAATAGGGTTCTTTTGCCTTTACAGTAATGGTAAAAAGACCTTCTGGGGTTAATTCCTGTGTCTTTCCTGTCCCGACACTAACCACTGTTTGTACTTTATTCTCATTAATAAAGGCTAGTTCATTTCTACTTTTATTCACAATTACAAAAGGATCACCTGGCATAGGGTTTGGCCCTAATGGCCAAATGGGTGAGATGAAAAAAGCAATCAGGATCGGCGATAAGAGTTTAATCAAAACAGCCACCTGCCTTTTTTTACCTAGTTTGCTTCGATTTTCTTTTTTTCATGCATCTTGGTTTTCGCTTTAAAAGAGCTTTTGATGATAAGATACTCATTCATCTCATTTACTAATTGCAGTAATGCAGCGCGTGTTTCAAATTCTTCTCTCGTTTTTGGAAGCTCCATCTCTTCAAATTCTTTTTTCATTTCTCTTAATTTCTCTATATAGATATGAGCAGTGTTTCCCGGATGGATATTCAGAGAGAGTTCTTCCAGAAAGTCAGCGACCATTTTCCCTTGCTTAACCGTTTTAGTTAAAGAGGTAACCATAGGTAACACGCGTTCAATAATTTCAAACTGTTTTTCTCTCATTTTAAAATAATGAAAATAAGTAGTTTCTTCGCGTAAAAAATGATTCTCCACATCTCTAAATGCTAACGTTTTTGCCTCATCAAGCAGGCGGGAACATTCGGTAATTTCTTTTCCATCCCATGTACTATCTCCCGTTCGTAAATACCGAACCATTTCACAAAGAATAACCTTAAAGTTTTCCTCCACTTTAACTTGATAATTTTTCAGCTTACTATCAACACTCGGCATATAAAGATTAATAAGGAGGGCGACGCCTATTCCGATCACAATAACACCAAGTTCATTGAAAAAAATATCCATTGAAATCTTTTGGGCCATATATATATGTAGAATAATAACACTGCTTGTAACCACACCATCCTTCGCTTTTAACATGACAATGGTAGGGATAAAGAAAAGCAGCATCACACCAATAACAATCGGATGATACGAAATCCCCTCAAAAAAAACTGCTGAGAAGGGCATTGCTAATACACAGGCCAAAAAACGATCCCATGCCGTACGAAGGGATCTCCTTTTGGTCACTTGGATACAAAGGATTGTTAGAATGCCTGCAGAAGCGAAATTATGTAATCCCAGCTGTTGAGCAATAAGAATGGCAATAGCTGTGCCAACAGCAGTTTTTAACGTTCGATACCCAATGCGAAATTTCATTTCAGTTCTCCTTAAAAAGATGGCTGTGTTAAAGAACATTGTTGATTTTTATACTCTGTTGATTGGAGCGGAAGGCGCGAAGACTCCTGTGGGAGTACGGTTCAGGGGGAGACCCCGCAGGCGCAAGCGCCGAGGAGGCTCGCCGAAACGCCCACGGAAAGCGAAGCGCCTGGAGCGGAAATCAACAGACAAATTTAACAGAGCAAAAAAATAAAAGATGATCTTTAAGACCATCTTTAACATATCTCTATTTATGCACCTTTTGCAAGTAATCACCGTTTTAACCACTAAAGAACTTTTTCTAAAAAGTCCTTTGCTCTGCCTGTGCGAGGATTAGTAAAGAATTCATCCGGCGTGCCTTCCTCTAAAAGCACCCCATCATCAAGAAACATAATACGATCAGAAACCTCTCTTGCAAATCCCATTTCGTGTGTGACGATGGCCATGGTCATTCCTGACTGTGCAAGGTCCTTCATTACATTTAATACTTCCTTAACCATTTCAGGGTCAAGTGCTGACGTAGGCTCATCAAATAACATTAATTGTGGTTCCATTGCAAGAGCTCGCGCAATGGCAACCCGTTGCTTCTGTCCGCCTGAAAGGTTATTTGGATAAGCCGATTCTTTTTCGCTAAGGCCCACTTTGGCAAGCAGCTCCCGAGCTTTTTTTTCTGCAGTCTCTCGACTTTCCCCTTTTACTTTCATCGGAGCATAGGTTAAGTTTTCTAACACTGTCTTATGTGGAAACAAATAAAAGTGCTGAAAAACCATACCGATTTGTTCACGAACCTTCATAATGTTTGTTTTTGAATCGGTAATCTCTTGGCCATTGATCCATACTTTCCCTTGCGTCGGTGTTTCTAGCAAATTTAAGCAGCGAAGAAAGGTGGATTTTCCAGAACCTGATGGTCCAATAATAGAAACTACTTCCCCACTATTAATATTAGTAGAAATATTCTTTAATACTTCGTTTTCCCCGAATTTTTTATGGAGGTTTTCAACTTTAATCACTATATTTCATCCTCCTTTCAACCCGCTTACCAATTAACGTTAGCACCATCACTAATACCCAATAAATTAACCCAACAAATATTAATGGTTCGAAGTTTCGATACGTATCAGCGCCAACAACCTGTGCACGTCGCATTAAATCTAAATAACCAATGGTTGAAACGATAGCTGATTCTTTTGTTAAAGTAATAAATTCATTCATAAGTGCCGGTAAGATATTTTTTAAGGCTTGCGGTAAAATAAGATCCTTCATCATCAGACTATATGGAACACCAAGTGCCTGGGCTGCTTCTGTTTGTCCTTTATCAACCGCTTGGATTCCTGCGCGAATGATTTCAGAGACATAGGCAGAAGAGTTTAACCCAAAGGCTAAGATGGATGATAAAAATGGTGAAATATCATAGCCTGTTAATTGTGGAATCGCAAAATAAATCAACATTAATTGTAAAATCAAAGGTGTCCCACGAAAAATAGATGTATAAAAATCGCCGAACCAATTTAAAACCTTTAAACGTGAAATTTTAAGTAAAGCTATAATTGTCCCTAGGACAAATCCAAAAATAATAGATATAATAACAAATTTTAATGTTACCCATATTCCTTCTAAGATAAAAGGAATATAAGGCACAATTTGGCTAAAATCCAAATTCATGCCTTACACCTCACTTCAATATTTTGTTTACATTCCTGTTGTGAAAATTACTGTTGGTCTTTTAACCACTTATCCTTTAATTCTTGAAGCTTTCCGTTTTCTTCTAACTTCTTAAGAGCTTTATTTACATCCTCTTTTAGATCGCTTCCTTTAGGGAAGGCAACCGCCATACCTGGAGAACTAGATGTTGGATCATCAAATCCTGCTAGTCCTTGTTCCTTAATATATCCAGTTGCAACTGATTTATCTAAATAAGCAACTTGAACGCGATCTGATAATAATTCTTGAATTAACGTAGTTGAGTTATCTAATGGCTTAAGTGTGAAATCAATTTTTTCTTGTATTTTTTTGGCACCCTCTTCTTGAATAGTACCAAGCTGGACAGCAACTGTTTTTCCTTTTAGGTCATCGATTGTTTTAACAGTAGAATCTTTTTTTGTAATAAACATTTCACCAGAGTGGTTATATGCAGTTGAGAAATCAACATTCTTTTGACGCTTTTCTGTCGCTGACATTCCAGCAAGAACCATATCCACACGTTTTGCTTGTAATGCACCAATTAGTCCATCGAATTTCATGTCTTTAATTTCAAGCTTGTACCCTAATTCATCAGCAATCGCTTTTGCTAAATCAATATCGAAACCAACAATTTTTCCTGCTTTATCTCTTGATTCAAATGGTGCAAAGTCAGCAGATGTTGCCATTGTTAATACCTTTTTGTCTCCGCTTGTTGCCCCATCCTTATTGCTTTGTCCGCATGCAGACAAAACTACTAATGTAAAAATAATGGATAAGAATAAAATAGACTTTTTCATGTTGTTTCCCCCTATTTAGTTTACATATGTTTTTCATTCGTATTTGAATTTTTATTCAACAAAACGAATAATAACACATGCTTTTACATTTGAAAAGATATTATTTTAATATAAAAATATTCTAAAAATTTAAATATATTAAAAACAAGGCTCTGTTAAACTTGCCTGTTGATTTCCGCTCCAGACGCTTCGCTTTCCGTGGGTGTTTCGGCGAGCCTCCTCGGCGCTTGCGCCTGCGGGGTCTCCCCTGAACCATACTCCCACAGGAGTCTTCGCGTCTTCCGCTCCAATCAACAGGGCAAAAAACTATCATTTTAATCAAAGCCTAATTTTCCACTTTTTTTATACCTACCG
>NZ_JBCNAC010000128.1:0-11768 GCF_050477885.1 Neobacillus rhizosphaerae
CTTCTGACAATGTTTCTGTTTTTTCCGCCTACTCTGTCCGAAGTTCCCCTGCCTTCTGACAATGTTTCTGTTTTTTCCGCCTTCTCTGTCCGAAGTTCCCCTGCCTTCTGACATTTAAAGAAAACAAAAGGCTATCGAAAGTATTTCGACAGCCTGACAGTGGATAGACTCCTCTGTTTTAGTGAGTTTATTATTTAATTCTTAGCGGATGCCTAAAGCAATTTTCGCATAGCGTGACATCATTTCTTTATTCCATGGCGGATTCCAAACAATATTTACTTCTACATCCTTGACTTCAGGAATATCTGCAAGTGCTCTTTTTACTTGATCAACGATTGTTCCAGCCAAAGGGCACCCCATTGAAGTTAATGTCATATCAATAGTGACCTTTCCTTCATCATCCATTTCTGATTTATATACTAATCCTAAATTAACAATGTCTACACCTAGTTCTGGGTCAATGACTAACTCCAGTGCACCCATAATATTTTCTCTTAAATCCTCATTCATTTCCTTCCGCTCCTTTAAATGGTACGATTTATATAATATTTACTTCTCTAATACAATTTCCCAAAAGTGGGTGAATAAATCTCGAAGATGACCATTCACTTCTTCTTACAATAAAAGTATATAGTTTTTTACTTAATCCTGGTGTGAAATTTTTTACAGTTTGGATATATAATTGTTAACATAGTAAATATAGAAGTAACCAGTCCACTTTTTTGAAACTCATTAAATGTAGTGTATCATGCAGTTCATTTTTTTACTAAAAGTATGCATTTATTGAGAATTCATGAGTATAAAGGAGTCCATATGGCAGAGAGACATTTAATCGCATTAGATTTAGATGGAACATTATTAAAAGATGATAAAACCATCTCTTTAAAAACGAAGGAAATTTTAAATAAAGCAAGGGATGAAGGTCATATAGTTATGATTGCAACAGGCCGCCCTTTTCGTTCAAGTGAAATGTATTATCGTGAGTTAAATTTGGACACGCCCATTGTTAATTTTAACGGAGCGTTTATGCATCATCCTCGAAATCCTAATTGGGGATTTTATCATGAACCGCTTGATGTTAAGGTAGCCAAAGACATTGTTGAAGCTTGCAGAAGCTTTCATTTCCATAACATCATTGCAGAAGTAATCGATGACGTTTATTTCCACTATCATGATGAAAAGCTTTTAGACATTTTTAGCTTCGGTAATCCTAAGATTACTACCGGTGACCTTGCTGAATACTTACAAGATTCCCCTACCAGTATGTTAATCCATACAGAAGAAGATCAGCTAAAAACAATTAGACAGCATTTATCGGATGTACATGCAGAAGTGATTGATCACCGCAGTTGGGCTGCGCCATGGCATGTTATTGAAATAATAAAAATCGGATTAAATAAAGCAGTTGGGCTGAAAAAGGCTTCAGAGTACTTTGGCATTCCTGCAGAAAGAATCATTGCTTTCGGGGACGAGGATAACGATCTTGAAATGCTTGAATATGCTGGTCATGGTATTGCTATGGGTAATGCCATCGACCAAGTAAAAAACATTGCTAATGATGTCACCCTAAGCAACGAAGAAGATGGAGTCGGACAATATTTGACAGATTTGTTAAATTTAAAGTTATAACTTTAAATCGCCATTGTTTTCCTAAATGAACAACCTCCTATTGGAGCATACTATTTTTGAGGCAGCGGTGCTGTTTCAATCAAAGCTTGAGCATATTGGAGGGATTCGAATGGGTAAACGTAACAAATCAAAACGCTTTGTCCAGCAAGGAGTGGATACTGTCAGCAAGCATGCTGAACGTATCCCTTATCACATGACCTACGCTGAAGCAGAAGCTCAGAAAATGGCCAATGTGCATGAATCCTCGCTTGGAGGAATATAACATGGGAAACCAATTGTTCCAGGAAGCACGGAGATTTGTTGAAATGGCGAAATCTGCCAACCCAGCTGAGTATGATTCTGCTGTAGCAAAAGCAAAGAATGCTCTAAGTTCTGCTTATGCAAACTCGACTGTAGCAGAGCAGGAACAGCTCCAACAAATGCAACAAGAGCTTGAACAGATCAGATAGCTGCACAAAAAGCAGAAGCACCTTATTCGGTGCCTCTGCTTTTTTCATGATGAAGTTGTTCAAGGATTGCAGGATAGGTATGAGTGATTTTTCCGTCCCGGCTCCGGTCATAAAGGTTTAACAACAAAGACCCATTTGCAGGAAGCTTTTCATTCGGAAGATGTACCTCTAGCTTAAATGGTCTCCACTCCCCCTTATCAGAAGAAACTAAAAGCTTTGTTTCAGGGATAAATTCCGTATGGCCATCTTCGACTGAATAATATAATTGACGGTTATTTACATTTGCCTCTCCAGTGACAACATAATTCCCTTTGGTGCCTGACACCTTTACCTGACGGAAGACATGGTTTTCTTCTGGAACTTGGAATTTTTGACTATTGGTTAGCTTGGTTCGATTGGTGATGGGTTTGTCATTTATCCTAATAGGACGGAATGTGGTATGAACTGTATACTCCCCAGGTGGAACCCGACCACCTTTAAATTGATAATTCCATTTTTCCACTCGTCTAAAGGTTTGATGTGGCTCTATACTAACCGTCTGAAATGCCTGCAAAAAATATCGGCCTTTTGAATAGACATAAACCTCCTTACCTGATTGGTCCGTAATCGTTATTTCAACCAATTGAGAAGTTGGAAATTCAAAGTGAAGCGGTATCTCCCCAGTGTTTTCTACGACTATTTCGAAATCTACCCTTTCTGATCCCGCAGTCGGAATGACATAAAAACGATAATCCAGTTCGTTCACCCCGTTTGTAACTGTTTTTTGCAAAGTTGGGAAAAGTAATGTAATAACACAAAGTAGTATTCGCATGTTGGTCTCCTTTTTCCTTTATTCTCTCCGAAAAAAACCATATACTCCTGTGGTCTGGATGATATTTGTAAACGCATTTGGATCTACTTCCTTAATTATTCGTTCTAAATCATAAAGTTCATAGCGAGTAATGACGATCATTAGCAGGTCCCTTGTTTCGTTTGAAAATGCTCCTTTTGCTGGGATCATTGTGATTCCTCTAACTAGCGATCCATGGATGGCCTTTTTCAGCTCTTCTGCTTTTTTCGTTATAATCATTGCCGTGAGCTTCGCATGTCTTGTATGAATGGCATCAATGACTCTTGTAGAGGTATATAAAGTAACTAGTGTATAAAGTGCTTTTTCCCACCCAAAGAGGAAGCCCGCAGTTACAATGATTATCCCATTTAAGATAAACATGTACGGGCCAACCGGCTTATCCTTCATTCTCGATAAAACCATCGCGATGATATCCACACCGCCTGTTGATGCTCCCCACTTCAAAGTAATCCCCACACCTACAGCTAAAATAACCCCACCAAATACGGCGTTAAGTAAAATATCCTGGGATACTTGTTTGATAGGTATGATGGTTAAAAAAAACGAGGACATTAACACACTTAAAAAGCTGTAAACGGTAAAGGATTTTCCTACTTTTCTCCAGCCTAGAATGGCTACTGGGATATTTAATAGAAGCAATAAAATACCCATGGAGAGTTGAATAGGTGTATAATCACTTAGCACCTTAGAAAGTAATTGGGCAATTCCAGTAAATCCGCTTGAATAAACATTAGCCGGAATCAGAAATAAATTCATTGCCAGTGCATTTAGTAACGCACCCGCGATCACAATAACTATTTTTTTGGATTCTTGCCAAATCAACGATAGTTCCCCCTTTATTCTTGTTCTGTCAACCCTTCAAAAATTACATAATTGTATTTTTTAGGCGAAACCGATAAACTGAAACTAAATAACGCTTGAAAGCAGGTGAGCTTCATGCAGGTAAAAATACTAGCAGATAGCGCATGCGATTTACCTAAAAGTTTTTATGATGAAAACAATGTCACACTTCTCCCATTAAAGGTCCATCTAAATGGAGAAGAATACGAAGATGTTAAAAATATTGATCCAAAAACGGTCTATGATGCCATCAGAAATGGTTCTACCCCTAAAACATCTCAGACCTCTCCCCTTTTGTTTGAAGAAGTCTTCACACAAATGGCCCAAAGAAATGAAGATGGAATATACATAGCCTTCTCTTCTGAGCTATCAGGAACTTATTCAACCGCTGTTATGATTCTTGACCAAGTCAAGGAAAAATATCCAAACTTTAATTTAACGATCGTTGATACGAAATGTGCTTCTCTTGGTGTTGGACTAATTGTCAAAGAAGCAGCCAAACTAGCAATGAACAACGCAAGCAAAGAGGACATTTTAAACGATGTGCGTTTTAGAAGTGAGCATATGGAACATCTCTTCACTGTTGAGGATTTAGATTATTTAGCAAAGGGCGGCCGTGTATCCAAGGCATCTGCCTTCCTTGGAGGACTTTTAAATATTAAACCGATTTTAAATGTTGAAGATGGCAAGCTTGTTCCAATCGAAAAAATAAGAGGTAAAAAGAAAGTACTACGCCGTATTATTGAAATCATGAATGAACGAGGAGCCAATATGGGGGAACAAACCATCGGCATTAGTCATGCGGATAATGAGGAATTGGCTCAAGAAATGCGAGAATTGATCGAGGAAGAGTTTCATCCAAAAGAGGTTTATATCTCTAGCATTGGTTCAGCTATTGGTGCGCATACAGGTGCAGGAACCATTTCTATTTTCTTTTTAAACCAACTATCATAAAGAAGAAAAACCAGAGCAATTTTCTGCTCTGGTTTTTCTTCTTTATTTATTTATTTATTTATTTATGATCTGTCTTTTTAGAATATTGATTTTTACCTGCCTGGCGATTTTTTTCGCGCATCATATTTTTCTCATGTCTTAAGGCGTTATTATCTTGTGCTTTTTTATCGTTATCAGATGTGTGTGGCATGTAATTACTCCTTTCGTAATTCCTTTGTCAGTCATTATTGTCTGTCATTACGAAATAGAGTATGTAATCTAAGTTAATCTTTTTTTACATACGTCCAGCTACCTTCTTGATATACCTTTCCGTCTTTCATTAGTTTTCCGAGTGCCCTTTTAAATGCACCCTTGCTTAAGTTGAAACGGTCTTGTATGTCCTCAGGCGTACTTTTATCATTATAAGGCATAGCTCCGTTTCTGCTGAGTAGGTAGTCGTAAACTCGGTCTGCATCGATATCCTGAGATTCTTCTTTCCTCGCTAGTAAAGATACATTCACTGTGCCGTCTTCCTTCACATCTACGATCCGCCCCTCCACTTTTTCGCCTAAACGAGGCTCTTGTGGTCTTTGAGATTCATGAATAAATCCTTTAAAGCCTTCTAACGTGTAAATCCAGCTGCCAACCTTAGCTGTCCGGTATATGTGCCCCTGAACATTTTTATTGAAATGGTCTCTGGTTGCTTTTACAGAAATGGATTCAATAATTTGGTCGGTGGCAAGCTTTGCATAAAGGAGGTTAGTGCTGCTTAGTTTTACTGTGATATAAACTAAATCGCCAACTTTTGGCCAGACAGACTTATGGACTGGCAGATCATCTATACCAAGCAAAAGGTCCTTAGGAAGTCCGATATTTAAAAAGACACCTATTCTCGGGTTCGTGTCTGTTACCTTAACCCACCCATAGCGACCAACAGCTATTTCCGGAATGGTCATTGAAGCAGAGACTCGACCTTCAGAATCAACATATAAAAAAACTTCTGCTTCATCACCTTCTTCTAATTCTTGATTAGCTTGATTTATATGCAGTAACACATCTTCATTTCCGTCCGTTAAAAAATAGCCAAATGCTGCTTTTCTTGCAACAGTTAAGGTGGTTGTTTGGCCGATTAGTTCATTTATTGACATATTAACGTTCCTTTCTTTCGAAGCGTTTTTAATAAATTATCTGTTAGTGGTTCATGTTGCTTTTTTATAAAGTTGTTTGAACTGCTATATTTTACTATAATGTACCCATAAAGGGAAACTCTAGCAGGTATGTTTTCTACATACTAAAATACATGGAGGTTTGTTTATGTCTAAAGATAGCTCATTTGATATTGTATCCAAAGTTGATTTTTCTGAAGTCACCAATGCCATCACCCAAACAATGAAAGAAATTAGTACACGCTATGATTTCAAAGGGAGTAAGAGTGAAGTAAGTCTAGACAAGGAAGAACTTGTTCTCATTTCTGATGATGAGTATAAACTAGATCAATTAAAGGATGTATTACTTGGAAAGTTGATTAAGCGAGGGATCCCCGTTAGAAACCTTGATTACGGGAAGATAGAAAAAGCTTCTGGAGGGACCGTTCGTCAAAGAGCCAAGCTTGTCCAAGGAATTGATAAAGAAAATGCAAAAAAAATTAATACCATTATAAAAAACAGTGGTGTAAAAGTAAAAAGTCAGGTCCAAGACGACCAAGTCCGTGTCAGTGGAAAAAACCGTGATGATTTACAAAAAATAATTTCCTTGGTTCGTGAAGCAGATCTTACTGTAGATGTCCAGTTTATTAACTATAGATAGTGGATGCAAAACTAAAGTTTAACTCGGTCATAAGTAGTGTATATAAGACGAAAAGGATTCCATCCTTCTCGTCTTTTTTATTTTTGGTTCATAATTTCTCTATTAGTCCAAAGAATAACAAGATAAATCAATCATAGGAGGTTATACAAATGAGTAATAAACCAAATCAACAGAAACAGACCTTTCCCCCTCAACATCAGAACCATCAACCTGGTATAGAAAGTGAAATGAATCCTCGACCGAAGTTTGTCGATTCAAATTATAAAGCAGGAGGCAAATTAGCAGGTAAAACTGCGATTATTACTGGTGCAGACAGCGGAATTGGAAAAGCAGTGGCTATTTATTTTGCTAAAGAAGGTGCAGATGTTGCGATCGCATACTTAAATGAACACCAGGACGCAGAAGAAACAAAGCAACTGATTGAAGCAGAGGGACGCCGTTGTCTCCTTTTCTCTGGCGATATTGGGGAAGAAGACCATTGTAAAGAGATTGTGAATCAAACAATAGAGAAATTTGGTAAACTCGATATTTTGGTGAACAATGCAGCCGAACAGCATCCCCAGCAAAGTCTACTAAATATTACAGCGGCCCAGCTCGAAAAAACTTTTCGGACCAATATTTTTTCTTGCTTTTATATGACAAAAATGGCCCTACCCTATCTAAAAAAAGGAGCCTCGATCATCAATACAGCGTCAATCACTGCCTACGAAGGAAATGAACAATTATTGGATTATTCCGCAACCAAAGGGGCCATTGTAACCTTTACTCGTTCCTTGGCTAAATCACTCGCCCCCCAAGGAATACGTGTAAATGGAGTTGCCCCTGGACCGATATGGACACCGCTCATTCCATCTACCTTCCCTGCTGATCAAGTTGCCACTTTCGGCTCCAATACCTCTATGGAGAGAGCTGGACAGCCCTTTGAACTGGCACCAAGTTATGTATTCCTAGCCTCAGATGACTCTTCATTTGTTAGTGGCCAAATGATTCATGTCAACGGTGGAAAAGTTGTAAATGGCTGATGATAAGAAAAACGCATTGGGATTGCCCCAATGCGTTTACTCTACTTTTTTTGTTTTCCTTCTTTTTATGATGAAAAAAAGGAAAATGGATACAAGAATATATACAATAATCATGGAAGCTATTAGCGGAATATTGGCTCCACTCTTTTCAGTTAATACGTAAACCTCTGAGTTATCCCGATCAAGAATAAGGATGTATTGATTGTCTCGGCTACGGACAATATCCCCACCAAGTAACCCCCTAAGTTCTTTACCGCTTTCCACTTGATCCTTCGATAAAATGACTTTCTGTGATTTACTTGTATTATTAATTGCAACTACAGATGTTTCGCCTTTATACGTTCGTTTATAGACGATCATCCCCTTTTTCTCATAAAGCATGTCCATGCTGCCTCTTGTTAATGAGGGGAGCTGATTCCTTAATTCACCTATTTTCGTTATATAATCAATCAGGTCCTTATCCGCTCGAAAATTCATCTGCCTGCGGTTATCCGGAATTTCCCCACCAATTAGGGCAATCTCTGTCCCATAATAAATTAAGGGGATTCCTGGTGTAGTATATAAATAAGTCAATGCTGTTTTCCAACGTGAACCAGGAAACTGTCGCTTTTCAACAATGTCAGTAGTAAACCGGGTTGTATACTCATTATCCATAAATGATGGTTGTAAATAGGTTGGTTGTCCTTTATCAGTTTCAGCGTTAAGTTGACTGAGGGATTCATCAGTAGTGGCAAACACTTTTCTTATATTTTCAAGATTAGAGTAATCTAATATACTGTCAATTCCAGCTTGTTCGTATTCCTTTTGGTCAGCACCAGTATCTAGGGAAAGTACGCCAAGTAAGAAAAAGTTCTTTTTCGTTTCTTTGATTTGTTTTGAAAAATCTTGCCAAAAACCTAATTTTTTTTGGTTCACTTCTGGTAAACTAAATCCATCAATATTGGTCTTCTTGATCCACCATTTTGCTGCATTAATTAAGTAAGCCTCGTCCACGGATTGGTTTGTTGCTTCTGTGGTTGTAACAAAATCAATAACTACCTTCATTTTCCGCTTATGCGCTTCTTTTACAAGTTCCTGAAATTTTTTTATAGTACCAAAATGCTCGTCCGTTTTATAATAGTCAGTTACTGAATATCCATGGTACCCATTTTTCGAATTATCAAAGATAGGGGTTAAACGTATGGCCGTAAACCCCATATCATGTATGTAATCTAGTCGTTCAATAATCCCTTGAAAATCACCGCCATGATAGGCTAACGGGTCTTTAGCATTCACATCCACATCATTAGTTATATCTCCATTGTTGAATCGATCAATCATAATGGAATAAATGGATTCATCCTGCCATAACCGGTTTTCTTTTTTCACCTCTGCATGCGCAGGAAACGAAGAAAATAATAAGAAAATAATTAACATGAGTATCGTTTTTTTCATATATTTTTACCTAACCTCCCTATAAAAGGGAAGAGGATATCCTCTTCCCTACACTATTTTAATCCAATATGGTCTTTATTCCAAATGTAAAGTTAATTTACTATGTTAATATTATAATCCTTAAACCATGTATGAAGCTGCACAAGGTATGCCAATAATTGTGGACCTGTCATCAACTGACCAAACCATGGCTCCTGAAAGGATTTCCCCCCCGAACTTACAATCCCTTCTAACTGGTCTTTTTGGAAGAATTCATGTAGAACTGAAGATTTATCTTGGAGGATCTTTTCCATCCATTTCTGAATGGCCATAGTATATTCAGGATTGTGTGTTTTTGGATAAGGACTTTTCTTTCGGTAAAGGACCTCCTCAGGAATAATGCCTTCAAATGCTTTTCTGAGAATGCCTTTTTCCCTACCACGATACATTTTTAAATCCCAAGGAATATTCCAAACATACTCGACGAGGCGATGATCAGCAAAAGGAACTCTAACCTCCAGACTAGCCCCCATACTCATCCGATCTTTGCGATCAAGTAGTGTTGTCATAAACCATGTCATATTAATATAAAATAATTCTCTTCTCTTTGATTCCTCTAAACTTTCTCCATCTAGTTTGGGTGTTTCAGCAATCGCCTGTTTATATTGCTCCAAGCAATATTCATCTAGCTTTAGTCTTTTCTGCCATTTTGGTTGTAGTAATGCTTGCCGCTCATTGACAGATCGCATCCATGGAAAGCCCGGTCTCTCTAAGTCCTGTTGACGATGGAACCATGGGTAACCTCCAAAGATTTCATCCGCACATTCTCCTGATAAACTAACGACAAAATCTTTTTTAATTTCTTTGCAGAACCAAAGTAACGAGGAGTCGACGTCTGCCATTCCCGGAAGGTCTTTCACGTGAGTCGCTTCTAATAAATCCTTTACTAATTGTGCTTGAGTAATTGTCTTATTATTATGCTTGGTGCCAAAATGATTGGTCATCATTTGAATGAATTTCCCATCCGCTTCCGGCTGGAATTCATTCGAAGCGAAATATTGATCATTTCCCTCATAATCAATTGAATAAGTATGAAGCTGCCCTTTTCCTTGATCTTCAAACCCCTTTGCAGCAATAGCTGTGATAATACTTGAATCAAGACCGCCTGATAAAAAGGTGCACAGTGGAACATCTGATACTAATTGTCTTGTGACGGCATCGGTAACCAAATAACGGACTTTTTCAGCGGTTTCCTCTGCATTTTCCTTATGTTCTGCACTCTTTACATTCCAATAGCGCCATATTTTTAACCCATTCTTGGAAAAAGTTAAAGCATGTGCAGGTCTCAACTCTTTAATACCTTTAAATATACCCGATCCTGGTGATCTTGACGGCCCTGCACCAAAGACCTCTGCCAGTCCTTCATGGTCAATTTCTGTTTTTATTTCAGGATGGGCAAGTAGCGCTTTAATCTCTGAAGCAAAGACGAATCCCTTTTTATGTTCTTTATAGAATAACGGTTTTACCCCTAAACGATCTCGTCCAATAAACAGTAGTTCCCTTTTTGAGTCCCAAACGGCAAAGGCGTATATCCCATTTAAATAATTTACGCACTCTTCTGCCCATTCTATATAGGCTGTTAACAGTACTTCTGTATCAGAATGACCCTTAAAGGAATATCCTTTAGTAAGGAGTATTTTGCGGATATCTTCAGTATTGTATAATTCCCCATTGTAACAAATGGTGTAATTAAAACCGTCTTTTTGTTTAGTCATTGGCTGTCTTCCCCCCTCAGGGTCGACAACAATTAATCTTTTATGCCCAAATCCAACATGCGTATCATACCAGATGTTAGTTTCATCAGGTCCTCTTCTTTCTAATGTATTGACCATTTTCTTAAGGGTTTCGGTTTCGTTCTTAATTGCTTTGTCAAAATCTATCCACCCCGAGATTCCGCACATTTATTTCACTTCCCTACTTTCAGATTATTAACCTTGATTACATGGTTCATTGTATTCAGCCCATGTTCATTGGTTAATTGTCCTACAAAAACGGAAGGGCTCTTCTCAAAAAGCCAATTATCAAGACTATATGAAACCATTACTCCCTGGGCTTATTCTTGTGAGATTAGCTAACAAGGTAAAAATTTTTTTTGAAATAAACAGGTTATAAAAAGACACAAAGATGTCTACAAAGAAGAATGAACGTAAATGGCATGGAGGTTAATGATGAATCGACAACAACGACTAAAGCTATACGATATACAGCATCGGGCCTTTAACGAAGGAACAGTGGAACAAATTAATAATCAATGGATTTTTTTCGACGAGGAAACAGATGAAGCTACAATGTTAGAAGATTTTATTCATCAAGAAATAGAGATTTTTCGCCTCAACCGTTGGAGGAAAGGGATTTTAAATGAACCTGGGAAAGTTCAGTGTGGGAAGGAAGTTATTTTATTTCGTGACCACGATTTAATAAGGATAAGAAAGCATTTAGTTTATTCACTTGAAAGGCTATTGGATGGAGTTAATGATGATGCCTTTTTTCAGTTTATCACTACATTAAACTCATTGAATTTCTCTATTTACGATTGTATTTATTGTTATAACCATTTATCTTTCTTGTCGGATGAACACCGAAAAGATGGTGTAAACTTCATAGTATTCGATAATCAAGAGCAGATTTGTAACGTGCAGCATCATTTTTGCTACTACGAAAAGGTCAATGATCGGTTTGAATTCACATTAAATACCGGAAAACGATTAATCATTGAAAAGATTATTTCATAAAGAAAAGCGGAGGCGCCTTGGTCAGCCCCGACAG
>NZ_JBCNAC010000129.1:0-33900 GCF_050477885.1 Neobacillus rhizosphaerae
ACAATTCTCGAAGTCGAATAATACCTTCTTATAATGTAAGAAAAGGCTTGGAGGATTCCAGGCCTTTTTTATTAGCTTCCAATATATTTTGCGTAAAGTAATTTTGCTCGTACGATATCATTTGTTCCATGTATGAGGACACGTCCATCTTTAAAAATCACAATTGAAATATCTTTCTCTGGTGAAAACCTAAGTAAAAAGTCGTTACCAGACACTTTACCACTTCCCCTAAGATGATCGGCTACTTTTTTCAATTCCAGTTCACGCTTATCCCTTGGATTAATTTGAACTGTATCTCGACCACAAAGCGTTGTGTAGGCCACCTGATGTTCTGAAGTTCGATCAAGAAAATCAAATTGCCCTTTAACACAACACTGGCAAACAGGGTTTCTTCCGTTGGATATATCCATTTGCATGGATGATAAATCCCAGATGTCGATTTGCTCCAGGTTAGGAGTGGTTTTCGCCCCTACTAATAGTTTCATTGTTTCCATCGCCTGAAAAGAACCAATGATATCCGTTAACGGAGACAACACCCCAACTGTATCACAGGTTTCACCTGTTGCGGTTGGAACATGTGGGAAAAGACAACGATAACAAGGTGTCTCCCCTGGTTTAATGACCGTAAACATTCCTCTAGAGCTTACAGCCCCCCCATGGACCCATGGAATTCCGTACTTAACTGATACATCATTAATTAAGAAACGTGTGTTAAAATTATCCGTTCCGTCCACAATGACATCAAATCCACCTAATAATTCTTCGGCATTATCAAGATTAATATCGGTAATGACCGCTTCCACTGTGACCGTTGAATTTATTTTATTTAGTCTATTTTTTGCTGCAGCTGCTTTTGGTAAATTTAGTTTAGCATCCTCTTCATCAAATAGAGTTTGTCTCTGCAAATTGGATAATTCAACGAGGTCTCTATCTATTAGCCTAATAAAGCCCACACCTGATCGAACTAGATGATTTGCAATAACCGTGCCAAGTGCCCCCACACCTACAATAGCTACTCGACTCTTTAACAGTTTAAATTGTCCCGCTTCACCAATTTCTTTAAAAAGAATTTGCCTGGAATACCGTTCTAAATTAATCATAATATTCCCCTTTTCTATATAACTAGCTTTTAATGAAACAATCAGTTTTTACTATTATCTTACCAAATTATTTTCTCTGTACCCTTAAAAAAATTTTAATTTTAAAAAAACTTAAAAGAAGTTATAATAATAATGGATACATTTCTAAATTTTGGAGAAATCTCTTATCTTACTATCTAATAAGATAAGAGATTAGTAAATAAATTTATTTAACATGAAAGAGGGGGAAAATCTTTGAATCTAGGTGGTTTCAAAAACAAAGAAGTGTTAGTTGACTTAACTAGTGGAACAGTTGATTACAGACAGATCAACGAAGAAGATGCAATTAAGTACATAGGCGGCCGTGGCCTAGGTGTTAAGTATGTACTTGATAATGGACCAGAAGTAGAACCGCTTTCCGAAGAGAACATCCTATGTTTTATGACAGGCCCTGTGACTGGTTCACGCTCTTCCATGAGTGGACGTCTTTGTGTTGTTACAAAATCTCCACTTACAGGAACAGTAACTGATTCACATATCGGCGGATGGACTGCTGCACGTTTGAAGTGGGCTGGAGTCGATAATCTTATCTTCTCAGGTAAAAGCGATAAACCAGTATACCTCTATATTGAAGATGGAAAAGCTGAGCTTCGCGATGCTTCTAATTTATGGGGAACAAGTACAAGAGAATTTATTAAAACCATGAAAGATCAGTATGGTGAAGATGACCTTAGTGTTATGACCATTGGTCAAGCGGGTGAAAACACTGTTCGCTTCGCTTCATTTATCAATGAACATGACCGTGCAGCAGGCCGTGGTGGTACAGCTGCTGTTGCAGGCTATAAAAAATTAAAGGCTATTGTCATTAAAGCCGCACAAAAAGGAAATATGCCACAGCCTAAATTAGACAGTGAATACAAAGAAGCGAACAAAAAAGCGGTAAAAGCGATCCTAGATGGCGGTTTAACTGCACCTAATAAGGGCGGACTCTCTGTTTACGGAACCAACGTATTAACTAATCT
Organism: Neobacillus rhizosphaerae; assembly: GCF_050477885.1. Lineage (GTDB taxonomy): Bacteria > Bacillota > Bacilli > Bacillales > Cytobacillaceae > Neobacillus > Neobacillus rhizosphaerae_A. The sequence goes on from NZ_JBCNAC010000129.1 coordinate 2,102, forward strand.
TATTAATGAGGTAGGAGCACTTCCAACCAAGAACTCTCAATTAACACATTGGGATGAAGCAGAAAAACACAGTGGTGAATATGTAAACACACATTTACGTGTTGCCAACAATACCTGCCATGCTTGCCCAGTTGGTTGTAAAATTGAGGTAGAAGTGAAAGATGGTAAGTATAAGACACGCGTAGAGAGTATTGAATTTGAATCTGCTTGGTCACTTGGCTCTAACTGTCTATTAAGTGATGCGAAAGCGATTTCATATATGATTGACCGATGTAACGAGTATGGTCTCGATACCATTGAGCTAGGCCATTGTTTCTCTGTTACTATGGAAGCTTTCGAGAAAGGAATCATTTCCGAAGAGTTAATATGGGGAGATGCTGATTCCATGATCGAATTAACGAAGAAAATTGCTTTCCGTGAAGGATTTGGCGGTATTCTTGCCGAAGGACCTGCACGTGCTACTGCATCTTGGGGAGTTCCTGAACTATCTATGTCTGTTAAGGGCCAATCTATCCCAGCCTATGACCCACGCGGCATTCAAGGGATTGGATTAGGATATGCAACTAGTAACCGTGGTGCCTGTCACTTACGCGGCTATACTGTAGCCAGTGAAATTGCCGGAATTCCAGAACCAACTGACCGCCTAAAACCAGAAGGTAAAGGTGAACTATTAAAGATATTCCAAGATATGCTTGCTTTCTCTGATTCTATGAACATCTGTAAGTTCTCATCATTCTCTGAAAATGCAGAGCATTATGCTGAGCAGTATAGTGCTATGACTGGTGTTTCTTTGACAGCTGAGGATGTTATGAAGGCTGGAGAAAGAATTTACAACCTCGAGCGCTATTATAATAACCTAGCAGGCTTTGATAAGCGGGAAGATGATTTCCTTCCAAAACGCTTTACAGAAGAACCAGCAACGGGTAATAGTGCCGGACATGTAAGCCGTATGGATATCATGCTTGAAGAATATTATCAAGTACGCGGATGGAAAGATGGCGTAGCAACAGAAGAAAAGCTTCGTGAATTAGGTATCATTGGACCTGAAGTAACTCAAACAATCTAACACTCACTTAAAAAGAGGAAGACTCCAACATTCGAGTCTTCCTCTTTTTTTAACCACCAATTCTAGTGGTTTTATAGCGATAATTTTTAATAAGCTCTTCAAGTTCATTTTCGTTATTTGCAATAAAACGAATGTGGACTGAATTAACTTTAAATACAGAGGTGAAGGCAATTTCTTCTTCGGCTAAAATTTGCCCACTCCAGCCCTCCCCTGTATAAATATAGGGGAAAGTGTTTGTTTCTAACTTTGACCCAAGTTCTTCAAAATACATGCCAAGGTGTTCCCGGTTAATTCCACGAAACTCTAAGTCTTTCATTTTCATATTAACCACCTGCAACGGGCGGAAAGAGGGCAAATTGATCCATTTCATCTACTTTCGTTTGAAGGTCATCAAGGTGGATGATATTTCTTCCATTCACATACACATGAACAAATGGAAGGAGTGTTTTCTCTGAAGTAAATAGTTCATCCTGTAACTCTGGGAACATTTCGACCATCTTATCCAAAACATCTATGACTCGATCACCATCAGGCAGCACCTCTACAGTTACCCCACCACATATTTGCCGGAGATTAGCAAAAACCTTAACTATCATCCAGTCTCTCTCCTCTCATTATTTAAAGGGGACAGTCCCCCACTGCGCTAAAGCGCTGGGGGACTGTCCCCATCTTTTACGGATGTAAGAAGGACATTGGCAGTTTAACGAAGCCTAAATATAAAACAAGAAGGAAGGCAACAACAAACTGAATCCAAAAAACTGATGTATTTCTGTTATTTTTTACACGTCCAAGAATCATTTCAAATAATCCGATTACCCAAAGTCCAGCGACCGCTTTCAAAATATACCAAACATCAATCTTATTAACCATGAAAAGAAGTCCTAAACCTGACGCAATGATAAGTAAATATAGGACTCGTAAAATCATTTGTACGATTTTTGCGCCTTTTTCTTTTCCACTTTTATGTAGGGAAAGTGCAACAAAAAATAAAATTAGAGCTAACACCCATGCTGTAATATGACCGTGAATCATTCAATGGCCTCCTTAATATTATTATTCGAGACTATCATACCATAGGCAATACAAAAATACGAAAAATAGTACAAACTTGGATGGATCATTCTGAATATCAAAAGTTTACACAACCCTGTTATTCTTCAATAGTGTTCGTTAATGTTCCGATACTCTCTACAAAAATTTCAATTTGATCCCCCGGCTTTAAAAATCTAGGAGGGTTAAATCCTTTCCCTACTCCTGCTGGAGTTCCAGTTGCGATAATATCGCCCGGTTCAAGTGTCATACCCGCTGATAGAACAGAGATTATATCTTCAATTGGAAATATAAACTTCTCGGTATTAGAGCTTTGTCTTACTTGACCATTTACTTTTGTTTCAATGTGTAGGTGGTTAGGGTTATCAATTAAGCTTTTATGGACGATCCACGGTCCCATTGGACAGGTGGTATCTAAACTCTTCCCCATGAAAAATTGCTTATGCTTAGCTTGAAGGTCTCTAGCAGTCACATCATTAATAATGGTATAACCAAAAACATAATCAAGCGCCTCTTCCTTTTTGATTCCTCTTCCCTTTTTCCCAATAATAACAGCTAGTTCCCCTTCATAATCAAGTTGTTTTGTTACAGCCTGATGATTTAATACAACGGCACCCGGCCCAGTAACAGTTGTAGGAGCCTTCGTAAATACCATAACATGTTCTGGGATATCGTCAGCACTTCCCAATTCAAGAGCATGTTCAACGTAATTCTTTCCTACACAAAAGATATTCTTGTTTGGCCTTGGAATGGGTGCGAGCAAGGTGACTTCCTCTAAAGATAGATACAAGGTTTCTGCCTGCCCACTAGTTTCCACCCAATCTAGCAAACTTTGAACTTGATCAATAAAAGTGTCACCTTGTGCAATACATTCTTGTATAGTATCAGGAAATATCTTATTACCCGTCCTTGCCTCCTCTGTTGGATTTAATAATAAGACCTTTTTCTTTTCAGAATCTACTAAACCAACACAGGTTTCATTTTTTTGTTGCACGGTTACAAATCTCATGGTCGATCACCTCAATATTAATTTACTACTACCATCATAATAGAATAAACAGAACAATCTAACAAATTAAAAGCACCCTTCGCATAGGGTGCCAATTTAACTATTTTTAAAGGTTTCGATAAATTGTATTACAGCTGGTCCTAGTAGAACAATGAATAAACTTGGAAAAATGAAAAGAACTAAAGGAAAAAGCATTTTAATTGGCGCTTTCATGGCTGTTTCTTCTGCTCGTTGCTTTCTTTGTTCCCTGACTTCATTGGCAATGACTCTTAATACTTGGACCATTCCTATTCCAAGCTTTTCCGCCTGCAAAACACTTCCAATGAATGATTTTATTTCATCAACATCCAGTCTCTCTTTGATTCCTGTCAATGCCTCTCTCCGCGTTTTCCCTAGACGAATTTCCTCTAAGCAGCGGTGTAATTCCATCGATAGAGGACCATCCTTTTTTGCAATTACTTTTGTTATTGCTGCATCAAACCCTAGTCCTGCTTCAAGACTAACCGTCAAAAGATCTAAAATATCTGGAAATTCGCTTAATGCCATATGGTTCCTAGCCTTCGTTTTTTGCTTTAAATAGAAATGAGGGGCAAAAAAACCAATAAGGATTCCAAATAGAACAAAGACGACAACGATCCCTTTCCCGGCATTTAATAAAGCACCGTATCCAAAGAAAATCATTGGGAGGACGATGATTGAAATCAATTGAATGATTCGGAAGTCAACTGCGGTCATTCCAAAGGGACTTCCAGCCATTTGTACCTTTTTATCAATTTTCGCTTCCTTTTCCCCAGGCATTCTCTTTTTAAAACTCTTTTTAAAATCTACGAACAACGGCATGATGAACCTTTTATAAAAAGACAGATGTTTTTCTTCATTTAACTCAGTTTTCTTCTCTTGTTCTTTATTTAGTAAGAAGAAATTTAGTCGTTCTTGGACCGAGACCTTTTTTTCGGTTCTTAGATTAAAAATACCATAGATACCTAAGGTGACAGTTAAAAATATCGAAAGGTAAAGCATCTCCTACACCTCGATGGTAGTGATTTTTTTAATTAATATAAACCCTATAACACCTGAAAATACCCCGGCTGCAACCATGCCTAATCCAATGGGATTGCGAAAAAGTCCTCCGATATAATCCGGTTCGATTAAGTAAAGGAGGAAGCCAAGGATTACTGGAAGAAATGCTATTACATAACCAGACAACCGCCCTTGAGCTGTAAGAGTCGTAATCTGTCGCTGAATTTTTGTTCGATCACGAATCGTTTCAATGATCTTATCGAGCACGGTAGCAAGATTACCGCCAACCTGCCGTTGAATTAATATTGCCTGAATCATTAAATCCAAATCCTCACTCGGCATTCGTTCGTGTAGGTCTATAAGGGCATCTTCAATTCCTTTACCAAATTGCATTTCCTTAATTACATAATCGATTTCTTCTTTTATCGGGGAGGCGGCTTCCTCTGCGACCGACTTCAATGCCTGCGGAAAGCTAAACCCTGCTCTCAAACTTCCAACAATGGTAGTAATCATATCTGCAAGCCCTTCATTGAACTTTGTAATCCGTTCCCTTTGCTTCTTGCGAAGGTACCATTTTGGCAGCAGGAACCCTATCACACTACCAACAGGAAAAAATATCCAATTAGCCATTATTAAATAGAATAGCCCACCAATAAAAGCGGTTAAAATCCATTGAAAGAGGATATATTCTTCTGGTTTCAACGGCAAACCTGCTTGCGCTATTTTTAATTCAAGCCGATTGTTTTTTTCCTTCGTTAGAACCTTCTTTTGAATTCTTTCTTTTATTACTTGGATAATAGAGATAGGTTTGCCTGCCACTTTCTCCTGACTTACCTTTTCTTCCTCAATGGATAGGTAATGCTTCATTCGACTTTGCAGTTTATTTTCTGGGCGAATGAAGATCCTGAAAACATACCAAAAGAATAAAGTGGATGTTAATAAAAAGAAGATTATGAGCAGGGATATCATTTTCGCCACTCCTCATGATGATCGATAAACACTGAAGCTGGAATATGAATACCAGAAGCCTCCAGCTTCTCATAAAATTTCGGTCTTACACCCGTTGGAACAAGCCTTCCAATGATTTTTCCTTCAGGGTTCAAGCCTTCTTGTTGAAAGGTAAAAATATCTTGAAGAACAATAATATCGCCTTCCATACCTTGTACTTCAGTAATATTAGTAATTTTTCTAGAACCATCTTTTAATCGGGATTGTTGGATAATTACATCAATGGCACCTGCAATCTGTTCCCTAATCGCTTTGACAGGGAGGTCTACTCCTGCTAATAACACCATTGTTTCAAGCCGCGCAATCATATCCCTTGGGCTATTTGAGTGTCCTGTAGCTAGCGACCCATCATGTCCCGTATTCATGGCTTGGAGCATATCTAGGGCCTCTCCACCACGAACCTCACCAATAATGACTCTGTCAGGCCTCATCCTTAATGAGTTCCTAACTAGGTCACGAATGGAGATTGAGCCTTTTCCTTCAATATTAGGCGGACGGGATTCTAAAGATACCACATGCTCTTGACCTAGTTGAATTTCGGCTGCATCCTCAATTGTGACGATTCTTTCATCCTCTGGAATAAAATTGGACAAAACATTGAGTGTCGTTGTTTTACCTGAACCTGTTCCACCACTTACAAACATATTTAGCCTTGCTTTTACGCATGCATCAAGGAAAATCGCCATTTCCTCAGTAACTGTTCCGAAGTTGATTAAGTCTTCAATCTGGTAAGGATCCTTTGAGAACTTACGAATCGTAATCGTTGGTCCATTTAATGCTAAAGGGGGAATGATGGCATTCACGCGAGAGCCATCTGGAAGCCTGGCATCCACCATTGGTGAGCTTTCATCAATTCTTCGACCGAGTGGAGCAACAATTTTTTCGATTACACTCATCACATGTTCATTATCACGAAATTGTACCGGTGTTAGAACTAGCTTCCCTTTCCGCTCACAATACACTTGATTAGGTCCATTTACCATTACCTCGGAAACGTCCTCATCCAAAAGAAGTGGATTTATCGGACCAAATCCTGTTAAATCATTGATAAGTTCACTAACCACTTTTTTTCTATCAATCTGACCACGAAAATCCTCGTCATCTTTAATAATTTCTACAGCCATACCATCTAGTTGTGGAATGATTTCTTCAATTTCCTGTTCTTTTAACTCATGTAATATCTTTTTATGGAGAACATTCTTTAGCTCTTGGTTTTTGTCAAGCTGCCGAACCTTTACCGTCTCTTTTTTACTTTCTTTCTTCGTCTCTTTGGATTTTTGCTCCTTAAAGACTTGTCTAACCTCCAACATTGGTGAAGGCGTCGGACTTTCAAGCGTAATATCTATTAATTTTGGTTCTCTAACGAATTGATTGTTCTTTTCTTGGATTCGATTTAATAGCCCCATTCAATCAACCCCCTTACGATCGTTTCTTGGAAAACCATTTGGATATTGGATGATTTTTTTTCGTTTTCTGAGTAATTACGCTATTCGAGCTTGATAATGACTCAGCCATTTTAAATACGCCTTTAGCGACATCAGATTTCGCATGTTTAATGACAAATGGAACACCAAGATTAATGGATTGCGAACAAATCTGAAAGTCATTAGGAATATAAATTGGGTTTTCTGCAGCCAATATTTTTGCTGCATCTTCTGCATTTATGACACTTTCCATATTTGCTCTATTAATGATGATTCGAACCCTATCTTTAAGACCAAGGATGTCAAGTGTTTCCAAAAAGAGCTTTGTATTTTTTAAAGAGGCCATCTCTAAGTTTGTGACCACTAGGATTTGATCCGCTCTCTCAATAAACCGAATCGATGGTTCGTTTAAGCCCACCGGCGTGTCAACCACAACATAGTCATGACTAGCCAATAGTAGGTCTATAATTTTATTGGCAGCTTCATTCGTAACTAGATCTGCAAATTCCGGTCTTTCCGGTGCAGTTAGTACGTCCACACCACTTTCATGAACAGCCAAATAATTATTGAGACTGTGCTCATCAATAGAACCCATACCTTCTAATACTTCCTTAATGGTGAGAGAGAATTTTAAATCCATTGCTAGATTTACATCACCAAATTGGAAATCCCCATCCAATATAGCAACCGAAACATTTTTCTTCCTTAGTGCTACCGCTAAATTTACAGTTAGTGTGGTACGACCAATCCCGCCTTTTGCACTGCAAACAGCAATCATTTTACCACGTTGGGAATCCATATTTTGTTCTGCAGTTTGCATATTATCCTGGCTTGTCATGAATCGTCACCTTCCATTACTTATTGATTTGACTTTGTATTGGTTCCTTCATCCATTACAGGGCGCTTATTTAGTATCAAATGAATCTTTCCTTCTTCCGAAGCTTTCACAAGCTTAAGTGCATCTTCTGGTTTAAGTTCTAACGTTACGGAGCTGTATTCCGTATAAGGCTCCTTCTTCTGTTCAGGCGTCTGCATTTTTCTTCCTACAGCTAAAACCCTTGCTTTTTCCAGCAATAATTCTGATTGTGAAATAGGGTTACCTGCAGCATCTTTAGCTACTTTGGTAAAAATAACATCTACTTCATCCTCAGGTTCAATTAAATTCGATACCGATTGGTTAATGTTTACCCCTACGGTTACAGCACGATACCCTTCCATGACTTTCCTCGATACGTAAACCCCTTCGTCTTTCTCCGATCCAAGCCGATGCGATAGTATGGGCTCCCCTTTTTCAATCATCGCTATTGCAAGTTTTCCTTCTGCTTCAGAAATAGATTTTATTGTCTGTGGTAAGACATCCTTTGCCGGTTTTTTTACTACTTCTAATTTATCTGAATTTATTTTTTCATTTTTATCTATTTTTTCTTTTGCTACTACCACGTCGGTCATCTCGACAGTAGAAACCTTTTGTGTATTCATCTGCTTCGTATATTGAAAAAACAAAAATGTTGTGAGCATTCCCATCACAAGTGATAGCAGTAATACCATTTTCGACTTCAAATCGCTTCACCTACTCCGTTAATCGTATGCTGTATGCTCCTCTGTCCTGCGCACCCACATCAAACGTCCCTGGTCCAGCCCTTTTTATAAAAACTCCTTTTATAGAGGTATCTGTCGAACTCATTGGGTCAGTAATATAAAAATAGGCAAAACCCGTTATTTTCACACTTTTCAATTGGTTACTATCAAAACTGTAGGGTTTATACACTGGGACGAGCAATATCCTTGAACAATCTCTCATGCTGTAGTCCCCAGGTGGCTGTGAACAACCGTTTACTCTTTCCTGAATTCCATCTCTTGTGCTTCCCGCAATATTACCTGTTTGCGTATCTACGATATCTCCGAGTTTAAGTTCATCTTGATATCCGTACCGTAAATTTTCTTCATAGGTTTTTGCACCGGGACGATTAAGGGCTAAAATCCCAAAATTCCCCGATTGAACTCCAGATGAATCAACCTTTAATTGATAAGGTTTAAAATATTCCAAGGGAACACTTTCATCGATTCCTAATGGAGCGGCCCCTACTGCATTTCCAATTGCATTTATTCCTGCGGAAGCGTGTGCAGTAACGTCTACTTTTTCAAAACCAAATAACTTCATAAAAGTTAGATCAACTGGTTTTGTTAAACTTATTGCAACCTTATTCTCCATGTTAATTTCAAGATTTGTTAACGTGCTAGCTGCTTGATGAGAATCTAAGATGTATTGAACCGTACTAGTAACCTTTTGTTCTGTATTTGGCAACTCCTGCGCCCCTGAGAGAACGGCTGCATTTGCAACCTTTTGAAGCTTTGATTTTTCCATATAAATTAAGCTTCCATCGATCGCCAGGCCTGCCATACAAAGAATTGTCATTAGTGAGATTGCACCTAGGATTAGGACATTCCCTTTTTCATCCTTTAGTAATCTTTTTAAAAATTCTCGCATATTATTGCCCTCACTCTACGCGAATCGTTGAACTGGTTTCGATAGCAAAATCTGAGGGGAAGAACTTAGAAATCATAGGAGTTAAAAATGTCATTGGATACTTCAGCTTAACTGTTACATAGTCTCCCGAACGTCTGACTGTATCCGCTGGAGTAATCGTCACCTGTAATTTTGTCTGATCCCCTAAATGGACATATTGGTGGGCGAAAGTTGAAATGTCTGCATCCTTCTTTCCAAGGCCACCTAGCCTAACCGTTTCCTGCGCAGCCATTTGCAAATGCGCATAAGAATATATCACACGACCAAAATCCAGAATTCCTACTAAAATCAATAGAAATATAGGAATAATTAGCGCCGTTTCAACCAACGATTGGCCACGCTCATCCTTTTTCATAAGGATAAAACTCCTGGGAAATACACTTGATAAATGGCACCTGCGGCAATAGCTACGCCATAAGGAAGAGTAGTTTTAACCGGATCATTTTCTTCGAGTAGGGAAAGTCTCATCCCATGGCGAAGACCATGTATCAGGTATATTACTCTCTTTAACAAACCCTTACGATATAAAAGAAATAAGATAGCCATAATTCCTCCTGCCAATGCCATGTAAATTGAGGCCATTAATACAAAACTTAGTCCCTTTATTCCTCCAATCACAGCAAGGAGTTTTACATCTCCCGCACCCATTCCTCCAAGGAGATAAGGGATTAAAAGTATTCCTAAACCAACGGCCGTACCAAGGAATGCCTCTGTCAACCCGTTCCAGCCTCCGGTAATGGCGTGAAAAATCCATGCAATGATTAAAAAGGGAAATAAGACCTTATTATAAATTTTTCGTTCCTTTAAGTCGGTAATCACACATATGATTAGGAGGATAATTAGTAGTAAGTTACTCCACACCTAAATAATCTCCTTTCCTTATAGAAAAATTATTGCTCAGTAAAAACCATTAAAGAAAAAAAGCCTCACGTTTATATTGAACGCAAGGCTATATTTTAACATTCGAACTTAGAGTTTAATTAATTTATTAAACACCAGCACCTGTAATTGCTGTCACAGCTCTATTAAATAAGTTTGTAATTTCAGTACGCATTGTTATAAGCACTGCTACTACTCCAACTGCAATAAGTCCTAAAACTAAACCATACTCAGTCATACCTTGTCCTTGTTCTTCAGTAAATAAAGCCTTCATTTTTTTCATCATTTGTAAAAACCCCTTTTCAATTTATAGTTAAATAGTTTCCAATTTTTGTTTCCGTTTTTTGAATCATGCCTGCTGGCAATTCTAATACTGACTTTGCTCTTTTGTGATACTTTCCTACTGTTGCAGGCTTTATCGTTTCGTCCAGGCCTACAATTTCAAAATCTTCACTTAAGTAAAGGACATCGATGGAATAATTCATGAAGTATGTGTGAATGGATTGGCAGGGTTGGATTAACAAGCCGTGTCCTGCTGGTAAACTTTTCGAAAACATCAGCCCTTTTAATCTTTTAAAAAAGGTATCAGCTGTTGATAGATTGTTTGCCAGTTCCGCTCCGTTTGACAGATTCACGACTTTCACTTATTTCACCTCCGAATAAAAGAAATAACCCCGCCTTTACCGAAAGGGGGGTTAGTAAAATAGACTGACTAAATAGACATAGGAAACCTATGAGTAAATAGTAGTACTAATATGAAACACCCTATTCTTTCGGTAACTGGCTGGCGTAGTGCAAAAGCACCTTAGCCCCTGTAGCTTTGCGTCACTGATTTTCATCAGCTTTGCCTTTATCGAGAATCAGTGCTTGTTTGTCCGACTGATCTCTTACTCACATAATAGAACTTTTTCCCCTTAGAGAATATCCTACTAAAATACTATTTTGTATAGAAGTTTATAGGTGTTTTTACCTATTTTAAACTTATACCCTTATAAAATCGACATAAAATGCGTAGATAATCCTCAAATTACCTTAGTTGCCAATTTATTTAGGCGAATCATTCACCATACAATCGCCTAGACATATAATTTATAGATACCAATAAAAAAGGATGTTGATCATGCCAGCCATCGTTGGAGTTGCACAGGTTATTACCCTTGGAAGCAGTTCAGTTTTCCATATTGGCGATGTGTATAAAATTATGCCCTTCTCTACGGCCAAAACTTTCTCTGGAGCTGGTTCCTTTAATACAGGGGAGAGTTTACGTCTCAACAACAACATGAGCTCCACAAATACATCTGACCAAGATGGAATCGATCAACCAATTACCCTCAACGCATAAAAAATGGGTGGTCTAAAATGAATTACTATATTCAGCAGTCAATTCAAATTAATTTTATTAGAATTGGAAGTATTTCCAATTCTTCTGTTATGCAAATTGGAAGTGCTGGAATGATAAAACCTTCAGCATACTTATATAATACAGGTGGATTTACAGCGCCAGCCCCTAAGCCAATTCAAGCTCTAGGAAGCTTAGTAGGTACACCCGCCGTACCGTTACAGGCAGCTGTTAGAAAGCAAGACAACGCAGATGGAGACAAATAATCCTTTCAGCTATCTTTTTGGGCCCTTCGAGACTATCTATAGTGAGGTGATTTCATGTATCAAGATTATTCTCAATACCTTCAATGGCTGCAAATGTATATTCAAGCACAAGAAAAGAGAATCGTTACCTTGGAAGCTACTGTTCAAAAAATGCAAGAAGAAATGAAGCAAATAAAGGAGAAGCATCCTATTCGAGTCGATAAAATTGAATATAAATTTGATCAATTGAAGGTAGAAACTCTTGAAGGAACATTAAACATCGGCCTTAATCCTTCTGACTTATCTGAAATTGAAGACTTTGCAGTTAAAAACCAGCAAATGAACGTCCCACCTGCACCGAAGGATCAAATGCAGCGATCCATGAAAATCGAGGAAGCTATTTACAGATATCTTGAGACAGATTTACCTTCCATAGTAGAATCCACCCAAAGAGAATTAGATGTTCCACCGAATGAAGCTTATTTATCCTTTATCAAGCAAGATATAACGAAGCAACTTCCTAACCGAATTGAACATCATTTAAAAGCTAGTCTACAGAATCACCGGTCATCAGAAAATACAAATGTTGATGACTTAATCATCGAAGCAATCAAGCAGGAAATTAAAAATGGAGTAACCGTGTTTTTTACTAACCTGCCAGAACACGTGAAAGGGATGAAACCGGAATGAACTTTGAAGTCTATAACCGTGACCTAATCGTCCAAAATATAAAAATTATTGGGGTAGCCAGCTCATCATTAGTCTTGGTAGGCGATACGGAATCGATTCAATTAGCATCAACTTTTGATACACCGGCTGAATCTTTGATTATTGGCCCTTTTGTCCCACTGCAATCGGACGTGACTTAATTATGCTTGCTAGATCATCATGTGTAGATGCAATCCATATAGACATCGTCTCGTTTTCTTCTATCCTCCAGCTAGGAGATTCCTGCATTATAAATGGATTTTCTAAAGCACTCGCTGTACAAAGGGAAGCAGAGCAGTTTTATGGAAATGAAGGGGATCTTGTTTCCTATCCTGTCTATTATGAACCAATACCCTTCGAACCATTATACGAGGACCTTTCATTTTCTCATCATCACTTAAACCCAGTTATTAAGGTTCATCACATTGACATTATCGCTATTTCATCCGCCTCGCTATTACATGTAGGTAACAGCAAAGATGTTTCAATGGAGGTACGGGTAAAGCATATCAGACAGCTTCTTCCTGTTCCTAGAGAGGAAGATCAAGAACAAGGACAATGATTAACGCATAGGTTAGATATTATATGGAATCAGTCAATGAAAAGGATGTTTTAGATGCCAGCGATTATCGGTCCTGTACAAATCGTTAACGTAGGCGGGGGAATTGTGCAATTTGGGGATGCTTTATATATTTCACCGAAAAGCGGGTCCAAAACAAATGCCGGCTCAGGAGCATTTAATACTGGAGGATTCATTATAACAAATAATGGATTAAGCGGTACGAATGTTCTTGATACAAACCTTATCGACCAGCCTATAGCGGGTAATAATTAAAAAATGAGGATGACTCAGATGTCACCCTCATTTTTTTATTATCTTTATTTATTAACCTTTAAGATATGGGCTCCATCAAAGAAAAATAAATATCTTTCTACAACATTTCTTTTCCAAATCTGTTCAATCGCCCTTGTATATAAATTAATTTGCAGCTTGTAACGATCTTCAAGGATGGGTTTTGCCTGCGAAAAACCACCTTTATACCTGTCTGTAATTCCATCTGATTTATAATCAATTAGCACCAAGCCGTTTTCATCTTCAAGGATGCAGTCGATAATTCCTTGTACAAACACTGCTTCCTCTGAATCTTTCCAATTTGGGTAAACTTCTCTTGCAGGCAGTGAGAGTGTGAACGGGATTTCCCTATGAATAGCTTTCGCATGAAAATATCTTTGCCCCAATTCTGAATGAAAAAACTGAACAATTAATTTGCTATCAATTACCACTGCTTGCTCTGGGGTTAGCAACTCATTCCTTACCATCCCTTCAAGCTGATCCTTTATCGATTCCTCACTAATTGGTATTGATAGGTCTACATGCTGCATCACCATATGCATGGCTGTCCCCCGCTCAGCAGGGCTTAACTGTTTTTCCTGCATAAACTTAGGTCGTTTGGATATGGTCTTCTTAAATTGTCGAACAAGTTCTGTACCGCTATGTTCATCCGCTATTTCCCTACTGCGTTTGATTTCAGAAACCGATTGCTTTGAGCGATGGATTGCTGCGCTTGGATGAGAATATTCCCAAGTTAATCGGTCTTGTATTTCCTCAGCAAAAAGGGATTCTACTGGTACTGGCTCTGTCTTTTGTACCATCTCCATAAAGTGGTCTTGTTCGATTTCAAGTGTTAGTTCCTGGTTTTTAATTTCTTCAGCATTTAGTAATGAAATGTTCCATGAAGAAGGATGATTGGTGATTTCTGATGGAACATGAATATTGATTTCACCTCTAGTTCGTAATTCACCACAGTCTTGATGGCGAATAACTGCAGGACCAATCCAATCGATGTAGCTATTTGCTGATGCCCTTTCATAATCCTTTAACAGCCATTCTGTATTAGAGGAGACATCATTCCACTGATCTATTTTTTTAAGGGCATCCTTTAAGGTGGCCGTTGCATATAGTTTCTCTTTTGCCCTTGTCATCGCCACGTATAATACACGCATTTCTTCGGCGAGCATTTCCATTTTCTTCTTCCTCTTAAAAGCAATTTGGGGCAGCGATGGATACGATATACGTTTCTTTATATTGACATACTTTGCTGCAAATCCATATTCTTTATCAAGCATATATGGTTTACGAATATCGGACAAATTAAATTGTCTTGCCATTCCTCCCATAAACACAACCGGAAATTCGAGCCCTTTACTGCTATGGATGGTCATAATCCTCACAACATCTTCCTGCTCACCTAAAGCTCTGGCAGCGCCTAAGTCATCCCCTCTTTCAATCATTCGTTCAATAAAACGTAAAAAGCGGAATAACCCACGGAAGGAGGTTTGTTCATATTGCCGGGCTCTGTCATAAAGCGCTCGTAAATTAGCTTGGCGCTGTTTTCCACCGGGCAAACCACCGACAAAATCATAGAACTGAGTATCACGGTATAACTGCCAGATTAAGTCCGACAGCGAGCCTTGTCTAGCCAATGAACGCCATTCTGTTAGAGCATCATAAAAGCGTCGGACTTTTTCATAAAAAATTTCAGTTGTCTCATCAGGCTTGCTCTGACAAAAAGCGGTAACGGAATCCCAAAAGGACCCCTTTTTCTGGTGAATACGAATTTTCGCTAGTTCCTCCTCATTTAAGCCGACGATAGGCGAACGCAGCACGGATGCAATCGGTATATCCTGGGAAGGATTATCAATCACTCGGAGCAAGGACATCATAATCGCTACTTCGGTTGCCTCAAAATATCCAGTGGATAAATTGGCATAGATGGGAATGCCTTGCTGCTTAAATTCCTCCATGATTTGCGGTGCCCACGTCATGGACCTTAGCAAGATGACAATGTC
Source organism: Neobacillus rhizosphaerae (assembly GCF_050477885.1). GTDB lineage: Bacteria > Bacillota > Bacilli > Bacillales > Cytobacillaceae > Neobacillus > Neobacillus rhizosphaerae_A. The sequence goes on from NZ_JBCNAC010000129.1 coordinate 17,227, forward strand.
TCGGTACATTAAGGGACGGTTCGTCTTCGTTTTCGTATTATAAACCGGTGAACCCTGTTGGACTAATTCTTTAATTTTAGCAGCCATTACTCTGGCTTCAAGCTGAGATTGTTCAAGTTCAGCTGCATCAAATCCGGCCTGGGCCATTTCAGCCACTGCTTCTGTTTCCTCAGGGTTTTCTTGTGATTCAGCATTTTGATCGATAAGAATCAGCTCTACAGGAAATGGTTCATCGTCTGGATACGGTGCTCCATTCCGCAGTTCTGCTGCTTCATTGTATTCGATTTCACCAACTCTAACACCCATGATTTGTTTGAATAAATAATTGGTCGCCTCGAGTACTTCTTTTCTGCTTCTAAAATTTCGTGCCAGATCGATTCGCAATCCTGTTGATTCACCAGTAACAGTAAAACGATTATACTTGCCTAAAAACAGGTTTGGCTCTGCCAACCGGAACCGGTAAATGGACTGTTTCACATCTCCGACCATGAACAGGTTGCCAAATTGCTCCTCATCCTTCGTCACCAGCTTCAGTATTGTTTCTTGTACCATATTTGTATCCTGATACTCATCACAGTAGACTTCTTTAAAATGTCTTCTGTATGCAAGTGCTGCCTCTGAAGGTTGAAATTCACCTGCATTGGAATTTTCCCCTGTTAAAATTTGCAAACAGTAATGCTCGAGGTCAGCGTAGTCCACTAGCCCTTTTTCTCTCTTTGCTTTTTCAAACCGCTCAGCAAATTCTTTTACAAGATAGACAAGTGTTTCAATTAACGGTTTCATTTCTTCCATATCACGCAAGAAACCATCTGGCTTACGTGAAAAGAGTTCTTCACCAATATCTTGAATTTTCTTCTTTGCTTTTTCACGCAGTTTTTGGGCCTTCTCTGCTAATTCCTTATCGAAGTGATCACCCTTCACTGGCTTTGCACGTGAAAAGGACCATGTTTGCATGGCTTGATACAGCGTCTCCCAAGAATCTTCTTTAGCTTTTATTAATGTATCAATTACATGCAGATCATCTAAAAAATTCTCCGCTCTAGGTGCTGGTCCATTCGGAAGCTTAGTGATCTCCAAGCCTCGCTTTATCATTTCCTTTGAAGCTTCCAATTGCAATTCAATATCAAAAAGAAGGGCCTGGACAAAAGGAAGGTCTTCTATATTTGTTGTCGAAACAACATTATACATATCAATAATAGATTGTAAATATTGCTCCGGTAACGGATTCGAACGGGCAAAGTCATAAATCGATCGCACAATATCCTGCAGTGCATCGTCACTTCGGTCACTCGTAAAAGAATCAACTAGGTTAAAAAAGGCTTCGTTATCTGGTTTGCCATATTCTACTTCAAAAAGCTCGTCCATTACTTCATCTCTAATTAGCTGTGCTTCTGTTTCATCTGCGATTCGAAACCCAGGGTCCACATCAATCAAGTAATAATACTTCCGGATAACCTCCATACAAAAAGAGTGAAGAGTTGAAATGGATGCTTTATTTAGTAAGCTGAGCTGCTTTCTTAAGTGCCGAGAACCGGGATCCACATCAATCGCTTTTTCTAATGCTTCTCCAATTCGATGCCTCATCTCCGCAGCGGAAGCATTCGTAAACGTCACTACTAATAATTCATCTACATTGATCGGGTCATCTGTTGAAAGAATCTTTTGGATGATTCTTTCAACAAGGACTGCTGTTTTTCCTGATCCGGCCGCAGCTGCAACGAGAATATCTTTATTCTTAGCCATAATCGCTTTCCATTGGTCTTCTGTCCAAGTGGCATCTGCAGGTTTCGGAGGGATGAAAGAATTACTCATTTCCACTCAGCTCCTCTCGGATTAAATCAAGTACCTTTTCATTTGATAACGGTGCAATCACACGGTAAGGATTACTCTCAATTACTTCATCTAATTGACAAACTGATTTATAAGGACAGAAGGTACAAGCCTTTTTGTCCTTCTGTTTATATGGAGAAATCTCTACATGTCCATCGACGATAGCGTTCCCCGATTTCTGATACAACGTCCTTACATAATTTCTTAAATCATTAAAATGCTCCATGCTAGCAACTTTTGAACGCTTGGTTAAGTTTCCATCCTTTTTAATCCCAGCGGATATAATGTGCGAATCACCTGTCTCAAGCGTTTGGTCCATGAGTTTGATTACACTTTGGTCACTTAACAATAAACCATTCATCTTAAATTTCTTCATAATTTCTGCTTCAATTTCATCCATAGTCAACAATTTTGTGGAGTTAATAAGCGGATTATGAACGTGAAAATAAAGGACTCCTGCAGGACTTGCCTCCATCTCAACTAATTCCTTTGAGTAGGTCATAACAATATCCAAATAGGTGATCATTTGCAGGGAGAGACCATAATATACATCACTTAAATGGACGTCTTTTTCACTTGATTTATAATCAATTACCCTTAAGAACACATTATCGTCTTCACTCTTTGCTTGATCGACCCTATCAATTCGCCCTGCCAGCTCCATTCTCTTTCCATTTTTCAAAGGAAAGCTTAATGGTGGCAGCTCCGCGTTTGCTCCAAATCCCAATTCTAATCCGATTGGGGAGAATCCACTTACTTTTGCATGCTCACTTAACACAAGTGAAGCACGGGTAATAATTTGCTCTAATTTCCGTTTGATATAATGATGCCTCTCGGAACTCAACAAAATCTCGTTCTGTAATTTTGGAGCTATGGCATTGACCGCTTCTTTCGATAATTCCTCACATTGCACTTTCGTTAACTGCGCCCAGGAGATGTTTTGTGTATTAACTGTGTCAGATATATACTTTATAGCCGCATGAAATAACTCTCCTATATCAGGCGCTTCTAAGCGGAAAATTTGTCTTTCTCGAAGCCTTAAACCATGCTGAACAAAATGAGTAAAAGCACAGCTATTAAACAATTCCATTCTCGAAACACTCGCCTGAATGTTATCACCATATAATTCGTCAGCCACCTGTTTAGAAAGCTGTACCGTCTGGTTTGTATAAAAAAGGCTCGAAAACACTTTTTTTGCCTTTTCCTTTCCCGGACTTTCTAAATAATAGTTATACACATCCCACCAGAGATTTGAAATCGGATAATTTCGTTTGTTCAACTGAAGTTGGGATGTCAAATAAGATAAGGTTGTAGTAAAATTTGTAATAAAGCTTAGCTGCCCCTCTTCCGGCAATTCTGCTGGGTCTGAAACATAATAATGTTCTTTCGCCTCAGGGAACATGTCTTTTATCCTCTTGATATACGAAGAGGCAATTAGAGCTTTCCCTTCATCATTTGCTAATGGATAGGTTACGTAAAGCTCCTCAGCGGGTGCAGTAAAAGCTTTATACGCTAGAAAATTTTCATCCAGCAAACGTGTTCGACTGCTTGGTGCAACGTTGATACCAGCTGAAAGAAGCATTTCCCGGTCTTCATCTGATAGTATTCCTTCGTCTGAAATTTTCGCTGGCAATACTCCCTCATTAACGCCAACCACGAAACAGACCTTGATATCCATTAATCTTGATTTCTCTAAGTCTCCAATTAATACTTGATCTAATGCGGGAGGTATTAGGGAAAAATGCAAAGACTCAAATCCAGATTCTAAGATAGTAGCAAAAGACTTTAGTGAAACTGGTTCATCTCCTAAAATCTCTACATATTGATCTAATAAATCAATTACCGCGTTCCACACCTGTTCGTGCTCTCGCATTTTCACAAGATTACCCTTTTCTTCCGCTTCCACTTTCCACTTTTCAAGCTTCTCTGGAATATCTAATTCTTCTAAAAATAAATAGATGGCTTCACAAAGTTTGCGTCCGGTATCCGCCTTCTTCAATCGCCTTGAGAGGCGGAAAAGCGGCGCCGTTACCATTAGCTTTAACTCATTAAATTCCTGCTCCATTTTGCGATCGGCATCTGTTTGTCCATTTCCCGCTAACTCCAGCCCTCTAATTCTCCGGTAACTCCAGCGATCCTTTTTCGTCCACTTACTTCCATTAATGCCGTAAGCAAGGACGTAATTTTCAAGTCTATCCATCTTCTCCCGCATTTTTATCGGATTTTCCTGTAACGGATAGATTAATTCGGTTTTAATGACTCTGAAAATAGATTCATAGCGCCAGTATGTGTTAATGACTTCCAGCGTTGAGCGAATTAGCTCGATAAGAGGATGATTTAACATCGTCCGCTTTTGGTCAATAAAATAAGGAATCTGATAATCTTCGAATACTGGTTCAACAATTTCATGATAGTCTTGTCCGTTACGGATTAATAATGCGATGTCTCGGTAGCGGTACCCTTTTTCTCTAACTAAGCGGCGGATTTCTCTTGCAATTCCTTCAATTTCAGCTCGGCGGTTGACCGCTTGGCAAATATTAATTTCCGTCTTCTCATAAAAAGGAATGACCGGGCGGGAATCAAAATTCCCCTCTAAATGACGTAAAGACAGATGGCTCCATTTTTTTTGCTCTTGGAGGGAAACAGGCTCCTCCACTTCTATCCCTTGATCCCTTGCCAAATCATAAATGGAATAACAGGTTTCACTTGATAAGCGAAACAAATCAAGCTCATCTGGTCCAGATTCTACCGATAGGCGCTCCGTTGTCAACGCGATGGAAACCCTTTGGCAATGTTTCATCAACTCAGTCAACACACGATATTCCTGCGGAGAAAAGCTATAAAATCCATCTATATAGATTTCTGCTTCTTTCAAATAAGAAGAACTGGATATCTTCTCTGATAGAAGACGGAAATAATCCTCTGAATCAATATATTTACCGAATATTTCCTCTTCGAATTTTTGATATATGATTTCTAAATCCATTAATTTATCATTCAGGGCCATTGAACCTGAGGTTTCTCCTGGTCCAATTTGCTTTGGGGCTTGTATTAGTTCCTCTGGACTAATACAATACCTCTTAAATTCGATAATCATTTGCTCTACTTGCTGAACGAATCCAGTCTTATCCGCAGCTCTTTGAAAAAGCTTCAATTGGTCCCTCTGCTCATCAATTATTTTGCGGATTAACATGTTAATTCCGACATTACTTAAATGCACTCGACTTATTCCGCCTGTTTCCTGCAGAATTCTCCATGCTAACCGGGAGAAGCTAAATACTTGTGCCCGAATCATTCCCCCAAGCTTTAGGTCAGTAGCCAAGCGGTATTCAGATAAGAATGTCATCTGATCAGGAACAATATATATAATGGGAGTACCTTCTGGTTGATTAATCAGCCGATTACGAATTTCATCAAGGAACATGGATGTTTTGCCGCTTCCTGATCGTCCAATTACCATTCTTAATGACATATGCCAACCTCACTTCCTATAAACTGTCAAAAACTCTATCTTTCATTTTATCATAAAAAGCAGTACAAATGTTTGTATCTGTTTATTGCGATTAAAACCATAATTGGTATTTTTCCGCAAAAAAAACACGATTTTACCAATCGTGCCTGTCCTGCTCTAAAAATATTGGCTATGTTAACCTGCCTGTTGATTTCCGCTCCAAGGGGGTAAAAATCAACACTGGTCTTTAACACAGCTAAAATATTAAAAATGGACGTCCATTTCATTTAATGGCCAGTAGCGTAAATCTACTTTTCCAACCACTTGGGTTGCAGAGATAAAGCCGAATTGGCGGCTGTCCCAGCTTCCTAGTCGATTATCACCCAATACGAATAATTTCCCTTCAGGCACTATATTTTCGCCTGTTATTTCTTTCAAACTAAAATCGCCTGTTATTTTTAAACCAGGTGACTTCTGTTTGTAAACATCTAAAAATGGCTCTTCGTACTTATGTCCATTAATATATAATTGATCATTTCGATACTCTAGTTTATCACCTGGAAGCCCAATAATTCTTTTAACAAAATCTTCTTTTGCATTTGCGTGAAAAACGATTACGTCAAAGCGATTCAATTCCCCCACTTGATAGCCAAGTTTATTCACTACAAGTTTGTTACCATCTTGTAATGTTGGCATCATTGATTCGCCTTCCACAATATAGTTGGAGAAGAAAAATGTGCGAATAAAAGCAAAAATAATAATACCTATTGCAAACGCCTTAACCCATTCCATTCCTTCCTTTTTCCATTCAATCTTCATTGTAACTCCTCCTTTTCTCCATCTCTTTTTCTCTATATAATTCTTCATTATGGTCAGTTTCTGTACTCTTATTCAATCTAAATTCAATTCTTTTTCCTATATACCAAAGAATGAAAATAACAAGAAATACTATGACCGTGCGAAAAGGTTTTGTTATTAATGAATGAATATCATACCCAATAAAACTAATTGTGAAAATCATCACCATTTTACCAATGCATACCGCAAGCATATATTGGGCTGTGCTAATTTTTGAAAGACCAGCGACAATATTGACGACTGCCGATGGTGTAAATGGAAAGCAAAGGAGTAAAAAAAGCGGACCAAAACCGTGGCGTTCCACCCAATCCATGAGCTTACGAACCTTTGGATGCCTCTGCAAAAAAGATAATAATCTTCCTTGCCCATATCTCCTAACAAGCAAAAAAACCAATAGTGCTCCGATACAAGTTCCAATCCATGAATATAAAAAACCTAACCACAGTCCGAATGCACTAGCATTAGCCATTACAAATAGGAATAATGGGAGAAACGGAAGAAATGCTTCAATAATGGTAAGCAAGATGCCAGGTAATGGACCTAGGGCTCGATATTCCTGTATTAGACTCATAATATTTTCAAGCGTAAACCATGCTTTCAGTGCATCAAAGTCCATCCCTTTTCTCCTTTATTTTTTTGTCCTATTCCTTTTGTACTATAGAGGTATCACTGGGAAATGAATTGATGAAGAGCGTCTTTATTCTTTTCGACATCAATATCTAAAACAGCACCTTCTCCTTTAATTCGTGGCTCAGTAAAACTGTCTTCCACAGGAATTCGTAAGGTAGCTACATTTCCTCTTTTATCTGAAAAGAAATCCTTTGCCATAAATAGCATGTCAGATGTGTCCATATTTGTTTTCACATACGGAGTGACTACACCAATCAATTTAGGCAGTTTCGTTATTGTTTGAAACCCACTCAATTGGTCTCCAATTGCCTTCACTACCTTTTGTTGCCGTTCAACCCGTCCAAAATCACCTACAGCATCATGACGGAAGCGAACATATCCAAGCAGTTGTGTACCGTTCAATCTTTGTAGGCCTGGTTCTAAAGTGACATCGATATTTGCAGACATCTTTTTCTCTACATTGATCTCTACTCCATTAGGAAAAGCTTCATCAATCAACTGAGCAAAACCTTGAAAATCAACGATTGAATAGTATTGAAGGTCAATATCAAAGTTCTGTTTAATCGTTTGTCTCATTAACTCTGGGCCCCCGAGTGCGAAAGCCGAATTAATTTTATGTTTCCCATGACCAGGAATTTCTAGATAACTATCTCTCATAATGGATGTTAGTTTGAAGGTCCCTTTGTCCTCATTGTAGTGTGCAATCATAATGGTATCTGCCCGGGACTTTTCTTTCCCTCTGGCATCACTTCCAAGCAATAAAATATTCGTATCTCCATACTGATCTTTTTGTCCTTCAAATGTATAGACTTCTTCATTATCTGTACTATCCTTATTTATTTTCTTTAATGATTGATTTACTCCTTGTTTAAATTGAAAATAGGCATAACCAGCCCATGCTCCAACTAATAGTAAGAATACAAGCAAAATGGACGTCCATCTTCTCTTTTTCTTATGTTGATGTTTATCAGCTCTCATTCGTTTACCACCATTCGTCCCTGTTTTATCTTCACCTATATATGACTGATATTTCTTTTTAAAGGTTTCTCCATTTAATTCATTTTCCCCTACCAGATATCCTTCTATTAATAAAAACTTTCTCATAAATCTGGCGAAATTTGCAACAAAGAAAGCTCGCCACATGACGAGCTTTGGTAAAAATAAAGTCCTATTGCTTTTGTTGTAGCTTTTTCGTAAAATAAAAAAGAACACTTGTTCTTATTTTCACAGAAAGGTGGAATATCCATGACCCGAATTCCAGAGAATGATCGTGACATTATGGAGAAAGCCATTTATTTACCGATGGTTCTGATTGTCCTAAACCGGGATTTATCTGTTGTAGAAAAAAGTCCTTTCAAATTAAAAAAACCGTATTTGGACTTGATTGAGGAAACAATGAAGGAAATTCAACGGGAATTGGCTGAGGTAAAACAATATATGAAAAAAAATAAACTCCAAGTCATTGAAACAAAACGGGACGACGCCTTTACGATGTACATGTTTATTTACAAAGGCTATGAGGAAAACCATAATTACTTTAATCCACGAATTCGAAATAAGGTTCAAGAATTAATGGAAGCCTACTTACTAAAAAAACATCTGTCCCGGTAAAATAATGGGTAGCAACTCTTATTTCGGATTCGGATTTTTTATATGATTCGTATATTCTCGTTGGGTTTCTGATGCCTTTCCTAATTTAGGTCTGTTTATTAAATAAAACGTCTTTTTATTTCCCTTTCTTTCCAATCTTTGTAAAAACCTTGCTTTTACATGAGAAGTTCTTTCCATCTGCTTGTTAAAAGTAATATAAGGAACATCGAATAGAAGTGATTGTTTATTTTGAAACAGAACTTTAGTTTTCACACCTGGTGCTGGCGAATGATTTTCAATTTGTGATGGTGAAAACCACATACAAAAAGAACTCTCAGGTGAAGCAGTAGGAAAAAAGAAGATGTCGTTACTCGGCTCAATCGCAATTGGTACTTTACGCGTGTAATTAGTTAGATCCTTTGTTGCCCTTCGTCTTGATTGGTAATCCGCTCCATAAAATTCGCAGCTATGTTTGATAATATCGAACGGTTTAAATGGAGACAAGAATTCACCATCCGTCTCAAAGATCTGAGAATATATTTTACTGCCGTATTCCACTGGTTGTATAAACATGGTGGATGAATTTACCTCATATTCTTCAATTATTTTTTGCTTCAACCCATTCAGCTCCTTTGATAGTATCTATCACATCTTACCACCTTCGACAAAAAATTCATTGTTTTTTCTGAATTGTTGCTAAATTGTTCACAATATATGTCAAGTGATTATTTTTCAGAAAATTATAAATAGTATTGATAATAATGTGAAAACTCCATATAATAGAAAAAAGCATCAGAGGTGATTTTCATGAATGAAAAATCATACACAGAATTAATGAAACTTGGTGCCATGAAACGCAATCAATTGAAAGAGAACTTCATCCAGGATTTGTACATCGACATGCTTTTATCGGAGATTCAGCTAACTGTGGAAAAAGAAAAATTATTACGCAAGATTGATTTGGCCATCGACAGGCGAGACAAACGATCATTTCTCCTACTATCTGGACAGCTCAAGGACATTAACAAGCGTTTTGGAACGTAATTTAACCTTTATGAACCGCCTGTATTGGGCGGTTTTTTGTTATGGCTTTAATTAATAAAAAGAGGCTGAAGTGACGCAGAATCTTCAGCCAAAGTGTAGTTATTTATTTTTAAGTTTTATTTCGTATTCCTCCAGGCTCGAAATTCGGTCGAGCATAGACGGATGTGTATAACGGAAAATTTTCACCAAGAAAGGAGGGTTGATTTGACTTAAACCTGAGCGGCTTAACTCCTGAAATGAAGTAATCGCAGCTTCTGGATTTTTCGTCATCTCAATCGCATATTTGTCCGCCCGTGTTTCCTGATAGCGAGAAGCAAAATTCGTAAATGGACTGGCCGCAAACATAAGCATGGATAAAATCATGAAAAATAAAGGTAGTGAACGTATATCTGCTACATCCGTTATTTTAAGTTCCTTTCCCCAGCGCTTTGTTGCCCAGTTCATCAACCTATAGGTCAAATATAATCCCAGCAGGGAGAGTAACAGATACCCCCCAATTCCGAAGTATATATGTTTTTCGACGTAATGACACATTTCATGTGCCATAATGAAGAGGATTTGGTTATCATTCAACCGATTCAAAGTAGTATCCCATAGGACAATCCTTGCATTAGAACCAATTCCCGTTACATACGCATTTAAAGAATTTGTTTTATCTGCCATATTTACCTCAAAAACATGCTGGGCTGGAATGTCTGCCTTCTCTGCTAAGGATAAAATTTTTGTTTCTAATTCCTTATTTTTCAACTGATAAAAATCATTGTATAGTGGGTCAATAACAACTGGTTGCAAGAACATCATAAATAAGGTAAACGGTATGGACAACAGCCATCCGTAGAGCCACCAGCGTTTATTGCTTTTTTTCATAAGCCAATATAAAACAGGCACAATAATCAACCATGTCCCATAATTAAGCCAAAAATCAATTAATTCATCCTTCATCCAGGAAGGGAAAGATTGATTGGAAATGTGATACGTCTTAGATAAAGTATAACTAATATAATTTAAAGGAAATGTTGCTAAGAAAGCAAAAAAGGATAACCAAATTAGATAGATCGCCATTTGCAGAAATTTGTACTTTGAGGAGCTTTCTGCCCAGCGCTTGAAAGCTCTAGAAAAGCCAAACAATAATAGTAAAAAATAAAACAGCCATTCAAAGGGTGTAGATAAAAAAAACAATAGATTTCTAATCTTTGAATACTCTTCGCTCAACATGAGCTCCCTACCATTTAAAAAGGTAGCCGGGTCAGCTTTAGATCCTTCATATTCAAAAGGTAACTTTGTATCAGCAAAGTAAAATAAGTACCAATAAAAAAACAATCCATACAGACAGAAGGCCAATACCGCATAGACCCCCATTTTTCTTACCATCATTTTGTCCCCCTTTGTGTACAGCCTCTCTCTATATTTAGTTTAGTTTAATCTGCCGGTTTTAGAACCATAAAAAAAGCCGGTACATGACCGGCTTACAGAAGATACGAATATAGAGCAAGGACAGCAATGGAGCCAAGGACAACTACAATTACATTTGCACCTAAATATGCGGCAATAAAAGCTGTGGCTGCCCCCAATACACCATACCAAATATCTCCCTTTTGAATAAAAAGAATAGCTGGAAAAATCAATGCACCGAGAGTAGCGTAGGGAACATTTTTTAAGACGCCCTGAACAAATGGTGGCAGCTCTTTTCCTTTAAATAAAACAAACGGCAACATTCGAGGTATATAAGTGACCAATCCCATTCCAATAATCATCCAAATGATTTCACTTTTCATGTTGTACACCCCGATGCTTGTTTTTCAATACTTCACCTATTTCGATCAAAATTGCTGATAAAAGAGTTGCCGTAACTATAGCCCACCCTTGGGCCATTATGTGATTGACGGTAAAAATCGTGTTAAAAACCGCACCAAGTGCAGCTAGAAAAACCACTTTTACACTTTTTTTCATGGAAGGGACTAATAGACCGATAAACATTGCATAAAGTGCTACACTCATGCTTTCCTGTAAGGTTTGTGGCAAACTTGCTCCAATAAGGTGACCCACTCCGGAAAATACAACCCAGCTTGAATAGGACACGGAAATAACACCAAACATAAAGCCGGTTGTAGCAGTGCCTTCTTTCGTGGCAACCACAGAAAACGTCTCATCCGTAATGCCAAAAGAGTATAGCAGTTTATTCAGTAAATGGTCTTCCTCACATTTTTCCGTTAATGAGGTACTCATTAAAAAATGACGGATATTCACAATAAACGTCGTTAAAATAATTTCGAAGATTCCCGTCCCGTAGGCGATCAGACTTAATGATATATATTGTGATGCACCAGCAAACACAATGAGGCTCATTAAAACTGTTTCGTAAATGGAAAGGCCTGATGTTTTTGCTAGAAGTCCAAAAGTTAGTGCGATGGGAAAATAACCAATCCCGATCGTTATGCCAGCCTGGATCCCCTTTTTAAACTCAGATGTCTCTCTCCCTATTGCCATATCTGCCAACCTGATTCCCCCCATAATCCATTTCTCATATAAACATAAATTTTAGCAAATTTTCAGGCAAAATAAAAACAAAAAACATGGCGGAGGCCATGTTTATTTCCCTTTAAAAACTGGTTTCCTTTTTTCTGCAAAGGCTTGCAATGCTTCCACCCGATCTTCAGTTGGCAGCGTTACCTCGTAAGCCTTTCGTTCAATTTGAAGACCTGTATGTAAATCTGTATTCATGCCATTTTTTATCGCATACTTTGCCTGCTGTATTGCGACGGGGCCGTTTGCAAGCAATGGTTCGCAAAAAGCAAAGCACTCATTCAATAAGTCTTTCCGCTCAACAACCCGTGTTAGCACCCCAGCAAACAACGCCTCATCTGCCGTCATTCTTCGGGCAGATAAGATAAGCTCTAAAGCTTTTGCCTGACCGATTAAGCGAGGGAGCCGCTGTGTTCCACCAGCGCCGGGTATGATAGCCAGACCTGTCTCCGTTAGTCCCATTAACGCTTCTTTAGCAGCTATGCGAAAATCACAAGCTAAAGCAAGCTCCATCCCCCCGCCAAAAGCAAAGCCGTTTATCGCTGCAATAGTAGGCTGTGGTAGTTGGTCGATTGCATTGAACACCTCATTGATTTTAAACAAATTTCGTTTCACTTGCTCATCCGTTAAGGCTTTGCGCTCTTTTAAATCAGCACCCACACTAAAAGACTTTTCACCCGCCCCAATAAAGATCACGACCCGAACTTCTGGATGAATCCGGATATCTTCTACCTTTTGCTGTAATTCTAGCAATGTCTCATAATTAAACGCATTCAGTGATTCCTCACGATTAATGGTTACGATTGCCATGTGATTAGATATTTGTAGTAAAATTTGTTCCATCAGAACTCCCCCTTTATATAAATCAATTCGAAAAAGACAGGCCAAATGCCTGCCTTTCATAGAAAAAATTTTAACTTACTTTCCAACTGATTGTGTCACTTGCGTCCTTAATGCTCGTCTTAATATTTTCCCAGTTGTGTTTTTCGGGAGTTCTTCTAAAAACTCAATCGATGATGGAACTTTATATTTTGCCAAGTGTTCTTTACAATATGCCAGTACATGATCAGCTGTCAAATCTGGATTTTTGCTGACTACATACGCACTCACTGCCTCCCCCTGGTTTGGATCAGGAATTCCAAGAACAGCTACTTCGACGACATCTGGATGGTCATAGATTACTTCTTCTACTTCACGTGGATAGACATTATAACCGCCAACAATAATTAAATCCTTTTTCCGGTCAACAATATAAAAGTATCCGTCTTCATCCATTTTTGCAATATCACCTGTATAAAGCCAACCATTTCGAATAGCAGCCGCGGATTCTTCTGGCATTTTATAATAACCCTTCATAACATTGGGACCATGAACGATTAACTCGCCTGCTTCACCCACAGGTACTTCCTCCCCAAGTTCATTGACAATTTTGTTTTCCACGTGGAGAATGGAGCAACCAATGGAACCAGGCTTGCGCGGACGATCAAGCGGGTTAAAACAAGTGACCGGCGATGCTTCAGATAAACCATACCCTTCAGAAATCAATACATTGAACTTCTGTTCAAAATTCTTTAACAAGGCAACTGGAAGAGAAGCTCCACCAGAAATACATAAACGTAACGATTGTAAGTCATCTGGATTTCCCTCTGGATATTGATAAAGGAAGTTGTACATAGTCGGAACACCGGCAAACACAGTAGCCTCATAGTCTTTTATTAGCGAAAAGGTTTCCTTAGGGCTAAATTTCGGTGCAATCAACAGGGTTGCTCCAGTTAGTAACGGGGCATTTAAGGCAACCGTCAAACAGAAGACATGAAACATTGGGAGAACAGTTACCACTCTGTCATCTTGATTCATTTTTAAATAATCCCCAACATCACTGGCATTGCTATACAAATTCTGATGGGTTAACATGGCTCCCTTAGGTTTCCCTGTTGTTCCAGATGTATATAGAATAATTGCTACATCGTCGTCTTGAAGATCAGGCCCTTGAAAAGAGATATCCCCCATCCCCACCACTTCTGTAAACGATTTCATTTTAGGGTAGACAGAAAGAGTTTCAATTTCAGATGATTCCAGACTGTTAGGCTTTGTTTCACAAAATACATAATGCTCTATCTTTGGTAAGAAAGTGTGCATTTTGTCTGCCAATGGGATCGCTAAGTCGAGGGCAACGACTGCTTTGACATCACCATTATTTAAAATGTAGCCAATTTCATCTGCAGTATAAATCGGATTTACGGGGATAACAGTTACCCCTAACCGTAAAGCCCCGTAGAGACTGATGATAAAATGCGGTGAATTACCTAACAATAGTGCAATGTGATCCCCTTGTTTAATTCCTAATTTTTCAAGACCTGAGGCAAATTTGGTAATTGCAACATCTAATTCGGCATAGGTACTCGATTGTCCCATAAAATAGTACGCTGGTTTATCAGCATAGACCTTTGCTGTTTCGTGAAACTTGGTTGATAAATTCATAGTGTCCCTCCCCATATGAATGAATACTCATTCAGTTAATTATAAAAATTTTCTAAATATATTATATTGCGAGAAATTTGAGTATTCAAGTATAATACCTTAAAATCTCTTAAAAAAAGAAGCTGATTCAGTTGGTGCCTGGCACCTTCCTAAGTCAGCTTCCTTATTTTAGATAATTATAAGTATATTATATTGCTACTTTTTACGGCCCAGATTTCTCTTATCTGCATGCATTTCGGGCACGTAGACCGCCTCTATGTTACCGGGCCCTCGGTTCTTCATGCATTTCGGGCACGTAGACCGCCTCTACGTTACCGGGCCCTCGGTTCTTCATCCTTTTCGGGCACGTAGACCACTTCTACGTTACCGGCTCCCCTTATCTTCATGCCATTCGGGCACGTAGACCGCTTTCTACTAGTGAATCTACATTTCAGCATTATTAATAGATCAAATTAATGAATTCCTCCTTGGTGATGTTTCCAAAATAGCGGGAAATCTCCAAGTCTGCAAGTGCCTTTTCTAAATCACTTTTTTCATAACGGAGACCTGTTAACCTCGTCTCGATGTCACTAACATCGCCTACACCGAAAAAGTCTCCATAAATTTTACAATTCTCAATTAGTCCTTTATTAACCTCCAGTCGAACATCAATCGACCCAACGGGGAACCGATGTGAGTGCTGCAGATTAAATTTCGGGGACTTCCCATAGTTCCATTCCCAATTTTGGTAACGTTCCTTCGAAAGCTGATGAATTTTTTCCCAATCATCTTCCGTCAGTACATATTCAGGAATATCCTCTTTTCCTTCAAAAATATGCTTGAGAATGAGAGAACGAAATTCTTGAATATCTATTTTTTCAGGTAGAAACTCAGATATATTGGCCACACGACTACGAATAGATTTAATACCCTTTGATTCAATTTTATCTTTTTTTACCTTTAAAGCCGAGACGACATGATCCATTTCTGAATTGAATAACAGAGTACCATGACTGAACATTCTGCCTCTAGTAGAAAATTGGGCATTCCCGGAAACCTTTCTTCCTTCCGCAAGTAAATCATTTCTGCCACTTAGTTCCGCGTTTACCCCTAAGCTTTTTAATGCCTCCACAACGGGCTCAGTGAATTTCCGGAAATTATGAAAGCTCTCACCATCGTCCTTTGTAATAAAACTAAAGTTTAAATTCCCTAGGTCATGGTACACTGCGCCTCCACCAGATAACCTACGAACGACATGGATCCCATTACTCTCCACGTACCCTGTGTTAATTTCTTCAATGGTATTTTGATTCTTGCCGATGATGATACTTGGTTCATTTATGTAGAATAATAAATAGGTTTCATTAATATCCAGATTTTTTAGTGCATATTCTTCTATCGCTAAATTAATACGAGGATCTGTAATGCCTTTATTATCGATAAATAACATACTATACTTCCCCTTCTTATAGTGAAATAGATTGGAATTCTTCTGCAAGCTTTATTATACCAGTAAATTGTGTAGATGCCTCCTCAATTAACTCAGATAATGTACCGTATTGCGGTAAATGAGTAAGGACTAATTGCTTGACGGATGCCTGTTGAGCCAACTTGCCCGCATCTAGACTATTCATATGACCAGCTGACTTGCCGTTTTGATTTCCGTAGAAATTACACTCACATAACAGGACATCTGCATTTTTGCTATACTCAATAAATTCTTCTTTAAATGAACTGTCTGCCGTGTATACTAGCGACTTTCCATCGGCTTCAAATTTCATCGCATAACATGGTACCGGATGATCTGTTTTTAAGAATGATACCGTAAAAGGTCCGATTTCACTAGTACTTGCAGGATCATACGCAATCCCTTTTGTAATTTGTTTGTAGGTTAATTTCGTAAATTCATGGTCATCATAATGGTGACCATATATAGGAAGAGTTGGACAAGTCTTCCCTAAAAATCCTAGGATTAATCTTGCATGCTGCAACACACCAATATCCGCAGTATGATCCGGATGGTAATGTGAAATAATAACGGCATCCAGTTCTTCTGGTTGAATCACATTCTGCATCTTGGAAAGTACTCCACTTCCACAATCTATTAATAGTCGAAAGCCCTTATGTTCAAGTAGGTAGCCTGCACTTGCTCCATTTTGCTTAGGGTATCCACCCCAAAAACCAATTGTTGTTAACTTCATAATTAAACCCTCCGTTTATAGTACTATTTTTAATATACTCAAAATCAGTCTAATATCCTAATCAAACGGCTGTGTTAAAGAACAGTG
>NZ_JBCNAC010000130.1:0-18524 GCF_050477885.1 Neobacillus rhizosphaerae
CGCCGAGGAGGCTCGCCGAAACACCCACGGAAAGCGAAGTGCCTGGAGCGGAAATCAACAGGCAAGTTTAACAGAGCCAATCAAAAAACCAGCCGACAAAGTCGACTGGTTTAATTGCTTTTATTCATTTATTACATGTTTAAACTGATATCTAACTCTCATTGTAAAATATGCAATGGTTCCTAAAGCGAAAGCAAGTAAGAAACTTAATAGAATCATGGCATTTTCCCACATAAAACTAAAATCACCACTTGAAATCACTGCCTTAAAACCAGAGACTGAATATGTCATCGGTAGGAAGGCATTGAAATGCTGTAAGAAGTTAGGAATTAACTCAAGTGGGAAGGTTCCAGCACTTGTAGTCAATTGGAAAATAAGAATAATGATTGCAAGAAAACGTCCTGCATCAGCAAATACTGAAACAAGCAGCTGAATTAATGCAATAAAAGTTAAACTTGTAATAATCGAGAATAAAATAAACTTCGGTACACTTTGAACATCAAGGCCTAACCCAAGAAGGAGGATCATATCTGCCAATAACGCCTGAATCACTCCAACACCGGCCATAATGGCAAATTTACCTGCAAACCAGTTAAATCCACTTGATGGAGCAACCGCTGTATCCCTTAGAGGGAATACGATTGATAATAATAGTGCACCTACAAAAAGTCCTAATGAAAGGAAGTATGGCGCAAATCCGGTTCCATAATTAGGAACATGATTCACACTTTCTGTATCCAATTTTACAGGTTTCGCCATCATGTTATAGGTCTTATCATCGGCATGTACTTTAGATGCCTCTTGTGCCCCATCTGCGAGCTTATCCGCAAGCTCTTTCGCACCGTCATTCAATTCAGTCGTTCCTTCTTCTAATTGGTTCGAGCCATCTGCTAACTGTCCAGCACCCGAGCTAAGGGCTGTTGAACCAGCAGACAATTGATTCATACCGTTTGAAAGGTCGCTAGTTCCTTTAGATAATTGGACTGAACCAGTATATAGCTGATGAATTCCTTGCTGTAATAATTTCTGATTTTCATTAATTGTACCAATGCCACCAATTAATCGATCAAAATATGGGTCAGTTTGTGTTTTTATTTTTTCATCTAACCCACTGGTTGCACCCGCTAATTTGTCATTAATAGCTAATTTAAATTGCTTGAAGCCACCATCTAATTTAGGACCAAGTTCTGATGAGATTTGTTGTTGTAGCTGTTCTTTTGTTGGTGCCTTTTTTTGCTCTTCCACCATAATTGCATTTACAAGTTGTGGAGATACACCATTAGCTATTAATACATTGGCTAGTTCTTGCATTTTTGCCGTTTGTGCTGTAATGGTTTGATCAGCAATCTGTGATGCCAGGGAAGCTGTTAATTGTGATTCAAATTGATCAATCCCCGTGTTCAGCTCTCCCATACTACCTGATAATTGTTTTTCAAATGCATCTGCTATTCCAGTTGGCAGTTCACGCTTTAATTTCTCAGCACCAGAATATACATCCTGTGTTCCCTTAACAAGCAGTGGTAAATTAGAATCAGCTTTAGCCAATCCATTTTTCAAATCGCTTGAACCTGCAGCAAGTTTGTTTGTTCCATCATTTGCTGCCATCATTCCATTTTTAAATTCGATTGATTTTTCTGCTAACGTACTTAGGCCGTCATTTAACTCTTCAGACCCTTTATTTAGCTTAGTAGAACCATCCCTTAATTGACCCGCACCATCACTGGCTTTTTCGACCCCATCAGCAAGTTCACTGATTTTACCAAACATGGTTTCTGCATACGTTTCAGTCACTTGTTCTGACACAGCCGTTTTGATTTTTTCAGCAGCTGTTCCACCAATCTGTGCTGAAAGGAAATTATAGCTTTCATTTGGGGTATAAGTCAGTTCCAACTTTTTTGGTTGCTTATCTAATAAGGTGGTTGCATTTTCAGAGAAGTTTTTAGGAATTTCAATAACCATGTAATACTTTTGGTCCTCTAGCTCTTTGTAGGCTTCCTTTTTATCAACCAATTGAAAATCAAATTGCTTGCTCTTCTTTAGTTTGGACGCTAAGTCATCCCCAAGCTGTAAGTGTTTCCCATCCATCGATGTTCCCGCATCATTATTTACTACTGCAACCGGTAGCTCATCCAGCTTGTCATATGGGTCCCAAAAAGCCCATAAAAACATACCAGCATACAAGACAGGGACAAACATGACAGCAATAATGGGAATGAGAATTTTTCTATTTTTAAAGATAGATAAAAGTTCTTCCTTTAACAAGATGTTTTTCAACCCTGATGCCTCCTTTTTATACTGACTGTTTTGTTCATTTAGTCATTTTACTTTTTAAAATAAGGACTATCTATTTAGACAATCCTCTGAAAAAGGTATTTTCGTAATTCACTTTTGACCAAATGAACATTTCGGTCATTTAATACTTTAGAAGTATACCTCCATTTTTAAATGTTTGCAAGCAAAAAATGAAAGTTCTCCTCTTAATGATATGAAATATATAGAAAAAGAAGCTGTTGCTATTGAACAGCTTCTTTTAATGGTGTCTTCTTTTTAAAGTATTCTAAAACATTCTGTACAGCTGCCTCACCCTGGTCAATGCAGTCTGGGACACCTACTCCTCCATAAGAAGCACCTGCTAGGAACACACCAGGCAGTTCCTCTTTAACATGCTCTAGAATGGTAGCAAGCCGTTGTTTATGACCAACCATATACTGCGGCATTGAATTCTTCCAACGGGATACAATTGCGAAATCAGGGTTCAATGTAATATCCATTGTTTTCTTTAAATCATCCAAAACAATTTTTATAATTTGATCATCTGATAAATCGACAATGGTTTCATCACCGGCTCTTCCCACATAGCAACGTAGAAGAACTTTTCCCTTTGGAGTCGAATGGGCCCATTTTTTATGCGTCCACGTACAAGCAGTGATCGAATAATCACTATTTCTAGAGACAACAAATCCGGTTCCATCAATATCCTTCTTGATTGCTTCCTTTGGAAATGCCAAGGCAACGGTGGCAACAGATGTAGATGGGACCGATTTAAATGGATCAAAAAAGCGATAATCTGAAAACATCCCTTGAGTTATTTGATGAGGAGTAGCAGCAATAATACTATCTGCCTGAATGGTTTCCCCATTATTAAGATATATCTCATACTTTTGATTGGACTTTGTAATCTTTTCAACACGATGACCTTTTAAAATAGACTCCGGGGCTATATTACTCTCAATGGCTTCTGCAAAAGATTGGAGCCCTGTTTTGAAAGTTAAAAAAGCCCCTTTAGTATTCTCTTTACTTTCGGTCTTTTTCGGTTGAGAAGGAGTCGCTTTTTTCATGCCAACGATCAGGCTTCGGTATTTTTGTTCCACCTCATAAAATTGTGGGAAGGTAGACATTAAACTTAATTGATCGATGTCACCCGCATAAATGCCTGATAACAATGGTTCAATTAAATTCTCAACCACCTCATCACCTAATCTTCGTCTAAAAAACTCTCCTAAAGACTGGTCTTTCCCGCTTTCAGAACGAGGTAAAATAAAATCTGCCGCAGCTCTTAATTTACCAGGAATCGAAAATAAGCCTGTTGTTAGAAAGGGGCCTATTTGTGTTGGTATTCCCATGATCGAACCACCGGGCATTGAGTGTAGCTTCTCATTCACTAGAACATATGATTTACCCGTGGAATTATGAACTAATTGATCGTCCATCCCTACTTCTTTAGCCAGTCGGACCATGCTTGTCTTCCTTGCTAAAAATGAATCAGGGCCTCTCTCAATTATAAAACCGTCTCTTATAACGGTTTGCATTTTGCCTCCGAGACGGTGGGAAGCTTCTATAAGTTTAATTTCAATAGGAAGGTTGTGTTCATGAATCTGTTTTTGAAGATAGAATGCAGCTGTTAAACCTGCTATTCCTCCTCCAATAATAACAACCTTCTGTTTTTCTTCCGTCACGGACGTCACCTTCTTCCCTTTTATTCCCTATTTGTTTTTAATGAGATAATCTTTTTAGGATGACGGTAGAAAGGCAATCAATAAATTCTTCCTTTGCATTTGGCATTTCAGGACGATAATAGCTAACACCCAATTCATCCGTCACTGCTTTACATTCTATATCATTATCAAAAAGAACTTCCAGATGGTCACATACAAATCCCACTGGTGCAAATACAAATGCTTTATAGTTTTTCTGCTGATATAAGTCCCTTGTTAAATCTTGTACATCCGGACCGATCCATGGCTCTGGGGTATTTCCTGCACTTTGCCAACCAATTGTATAATTTTCAATTCCTGCTTGTTCAGCAATTAAATCAGCCGTTTCCTTTAGCTGCTGAGGGTAAGGGTCGCCTAATTGTAAGATTTTCTCTGGAAGACTATGCGCCGAAACAATTAATACCGCATGCTCTTTTTCCTCTTGAGGCATTTGTTCAAAGACCTGTTTCACTTTGTCAGTCCAATAACCAATAAATTTTGGTTCTTCGTACCAGCTTTCAATACTAGTTATTTTAAGTCCGCCTAATTTCTCAGCTTCCTCTACTGCTCGTCCGTTATAGGATTTAACACTAAACGTTGAAAAATGAGGAGCAAGCACAATACTAACTGCCTCTTTAATACCATCTTCGTGCATTTGTTTCACTGCATCTTCGATGAAAGGCTTAATATGCTTTAATCCAAGATACATTTTAAATTCGATGTCATCCTGAATGGTATTTAAATGTTCCTCTAACTTCTCTGCCTGGTCTTGCGTTATTTTAGCGAGTGGAGAAATTCCTCCAATAGCCTCATACCGATTTCTCAGGTCTTCAATCATTTCAGGCGATGGCTTCCGTCCATGACGGATATGCGTATAATAGCCTTCTAAGTCATCTAATGTATAAGGGGTACCGTACGCCATTACTAGCAGACCCATTTTCTTTTTCACCATATTCACACCTCATCTTTAAGTCTGTTCTCATGATCCATTTATTTATGGAACAGGCCAGTAACAATCATTAGGGTATGAAAATTCACCTTGTCATATTAATGGCCTAGTAAAAAAGCAACTCATTCTATTGTGCCAAAAAATTGGACGTCTTACCAATTTTAACACTCAAAATGAGTCTTAACGACTTAATTTGGATGCTGAATAGTCATGAATAAATGAAGCTAGTCTTTTTAATGTTTCTGGATTTACGGATGGAAATACACCATGGCCTAAATTAAAAATATACCCATCCTGTGCCATACCCTGGTCTAGAATAGCTTTTGCTTTTTCCTCAATAACTTCCCATGGTGCTAACAAAATTGCAGGGTCAAGGTTTCCTTGAACGGTTTTATGAATACCAAGTTCCCTTGCCTGGCTAATTGGCAATCTCCAATCTAACCCTACTACATCTAGCGGAAGTTCATTCCATTCTAAGGCAAGATGGCTAGCACCAACCCCAAACATAATTAACGGAACATTTTCTTCTTTCAATGACGTAAAGATACGGTTCATGACAGGCTTGATAAAATAACGGTAATCCTCGACATTTAAGGCTCCAACCCAAGAATCAAAAATTTGGATGGCCTTTGCTCCAGCCTTTATTTGTGATTTTACATATGTAATGATCATATCGCCCAGCTTATCCATTAAGGCAAACCATGCTTTAGGCTCTGTGTACATGAATGCTTTGGTTTTATTGTAGTTTTTGGATGGGCCCCCTTCAATCATGTAGCTCGCAAGGGTAAATGGTGCTCCTGAAAAACCAATAAGAGGCACAGACAACTGTTCCTGTGTTAATAATTTAATGGTATCTAATACGTATGGAACATCTTGTTCTGGGTTGATTTCTCCCAATTTTTCAACATCTGCTAATGAGCGGATTGGGTTATCAATCACGGGTCCAATGCCACCCTTGATTTCTACTTCCATTCCAATCGCTGGTAGTGGGGTCATAATATCTTTATATAAAATAGCTGCATCCACGTTATATTGCTCAACAGGTAACCTAGTAACATACGCACATAGTTCAGGCTGGTGAGTAATTTCAAATAAAGAATATTTCTCTTTTATCGCTCTGTATTCTGGCTGTGAACGTCCTGCTTGACGCATATACCATACAGGTACATAGTCTGTTTTCTCACCTCTAGCTGCTTTTAAAAATGTTTCATTAATCGGTCTTGTCATTTTTATTGTCCACCTTTCAAACACATGTCTGTTTTCCATTTTAATATAGTTGGCTTAAATTTAAAAACTTTCTTATCATATTTGAAATGATTGTTATATTCAGACTGTCTTCACTATATCTATTAATCCTATTTGTGTATAGGTAACACTAATAACTGTCAAAAAAAAGTCGTTTTTAGGTTACTAGAATTGTTAAAATTTAAAGGAGAATACTGACTTAAGATGGGTATACACTAATAAATGGATACATAAGGAGGAGAAAGAGTATGAATGCCTATCTGACCACAGGAACATTGGATTTTTTAAAAAAGATTGAAGCTAAATACCCTAATGAAATAATGGTTACAATGATCAACGAAAACAATGCCTTATTATTTCATGAATCGGCTGGTGAAACTGTTTTTAATGAGCCTCGAAAATTTGAAGAACTACTTTCTATTGGAGAGATGACAAAAGAAGGTTTTGTTGTTTTAAACACCGTCCCAGTCACGGATGAAGGAAAGGCAGTATTTGAGCATCAAGTTAAAAATCAAATGAACGAGGTTAAAAGTCAACAAGGATTCTTAGCCTTACGAGTACTTCGGCCCCTAACATCAAGTCAGTATGTCATCATGACTGTATGGAAAGATGAAACCTCCTACCAAGCATGGCAATCTTCCCAGAATTTTTTTGATGTTAGTAAAATAACAGGATTGGACTCTCAGGCAAAGATTTTTACGAGCGCACCTTATGTTAGTAAATATATGATAACGGAATAAATTTAAATGGAGTTGGACTTAATTTATAGTGAAAAACTAAATTAAGTGTAGAATCTCAGCACAAATTGAAAAAGCATTATGTTTCACTTAGAGAATAGCCTGGAATTTTTTCAGGGATATTCTCTTTTTGTGTTTTAGAGGGCTTAGCAGTTTGTTATCCTTTTAGGATTTACTGGAATTCAGATAAGACCATGCAATTTGCTGGTCATCCTGACCGAATAAGCTATGCATTCGGACACCATCACTTCTTTTCTTACTCTCCCTGTCCGAATGAGCCAATCATTCGGACACCATCACGCCTTTTCCCCTCCCCTATATTCAAGCTTTAAATTATATAAATATTTTCTCCTCTCTTTCACCACTTCTTCCTAATTTCATATCCTGTATTACATCCAACAGGGCTATAGCCCTGCTGGATATAAGAAAGGAGGAAATATAAATGATAGTTGAACTTACGGCACTTCATTGGATATATGTGACTTTTATTGTTTTTATTATTGGGTTTATGATAATGAGAAGGGACACGACCATCATTTGTATTGCGGGGATATTTTTAATTGCCTTAGTTGCCACAGGCAGTTTAAGTCATTCAGTTAGCAGTATATTCAACAGTTTTAGTTATGCCATAACTGAATTATTGTCTACGATACTCGTCATTTCTATTATTGTCGCAATGAGCCATACATTAACTGCTACTGGCATTAATGATGTCATGATTTCACCCTTTAGAAAGTTAATTCGTAACCCTACGCTTGCCTATTGGACGATTGGTATTTTAATGATGGTGATCTCTTGGTTCTTTTGGCCTTCTCCAGCAGTTGCACTCCTAGGTGCCGTACTCCTTCCAGTAGCCCTTAGAGCAGGTTTGCCGGCACTAGGCGTCGCCATGGCAATGAATCTATTTGGTCATGGGATTGCATTGTCTGGGGACTTTGTCATTCAGGCAGCTCCAAAGCTTACGGCAGATGCTGCAGGACTCCCGATACAGGATGTCATCAATGCCAGTATTCCATTAGTATTTATAATGGGGCTTGTTACAACCGTTACCGCCTTCTATTTTCTAAGAAGAGATATGAAACGTGGTGTTCTTCAAGTCAATTCATCTGTCTTATCGGATTCATCAGATGAATCCCCTCAGCAAAGCAACCTCTTATCTTTGGGACAAAAACGTTTGTTTGCCATTTTGGTACCATTATTATTCGCTGCCGACGTCGCTGCCATGACGATTCTTGATTTGACCGGCGGAGACGCTACAGCCTTAATCGGTGGAACCTCTATTCTTATTCTTCTATTAATCACCTTAACCAGTCATAAAAATAAAGGCCTAGAGCAAACCACCCAGTATTTGATTGAAGGATTCCAATTTGGATTTAAGGTCTTTGGTCCAGTTATCCCAATTGCCGCCTTCTTCTATTTAGGTGACAGTGGATTCACAAAGATCATTGGAGAATATTTACCAAAAGCATCTCATGGTATCGTTAATGACTTAGGTGTAGCACTTGCCAACATTGTTCCGTTAAGCAAAGCAGTTGGTGCTGTCACATTAACCACTGTGGGGGCAATCACAGGATTGGATGGTTCAGGATTTTCAGGAATCTCCTTGGCTGGTTCTGTTGCTGCCCTTTTCGCAACAGCAATTGGAAAAGGGGCTGCTACACTCACAGCACTAGGACAAATATCAGCTATTTGGGTTGGTGGTGGAGTTCTCGTACCATGGGCGTTAATTCCAGCGGCAGCGATATGTAAGGTGGACCCTTTTGAACTAGCAAGAAGAAACCTGGTCCCAGTTATTATCGGGCTAGTCGTAACAACCATAGCGGCTATGTTTTTAATATAAATACAGAAAAGAGGCTGAATCCAGCCTCTTTTCCTATTTAATCTTTTTCTTTTTAAAATAATTATAGAGAATAATCGAAATGGATACCCATATATATCCTAATGCATAGCCCCCAAGAACATCTGATGGATAATGTACGTGTAAAATAATCCGGCTTGCTCCAATTAAAAGAAGTAAAATAGCCGCACATGCACCAATAATGATTTTCGCCGTTTTTGAAACAGTTGACTCAATCAATAAATAAGCCATTAAAAAATACACAGTCATCCCAACCATTGCATGCCCACTTGGGAAGCTATAACTTTTCACATTGACAAGATGCTCAAGATCTGGCCTTGGTCGAGCGAAGTAATCCTTAAGAAGCTTACTAATTTCATTACCTATTGCAATAGATAAAGCAAAAACAGCCGCCCCAAGATAATTCCTTTTTTTGACCAATAACCAAATTAACATCAATATGGCGACAACCCCAATGCCCTTTTTGTCCCCCATTTCAGTTAGTTGAATAAAAAATGGAATGACAGATCCAGGTACATGCGAAAATAATCCTGTAATTTTATCATCCATCCAAAAAACACTGTGTGTAGCCACTTTAATAGTTGTAAATAGTGCGAATATAATGACCATGCCCATAAAAATAAAAGAATAATTTACTTTGCTTTTTGCTTCCATTCCCCTAATCCTTTCACTTACTTTTTAAAATCCTTTAAAAGTATAAAGAAAATAAACATAAAAATCTATATAATAGTGGAAAAGTGTTAAAATAGTTTGAAAATACATTCTCTTTTAACTAATAAATTGGGGGGATTAACTATGTTAAACCAGCTTTTTGCTAAATTAGAAGGATATTACGATGAGATGGTCTCTATCCGTCGCTACATGCATCAGCATCCAGAGTTATCATTTCAGGAATATGAAACAGCCAAGTTCATTTATTCTTATTATAAAAAGTTAGATATTGAAGTAAAGGGTCAGGTTGGTGGAAATGGAGTCGTTGCGAAAATTCAAGGGAAACTGCCAGGTAAAACAGTTGCACTACGGGCAGACTTTGACGCACTTCCCATTCAGGATGAAAAGGATGTACCCTACAAGTCATTAGTTCCAGGGGTCATGCATGCCTGCGGTCATGACGGTCATACAGCTACTCTCCTTGTCCTTGCGAAAGCATTAAACGAATGTAAAGATGAACTTAAAGGTACCTATGTCTTTATCCATCAACATGCTGAGGAATATGCACCTGGTGGAGCAGCTTCCATGATTGAGGATGGTTGTTTAGATGGTGTTGATGTCATTTTTGGTACTCATTTATGGGCAAGCGAACCCACAGGTACGATCCAATACAGAACAGGGCCTATAATGGCAGCTGCAGATCGTTTTGAAATTGATATCCAAGGACAAGGCGGCCATGGCGCACAGCCCCACAAAACGAAAGATGCTATTGTCACAGCTTCACAGCTAGTTCTCAATTTACAACAAATCGTCAGCCGAAAGGTAAACCCTGTAGAAGCGGCGGTAGTGACGGTTGCCTCATTTACAGCTCAAAACGCTTTTAATGTTATTGCAGATAAGGCAAAACTTGTTGGAACTGTACGTACTTTTAATGAAGAAATAAGGGAATTCATCGAAAAAGAAATGGAACGAATCATCCATGGAACCTGCTATTCATCTGACTGCACGTATAAGTATACCTTTGTAAGAGGTTATCCAGCTGTAGTTAATCATGCTAATGAAACAGAATTTCTTATTTCATGTGCCCAAGAAGTAACTGAGGTAAAAAAAATTGAAGAAACCGAGCCACAGATGGGCGGCGAAGATTTCGCCTATTACTTACAAAAAGTACCTGGCACATTCTTCTACACAGGTGCCAAGCCTCTTGGTGAAAAAACAGCCTTTCCACACCATCACCCTAAATTTGACATTGATGAAAATGCCATGTTGATTGCAGCAAAAACGCTTGGCACCGCAGCTCTGAAAGTTCATGAATAAGAAGAAACCACCCCTGAATTTCTTATAGTTCAGGGGCTTTTTGCAATAATCTCAACCGATAGGCGTTCATCGCTGTTTCCCCAAGGTGTTTCAGTAAATTATTATTCGCATAGGCCCCTACAAAAGCACCAATACCAGGTACTAGCTGCAGCATCTTGGCAAGATCAATATAATCACGATACTCCTGTTGAAATTTCCGCCAATCCATTTCAACTAATACTTGTTTTCTTTCTTCCCAGTTTTCAATCTCATAAAGTGTACTTCTTCGTATTTCATCACTTGAAAAGGCCAATTGAAATATATGCAAGATAAAAAGCCTTTCCTCATATTGATTTGTATTAAATCCATAAACTTCCGCTGCTTCAAAAAGAAATTTCATTTTAATTGTAAGGAGAAGTGGAAAATCAGCAAGTCCGAGCAAAATCCCTCCAGCACCGGTTCCGGCCCCCTCAACGATGGCTGTTTTCTGGTATGTGGCTATCTTTTTTCGCACCAATTCATCTCTCTCATAAAGGGTTAAGCCCTTTGCTTGATCTTTTTTGGTTGTAAGCTTTGAGCCAAATAAAGTTGCTTTTACCATTCCTTTAATACTTTCAGTCATGACCTCATGGACCTTTTCTGGAATCCATTCATTAAATTTCACTTGAGCCTTCTTAGAAATCCGATTCATCATCCCAGAACGTCTAGATAATTTTCGTTTCCATTCTTCGACTTCATCATAAACTTTTAATTCATATTCATTCAATTAACCCCACTCCTTCCATAAACATTTTATGCTTACCTACGATAAAACCCAGCCAATGGTTTCAAAAAAATCCCCTTCATCAGCAAAGGGGATTTTACTTTAAGCCTTTATACGTTTTTTACTGTAAATATAAACAAATAAATAATTAAATACAAACCCTGAAATTAAGGCAAACAGACTATTCAGTATCTCGCCTTTAAGGGCAATAAACAAAGCAAAAATAACCGCTTCAGTAGATAAAATGATCATCAATAGGTAATGGAACGAAGAGGTTTTATATTTTTGATCAACAGGATATAAGTCAACCCATAGCTTGTTTTGATGATGGTTCCATAATGGAAGTAGCTGAAAACCTGTTAGATACAAAAATAAAATGCTCAATAAGAGTTGTCCTAATCCAAACGAAATGAAATAAATGGCCACCGTGCCAATGACCGTTAGCCTGATAAACAGACCTAAGTAATCAGAAGAACGGAGAAACGCACGAGAATACAAATACAAATATGTTTTATCCTGAGAAAAAGCAATGTTGCTAATGAGCCAATCAAGCCACTTTCTTCTTTTAACTGTGTCCTTTAGCTTCGGAACATCTGTAAACATATTTGCCAACCGGTAAAACGAAGCCATTCTCTTTTCTTCATGATCTATTAACAGATCCCATTTAAGCCCCATTTTCTTTGTTCGAACATAAAAGAAACGATAATAAAAGGCCATCACTACAACAAGAATGAGCAAAATAACTACATTTGCTTGTTTGAATAACAGAAAGGTACATACGGCATTGATAAAATATCTGACAACCATATCCCATCTATGTACAGAATTCTGAACAAAATAATGAATTCGCCAACTAGTGGCTAAATTCCATCCCTTTAATGCTAATAGGACAACTAAATAAGGTAAAAACAATTGAAAACCGCTGCTGTTTACATGGGCATACATTGGCATAAGTACCGCAAGGATCATAAGAATTATATACCCTTGGAAAACAAAACTTGCTATACCAGAACGAAAAAAATACCCTTTTAGCTTATCTTCGAGTGGTAGGATATACACTTTATCAGCTTCCAGCAGAAAATTATAAACCGGACTGTACGTTAAGAATAACCCTATGAGAACAGCGATTATGATTTCTGCTGGAAAATTGGAAGAAAGCTTCTCAACCCATTGTTGATAGTAGAATGCACCTGTTCCAATAAGGAATAACAAAACAATGACCAGATGCCCATTGAATATATAACGTAGATATCTCCCTAAATCCCTTACACGACCTCCAGCACGGTCCTTCCACAATTTTTTATCATCAAACATAGTTTTCTTCCTTCGTCAATTGAATATATAGATCGTCCAAAGAAGCAGAAGGCATGGAGAATTGCTCTCTTAACTCTTCAAGTGTTCCTTTGGCTCGAATTTTCCCTTCGTGTAAAATGACAAAGCGGTCACAATATTTCTCCGCAGTTGCAAGAATATGTGTAGACATCAAAATACCTGCACCGTTCTCTTTCATCTTCTTCATTAAATCAAGCAGTGACTGAATTCCTAGAGGATCCAAACCAACGAATGGTTCATCTACAATATAAAGGGATGGTTGAACCAAAAAGGCACACATGATCATAACCTTTTGTTTCATTCCTTTTGAAAAATGCGCTGGAAACCAATTTAACCGCTTCTCCATCCGGAACTCCGATAATAACGGACCCACTCTCTGTTTATAGTCCACTTCCTTTAAACCATAAGCCATAGCAGTTAATTTCAAATGCTCTTCCAGGGTTAGTTCTTCATATAATACAGGCGTTTCCGGAACAAATGTAAATTGACGTCGGTAGGCTTCTTTATTTTCTGTAAACGACTGGTCGTTAATTTTTACCGTTCCTTTATGTGGTTCCATTAACCCGATAATATGTTTAATTGTAGTACTTTTACCTGCCCCATTAAGTCCAATCAGGCCAACCAGTTCTTTTTCTTTTACATCAAAGGATATATCTTTTAGTACTGGGTTTCTTGTATATCCTCCAACAAGATTCTCAATCGATAATAGTGACATTTGCATACGTCCCTCCGTAGCAGATTATGCTTTTCATTTTATCAAATCAAATAAGATAAAAACAGAAATACAATTTTTTGATATTTTTTTGTATATTTCTTTTGCAATCGGACATCATAATATTCGAAGGGGAAACAACTTACTTCGATGAAGAAATTCATCAAAAATTGAAATGAGGTGTCTGTTAAAGACAATTTCCTTTCAAACAAGTAGAGCTTCCAATTCGTTTCAGATAAGGGGATGGTTGTTTTGTACAAAGTGCATGGTAACCATTTTGAGTTCAAGTAACACCAAGGTTTATTCACAAATAAACTAAAAATGAGGTGTTTACCGCAGATCGCTACCCGTTTTTATAAGTTGGGAAAACATATAAAAACAAATAGGGGATGGTCAGCTTGAACAAATTTGTTTCTTTATAAAAAACACTCTATGAAAAATGAGGTGTTTATCAAAGAACACTCCTAAATGAACGTACCTTTTGAAGCAATTCCCCTTCGAGAGGGCAGGATTCCACGCGGATCCTGCCTTTTTCATTTTTACGTTCTATGGTAAAATAATACAAACTAATTACAAGGGGCTGTGTTGTGATGAGCAATTGTATTTTTTGTAAAATTGTCAATGGAGAAATTCCAGCAGCAAAGGTTTTTGAGAATGAACATGTGGTAGCCTTTTTAGACATCAGTCAAGTAACAAAAGGCCACACTCTTGTCATTCCAAAAATACATAAGGAAAACTTATTTGAATTGACTCCTGAAATAGCTAGAAATCTTTTTGAGGTTGTCCCAGCCATTGCCAATGCGTTAAAACAGGAATTTGAACCGATTGGATTAAATACGATTAATAATAATGGAGAACATGCAGGTCAATCTGTGTTTCATTATCATATGCACTTGATTCCTCGATATGGAAAAGGTGATGGGTTCGGTGCCGTATGGAAAAACAACCAAAGTGAGTACACACCACAAATCCTGCAGGAAATGGCTGAAGGAATTAGTAAAAAAATTTAACTTATCTTTTTACTATTAGAATTATCTGAAAATTATTTCTTTAATATTATTACATTATTATGTTATAATGAAATCAAGTTTTTCGCTGTAGGCAATGAGGGCACTGCAGGAGAAACAAAATAGATTAGTATAGCAGAGGAGAGAAGAGAAATGAATACGAAGAACATTGTTATTTTAGCACTTTTAGCGGGGATTGGGGTGGTCTTGCATACGGTTATGCCAGCCTTCCTAACAATTAAGCCAGATATGATGCTGGCAATGATGTTTTTAGGAATTATTCTTATTCCAGAATTTAAAAGTGTGATGCTTCTAGCTATTGTGACTGGCGTATTGTCTGCATTAACAACAGGTTTCCCGGGTGGACAAATTCCAAACATTATCGACAAACCTATTACTGCGTTAATATTTTTCGGTTTATTTTTAGCCTTAAAAAAATACCAAAATTCCCTTGTTAGTGTTGGAATTTTAACAGCAGTAGGAACGTTGATTTCTGGATCTGTCTTTTTATCAGCCGCTTATTTTATAGTTGGTTTACCAGGACCTTTCACAGCGCTATTCGTGGCAGGTGTATTACCAGCCATTGCACTAAACACTGTAACAATGGTCATTTTGTATCCAATTGCTCAGTCAATATTTAAAAGAACTAAATTATCTTCAGCTTCCGTGATTCAAAAATAAAACACGGGATCCTTTTAAGAAAAAGAACCCAAAAGGGTTCTTTTTCTTAAATTACCATTAAACTTTATGACATGTAAGAAAGCATTAATGCAACTAGCAAACACACGATTCCACCACCAGCTAAAGCAGCTGCTCTTTTCTTTATTACTTGTTTTGGCGGATACACACCTGGTTTAGAAATATCTAATAAATGTTTGATTGTTCCTAATAATAGTATGGCACTTAAGATAAAAAACGTCACAGCTACACTCTTCATCTTTCTTATCCCCCTACTTACATTTAAAAATTCGAAACAATTGTTGTAACTATTTATATGTTTTATCGTCCATTCCTATGAACAAGGCATCGTTTATCCAAGGGGGACTTGCTCATTAAACTATTTAAGTAAACTAATTTATAAGTAAAATTTTCTAAAAGTTGCCATTATTTAGAGGGAGAGATTAAAATAAAAGGGAAATTTCAAAATTATTTAGGTAAATTTTCAAATTTCAATATAAATTTTATGTAATTTCTAAAAATTTTGTGAATTTATATCTTTATTAATTTTTATTTTATTGGCATAATGATAATAGAGAAATATAAAAGTAGGTGAAAATGGGGATGACTGAGAAACAATATTCAATGAAGGAAGCGATGCTTTTTAGTCAGAGAATTGCACAATTAAGTAAAGCCTTATGGAAATCAATTGAGAAAGACTGGCAACAATGGATTAAGCCTTTTGACCTAAATATTAATGAACACCATATTCTATGGATCGCATACCATTTAAACGGTGCTTCCATTTCGGATGTGGCCAAGTTTGGGGTCATGCATGTCTCGACAGCATTTAATTTCTCGAAAAAACTGGAAGAAAGAGGCTTACTCCAATTTTCAAAAAAAGAAAATGATAAGCGCAATACGTATATTCAGCTTACTGCTGAAGGAGAAAACATTTTGCTTCAACTAATGGAAACCTATAATCCGGACGGTAATGCTGTCTTTTCTGGTGCTTTACCCCTTCGCGAATTATATGGAAAATTCCCTGACATTATTGAAATGATGGCGATCGTTCGAAACATTTATGGGGATGACTTCATGGAAATTTTTGAACGTTCTTTCCATAACATCGAAAGTGAATTTGTAGAAGAAAATGGAAAGTTACAAAAGCAGAACAAGACTCAACAAGAACTAGTTTAAGGCAACTCAGATATACTTTCTCAGTTCTTGAAAAAGAAATTCATAAAGATTCTGTGTTAAACATGCCATTATTGCATCATCGACAGACAGATTTTTCGGTAATGAATCAGCAAATTCATTGAAAAGCGGATGAAAGTATACATAACCTTCCGCTTTTTGTTCTTCCAATTGTATGCTCATTTTGTCACATAATTGAAAAAAATCTTTTACTTCCTTCTCAGTTAGACCTTTCTCTATGATGAGCTTGTAAAACTCAAGCTTCGGATTGCTTAATAATTGAAGTAAAAGTTTTTGGTGGTATTCTAAAAGATTAATTCTTTCCAACAATCCATCAATTTCATTCATTTAATAACCCTCTTTTCAAACCAAACAATACTCTATGTACATTATTCACCTTTTAAAGACGTAGGTAAACCTAATTTAAGCAACTAACAAATAAATTATTTATAAATGATAAGAAAGTCTTACAAGCTTCTATTCTTTATGACTATCTTTTTTTTCTAATTTTTGATATTGTATAAAGCATAATATGAACAACTGGGGAGGGAATCATTGATGATCTCCGTTTTTATTGTCTTTGCTATTTTCATCTTGTTTTATGTAAATAAAATGACCAATTCTCTTTGCATCCAAAAAGAAATACCGGAAGAGAACCAGCATAAAGTATTTCGTACAATCAATGTCCTTATTACGATTTTACTGATCTCTTCCTACTTGGAAATTTTATATACATAAACCAGCTTTTAGTGAGATTTAACTTAAAGTATAAAAAATCGAAGCGATGAGGAATTCCCATCGCTTTTAATTTTTTAATTATCATTAATAGATCCAAGATGCTCCTATGATAATTAATAGGATGAAAAGGACTACAACTAAAGCAAAACCTCCACCGTATGCTCCGCCTGACATATATTTCCCCTCCTCTCGATTAACTTGAAATTGGTTTTATTTAGTAAACCCAAGAAGCTCCCACTATAATCAATAGGATGAAAAGGACTACAATTAGAGCAAATCCAGCTCCATATCCTGCGCTCATCGTAATACCTCCTTTTTCATTTTCTAAGATATACTATTCACACAGGATTGATTTCGTTTAGGCACTTACCATTTTTTTTTTGGAAAAGGCCTATGTTGCATTTGTAAATTTTCTAAAAACAATCACAACTTAATTTTTGCAGTAGTTACCATTTATGTTATAGTAGAGATTGTGGACAAGAAATTACTGTTTAGGAGAGATTTCATCATGAAAAAATGGATATTAGCCCTTACTCTAGCAGGCGGCGTTCTTGCACTAAGTGCATGTAATCAAAATGGTTCTGGTTCTAGTTCTGATACTGTAGCTGAGAGCAAGGTTGGAAATGTAACACAAGAAGAGCTGTATAACTCAATGAAGGAAAAATACGGTGAACAAGCCCTTCAACAGCTTGTATATGAAAAAGTTCTTTCCAAAAAGTACAAAGTTACGGACAAAGAACTTAATGAAAAAATCGACCAGCTAAAAGCTGATCTTGGCGCTAATTTTGAAACTACTCTTGCACAATATGGCTATAAAAGCGAAGCGGATCTGAAGAAAACGATGAAGCTTGGCATGATGCAAGAGAAAGCAGCTATGAAAGATGTAAAGGTTACTGAAAAAGAATTAAAGGATTACTACGACAGCTACCAGCCTGAAATCAAAGCACGTCATATCCTAGTTGCAGATGAAAAAACTGCTAATGAAGTGAAGAAAAAGCTTGATGGCGGGGCAAAATTCGAGGACGTAGCAAAAGAATATTCAACTGATACAGCATCAGCACAAAATGGCGGTGACCTAGGTTGGTTCGGTACTGGAAAAATGGACCCAGACTTTGAAAAAGCAGCATATGCCCTTAAAGTCAATGAAATTAGTGCACCAGTGAAAACTCAATTCGGTTTCCACATTATCCAATTAACGGATAAAAAAGAGAAAAAATCATATGAAGATATGAAGAAAGAAATTGAATATCAAGTAAAATCATCTAAATTAACAAGTGATTCAATTAATAAAGCAATGCAACGTGAACTAAAAGCTGCAAATGTAAAAGTTAGCGATAAAGACTTAAAAGACGCTCTTAACCCACAAACACCAGCAGCAGCTGCACACCAATAAGAAAAGCGCAAGCGC
>NZ_JBCNAC010000131.1:0-5701 GCF_050477885.1 Neobacillus rhizosphaerae
GCTGGACAATTCTCGAAGTCCAATTTTAAACTTTTCTATAATAAATAAGAAAAAGGAGAGACTCCCCAACGTTGGAGTCTCTCCTTTCTTATTCCCCTGTAGCTTTTAAATCATCTCTTAGTTCCCTTTCTCTTTCTAATCGTTTGATGTAAATTTCCCCTTCCTGTTCAATGCTTTCAAGTTCTAGTTTCCGCTCTTCACGGCCTGTTTTTATTGCCATCAATGCACTTATCACAATTCCAACCACGACTGCATAAATCCAAATAGGTATAGTCATTTTCATTGCTCCCTTCCTTTGTGGTTGTCCACTTTTTATTACAACTTATTCATTCTAAAGAAGAAATATTCTACTCTACTAGCAAAAAAAATAACCCATTATGGGTTATTTTTGAAAAACAGGCTTATAAAATGAACGATTATCCAATGCAAAAATCCGCTCTGTAAATTCTCCAGGTTTTACCCTTTCTAAGGCACGATCAAGCATATTCATTTTTGCATCCAAATTATCAATATAATGAAGAATTTCTGCTTCTTTAATCAATGGTGGTTTTGGACTCCCCCACTCGGCTTTCCCGTGATGGCTTAGGACAAGATGCTGTAAGATAAGTACTTCTTCTCCTGAAATCCCTAATTCCTCCGCAGCCTTGCCAATTTCATTTATCATAATTGTGATATGGCCTAGTAAGTTACCTTCAATAGTATAAACGGTTGAAATAGGACCAGATAACTCCATCACCTTTCCCATATCATGCAGGATAACACCCGCATATAGCAAGTCCTTATCGAGGCTTGGATATAGCGAAGCGATAGCTTTGGCCAAATCAAGCATGCTAACCACGTGAAAGGCGAGACCAGAAACAAATTCATGATGATTTTTTGTTGCTGCAGGATATTCCAAAAATGCCTTTTGGTGTTTCTTAATTAAATGACGAGTAATCCTTTGAATGTTAGGATTTTTCATTTCGAAAATATATTGAGTCAGCTTGCTGACCATCTCATCTTGACTTAACGGTGCTGTTTCCAAGAAATCGTCCAATTTCACTCCATCTGCAGGACCAGTTCTTCGAATCTGCCGGATTTTCAGCTGGCTTTTTCCACGATAATTTTGCACATCACCCATTATTTTAACAATATTCTGGGCCGCATAGTTCTTTTCATCCTCATCATTCGCATCCCAGAGTTTTGCTTCAATTTCACCACTCTGATCTTGCAGTATCAATGTTAAAAAGGGCTTTCCGTTACTTGCAATCCCCTTGGTTGAACTCTTTATCAAAAGGAATAACTCAACCTGTTCACCTACATCATAATTTAATATTCCTTTACTCAAGCTATTCACGCTCCTCCCACTAGTAAAAGTATAACATATCCAACTATCACTCTAGGAAATAATCTGAACTGCCCCCTTTGTTATATTAAGGATATTTTCCTTTTTGAATAGATGCAATAAATGTTCATGGCAAGTAAAAAATAGCACTTGATTGGTTTGCAAACTTTGCAAAAGCTCAATTACTTTTCTTGTTCTTTTGGCATCAAAATTAACAAAGCTATCATCAATGATGATTGGGAATTGATATTTTTCATATAATGTTGTTGCTAAGGCAAGTCGTATTGAGACATATAATTGTTCCGTCGTCGCTTGACTGAGTTCATTCGCCTCAAAAATGGTACGGTCCATTCTCTCCACTAAGAATCCTGTGCCTGATTGTTGGAGATGGATTTTTTGATAATTGCCATTGGTGAGAAAGGATAGATATTCTTCTGCTTTTGAAATCAGTCTAGGCACGTGGACCTTCTTATACTTTTCAACCGTGTTTGATAGTATTTCTTGGGCGATACAATAGACTGCCCACTCTTTTGCAGACTCTTCTAATTCATACTTCTTCTGTTTATAGTTATGAAGAATAGTCGAATAAACTCCACCTTCCTCTAGAACCTGAATCTCGTATTTTATAGCGGCAAGTTCTTCCTGCTGTTTTTTTAATCTTGTTTGTAAGTGTAGAACTTCATGATTGTATTCGGCAATGATTTCATCACTATTGTGGATGTGTAAAAACGTTTCCCAAATCGTCCTAGGTAGAAGTGAATACTCAAGCTGACTTTTAAGTGTTCCAAGTCTTTCAAAGAGTTTTCCTTGTTTTTCTGCCATCTTACCAAATTCGTAGAACTCTTGCTCTGTTTCTACCCCCGCAGCATGTAAAAGCTTGTTATATTCAGCTTTTAGGTGCTCAATTTCATGCTCCTTTTGTTTTACATCAGCCGCAAGCTCTGCAAGCTTCCTCTCTCGCTCTTGACTTTTTATTTGCTTTTCATGTTCCTCTTTTAATCTGTTCCGCAATAGATAGGCTATTTCTTGTAAAGCCAACCCTTGCTCTGGTAAAAAACGTGAGGCAAATTTATTCATTTCTTTATTGAGCTTAGCTTGTTGATTATTGATTTGCTCTACTTTCGTTTGGAGTTGACTTTTTTCACGAGAGGTAGTTTTATATTGTTCTATTAGTTCGAATGCTTCCAATAGAAACGGAACGGCAATATATTCAGGTATGTTTAACTCTAAACTAAGTGATAATAGCTTTTCTTTGTTTTGCGCATATTCCAATTCCCATTCTTCGAACTTGGTAATTACCTTATCATATAGTGATTGCTGTTGTTTTAGCTTCATCTTAAGAACTTGGACCTCTTCAAGCCGGACAGTATCCCTCTTTAATTGATCTTCGAGCTTTGTCAAATCCATATATTCAGCTGAATGAAGCTTTTCTATTAATTGTTTTTCCTTTTCTTTTAATTCTACTAGAGTCTGTTGCAACTCCTCTGCTTTTGACTCTTTTGAACCTTTAGTCATGAAATAAGCAGTTAGGACACAGCCAATCAATCCTATAAATAAAAGTACCCACTGCTTCGTCAATAAACCATAAAATAGTAGTCCTAATAAAATTCCTTCAAAAAGGAATAATTGGAGCTTTTTCTGCTTTCTACTATTAGCCCCTTCCTTTTTATCTCTATCATAGCCTAGTTGGTAAAATTCAATTTTATCCTTTAATGCTTTCAAATCAGCTTCCAAACTCTGCTTATCGTTACCATTAATCAACTGCTTCTCAAGGTACTCCCTATCTTGTTTTGCAAGGAGGTGGCTTTCAGCCATTCGAACTTCTTTTTCTATCTCCTGCAATACTCTTGTTTCTTCCTGAAAGCGTTCCTCTAACTCTTCCTTTACTTCTTGTAACTTTTGCCTTTTTCTTGAAGTGATTTCTACCTGGTTCCTCATATAAATGTTTGTATTAATGGCAAAAACATCGTTTTCTTCTAAAGGCAAATGCAGTTTCTCTCTAATTACTGAAAGCTTTTCGTCACATTCAGCGATTTTCAGTTCGGATTGCTGTTTTTCAAATGTCAATTGTTCCATAAGTGGGACTTGATCAAGTAAAGTTAAGAGTGCAGACTCACTTTCAAGTAAAGCTCGTTTAGGTCTCATTTCAGCAAGTTCTTTTTTTTCATTTTCGATTCTTTCTTTGAGGCTGTTGATCTCTGCCTCATACGGATGGATGAGCTCTAATAATTTTTCTATTCTTTCCATTCCACGGGTAGGAAATGGCACCTCTCCTAGATCACTGAGCTCCTTCTCTGTCCATTTTTCTTCTCTTACATTTGACTCAATTCTCTTCCACTCATGTAATTGGTCTATCTTGCTCCCTAGTTCCTTAAGACGACCATTGATTTCTTGAAATTCCTGTAGAAGCATCTCTCTTTTTTCTAGCAAGCTTTCATATTCTTTGTTTTTCGATGCTGCCTTTTTCAATTCTAGATTGATTTCATTAAGTGCTTGTAACTTTTCATTTATAATAGGCTTCTTTCCCGAAGGTTTAAATCTGTTATCCAGTTCTTTCTGCAGGAAGGACTCCGTTTTGGATAGCCGCTCCGTCCCTAACGTACCTGCAGAAAATAGGAACTTGCCAATATCTTCACCTTTCATTTGATGAACATTCTGAAGCCCATGAAGGCTAAAGGAGAAGACTGCTTGGAATAAATTTTTATCAAAGCTTGCGACTAGTTCTTTTAGTAGCTCTTCCCCACCCATCATACCGTTATCCATAACTACGTTCACATCACCAGCTGCTTTTCCCTTTACACGCTCAATTACGGCAAATCCATGCTCTTCATGATAAACTCTGATTTTCCCGCCATATTTGTTGCTATGCATTGGTTCGTACCGAAGTTCGGTTTGTTGTTTTGTAGGGAAACCGAAAAGTATACCGTGAATAAATGCCATAATGGTTGACTTTCCTGCCTCATTCTCCCCATAGAACACTTGGAAATCAGCAAGGTCTTTAATGATTACATTTTCTAATTGTCCATAACCATAAATGTGTAGCTCCAGAATTCTCATAGCATCTACTCCTTTCTACTAAGCCTCACTAAGTAATTCTATTAATAATTTCTCTGCTCTTTCTATTAGTTCTTTATGTTCTGTATCATTTAAATGAGCTACATACTTTCTGCCCAATGGGTGCTCATATAAAGGGGCTAATGTGTAGTCCACATCCTCATACTCTGTGATTGTTTCAAAAAGCTCTGCATAAAAATTAGCTTCCATTTTTAATTGCTCTTTATCAAATAACTGACTTTCAGTTATTTGTATGTCAACGGTCCACACAAAGGATGCTTCTTCTTTTTCATCCTCTAATAGAAGGTCCAGAAGTTCACCATCTAAGTTTCTTTTTTCTCGCTCATCATTTATTTGGATGTTTTTTAAGTAGAGAGTCAATAATGTCCCCTGCTGATTCTTTCGTACTTGGTTGATGGTCTTTTGACATAATTGAAGAATGTCGTTAAAGCTGTTGGCTGACGTAGCATCGACTTCTGTCTCTTCCCAAATAACATCTGATGTTTCAACAAAATTCAGTTTGGCATCGTCAGACAATTCCACATAATAATACCCCTTTGGACCTGTTTCCTTCTTATTTCTTCCTTGAATATTTCCTGGATAGATAATTGGGGGAGATTCAGATAAAATAGCCCTTTTATGAATATGGCCTAATGCCCAGTAGTCAAAGTCTTTTTCTAATAAGTCCTTAATTGCAAACGGCGCATAATTATCATGTTCAGATCCCGAACTTTCATTGCCATGAAGAATACCGATATGAAATCCAATATTATTTATCTTCGAATAGTCATCTATTTTCCTAGCGAACACATGCCTGGTTGGATAGCTGAAACCGTATAAATGGACGATTTCTCCGTTCCTCGTGTGAAGCACTTTTGTTTCTACTTCACTAGTAAATACATGTACATTTGCTGGCAAGCTTAACTGTACCCATGTACCATTTAGATGATCATGATTTCCATGGACGACATAAACGGGGATTCCATTCTCTTCTAACTTCAGCATTTCACTGCGAAAACGGGATTGTGCACGTAAACTACGATCCTCTCCATCAAATAAATCTCCAGCTAAAATAACAAAGTCGACTTGCTTTTCAATGGCGTCATTCGTTAGTTTCTTTAATGCTGTAAAGGTGCTTTCCCTCACCCTTGTAAAAATACTTTCCGGTAAATGCTTTAATCCGATCATAGGGCTGTCCAAATGTAAATCCGCTGCATGAATAAACGATATCTTTTTCATAGGATAATCCTTTCAACATCTTTTCTTTATTGTAGCACCTCCGAAATACGAATGCACGTTCTATTTAGAAAAGCGGAAGCGCCT
>NZ_JBCNAC010000132.1:0-6980 GCF_050477885.1 Neobacillus rhizosphaerae
GACAATTCTCGAAGTCGATTCTTATACTTTCTGATTAATTATAAAAGAGGCTCTCATTTTGAGAAGCCCCTTGAAAAATTATTCGTTTTTTGTTAATTGGAGTGCTTTTTTTATATCTTTAAAGGAATTTGACTGACCATACATTAGAACGCCTCCACGGTAGACTCTAGCACCAAAGATAGCTAACACTGCAATTGTGGCAACGAGGATTGATATTCCTAGTAGCGCCTCCCATAAAGGGATGGCCAGCATTCCTACGCGAAGAAACATAATCATTGGTGTGAAGAAAGGGATATAGGATGTAATCGTTATAAACGCGGCATCAGGCTTACCCAGTCCAAACATTGAAATCATAAAACCTCCAACCACAAGCAATGTCATCGGAGTGATCATTTGCTGAACATCTTCAATACGGCTAACAAGCGAACCTAAAAAGGCTGCGAGTGTAGCATAGAGAAAATAACCAAGTATAAAGAATATAACCGCATAAATAACTGTTCCAATTGGGATATCTTCAAAACCATATACACCGAAGAATCCTTCCTTTAAGGACTCCATATTTTTTGAAAGGGAATAATAACCGACTATAAGAAAAGCCGCAAGTTGCGTAAGACTCAATAAACCGATCCCAATTATTTTTGCAAACATCTGCTTTATCGGTGAAACACTAGAGATCAATATCTCCATAACTCTCGAAGATTTTTCAGTTGCCACTTCCATTGCAATCATATTCGCATACATAATGACCGAAAAATAAATGATGAATAGCAGAACATAGACAAGTCCTCTGGCCTGATTTAATTCCTCTTCCGTTTTCGCATTTTTCTCAAGTGCAAATTTTTCAAATGTAACCGGCTCATACAACTTTTGAAGTTGCGCTGGAGCTAGGTTAATTTGTGAAGCGGCAAGCATTGTCTTAACTTGCTGTAATCCTGTTTGAAGATCAGAAAACAGAGCAGAGTCAGCAATACTCATAGCTTTAAACGTGGCTTCTGGCAATTTTTCTTCATTAAAACGTAACAGAATGACTCCCTTAAAATTTCCTTCTTCTACCGCCTTTTCTGCCGCATGTTCATCACCTTTATAAAGTGACAATTTTAAATCTTTATTAATTGTGTGAACCTGCTGCTTTAATGGCTCATAGAGCTGGCCGGTCTCATCGAGTACAGCAATTTGCTCCTTTCCTCCATTTTTATCAAATAAAGCAATGATGTTATTAATATTCGTCAAGGCCAGGACAATCACGATTGTCAAAATGGTCGTCACAATAAACGATTTGCTTTTTAGCTTGTTCAAATAAGTATGAAACAGAATAATCCAGAAGCTATTCATAGGAATTACCTACTTTCTCGATAAAAATATCATTTAAAGAAGGCTCTTCAAGGGAAAATCTCCTAATAAAACCATTCCCCACAATCTCTTTAAGAATTCGTTCGGCAATGTCCTCTCCTTCAATTTGTAATTGGATTCCTTCTGTTGTCAATTTTGACTTTACTACCCCAGGGAAGTGTTTCAAGGAATCTAATGGAAAGTCTGCATGGATCACTAAGTTCTTTTTTCCGAAAGCTCGCTTTATTTCTTTTAATGTTCCATGAACAACAGGGCTGCCTTTATGTAGAATACATAAGTGCTCGCACATTTCTTCTACATGCTCCATACGGTGACTCGAAAAAACAATCGTAGCTCCATTTTCTCTTAAGGATAAAACAGCCTCCTTTAACATTTCCACATTTACAGGGTCAAGCCCGCTAAACGGTTCGTCTAGAATTAATAATTTAGGCTTATGTACGACAGCTGCAATAAATTGAATCTTCTGTTGGTTACCCTTGGACAATTCTTCTACCTTTTTATTCTCATATTCTTGGATTTTAAATCGCTCAAGCCATAATCTTAATTCAGAGAGTGCTTCAATCTTGGGCATTCCTCTTAACCTGGCTAAATATACTATTTGGTCACTGACTTTAAGCTTTGGATACAAGCCTCTCTCCTCAGGTAGATAACCCACCAAATGACTGGTGGTGTAATCAATTGGCCTTCCATCCCAAGTAATTCTCCCTCCACTACTGTCCAGTAATCCTAATATCATTCGAAACGTTGTCGTTTTCCCCGCACCGTTCGCCCCTAGGAACCCAAACATCTCTCTATCTGGAATCGTTAATGATAGATGGTCCACTGCCGTAAATTTTCCAAACCGTTTAGTGACATCTTCAAGTTTAAGTACCATGTTACACACTCCTCTCTGTTTTTAATACGAATTGTTCATTTTTTGGTTTCACTTTTCTTTTGCACAATTTAGTAAACTATGCAAAAATAATAGTAAGAATTTTTAAATAAAGGGGTACTATGATGAAAACTTATAAATTAACCGCGTTTGAAGCGAATGGTGAAAAGATTTTAGATGAAGCCTTTCAAGCAGAAACAGATCAAGCAGCAAAAGAACAAGGGGAAAAACTATTATCAGAGAAAAACTTATTAGAAAAAACGCACCGATGCACCTCACCTAGTGGCAAACTGCTTCTTTTCCATTCATGAAAAGTGACGAGGCTGACTCCTTTATATTGAGTCAGCCTCGATTTTATTTTCCTATAAAGACTGGTTTCCTTTTTTCAATAAATGCCTTGATTCCCTCTTGGTGATCAAGGGTTTCTCTCATTTTTTGCTGACCGTGCTTTTCTAATTCTAAAATTTTCAGTAGCTGTGGTCGATTTTTTTCCGCTAGTATTTTCTTTGTTTTAATCATTGCCTGGACAGGGCGACTTAACCAATCCGTTACCCTCGCTTCTAAAGCTGGCT
Organism: Neobacillus rhizosphaerae; assembly: GCF_050477885.1. Classification (GTDB taxonomy): domain Bacteria; phylum Bacillota; class Bacilli; order Bacillales; family Cytobacillaceae; genus Neobacillus; species Neobacillus rhizosphaerae_A. The sequence goes on from NZ_JBCNAC010000132.1 coordinate 2,794, forward strand.
GTAGTTCACCTTCCGCTACTTCCTGAATAAGTCCCCACTTTAAGGCTTCCTCTGCACTCATCATTTTTCCGTCCCAAATCACATGTTTTGCTCGTGTTTCACCTAATCTCTTTTCTAAAAAGAAATGCGCCCCTCCATCTGGTATTAAACCGATTCCAATAAAATTCATTGCAAGCTTACTAGTTTTATCTGCAAGAATATAGTCCGTTGCTAAGGCTAAACTAAATCCTAATCCTGCAGCTGCACCTGTAATCGCACTAATAGTCAATTTTGGGATGCTATAAAGAGTAATAATTAATTCGCTGATAGCATCCATCACAGGAAAGAAATCGCTCTCATTCATATTGGAAAGCATAGTTTTAATGTCTCCACCTGATGAAAAGGCTCTTCCTTTCCCTCTTAACACAACAATATCAACTTCATCTGATTCACTTATTTCTTTAAGTTTACAGACTAACCCCTTAATTAAATCTGTATCCATTGCATTTAATGATTCTGGTCTATTCATTTCTAATGTGGCTACACGACCGTTTACTTGTAGACTCACCTTGTCCGTTACAAAATTCATTGTAAGCACACTCCCCCCATTTTCTTCATCCACTACCATTATATATGGAATGAAGAGGAATAAAAATAAGATTTCTATATATTTCGAATTTTCCTCATTACTATTCTAGTAGTAAAAAAAGACAAAGGTAGGTCCCCTTGTCCTCAAATGTTAGCTTAGCTTCCTTTAAGTACTTCTTTTTGAACTTGTTCGCGCAATGTCATCTTTAGAAATTTACCAACTGAAGTTTTTGGAATTTCTTCAAGGAAAAGAATATCATCTGGAATCCACCATTTAGCAAATTGCGGCTTCAAAAAGTCAAATAAGTCTTCTTTCTCAACTTTGCTCTTATAAGCGTCTTTTAATACCACACATGCAATAGGTCTTTCCTGCCACTGTTCATGTGGTACGGCCACAACCGCTGCTTCAAATACTGCTTCATGGGCCATCAATGCATTTTCTAGGTCGACAGAGGAAATCCATTCTCCCCCACTCTTAATTAAGTCCTTCGTCCGATCAACAATTTTTACAAAGCCTTCTTCATCGATTGTGACCACATCACCTGTATGAAGCCAACCGTCACGGAAGGCATCTTCTGTTCGTTCATCCTTATAATATTCAGAGGCAATCCAGGGGCCTCTAATACACAATTCACCCATTTCTTTCCCATCCCAAGCAACTTCTCCATCCTTACCAACGATTTTAATCTCTAATCCTGGTACAAGCGTTCCCTGCTTAGCTCTTAACTCTAATCTTTCCTCTGGTTCAAGTTCTTCTTGGTAGCTTTTTAATGTAGATATGACGACTAATGGACTTGTCTCTGTCATCCCATAGGCATGCATAAATGGTACTTTATGCCGTTGTTCAAATGCCTTAATCATTCCTTTCGGTGCAGCAGAGCCTCCACACAGAATCCCTCTTAAACTACTCATATCATAAGTCCCTTCATCTAGCTCTTTTAATAATCCGAGCCAAATGGTGGGAACTCCTGCTGTTATAGTTACTCTTTCTTGCTCGATTAACTCAGCAAGCAGTTTTGGAGTAAAGTATGGCCCCGGCAAAACTAAGGATGTCCCAAACCACACGGCCGCAAAAGGCATTCCCCATGCATTGGCATGAAACATTGGAACAACAGGAAGAGCAATATCCTTTTCACTCATTGCAGCACTATCAGCTAGGCCCAATGCCATACTGTGGAGAACAATTCCTCTGTGGGAATAAACGACACCCTTTGGATTCCCTGTAGTGGCAGATGTATAGCACATACCTGCAGAATCATTTTCGTCTATATCATTCGGATATTGAAATTCTGGATTCGCTTCTACTAAGAGCTTTTCATAATGATAGACTGGAGATAGTTTGGTTTCGGGAAGTTCCTTTTCATCCGTCATAATGATAAATGCCTTAACATTCTTTAGTTCAGGAGCACATTTTTCAAGTAATGGCAGAATGTCTGAATCAACTAGGAGAACTTTGTCTTCTGCGTGATTAATAATGTAGGAAATATGCTGGGGGGATAGTCTTATGTTGATTGTATGAAGAACGGCACCCATACAAGGAATAGCAAAGTATGCTTCTAAGTGTCGATGATGATTCCACGCTAAGGTTCCTACCCGATCTCCTCTTTCTACACCTAATTTTGTGAGGCTGTCTGCAAGACGTCTCGTACGTTCAGCTATTTGTTTGTAGGTAAGTCTGTGGATTCCGTTTGCCGTTCTTGAAACTACTTGTTTCTTTGGAAAATACTTTTCTGCTCTTTCCATCATTTGCGTCATCGTTAAAGGTGTTTGCATCATAGCTATATCCCTCCATTAATGAAAGCTTCTTATCATCATAGCATCCTATGATGGTCATCCTATTAATTATTCTTCATTTAGATAGATATTTCCTTTATAAAGAACACACCTAAACAAAAAAATCCCCTGCTTGTTTATGCAGGAGAACTTTTTTCGGAGAATAGCTCTTCTAGGATGTTAATTTTATCCTCAGTATATTTTTCAAAGCTGTCGTTATAAGTTTTAGGATCTTTAGGATTAGCAAAGTGAGTAATTTTTCCGCTTAACGGGTCAATAAATTTACTCGCTGCCCCACAGCCGAGGCCAATGATTGTTTGCTGTTCCTCCATAATCATAATATTATAGATACTTTCTTGATTTGGGAGTGAGTAGCCTACATTCTCTAGATTACCAAGGATGTTCTTTTGTCGGTATAAGTAGTATGGCACATATCCATGTGTTGTGGTCCAAACCTCAGCAAGCCCCATCATCTTTTCGACCTCTTCACGATCTGCTACCTTATACTTCTGTTTATTCTTGGTCATTTCTGATGCTCGCTTGAATGAAAGTGTATGAACAGTTAGTGATTCAGGCATTAACTTCTCCGTTTCGGCTAAAGAGTGAGTAAATTCAGGAATTCCTTCACCTGGGAGACCTATAATTAAATCCATGTTAATATTATTCATGCCCATATCTCGAGCTAAGTGATATTTACTAATTGTTTCGGTTACCGTATGATGTCTGCCAATGGCTTTCAACGTTTCCTGCGTATATGACTGTGGATTGATACTAATCCGGTCAATATTCCACTTCTTAAGGACTTCTAATTTTTCAGGAGTGATCGTATCCGGACGGCCTGCTTCAACCGTAATTTCACGAATGTTTTCTACATCAGGGAAAGACATATACATTTCTTCATATAGCATATCCATCTCTTCAGCAGTAATACTTGTTGGGGTACCTCCCCCATAATATACAGTGGTGATACGGACACCTTTTTCTTTTAACCATGCTCCAATTTTTTTCATTTCGTAATGGAGTCCACCCAAAAAGGAATCAACAGATCCTTGACGTCCATTGATTGCATAGGCAGGAAAAGTGCAGTATGCACATTTCGTTGGACAAAATGGAATGCCAATATAAATACTGACTTCTTTTTGAAGTGAGTAGAGATCTGGAACGACAGTAAGCTGACGGTCGACAATATGCTGCATTAGTTCAATTTTCTCATCAGATATTAAGTAATCATCCTTTAATTGCTGGTGAGAGTCCTTAAATGGAACCCCTTCTTGAACTTTTCGATGAAGTAATTTTGTTGGTCTTACTCCTGTTAGAATACCCCATTTTTGGATAATACCTGTCCAATCCTGCAAAACGGATAAATAGACATGTGCTACGGCATTTTTTATTTGCTTAAAGTTTTCCTTTTCGGAATTTGTGGAGGACCACTCTTTGTCATATTCAGAAACTAGTACTTTTCCCTCCTGATCCTTTAATTCAGCAGAAACAGAAATATTATCCTGAACAGTCATCTTAAACTCTATACGTATATCCGCTTCCTCATTTATTGCTTTTATAATCTGTGATTCTTCAAAGAACAGATTTGCAATTAACTGAAGTGGACGATTAAATCTTTCATCCTCTAACCCTATTATAGAAATTCGCAAAATATCACCTCTAGGAAAAAGCAGAAGCGCCTTAACCGGCGCCTAAGCTTTTCATCTCAATCTCCCTTAAGTGTACAAAATCAAGAAAATAAGGTCAATATGGTGGAAATTATTCACTAAATAATAAAAAAAAAATATGTTAAAGCTCATTGTTGATTGGAGCGGAAGGCGCGAAGACTCCTGTGGGAGTATGGTTCA
>NZ_JBCNAC010000133.1:0-1739 GCF_050477885.1 Neobacillus rhizosphaerae
CCCACGGAAAGCGAAGTGCCCGGAGCGGAAATCAACAAGTACAATTTTGATAGAACTAAAATAAAAAATATCAAAGGCTAGTAGCCAATGATATTTTTTATTTTAGTTTTTGATTATCTTCATTTTTCTTAAAAACTCAATTGGCTGTTGCTTTCGAAAATGTTCTTTCACCATATAAGCTACACCATTTTCATTTTCCGATCTAGTTACCCAATCCGAAGCTTTTTTTACTTCGAAATCGGCATTCCACATGGAAACCCCGAGACCAACCGCCTCAATTAACCGTATATCGTCGGTTCCATCGCCAATATAAACCATTTCACTTAAACGAATTCCTAATTGACTTCCTAGGTAGGTCAATCCGTCTAGCTTTGAGACACCTGCAGGAACGATGTCTAAACGCAGTGAATCTAGTTCAATGATATCAATTTCATTAAACATTTTACGCAATGCCGTCTTCGCATCAAGGAGATCATCCTTGCTTTCGAAATAAACCTCTATCTTTGGCGGTGTAACTGGCTGATCATGTAAGTACTCACTTAGAGATGATACAAACTGCTGCGAATAAAACATGGGATCACCTGAAGTGAAGATGGTTTTTGCTAACAGCTGATTATTTAGTTTAAATTTATTAGCTATTGAAAATTGTTCATGAACCAAACGAATTTGGCATGGCAATGCCTCTAAAAAACGGACCGTATCATAGGTAATATCGTCATTAATTCTTTGTACATACACTGGTTTTTCGGCAGAGCTTGCAATGTAAGCACCTTGATGAGTAATAAGTGGTGATTTTATTTTTAACGCTTTGGCAACCTTTTTTGCTGAAGGAAAACTCCGTGAAGTGACAAGCGTGACATAAATGCCTTTTTGTTGTACATACTCAATAGCTTCTTTTGTAGATTTATGAATTTTTCCATTCGTTTGAAGAAGCGTGCCATCAATATTTAACGCAAGTAAGCGATAAATCATTAATTTGCCCCCTGTCCTTGGTGAAATTGCCTTATTACACTTTTATGAATTTTCACGCTTGAATAGAACAGTGCAAAAAAAGAGAGTTCATGAATGCATAAAAAAACGCAAGCGCCTTGGTCAGCCACGCTCAAGAAGACTGGTTGATTTTGCGGAGCCCAGACAGAGATCTATTCGCACTTAACTGTTCAAAAGTCTTTGGTCTTTAGTACCCAGGCAACCTTGCCATGGGCATTTGAAATTTCTTCTATTTACCGGTCGCCTACCTTTTGACTTAGCTGAGGGAATTTGAAACCTCTTCTATTTACCGGTCGACCACTTTTTCAATTGCCACGGGCATTTGACACTTCTTCTATTTACCGGTCGCCTACTTTTTCACTTAGCTCGGGCATTTGAAACCTCTTCTATTTACCGGTCGACCACTTTTTCACTTAGCTCGGGCATTTGAAACTTCTTCTATTTACCGGTTGACCACTTTTTCACTTAGCTCGGGCATTTGAAACTTCCCCTATTTACCGGTCGACCACTTTTTCAATTGCCACGGGCATTTGAAACCTCTTCTATTTACCGGTCGACCACTTTTTCAATTGACACGGGCATTTGAAACTTCTTCTATTTACCGGTCGCCTACTTTTTCACTTAGCTCGGGCATTTGAAACCTCTTCTATTTACCGGTCGCCTACTTTTTCACTTAGCTCGGGAATTTGAAACTTCTTCTATTTACCGGTCGACCACTTTTTCAATTGACACGGGCATTTGACACTTCT
>NZ_JBCNAC010000134.1:0-22501 GCF_050477885.1 Neobacillus rhizosphaerae
CGACAGGACCAACAGGACCGACAGGACCAACAGGACCAACAGGACCGACAGGACCAACAGGACCAACAGGACCGACAGGACCAACAGGACCGACAGGACCAACAGGACCAACAGGACCTCCAGGGCCAACAGGACCACCAGCTGATACAGAGTGTGATTGTTGCGTTGGACCAATGACTGACATTTTTGAACAACTTGCTGCTGAAGGTATCCAAGTTTCTGTTGGAACAACTTCACAAACAAGTAATGGCGGTATTAACAACGTAACCATTGATTGTGTTATTGATGGATTCTTCCTTGCTGATAATGGACATATTGCAGCACCAATGTGTCAGATCGTAGGCGTACAGGGTGATGGTCTATTAACAGGTATAACACTTCCAGTAGGACCGACTGGAGTTGATCGTACTGGCGAATGTGAATGCTGTGAGCAGCCAACAAGGGCAATCTTGGAAATGATTAGAGGTATAACAGCCACAGCTGATTACTTTACTGATGGGTTCTTTGACAATATTCAGAATGCGAGAATCGTTGATATACAAGAAGGACTTGTAAAAATTACAACAGGACAAGACACATTTATCCTTAGTACTTGTCATATCGCAAAGATCCAAGACATTAGGGCAAATGGAGCATCTCAGGGCGCAGGTTTAACATGTGAACCATTATAAAGAATAAAACCATCAGCGGTGCTTGTCAGGTTTGGCAAGCACTGTTCTCTTTTTAATACCAACATAGAATAGAATAAAATGTTAAATGGAGGCCAACGTGATACAGGAACTTCGTTCAAAAGAATTCAATATGAGATTAGAAAGATATAAGTTAGCCAACAGTCAGAAATTAATACAATCAAACAAAAGGTTCGATCAGCTGCATATTGTCTACGCCATGACACACGTAGGCATATCCGGCGGTGTAAAAGTCATCCTCGAGCATGCCAACAGGCTGCACAAAGCTGGCGCTAAAGTAACATTGGTATCCCATTTCCAAAAACCGTCCTGGTTTCCAATTGAAGCAGAGTATATTCAAGTTCCTTTTGAATTAGAGCTGGCAAAAGGGATTCCCCTCTGTGATCTCATTGTTGCTACCTACTGGGATCATATTCAAGCATGTATTGAAACTGGTATAGCTCCTGTTGTTTACTTTGAACAAGGAGATTTTCATCTATTTGACTATGATTCTATGAATCCTACATTAAAGACTTTCATTCAGAAACAATTGGAGATTGCTCCTTTTATTTACACTGTCTCCCATCAGGCATCCAAGCTCATTACTAAGATCTACGGCAGAGAAGCACAGGTTTTTCCAAATGCAGTTGATGAGACACTATTCACTACAAATGGGGAAAAAGAGCAAGGAGACCGGCCATACCTGTTAATGGTAGGCGGAGAAAGCACTAAATTTAAAGGCATTGCTGACATTATCACAGCACACGACAAAGTAAAAAGTGAATTTAATATGGATTTATATTGGATCACACCAGAACAGCCATCAGAAGCAATGAAAAAGAGAGTAACAAAGGTGTTCGTTAACCCCGCCCAGCAAAAAATCAGCAATCTCTATAGAGGGGCATCCTTGTTTATTTGTGGGTCGACTTATGAAAGTTTTTCACTTCCGACGCTAGAGGCAATGGCTTGTGGTTGTCCTGTTGTTACTACAAATAATGCAGGGGTACTCGAATACGTGGTAGATCAGGAGAATGCTTACATCTGTCAGATGAAAAATCCTGATGACATGGCTGAAAAAATCGTTCAGGTATTAGGCAGTCAAGAGATCCAAACCAAAATAAGAAATAATGGCCTTCAAACAGCACAAAAGTATAAATGGGAAACCATTATAAATGACATCTTAAACTATTATAAAAATATCGCTACCTTTAACATCCAGGCCACAAATGACTTGAATGATTGGGAAATAGGAGTAAATACTGAGCAGTTTATGAACCAAGAGCATTTCGAAAAATTGAAAAGATTTTTGCTTGTTACCCATGCGGATATAGTAAAAGCTCCGGTAATCTATAGTTTTGAAAAGGCTCCCCAAATTGCGAGATGGGAAGTCGTTGCACACCGTAAAAGTGTGATTGATGGGAATACAGAGCATTGTTCTTGTCCACTAAAACCTACTAACAAACTTCAGTTATTTAATCTCCCCGGCTACAGCTCTTTTTTATTAAGGGACTTTGAAAAGGCATTGGATGAATTTAATTTTTTGTATAATCATCAAGAAAATTTAAAAGAAAAAGCGGTAGCTGCCCGCTGGATTGTTCTCACCCTTATGAGGCTGCAAAGGAAGCAGCAGGCAAAGAAAAAAGTAAAAGAGTGGATAAGCAAATATCCTCACAATGCTGATTTTTATTTACTGAATGCAATGCTCCAAGAGGATCCTAAACTAAAATTGTCATCTATTAACTCTGTTAAACAATTAGGCGACGCCGCATCCTTCCCGGAATTTTTCTTTCAAGTGCAATCACAGTGGGAGGCACTACTTGCTGATAAATGAATATACCTAAAATGAACTCATAATGGAGATTTATTAACTTTTTGCTAAAGGAGTTTTTCGATTGACCTATTCATTTTCTCAGGTGCAATGGGAGTACTTATTCAGACTTGGATATCCAGGTCCATGGGATAAGGGCTCATTGGCTTCCGAGGCTATTTATCGAGGCGGAGAGGCAATTGTCAAAAGTAAATTATTAAAAAATCAATACCTTCCTTATAATTTGGAAGAAATTATTGAAGAAGGCATGAAGCATCTTTCCAAGGATCTGATTCACTTTCAAACAGCAAGTGAAGTAGAACAACAGCTTATACAGGCATTGAATGATAAACAAGGCTTTAGCGTAATACGAGTCGGCGATGGGGAAATTCTGGCATTGGCTCATGATATTTTCGTCTCTTCTGTGGAAATCAACAATAATTACCGTTTAAAAGGAATGGGTGGATTTAGCGTACCCAATCATGAAAAAAGAGATTTACTGGTAAAAAACCTTTTAGAGGCTAATATTGTGGGTATACCGGAAGCTAGATATCCCACCTATCAAACAATGTTTAATCAAGTTGCCAAGCATTTTGCTCTTCCACTGAACAAGATGAATTTAACAACTTCGCTAATAAACTACAAGTTAAATCAGGAGACGACATTTATTCATAGTGTATTAGAAAACTATCGAGTATTGCTTATCGGTAACCGTTCAATAGATGGAAAGGAATTTTTCACAAAGAGAGGGTATACCTCTATTGTAGGTACGATTAAAGTTCCTGGATTTAATTCTATACAGACAGTGATGGAAGAGGCTCAAAATTATGAATTTGACATTGCTTTTGTTTCAGCTGGTGTAGCAGCAAATCTCATTTGTGTTCAACTGGCTAAGCAAAATAAGGTGGCACTAGACTTTGGACATTTACTGGATGGATATATATCAGGCCAAAGAATATTAAGCAAATAAGAATTCTCTCACCATCTTTATGTTGATTGATATGAGGTGCATTCATGATAAGTATAATTTTACCAGTGTACAATGGTGAACAATTTTTAAAGGAAACAATTGATAGTATCATTGCACAAACAGAGAAAGATTTTGAGTTGATTATTATTAATGACGGTTCTACTGATAACAGTAAAGAAGTTATAAATTCATTTGATGACAAACGAATCCGATATTTTGAACAAGAAAACAAGGGTGTAGCTGAAGCATTTAATAGAGGATTAGATGAGGCAAAGGGAGATTTTATTACCTTTCATGGTGCGGATGATATTTCTCTTCCATATCGTTTTGAAAAGGCTGTTAGAATTCTTAAAAATGAGGGTATTGGCTACGTTCATTCTGACATGCTGTTAATTACGGGAAATGGCTCTCCTCTTGGCTATTGGGAATCCAGTAACATTTCACCCGATCATATATATTCATTTTTTCTAAACGTTGGTACCCCATTTAATAACGCTTCTATTGTCTTTAAAAAAGAGGTAGTTAAAGATATCCGTTACGATCCAACAATTAAAGTAGGTTCTGACACAGATTTTATATTAAAAATAGCTAGAGAAAACTATATTTCTTATCACATTCCAGAACCATTATATATATACAGAAGACATATGAAAAATGTGACCAATCAGAGAAGCTATGATGTACTGGCTCGTCATATAAAGTTGAACATTTCAAATGAAGATTTAAAAAGAATTTCTGAAGTTGATTGGAATCCTGAAGAAGGAAATCAAAATCTGTTTACCGCTAAATTAATTGCTGGTATAGCTCTTGCTAGAAGATGGATGATGAATGAAGCGTTTATTCTCTTTAATGAGGCCATTCCATTAATAAAAAGTGAACGAGATCGTACATTTTATGAAGGAATGAAGGGGCTTATCGAAAAGGATTATCAAAGGGCGTTTAATCACTTTAATAAAATAGAGAATCGTAATCATATAGAGGAAAATTACCTTGGAGAAGCATTGCTATTTTTAAAAAAATATAACCAGGCATATACACATTTTTTAAAAGCCTTAGAAATATCTCCTGATTATAATTCTCCTGTACAGAACATAAAAGCAATCGGGATTATAAAAGGATACAATGTCATTGATAAACAAGTAAATAAATATAAATAACCCCACTTGCATGTAATATTTGAGATTGTTGAAGGAAGTGTTAAATTGAACGATCGGATGAAAATATTGATTTTAATTAAGCCCTTTTGGAGGAATTTTCCTAAGCATAAACCAAAATTTGAAACGATCACGGCCATAGAGAATTTTGCCGATGTAAGATATTGGTACAGTAATGGAAATATCCATGATATTATGAAAAAATTAAACTTTACACCTGATTTTATTCTCCATTATGACGTTGCCTGGGGATATGCTTTATCTCCATACATTACTGGACTCGAAACAATCAATATCCCTAAAGGCTGTGTAGTTATCGATATTCATTATTTTCCTGAATTTAGGATACAGTACTTTGAAAAAAACAAGATAGATTTGATTTTTTCCCTTACAAAGTCTCCATTTTTAAAAACATTTCCCCAATATAAAGAAAAATTTTGCTGGTGGCCTTTTTCAATTAACCCCACTATTTTTAAAGATTGGCAGTTAGAAAAGGATATAGATTTTTTGCTAATGGGGCAGGTTTATGATAGGGAAGGGGTTGCCCCAAACAAAACAAATACACCTAAGGGAAGGTACCCTTTCAGAGAAGAGGTACTTTTAAAAATGAGAAATTTAGAGGGCTTTGTTTTTCATTCACACCCAGGACATGATGCCCCCTCAGATGCCATCCTTAATGAAAAATATGCCAAAGAGTTAAATCGATCCAAAATATTCTTCACATGTGGCGGGTCATTGAAATATCCAGTATTAAAATATTTTGAAGCCCCTGCATGTAAAACACTGTTACTCGCAGAACCAGTGCAGGATATTCTTGACCTTGGATTTAAAGATGGAGAACATTTTATCGCTTGTGATCCATCCAACTTCTACGAAAAAGCCATCTATTATTTAGAAAATAAAGAAGAGAGAAATATCATTACTGAAAATGGTTTTGAATTTATTCATAAGTACCACACAAATGAAGCAAGAGCACGACAATTAAGTGAATATATTGGTGATTTTTTAAAAAAGAAGCCTAACTAAGGGAGGAATATAATGAATCAATTAGGCTATTACCAAAGTTTAATCGAAAAATTCCCTGAAGGAAAATTAGGAGAAGGCTTAGAACCGACATTTCCAGGATTATCCTATCAACCCATGACCTATGGATTACTGCTTTCTTCAGAATCCATATATTATAAGAAGTTCCCGAATAAAAATAGTGTGAGTAGAATCATAGAGTTGATTAATTGGCTTATTGACAATAGTGATTTAGATGAAGATGGTATTCCAGGTTGGGGGTTACCCCATGAATGGGATGCATTTCAGGATGGATCAATTAACCCTGCCAATCATCCGTATACAATTACAACTTCTATTGTCATGAATGGTTTTCTTGATGCCCTTTCATCACCAGACTTAGTGACGAGAGATAAAAAAATTAGGATCCAAGAAATTTTGACTAGGGTTAGCCTTCAATGGTGCCGTCATGTATGGACCGATAATGAAACAGGAGGTTTCTTCTGGTATAGTCCTAATGTAGCAGATAATTATTTTACCCCTAATGTTTCAGCTATGTTTCTAGGAACCTTATCAAGGCTTTTAAATGAACAAAGCAAATTATTTAATGCAACAGAATATGAATTTATCCAAAAGCGGATTGATTCTGCAGCCGAAGCCATCATTTCAAATGTAAGTTTGATTAATGGGTATCCGCAGTGGAGTTATACCATCTATAATGATCCAAGTAAAAAAACAAAATTAAATGATCTTGTGCACCATGGCTATATTATTTGGGGGATGGAAACCTATAGAGCAAATGGGGGAAGACATGAATTACCCTGGACAATAGGCCAATCTGTCGCATCCATTGATAGTTTTATAGTAAAAAAGAGTGTACAAAGGTACCAAAATAAAAAAGGTCCCGCAAGACTTTGGGGAGTGGGGATGGGATTAGCATTTTTTTCCGAATATGCTGATATACAAAGAGTAACAAATTGTATCGAAATTATTAATGAAGTCTACGGGCCATTTCCTAGTCTGAAACTGTCTCCAGATAGAAATTCCAAGAATAAATTATTCTATCCACGGTACGCAGCACATGTATTATGGGGACTTGCATTAAGTCTATAATCGCAATACGAAGAAACCATATCTTTGAAGCAAGATATGGTTTCTTCGTATTGTTATTTGAATAATAAGGAGCTTAAGTTGAAGGTGCTAAAAACTCCTGAACATCCTTTATAAATTGCTGTGCTCTGGCATCATTTGTGTGATGTGAATGGATAAATTGGTATCCATTATCCGTAATTCTATTTCTTTCCTCTTCGTTTTCTAAATAATACATGGCTTTTTCATAAACATTAGTTTCATCACAAGCAACAAAATTGACTCCATCTTCAAACCCTAAATCTAGTATATCCTGCACAGGCTTTGCCATTAAAAGGGTCCTTGAGGCTGGTGCTTCAAAATATTTTAAAACAGGGTAATTAAATTTTGACCCGCATGTAAAGAATATTTTTGACCTATTTAGCTCTTTAGAATATCTTTCATTTAGAAATGCTTTCGAAGTGTTTTTTGCGTAATGACCAGGGTGTGGGTGAAAAACAAATCCCTTACTATCTCTCATTTTAACTAATACTTCTTCTCTAAAAGGATATTTCCCTCTTGGAGTATTTGTTAAATTTCTACTTTTCCGTTCACGGTCAAATACCTGGCCCATTAATAGAAAATTAGTATCTTTTGGCATAGACCAATCTTTAAAAACAGTAGGATTAATTGCAAAGGGAAACCATCTAAATTTTTCTTTATGCTGAGGAAACGTTTGTAAGAAACGCGACTTAGTGACAGAAAAAATCAAATCAATCTTATTTTGTTTGAAAAACTTATTTCTTTCTTGGGGACTATAATGAATATCTATGACAAAACAGCCTTTCGGTATAGCAATGTTACCTAATCCGGTAATAATAGGGGAAAGCGCACTACGCCAAGCAAAATCGTAATGTAAGATAAAATCTGGATTAAAATCTAATTCTTTCAAGATATCCGTAATTGCTCCATTTTTGTGCCAATAACGAACTTCAGCATACTTTTCAATTGCCTTGATCATATCAAATTTAGGTTGATGTTTAGGAAGGGAGTTTCCAAAGGATTTAATCAATATTAATATTTTTAACTTATCGTTCAAGAAATCCACCCCTCTCTACTTGACGCCAATTCCTATATATTTCATACCTAGTAATTCAATCTTTTCCCTATCCAATGCATTTCTTCCATCTAAAACTAACTGACATTTAGTAAAATCTTTAAAGTCTTGGTCCTTGTATTCGTCGTGGAAGGCCTGCAAAATAATAGTGTCAATTTCCTTTGAAATATCCTTCAAAAAAGGTATGACGCCAAATGAAGCAATCTCTTCTTTCGTGTATAAAGGATCATCGATGTAAACTATGGCTCCTTTTTTCTTTAATTCATTAATCAGTAATAAGGTTGAGGATTTTGTATGTTCTTTAACATTTTCCCTGAAGGAAAGACCAAGAATTAAGACTTTTTGTTGTTTCAGAGAACCTGTGCTTTCCTCTATTACACGTACTGCGTAGCTGGCCATATTGTCATTTATTTCTCTGGATAATGTAACTAAACCAGAGCCTAAACCATTATTTATAAAGAAGTAGGGATATACGGGGATACAGTGGCCCCCAACGCCGACTCCTGGTGAATGAAGGTTAGAAAAAGGTTCGCTATTTGCTGCTTTAATCACTTCTTTTATATTTACTCCCAATTTATCTGCATATACAGCTAATTCGTTCACCAAAGCAATATTTACATCACGATAAACACTTTCAGCAACTTTAGTAAATTCAGCTGTTTCTAAACTACTTACTTGTAAAATAGTACAATTTAAAGCTTTTTTATAAAACTCTGTAACTAGCTGTAAACTTTTATCATTTAACCCGCTGACCACTTTAGGGTAGTTCGCCAAATCTTCAATGATTCTATTGGAGTAAACCCTCTCTGGACTATAACCTAAATAAAAATCTTCACCCATAACTAGACCTGAGATTTCTTCTATCCTCTTACCAAAACGATTCCTTGTATCACCTGTTGGCAATGTGGTTTCAAAAATGATTAGGGTCCCTTTTTTGATTCCTTTGCCTATTTCTTCTACTGCGGAATCGATATACTGATAATTTACTTCGTCCCGATCGTTCACTAAAACCGGCACAATGACAATGACAATCTCAGATTTGGATACAGCATCTGCTGTTTTTGTTGTTGCCTGAATTGTTCCTCCTTGATGGGCGTTTTCCAATAATTTGTCAAGTCCAGGTTCATTATTGATATGAGAGATCCCGTTATTAACCTGGTTTACAACAGCTTCATTTATATCGGCTCCAAACACACGGTAGTATCCACTGTTCGCAAAAACGGCCGCAAGAGTTAATCCTATTTTTCCTAATCCTACAACAGTTACTGGTTGCATATACACAGCTCCTTTATTGAATATTTGTGAAAGGGCTCACACATTTAAGTAATGATTGCTAATGGCTTATAGCATTACTTTTTATATTATGCGAGGGGCTTATAAGATGTCCTTTATGTAACTAAATTTGTCCAATATAAAACGTCTATTTTAAATGAATGGACACCCGTATTTTTTCAAATGCCCATAATAAAAAAGAAAACCAAAAACCCATACCATTCTATGGTTGTTTTAATAGGATAATAAGAGAATTTTAAGAACTTCCATGATTACTAACATAATGAGAATAGGTGAGTCAGAAGAGAGGGATTTGTTTGAGTGATAACAACTCTATTCCCAACAGCTTAATTCTTGGGAAAAATGTCGTAATTGAAGACAATGTTCATTTTGGAGAGAATGTGACCATCGGTCATAATTCAGTCATATTAGAAGGAACTTATATTGGGGATAACGTTTCAATCGGAGCAAATTGTGTATTAGGGATCAGACCAGGTGGGAATAAAAAGATGAGAAAGCCTGGAGACTCCGTACATTCACTGCATATTTATCCTAATACAAAAATTGGGAATCTCGTTTCCATTTATACAGCCGTAGTGATACATGAAAATGTATTTATAGGTGATCATGCAAGCATTCGGGAAAATGTTTCTGTTGGAAGCGGTTCTGTAATTGGCAGGGGGGCAATGGTTGAACTAAATTCACAGATAGGAAAGAATGTTACAGTACAAACCCTTGCATATGTAACAGGAGATACAATTTTAGAGGATAATGTATTTATTGGTCCATGTGTATCCATGTCAAATGATAAATACATGGGTGCTAAAGAGTTCACATTAAAGGGACCACATATTAAAAAAGGAGCAAAAATCGGTAATAACGCTTCATTACTGCCTGGCGTTACGGTAGGCAATAATACAATCGTAGGTGCAGGATCGGTTGTTACAAAGGATTTAGATGATAATTCAACATTCGCGGGTGTTCCTGCGAAAATGATAACCTCCCAAATTAGTGATAATAAGGAGGATATCAAGTGAACATACCTATGGTTGATTTGAAAAAAGAATTTGAAATATATGGGGATGCTATCAAACAGTCTGTTATGGAAGTTTTGGAAAGCGGCTCATATATTCTTGGGGAAAAAGGACAACAATTTGAAAAAGAACTAGCCAGTTATCTAGGTTGTAAGTTCGCGGCCGGAGTAGCAAATGGAACAGATGCCCTGCTTTTAGCATTAGAAGCATTAGAAATAGGTCCAGGTGATGAAGTTATTACTACACCATTTACCTTTTTTGCAACGGGAGAAATGATTGCAAGGGTGGGTGCAAAACCTATTTTTGTTGATATAGAACCGGACACTTATAATATGGATCCAAAGAAAATCGAAGCAGCTATCTCGAAAGACACAAAGGCTATCATTGTTGTTCATCTGTTCGGGAAGACAGCTGACATGGATGCAATTATGAAGATTGCTTCTGAACATAACTTAAAAGTGATTGAAGATGCATGCCAAGCAATTGGAACAGAATATGGGACAAAGAAAGCAGGTACAATTGGAGACGTTGGCTGTTTTTCATTCTTTCCTTCCAAAAATCTCGGCGCATTTGGTGATGCAGGAATCACAGTTACAAACGATAAAATGATTTACGAGAAATTGTGTCAACTTCGGAACCATGGGAGTAAAGAAAGATATCTACATTCGTATGTAGGAGTAAATAGTAGATTAGATGAAATCCAAGCAGCCATTTTACTTGAGAAAATTAAATATCTGGATATATTTTTGTTTAAAAGAATGGGGATAGCGAACACATATACTCGTGAATTAAACAACTTAATAAAGACTCCTGCTATTTATAATGATCGGGCGCATACCTTCCATCAATATTGCATTGAGGTAGAAAATAGAGATCAGCTCTCAGCCTTCTTAAACAAAAAAGGGATTTCCACAGGAATCTATTATCCAGTCCCACTACATTTGCAAAAAGCCTTGAGCTATTTAAATCATGAAAAAGGTGCATTCCCTATTGCGGAAAGGGTAGCTCAACATATTTTGGCTCTTCCCATCAATCCAACAATGACTGTTTCCCAACAAGAATTTATTATCTCTGAAATTAAGGATTTTGTAGGTGCTTCCAATTGAACTTAACTAGAATAGGGGTCGTTGGAGCAGGAAAAATGGGAACATACCATTGTTATAAATTAGTGCAAATGAAGAATGTGGACTTTGTTGGTGTCTTTGATAAAGACATACAAAAGGCAGAAGAGATTAGCAAGAAGTTAAGTGTACGTGCCTTTGAAAGTTATCAGGAGCTACTAAAAAGTGTAGATGCAGTTGTTATTGCTGCACCCACTAAATTTCATTTTACCCTCGTTGAAGAAGCGGTTAGTCATCAAAAACATATTTTTGTTGAAAAGCCTTTTACTGTTTCTATGGATGAAGCTAATAGATTAAAGGAATTACTCAAAAATAAGGACTTGATCGTTCAGGTAGGACATGTTGAGAGGTTTAACCCTGCTATCCAGCAACTTGCTCATTGCATCGAAGGCGAAAAATTGATGAATATTGAAGCCAAAAGACTGGGACTTTCAAATAGAATTCAAGACAGTGATGTTGTTCTAGATGTAATGATTCACGATATCGATATTATTCTCAGTCTAGTTAAAAGCCCTATTAACC
Source organism: Neobacillus rhizosphaerae (assembly GCF_050477885.1). Classification (GTDB taxonomy): domain Bacteria; phylum Bacillota; class Bacilli; order Bacillales; family Cytobacillaceae; genus Neobacillus; species Neobacillus rhizosphaerae_A. Next base: position 11,736 of record NZ_JBCNAC010000134.1, read on the forward strand.
GCATTTCGGCTGAGGGTATCTGTGTGTCTAAAAAAGGATATTATGACACTGTTACTGCATTGCTTTCTTTTGAAAATGGAGTTATGGCAACATTAACTGCTAGTAATGTATCACATGAAAAAGCAAGAACATTAACGGTTGTAGAAAAAGACAAAGTTATTAAAACTGATTATTTGACTAGAAGACAGAAAATTGTCAAAAGTGAAGCGAGCAATCCTGATAACAAGCTTCCTTATGGAACCGAGGCTATCGTTATTGTTTTGACGATCCCCCCTTTGGATCCGCTAACGGAAGAATTGAATCATTTTATAGATTGCATTCATACTAATCAAACACCAATTGTTGGTGTCGAAGAAGGGTCAGCAGCAGTCGAAGTGGCCCTTAAAATAAAGGAAATACTTGATAAAAAAGGATAATTTATTAGACAAAATCCCCTTAAAGGCACTGCCTCTAAGGGGATTCATTTTTGTTTAAATTATTTTTTATTTTTTCTTAAATAATCATTAAAAAACTTCTCATTGAACAGAACCTGCTTGTCGGTTGGCCGGTATTTTTTTGCCAGTTTATTGTGTTCAATCGATTTTTCTACATTTCCCAATTCCCAGTGGCAGACACAAAGGGCTAAATGAGGATACCAGGTAGAATATGCCTCGTTCTGAAAGCCTGAAGTGATTTTTTTCTTTTGATAGGCAATATCATACCAGAATACGGCTGTCTGATAGTATTTTTTCGCTTTAAACTGATCTCCTAACCGACAGCAAGTTTCAGGGCGTGGAACATCATAAGCTAATGTTTTTAAAAGGGCGTCCATTTCCTCGTCCCTTTCGCCTCTACGCGCGTGGATATCTGCCAAATAAAGGCAAGCTCTTATATTATCCTCGACCCAACCCTTTTTCCCTCCAAGAAATTCGTTGTAGTAAATAATTGCTTTATCATACTGTTTATGATCACGCAATTCATTCGCGTAATAATATAAGTCCCTGGGTGAAAAATCTTCACCATTCTTTATTCTATTTTCATAGATTCTTAAATTTCGATCAGATATTTGAGTACTGTTTTTTTTGATATGTTTTTTATGCTCCACCGCAATATCAGATAAAGTGGTATTACCGCCGACATCCAAATATTCATGAACCGGCCCTATCCATTTAAAGTTCTTACTTCTTTTCACTAAGCGATTCCTTCTGTAATGAAATGAGGGGTTCCCATATTCATCCCTATCGATCACATAAATCATTGATACGGCATCGACACTTGAATTCAGCGTTGCCTTTAATTTATGAAATTTCTTCTGATCGTCTGGCAGCAACACATCGTCTGCATCCAGCCACAGAATATAATCCATTGTCGCCTGACTGAAAGCAAAATTCCGGGCTGCTGAAAAATCATCAATCCATGTAAAGTCCAATACTTTATCTGTAAATTGGTTGGCAATTTCCTTTGTTCGATCCGTTGAGCCCGTATCCACAATAATAATTTCATCACAGATTTGTTGAACGCTTTGGAGACAGTTTGCTAAAACTTCTTCTTCATTTTTCACAATCATACAAAGACTAATAGTTGGCATTGAGTCACCTCTTAATAAATGATTTCTCATCATTTTATGTGAATGGACAAAGATTGGAACCTTTATGAAGCATAGATTATAGCCTGTTCTTTATTGGTATATAGATTTTTAACTATATTTACCAATACCCAGTCCCAATGCAATGTTTATGCATAGGATGTTATGAAGAACAGGTCACTAAGATAGGAAGGACTTTACATGATCCAATTGTTTGAACATAAAAAAGTTATTATGGATAAGTACTGCCAATATCCAGTGGTTTTTTACCTACAAGGAGGAATGATCTTTAATAGCAGCGGTTTGCATGGAAAAAAACCATTTACCACAAAGTTTTTTCTAATTTCTTCTATTAGTGAAACTAGCAACTGCATGAAACTAAGACTCTTAAAACCTAGCAAACATTGCTCAAAACAGATGATCCTTGTACCGTCAGAAACTTGTATAACCATTGATATGAAATGCATTTGTGGTCTCCAATTTCTTCCTTGTATTCCAGTAGGCGAATGTGAACAAAGTCCAATAATTATTAGAGACTGCATATGTGCTCCTTTTGTTATTTTAGGGGGTTATAAAGAGACGGTATTGTGGAAAACCAATCTCGAGTCTTCCTTTAGTGGTTCTCTAAAGCTATGCATAGAGGAAGGCTTTCATGAGAGCTTGGAATTAAGGGTATATCATCAAAACTTGGATGAATATCGGATCTATCCAATTACCCAAAAGGAAGAGTTTTTTATTTTTCAAGAATGTAAAATGATCACAATGAACAGTTATGTATCGTCAAAAAAAGTAAAAGGACTGTTTGAAATAGAAATGGCAGGCGAAATCATAGATGAAGTAGTTCCTACCTTTTTGCAATAATTCATGCTGAAAGGGGGGGAGCTGCTTTTATTTTATTTGTGGGGGCCAGCTCATTATGAAACATTTCCCTTCTTTATCCCGTCTAATATTTACGCAGATTTTGAATATTGTGTGACGTTTTATACAGGAATTTACAGTTAGATAGAGAATACATAATTATCGTCATATAAACGATTTATTCATTAAGGAGGAGTCAACTTGTCATTAGAACAAATGAATCCCACTATAGAGAAAATACTAGCAAACATTGAAAAGGTTATGATTGGAAAAAGAAATGTCGCGGAACTCAGCCTTGTTGCTTTACTTGCAGAAGGACACGTGTTATTAGAAGACGTCCCAGGTGTAGGAAAAACGATGATGGTACGGGCGCTTGCCAAATCCGTTAATGCGAATTTCCGCCGGATTCAATTTACCCCAGATTTATTGCCGTCGGATGTAACCGGAGTATCGATTTATAACCCGAAAGAGATGGAATTTCAATTTCGTCCAGGTCCATTGATGGGCAATATCATTCTGGCTGATGAAATTAACCGGACATCGCCGAAGACACAGTCTGCTCTTTTAGAGGGGATGGAGGAAGCGAGCGTTACGATTGATGGGGTCACTCATAAACTGAACAAACCATTTTTCGTAATGGCCACTCAAAACCCGATTGAATATGAAGGAACGTATCCACTTCCAGAAGCACAGCTCGACCGCTTTCTCTTAAAAATGAAGATGGGCTACCCGGAATTGCATGAGGAGATAGAAGTGTTGAATCGTGCGCAAAAGGTCCCGCCGATTGAGGATCTCTATCCTGCTGTCGACCTTGAAGGCCTGCTCCATTTACAAAGAGAAATCAAAGACGTGTTTGTTGATGACAGTATCAAGCGTTATATCGTTGATATCGTCAATCGGACGAGGGGACATGGAAGTGTGTACCTTGGTGCAAGCCCACGGGGATCGATTGCCCTTATGAAAGCGGCACAAGCCTATGCGTTTATGTTTGGCCGTGATTACGTGTTACCAGATGATATTCAATATTTAGCTCCATTTGTTTTATCCCACCGGATTATCTTAAAGTCTGAAGCAAAATTCGAAGGGATATCTGCAGAAGAAGTGGTGAATCGGGTGGTTGCAAGAGTTCCTGTTCCGGTACAAAGGCTTGTGAAGTAAGATGAAAAAGCTGTGGAATCCATTTAAAAAGATATGGAGATTTATCCTATTGCTTTTTTTGATTTGTCTCACCTTTTCTTACGCCATGTTTCAGGGAGGGTTCGTTAGCTGGTTTTTATTTTATAGCTTTTTGCCATTTTCTATATACTGTGTCGTGATCTCTGTTTACTCCTTAAATGAGCTTGAGGTCACACGGGTTTTACCAAAGTCAGATTATAATGCAGGGGAACCTTTGAAGGTAACCGTCACGATTAAAAGAAGGAATTCGTTTCCGTTATTTTATTTGCTTGTCGAAGACCACTTAGATGATGCATTAAAATATGCGGAAAAAACTAGTTCTCCAAAGGCACTTGTATTCCCTGGATTAAAAAGGGAATTTTCGTATCAATATACGATTAATAAACTTCCAAGGGGGGAGCATTACTTTCACTCCTTTACACTGAGAATTGGGGACCCGCTTGGATTATTTGAAAAAGAAAAAACGTTTACCGTTGAAGAGAAAATCGTGGTCTATCCTGCTTACACAGAGCTATTGTACCGACCGTTTGAAAACCAATATGATCAAGGATTGACTGCGTCACGGGAGCGGGTTCAGCGCGATACTTCAATGGCGGTGGGTGTAAGGAACTATCAGCCGGGAGACCGTTTCTCTTGGATTAACTGGAAAGCCTCCGCTAAACGAAACGAGATCATGACAAAGGAGTTCGAACAGCGGCAGTCACATGACGTATTCGTTATCATGGATTGTGTGCCAGATCAACGGTTTGAACCGGTCGTTTCATTTACAGCTTCTCTTCTACGCGCCGTTCTAAAAAAAGGAGCACAGACGGGCCTGTTAACCTATAGTAAGGAGCGGGCAACATTCCCTATTCGAGGGGGAGAGCAGCATCTGCAGCAGCTTTTTTATCATTTAGCTAAAATAGAAGCAAAAAGCTTACGTTCCTTTGAAAAAGTGTTAGAGAAAGAAGCGTTTTTTATTCAACAAACTGTTTCGTTTATGCTGGTTACGGCGCAATTAACCAAACCACTCATTGAAAAGGCAAGTTTTCTTGGACAAAGGAAAGGCTCAATTACGCTTTTTCTCATTAAGGGTCTAAAGGAGTCACCATCAGAAGAGGAACGCTCGCTTATTGCTGTCGCGAATGCACGAGGCATTCGCATTGTACTCGTTCATGAAGGTAATTTTGCCGCTGTTTTTTCGGAGGTGACGCGCTAAATGAAAAGGGATATCCCTTCGTTTTTATTAAACATGTTAGGGTTTATACTTCTGTGGGAATGGCTTAGGCCGATAGAAAAATTAACCAACACGGAAAATATAGAAATGTTTATTGTTTTTCTGTTGGTTTCTTTTGTTATTTCCTATTTGAATCTGAAGTGGATTTGGCAGTTTCTGATTAAGATTGTCTATATTTTATTTGCTATTAACCAATTACATTATGAAGAAGGATTCCTCCATGCAGGCTGGCTGATGAGCTTTTTCGGCGATGTTGCTCATAATATCGGTCTGCTTATTACCCGCCAATGGAGTGATATCACCAATGAATTTCGAACACTGTTGTTTTTCGTTTTACTGTGGCTAATGGTTTACTTAATCCATTATTGGCTGTTAAACAGACAGAGAATTTTTATCTTTTTCTTTATGACTTTGGTGTATATCACCGTACTAGACACTTTTACACCTTATAGTGCAAAAATAGCCATAGTTCGCACTGTCGTGGCAGGATTTGCTGTGATGGGGATGCTAACCTTTTCGCGAATTATCCATAGGGAAAATGTCTCTTATCATCCCTCCTTTATTCGTAAATGGATGGCACCGCTGGCCATTATGATTACTGTTAGTGTGCTCGTAGGGCTTGCAGCTCCAAAGGCTGCTCCTATTTGGCCGGATCCTGTTCCGTATTTGACAGCCAATAATGATAAGGATAAGAAGGAAAGTGCCGGTGGGGTCCACCGTATTGGCTATGGCACGGATGATTCAGTATTAGGTGGACCATTTATTGGCGACAGTAGCCCGGCCTTTCACTATCAAGCAAACGGTAAAACGTATTGGAAGATGGAGACAAAGGACACCTATACAGGAAAGGGCTGGCTTGCATCTGGCTCAACCCCCATCTCATTTCGTCAAGAAGATCTAGTACCTGTTTTCTCCTATCCGGATACAGTAGAGACGATTAAGGAATCTGTTATCGTCAAGGCGCATGTCAATTATAAGTACAACTATATTATGTATCCTGCGGGTGTTAAAAAAATAGTGAAAATGCTTCCGCAAGATCCAAATGGGAATAAATTATTCATTGATACCACTAATGAGAGGATTAGTTTTTTCAAGAATGATAACCGGCCTGCTGTACCACAGGTTTTTACCTTAGCATTTGAAAAGCCAAAGTATAAAGCTTCGGATTTAATTAAAACAACAAGCTTCAATCCAAATGACATGAACCCGGAGTTTTATAAAAAGTATACGCAGGTGCCTGAGGCGTTGCCTGATCGAGTGAAAGGGTTAGCCGAAGAAATCACGAAGGGAAAATCAAATTGGTTTGAAAAGGCAAAAGCCGTAGAAAGTTACTTTGGGAAAACGGAATATTCCTATGACCAAAAAAATGTCGCGGTACCTGGTGAAAACGATGATTATGTGGATCAGTTCTTATTTGAGACAAAAAGGGGATACTGTGACAATTTCTCCTCCTCCATGGCTATTATGCTACGAACAGTGGGGATTCCAACCCGTTGGGTAAAGGGATATACGGGCGGTGATTTTCTCCAATATAGTGATGAGGATTCAGGTGAACAGGTATATGCTGTGACCAACAATAATGCGCATTCTTGGGTAGAGGTTTACTTTCCGAATCAAGGCTGGGTTCCATTTGAACCAACCAAAGGCTTTAGTAATGAGATCATTATCAACTATGAAGCTGTAGGGAATTCTGCCAACAATTCAGGAGCTACGCCTCCCTTAGCACAAAAACCGCAAAAGGAAGAAAAGGAAGAGCAGAATACAAAGAAGGATTCGGAAAGCACATTGGATTTTAATAAAATGTGGGAAAGCATAGCTACTGCTTTTAAGAACAATTGGAAGATGGGCGTTTTCCTTCTTGTTATTCTCGCATTAATTGTCTGGATTCTTTACCGAATCCGTGGCAAATGGGTTCCATACGTTGTCATGCTTAGGTACAGGTTTAAGAAGAAGGATGAGAGCATCGAGGAGGCTTATTTAATCTTATTGGGTCAACTGGATCGCTATGGATTAAAACGGAAGGAAAATCAAACCCTTCGTAACTATGCCCGTTATATTGATACATTTTTTTCAACGAGAGAAATGACTCGGTTAACGGTTTATTACGAGCAATATATGTACCATCAGCACCTTCCAAAAGGAACATGGGAAGAGTCGTATAAATTATGGGAAAATTTAATTAAAAAGACAATCGCTTGACCTGAAAAACGACCTATTGTTACAATATGATTTAATTCAATGGCTAGCATCAGCATCCACAAATGTATGAGCTAGTCTAAATAGGTACGTTTCCTTCATATATCCTCGAAAATAGGGTTCGAGAGTCTCTACCGGGTCGCCGTAAATGGCCTGACTATGAAGGCAGGATTTTTTTCTATGAGTCTTTTTACTAGAGAACTAGAATTCTGCCTTCCTACATTTTTTGGGGGGCAGGAGTCTAGTTTTTTTTATTTTTTTTCAATATGGTAAAAGCTAATAATAATTTGAAAAGATTGAGGTGGCTATTTTGGCAGGGAAGAATGATTTGGTTATCGTTTTAGATTTTGGAAGTCAATACAATCAGTTGATAACACGCCGAATTCGTGAATTTGGTGTATACAGTGAGCTTCATCCGCATACCATTACGGCTGAAGAAATCCGCCGTTTAAATCCAAAGGGAATTATTTTTTCTGGCGGACCAAACAGTGTGTATGATGAAAATTCTTTCCGTTGTGATGAGTCTATCTTTGAAATGGGTCTGCCGATTCTTGGAATTTGCTATGGAATGCAGCTAATGACGGTTCATTTCAATGGTAAGGTTGAAAAGGCCAAAAATAGTGAGTACGGAAAAGCGACTTTGACGGTTCAAAATCAATCCGCATTGTTTGCTGACCTACCTGATGAGCAGGTGGTTTGGATGAGCCACGGTGACCTTGTGGTTGAAGCGCCGGCTGGCTTTACTGTTGACGGTACGAACCCGTCCTGTCCGATAGCGGCGATGAGTGATGAAGCTAGAAAGCTTTATGCGGTTCAGTTTCATCCAGAGGTACAGCATTCTGTTCATGGGAATGATCTTCTTAAGAACTTTGTATTTAACGTTTGTGACTGTAGTGGCGATTGGTCAATGGAAAATTTCATTGAAATGGAAATGGCAAAGATCCGCGAGACTGTTGGTGACAAAAAAGTCCTTTGTGCATTAAGTGGAGGGGTAGATTCATCGGTTGTAGCTGTACTGATTCACAAAGCAATTGGGGACCAGTTAACATGTATCTTTGTTGATCATGGCTTGCTACGCAAAAATGAAGCAGAAAGCGTAATGAAGACTTTTTCAGAAGGCTTCCACATGAATGTTATCAAAGTTGACGCCAAAGAAAGGTTCTTATCGAAACTAGAGGGCGTTTCCGATCCAGAGAAGAAGCGGAAAATCATTGGCAATGAGTTTATTTATGTATTCGATGATGAGGCGACAAAGCTTGAAGGAATTGATTTTTTAGCGCAAGGAACTCTTTACACAGATATCATCGAAAGTGGTACGGCAACGGCTCAAACGATTAAATCCCACCACAATGTGGGAGGTCTGCCGGAAGATATGCAATTTACATTAATTGAACCACTGAGCACCTTGTTTAAGGATGAGGTTCGTGCGCTTGGAACCGAGCTAGGTATACCAGATGATATCGTTTGGAGACAGCCATTCCCTGGTCCAGGTCTTGGAATTCGGGTGCTGGGGGCCATTTCTGAAGATAAGCTGGAAATCGTTCGTGAATCCGATTGGATTTTACGTGAAGAAATCAAGAAGGCAGGACTTGATCGTGAAATTTGGCAGTACTTCACTGTACTTCCAGACATCCGCAGTGTTGGCGTCATGGGCGATGCTAGGACGTATGATTACACTATTGGTATCCGTGCCGTTACTTCCATTGATGGAATGACCTCTGATTGGGCAAGAATTCCTTGGGACGTCCTTGAAGTGATCTCCACGAGAATTGTCAATGAAGTGGCACATGTAAACCGAGTGGTTTATGATATCACCAGCAAGCCACCAGCAACAATTGAGTGGGAATAATAGTCGAGTAATTGTATAATGTTGCTTATATACGAACGATTTTAATTTTTTTATAAAAATCGTTCGTATTTTTTGTTGACGAAGACGGTTGATGCTGTTATGATAATAGAGAAATGAATAGATTGTCGAATCACGTCGTATAATATTGGGAATATGGCCCAAAAGTTTCTACCGAGCCACCGTAAATGGCTTGACTACGAGGCAGTGATTAATGAGAGGGTTCTCTTTCCTCTGTTAATTATCTTTGCCCACGTCAGCGCTCCGGTAGAATATCCTGGAGCGTTTTTTGTTGTAAAAAACAAAGATTTTTAGGGGGAAAAGAAACATGCACAAATATTTTGAGTTCGAAAAATACGGTACAAATTACCGCCGCGAATTTATCGGGGGATTAACCACTTTCTTGGCGATGGCCTATATATTAGTTGTTAACCCGTTAACCTTATCACTTGCTTCTATAAAGGATTTTCCAGATGCACTAAGAATGGATTATGGTGCAGTGTTTGTAGCAACAGCCTTAGCGTCTGCTCTAGGATCCATTATCATGGGACTCCTTGGTAAGTATCCATTGGCATTGGCACCAGGTATGGGATTAAATGCTTTCTTTGCGTACACAGTTGTATTAGGTAGCGGAATTCCGTGGCAGCATGCACTTGGCGCAGTCCTTATTTCTGGAGTATTTTTCTTCTTATTAACACTGACAGGTCTTCGTGAAAAAATTATTAATGCGATTCCTATTGATTTAAAGCATGCTGTTGGTGCAGGAATTGGTTTGTTCATCACATTTATCGGCTTACAAAATGCAGGAATTATTGTAAATAACGATGCGACACTAGTAGGACTCGGCAATTTAACAGCGGGTAATACACTACTTTCAATCTTTGGAATTCTTATTACAGTTATTATGATGACTAGAGGAATTAATGGCGCCGTATTCTTTGGAATGGTGATCACAGTTATAGTTGGAATGATTTTTGATTTAATTAAGGTACCACATCAAGTAGTTGATACGGTGCCAAGCTTAGCGCCGACATTTGGTGCTGCCTTCTCTTCATTCGGTGACAGTTCTTTTTACACAACATCGATGCTTGGAATTATCTTAACTTTCTTGTTTGTAGATTTCTTTGATAACGCAGGAACCTTGGTAGCAGTTGCGAACCAAGCGGGGATCATGAAGGATAACAAGCTGCCTCGTGCGGGTCGTGCGTTGATTTCTGATTCAATTGCAACGAGTGTAGGTGCCGTTCTTGGTACATCAACAACGACTTCATATATTGAATCATCGGCTGGGGTTGCTTCTGGAGCTAGAACAGGATTTGCTTCCTTAGTCACAGCAGGTATGTTCATCTTATCGCTATTTTTCTTTCCGTTATTATCTGTAGTAACTGCACCTGTTACAGCACCGGCACTTATCATTGTTGGAGTATTGATGGTTTCATCTTTAGGAAAAATTGACTGGCAGCGTTTTGAAATTGCCGTGCCTGCGTTCTTAACGATGATCGCGATGCCGTTATCTTACAGCATTGCAACGGGTATCGCGGTAGGCTTTATCTTTTATCCAATCACCATGATTGTTAAAGGAAGAGTAAAAGAAATTAATCCGATCATGTACTTTTTCTTTGTCATCTTTGTTCTGTATTTTATCTTTCTAAAATAAATGAGTGAAAAAGAGCTGCCGTCGCTGCAGCTCTTTTTTTTTAATAGAAGAAGTTTCTAATGCCTGAGCTAAGGGAAAAAGTTCTCGGCTGGTAAATAGAAGAAGTTTCTAATGCCCGTGGTAAGAGAAAAAGAGCGCGACCGGTAAATAGGGGAAGTTTCTAATGCCCGTGCTAAGGGAAAAAGTTCTCGGCTGGTAAATAGAAGAAGTTTCTAACGCCCATGGTAAGAGAGAAAGAGCGCGATCGGTAAAT
>NZ_JBCNAC010000135.1:0-13985 GCF_050477885.1 Neobacillus rhizosphaerae
TGCCCGACCGGTAAATAGAAGAAGGTTCTAATGCCCGAGCAAAAGGAAAAAGTGCCCGACCGGTAAATAGAAGAAGGTTCTAATGCCCGAACAAAGAGAAAAAGTGCCCGACCGGTAAATAGAAGAAGTCTCATTGGCCAGATTTGGGCGGTGGCTGCTCGGATGTTTCCGTTGCGACTGTTTGCTAGATAAATAGTAATAAGCTCAGGGCCATAACGGCCATCCCACCAATTAGACCATAGATAGATAAATGGGCTTCGTCATATCTTTTGGCCGCCGGCAGTAGTTCGTCGAGGGAGATGAAAACCATGATGCCCGCAACGGCAGCGAAAATGATCCCGAACATAATGTCATTTAGAAAAGGCATTAAGAATAGATAGGCCGCTAATGCACCAATTGGCTCTGATAAACCAGACAGGAAGGAAAGCTTAAAGGCCCTTTTTTTATCACCTGTTGCGAAATATACGGGAACAGATACAGCAATGCCTTCCGGAATATTGTGGATGGCAATAGCAACAGCGATGGCAATACCGAGCGCCGGGTCCTGTAAGGCAGAAGTGAAGGTGGCGATCCCTTCAGGGAAGTTGTGAATGCCAATAGCTAGGGCAGTAAAGGTCCCCATTTTTAATAAATCTGTTTTTTTTCCTGGACTAGTGGTATCATTCATATCTTCAACTGTCTTCAATTCATGGGGATTACTTTGTTTAGGAATAAACTTATCGATACTCGCAATCAGCAGCATGCCGCCAAAAAAGCCACCAACGGTTACCCAGCTGCCAGGCCCTAAGCCTAAGGCATCGACAAGGGCAACCTTTGCTTTAACAAAAATTTCAATCATGGACACATAAATCATGACACCTGCTGAGAACCCAAGGGTTACCGATAGGAATTTTGTATTGGTATGGGATGTGAAGAATGCCAAAACGCTCCCAATCCCGGTTGCAAGGCCAGCAAATAACGTTAATCCAAATGCCAACAACAGATTTTCAGTCACCTTCAATTCTCTCCCTTTATGGAATTTATTATCAAATTCTCATGAACTTTTTAGTTATATTTTATATGCACTAACTCAGAAATGTTTCCTACGAGCAACAAAGGGAGAAGGGAAGAAGAACATCCTAAAAACAACCCAAAAAGGCTGACTCTATGTGCCAGCCTGCTAAGCTATTGAACTACTATTGTAATTCTAGTTGTTCTTTTAGTTCGGTTTGGATTCTTTGTTTTTCTTCTGGTGAAACCAAACCATAGTAGATTTTATTAATCATCGTTCCAGTTTCTTTTATTTCCATTTGTTCAATGTTTCTTCCTGCATTTCTATAGTTTTTCTGAATATCTATCATTTGATCAAAAGTAAGATTGGTTTTAATATTTCTTCCAAGAGCAGTAAAGATATCAGAAAAATTGGTTAGGCTTGATAAACTCATCCCTTCACGGATCACTGCTTGGATGATTTGACGCTGACGGGCTTGCCTTCCAAAATCACCTCGTGGGTCCTCATGTCGCATTCTAGAGAAACTTAGTGCCTGTTCTCCGTTTAAGGTTATTTCTCCCCTTGCAAAATGAAAACCATTTTGGGTAAAGTCCAAATCATTCTGAACCTTTACTCCTCCCACGGCATCCACTAGGTCTTTAAAGCCATCCATATTTATCTGCATGTAGTAGTCAATCGGGATATTGAGGAATTTCTCTACGGTATCCATGGACATAGGAACACCGCCAAAAGCATAGGCATGGTTAATCTTATCTTCGCTACCTTTCCCTACTATTTCTGTCCGTGTGTCTCGTGGGATGCTAAGCATTTTTACAGAATTGGTATTCGGATTGACCGTCAGCACAATAATCGTATCAGACCGTCCTTTGTCACCTGCCCGCTCATCGACTCCGAGCATTAAAACCGAGAACGGATCTTTTTCCTCAAAGACGACAGGCTCTTGCCTTATGACTTGTATTTTCCTCTCGACGGGCTGGTGCATCGTGACTACGGCCATCTTTAGTGACTTATACACTGTATAAGCATAAGCCCCTCCAACACTTAATAGGAGCAAAAGAATCACCCCTGTTACCTTTAACCATTTTCTACTCTTCTTTTCTTTATAACGAACATCACGCATCAAAACACCCCCATATATGTAAAATGCTATAGTTATTTTATTTAGGTCAAGTTCTAGTTGTAGGTAATTTTTATTGTACCATCTAGCGTGAAAAAATCCTATTGTTCGTTTTATTGCACATGAAGAAAATAGGGTACAGCTCAAACCGCACCCCGCAAACTCTACGTTTCTATTGCTTTTTCGCTAGTTGTTTTGATCATCGTTTTTGTTCTGTCTTCTTTGTTGTTCCTGTAAGGCGTGGAGAATGTCTTGGACATCAATTTTTCCGTCGCCATTGAGGTCGGATAAGCCGCCATTTCCAGGCATTGGAGTCGTTGGACCATTTACCAATGTTGCGGGTCCTTTCGGTCTAAAAGCAAAGGTAAACACCAGTAGAACAAGAATGAGTAATCCTGCCACACCATCAATAATATAGAAGATTGTCGCATAATCTGACCATAATGTCTTACTGCTATCCATCTTCTTCTCAGCATTGGCAATATATTGCTTGATTTCAGAGTGATTTGGATAGATTCGCTGCACGGCCTCAAATTTTTCTAAAGCATGCTTATAATAGCCGCCCCAGTATAATTCTAAGCCCTCTTGGTAAAGTGTATCTGTTTCACTTTTTGTATTTTTGACACCGGCCTGGTTCACAAATTCCTTTACCGTGTTAACTGGTACGGCAAAGTTGAAGCCTTGGACTTCTTGGCCGTTTACAGTATCGCCTCTAAAGGTGAGCAACCCAATAATCTCACCTTTTTCATTGATGACAGGGCCACCGCTATTTCCATGAGTGGCTGCGGCATTAATTTGAATGACTGGGCTTCCTTGTTCTGTCTTTTTCGAAGTAGCAGAAATTTGTCCTGCATTCATGGAAGAAACTAGAGAAGAGTCTGGTGATAACAGGTCAGAGTCTGCTGCTGCCGGGTAACCAATGACCCAAATATTGTCTTGGTTTTGGATATTATCTGAGTTTCCAAGTGGTAGGGTAGGCAGGTTTTTACCCTCAATTTTTAAAACAGCGACATCTTTTCCTTCATTAATTGGCGCACCATAGCTCTTCACCTCGCCATCAAGTACGTCTCCACCTGGTAAAATAACCTTTATTACCTTTTTCACACCCGTGTATTGTGTGTAGTTCAGCATGTATTGATAGGCTGTATCGTAATCTACTTTAAAATAATCCGCCATGATACTTACAAGTTGTTCAAAGGCAGCATTGGCAATGTCTTCGTCCTTCATTTGGGTCGTTTCTACTACATGAGCATTTGTTACGATATAACCATCAGAGCTAATAATTCCGCCAGAACCGGAGCCACCAAGAACCGATTGATAGTTTAACTGCTCTAAAATGGCCATAACTTCAGGATCATTTGGATTATTAAACTGCCATTCTACAACTGCGTAATCAAGAATCCGAACAACAGCCGGTTTCGTGTATTCAGCTAACTTTTGCGCTTGAGCAATGTTGCCCGTCGTTGGTTTGATATTTATTAGGAAGAAGGAGGTAACAATTACTGCTATGAGGATTAAGCTTAAAGGTATGGTAAAAAGGGCCCTTTTCTTCAAAATACAATTCACCTCTTAATTGAATATTTACAATGTACTCTGCAATATATTCGGATTTGGGTGAAAGGTAATATTGTACATTAAAATTTTATGAAAATTTGAAAATGCCCCTTGTAAATGGGAATTCTTTATGAATTTTTTTTGAAAAAGTAAATAAAGCATGAGCTAAAGTTGACCATGATTCGACAGGGATTTTTCAAATAGACCAGAGAGTTGTATAATGGCTATAGATATCAAATTGGAGGTTTTTATGGAAAATCAATTGAAGGTTATGACAGTGTTTGGCACGAGACCGGAAGCCATTAAAATGGCCCCCCTTGTAAAAGAGCTAGAAAAATATCCAGATCAAATAAAGTCGATTGTCACGGTTACTGCACAGCACCGTGAGATGCTCGACCAAGTGTTGAATATTTTTGAAATTACGCCTGACTATGATTTAAACATTATGAAGGCAAGACAATCCTTAATCGATGTGACTACACGTAGTTTAGAGGGGCTTAATCAAGTACTCGCGGATGTAAAGCCAGATATCGTGTTGGTACATGGCGATACAACGACTACTTTTGTGGCTAGCCTGGCTGCTTTTTATCACCAGATTCCAATTGGACATGTGGAAGCGGGCTTACGGACGCATAACAAGTATTCACCGTACCCTGAGGAAATGAACCGTCAGTTAACTGGAGTATTGGCTGATCTTCATTTTTCACCAACGGTTCAATCAAAACAAAATCTTTTGGTTGAAAATAAAAAAGATGAAGCCATCTTTATTACAGGTAACACAGCCATCGATGCGTTAAAAACAACGGTGAAGGACACGTATTCTCACCAGGTATTAGAGAAGCTGGGAGATGACCGTTTGGTTCTCATGACGGCCCACCGCCGTGAAAATACGGGAGAGCCAATGGAAAACATGTTCCGAGCGATTCGTCGTGTCGTAGAGAAACATGAGGATGTTCAGGTTGTGTACCCTGTTCATATGAACCCTGTAGTACGTGAAATCGCTAACCGGGTGCTCGGGCAAAATGACCGAATTCATCTAATCGAGCCGCTAGATGTAATTGATTTCCACAATTTTGCATCAAGAGCTTATTTGATCTTAACCGATTCGGGTGGTGTACAGGAAGAGGCGCCATCGCTGGGAGTTCCTGTTCTTGTTCTGCGTGATACCACAGAGCGTCCGGAAGGTATTGAAGCGGGGACCTTAAAATTGGCTGGTACTGATGAAGAAACAATCTTTGGTTTAGCAGATGAGTTACTATCTGACAAAGCTGCCCACGACAAAATGGCTAAGGCATCTAATCCATATGGAGACGGCTTTGCCTCTAAACGAATAGTAGAAGCCATTCTATATCATTTTGGCAGAAACGAAGAGAAACCTGCTGATTTTGGTCCAAACAATTAAGAGGTTGTGTTTTGTATGAAGTTACTGAAAATCCATCATATTGCGGTGATTTGTTCGGACTATGAGCGTTCAAAGGATTTCTATGTCCGGATTTTAGGGTTGAGGCCTATCAGTGAAGTCTATCGGAAGGAACGAAATTCCTATAAGCTTGATTTGGAAGTCAATGGTCACTATCAGATTGAGTTGTTTTTCTTTCCAGATCCGCCGTCCCGACCAAGTTATCCAGAAGCGGCTGGATTAAGACATCTTGCGTTTGAGGTAGAGGACTTGGAGAGAGCCGTATCCTATTTGGAAGGCCATCAAATCAAGGTTGAACCGATTCGTATAGATGATTTGACGAACAAGAAATACACGTTTTTCGCAGATCCTGATGGATTACCCATCGAACTTTACGAGCGATAAGAGTTTTTGAAAAAGAAGCAGGTTATCTCTAGTGGATAACCTGCTTCTTTTATGTGTCCTCCTTAGGCAGACAAATGTCCACAAACGGTGCCTAACACCAATAATGACACCAATATTGTGCTTATCTTGGTATCCCGTATTCGTGTGGTGACCAGGTGCCGTATCCGCTAATTGGAGGAGTAGGGGGGTATGGGCCATATGGGTTTACAGGTCCGGTACCCAGACTTGGATAACCTGTGGTTCCGAAGCTTGGATATCCGGTAGTCGTCCCAGGTCCAAAACTAGTGTATGGCGCGGCTCCATATCCTCCTGTAGGTCCAGCTCCTAAGCCATAACCATAGTATCCCTGACCAGGGCCATATCCACCATAACTAGGTGCGCCTCCGCCGAGAAGTCCCGATCCTAAATAGCCTAACCCGAGACCCAGGAGCCCTGCTCCTAATTGCCCTAAGCCAAAGCCGGAATCTGATTGAAGTCCATGATTGTGATGGTCTCCGTGTTGGGGTGGATAGCCATGATGAAGCTGGTTTTCATGGTAGGATGATCCACCGTGATGTGGCTGACTTCCATGGTGAGACGGGTACCAATGCTGTGATTGGTTACCATGGTGAGACGAGTTATCAGAAGGGTGGTGTCCTCCGTGTTGTCTTAACAAAGGGCGTTGATACGGAACGGGAATGTGATAAGGATGATTCATCATTTCTCACTCTCCTCTTTTTCTTTATTTATTAGCCTATGTATCTTTTGCTATCATTCTTGGGTAAAGGCCCATAAACGAAAAATACGTCTTAAGACTTAGAATTCTTTCCGTTTGTAGTCCATGGCAGGCAGGAACTTTTTCATGTATTGTTGAAGTAATAAATGGAAATATCTTTCTTTTGAAGACGTTTTTTTAAAGTAAATGAAACATTCATTTACTTTTATTCGTATGAATAAAAAGGATATTAGTCAGGAGTCGATCTATTATGAATCCAATATTATCGTTAATTGTCCGCTCGTTTGTAGCTATACCTATTACAGTTCTCACGTGGCTTGTATGCTTTATCCCCCTAGGCCAAGGATTCTGGGCGTCCACATTTTTCGCCATCCTAGGAGGAATCCTTACCCATGTGATCCTAGCGTTTTTTCAGAACAGCCGCTTTTTAAAAAAGCATCAGCTGTCTAGAAAGGAATATCGCTATATTTTGAAAAACCTATCAGAGGCGAAACGGAAAATTAATCGCTTAAATAAAAACCTTTTTTCCATTCATGACCTGTCCTCTGTGAAACAAAGAATTGATATTTTACGGATTACAAAGAAGATCCAGAAAATGACGATGAAGGAACCGAAGCGTTTTTACCAAGCGGAGCAATTTTATTTTTCCCATTTAGACTCTGTTGTGGAGCTTACTGAAAAATACAGTTTTCTTTCCTCCCAACCAAAACAAAACATGGAGATAGGGCAATCCCTTATCGAAACACGCAGGACATTAAATGAACTGACAAAGGTACTGGAAGAGGATTTATATCATGTGATCTCCGATGATATTGATACATTGAACTTTGAAATTGATGTTGCCAAGCATTCGATTAATAAGCAAAAAGATGCTAAATTCCCTGAAGAAAATAGGTGGAAAAAATGAGTGGAAACAACCCAATCGATTTAAATAAAAGTGGAAATTTACTAGATGATATTCTAGCAGCTCCATTTGGTGACCAAGTGGAGCTCGCTAAACAGCCTGTCCAGCAGTCAAGTGAGGCCACGCCAGTCAAATTAATTGATGTAATTCCAGCGGAGCATCGGGCAAAAGCCTACCAGATTGCGGAACAAATTGATCCGACCAACCATCAAGCTATGATTCAGTACGGAACCCAGGCGCAGGGTAAGCTGTTGTCCTTCTCGCATACTATGCTTGAGCATGTTCAGAAAAAGGATGTCGGCGAAATTGGGGATATCATTAATGACTTAATGAAGCGATTGAATGAGGTGAATCCCGATGAATTAAAGGATGGGAAGCCCTCCTTGTTTGCGCGAATGTTTGGAAAAATTTCCGGATCGCTACAAGAAGTTTTGTCCAAGTATCAGAAAACGGGGGCGCAAATTGATCGAATTAGTGTAAAGCTTGATCGTAGTAAAAATGTTCTTTTATCAGATATCAAACTGCTTGAACAGCTCTATGAGACAAATAAAGAATATTTCCATGCGCTAAACGTGTATATTGCTGCAGGCGAGATTAAACTAGAAGAGATGCAAATAAAGACCATCCCGCAGTTGAAAAAAACGGCGGAAGCAACAAATGACCAAATGAAGTTTCAAGAAGTGAACGACATGATTCAGTTTGCGGATCGTCTGGATAAACGTCTGTATGATTTGAAATTAAGCCGAGAAATCACCATTCAAAGTGCTCCGCAGATTCGGCTGATTCAAAATACCAACCAAGCGCTTGTTGAAAAAATTCAATCCTCGATTATGACGGCGATTCCATTATGGAAGAATCAAGTGGCCATCGCATTGACATTAATTCGCCAGCGCCATGCAGTTGAGGCACAAAAGCAGGTATCGAAAACGACTAATGAGTTACTGTTGAAAAATGCAGAAATGCTAAAGACAAATACCATTGAAACGGCAAAAGAAAACGAGCGTGGTCTCGTTGATATCGAAACGTTAAAGAAAACCCAAGAAAGCTTGATTTCCACACTGGAGGAAACGATGCGAATACAGGAAGAAGGCCGCCACAAGCGCCGTCTCGCCGAACAAGAACTAGCCGCCATGGAAAATGACCTTCGCCTCAAACTTCTCGAAATCAAAGGCAAATAAAAACACCCCGCTGCTTACCAGTGCAGCGGGGTGTTTTTGGTTTAGTGTGTCCGCGGTAGGAAGACAAATGTCTTTCTTTGGTGCCTGACACCACTCGTGGACACTGTCTTTCTCTGGTGCAGACATCCACAATTAGTTATTTACTGGGGTTGCTTTTAAGTATTCTTCAAGGGTGATGCCACGGTTCATAATTTGTTTGGCGATGGATTTTCCGACGTAGCGAAGGTGCCAAGGTTCATATTTGTAGCCGGTAACAGCGTCTTTGCCATTCGGGTAGCGGATGATGAAGCCGTATTCCGCTGCATGCTTTTCGAGCCAATCTGCCTCCGGAGTTCCCGCGAAGCAATCTTCTGCTGCGCATTTTCCATCACCCCCGGTAACATCGATGGCAAGTCCCGTCTCATGTTCACTAGTGCCTGGAATTGCACTATAGGTTCTGGCTGCTTCGTATCCATCTAAACTCACGTAATAATTGAATAACACTGTTTGGGCTTCATGGGACCTGTAAGCAGAAACCCCAAGAAGACCAACGCCATCCTCTTTTGCCCCAGTAAACAATTTTTCAATGGCCAACGCTGCTTTTACCCGCAATTTACGTTTCTCTGTCTTTTTTTTAAACGTAAATGGAATATCTGGATAGACTAAATCGGTTGGCATATAACCATCAGGAAGTGTATGGTTCTTATTGATCAAAACAGGAATGGCTTCAGGAGAGGAAACCACTTGAAGAGACTCATCATTAGGATGGTCACTCTTTTTATTACTCGCAGACATATTCGCACTAATAGTTGGTTGATTGTTCCACTTTTCCTCGTCATTTTGCGTAAAATGTTCTTTCATTGAGCAGCCAGCAACGACAAAAGCCAAAATGATTAAAGATACAACAGTAACTCGCAATTTTGACATGGCAAACGTCCTTTTTTAAATAATTCACTTCATTCACCATCATGGACATGTTAATAGACTTTAAAACGTCCTTAATCAATTCAGTCCACATAAGCTCGATCATGAATTACTTTTCTGTTTAACCATGTTTTACATTTTGAATAGCCAAATTAGTAATTAGTACCAATATATAGGTCTAAAGACTCTTTTTTAAAATAATTATGTTGCTTATGCTTTTTATAAACACATAAATCGTACGAAACGGCAAAACCATTGAAAAATGGTGACGCAAAACTAAAGGGGCTACTGTTTCATGACAATGCCAGCCAGTTACCGAACACGACTTACTCCGTCGATTTATGTAAACCACAATTGAGGAGGTTTTCATGTGTTAAAATTGTTGATGAAGAGTATGTACTATTATCATTTATTCCAACACCGTCACAACGAACTGTTACAACAGGATTGCCTATGTTCGGAGTTAAAAATGAAACTTAAGGTAAAAGCGACGTATCATTATAGTAAGGCATTGGAACTTGTTTCAAAAATGCAGGCGTCGCCACTATGATTAAAGAGAAAAGCCTAGGCTCAAGTCAGCCTAGGCTTTATATTTTCTCATTTTAAGAAGGTATAGGATTCGACTTTTAGAATTGTCCAGCTCCAGCGCCTAGCCAGTTTTCACCCTGAATAATCTATCTTGAGTATCTTGTAACAATCATGGCTTGATAAAGCGATGATTGTTACAGCTCGGGTCAAATAACCTTCTGAAATAAAAGTCAAAGAGCGACTTTTCTTGCAGAAGAACATTTGCCTGTCGGGGCTAATCAAGGCGCTTCCGCTTTTCTTATTAGTGGGACATTGTTTCGCTTCCGTCATCATGGCCGTCCTTGGTCACCTTCAGAACACCAACAGCGCCTTTTGTCGCATGATTGAACTGATGGGTGACGAATGGATAGCTGCCTTCTTTTGTTACCGTAAATTCCACAACCGCTCCGCCACTTGCTGCAAGCAGGATGGTTTGCATTCCTTTCATTCGGTTAAACGGATTTCCGTCCATATACACATCATCAAAAAGGGTACCGACGACATGGAAACTGCTGACTTCATTTGGACCAACATTCATCACATAGAACCGTACTTTATCCCCCACTTTTGCAAGCAGTGGTTTGTCAACAAGGGCCCCAACCGTACCGTTTGTATTGGTATCCCCATCTTTTAAAGCCTTAGCTGAAAAAACAACATATTTTGGTGTGCCATTTGTAAAATCTTCTAAGTCATTGTATTTATACCATTCATTCTGAACAATAACGAATTCGCGGTCGACATCTCCATCCGTTGGATAGCCTGTTTTCGGTTTGACGATAATTGTTCCATGCATCCCGTTCGCAATATGTGAGAGAACAGGTTTTGTTCCGCAATGATACATAAACACCCCTGGATTATCGGCTGGGTAGCTGAACGTTCCAGTTTGGTTTGGCATAACGTTAGCAAAATCGGTAGAAGGTGCGGCATGTACCGCGTGCATATCCATGCTATGTGGAATAGATGGGTCCATATTTTTTAAGGTAAAATTAATTTTATCTCCTTGGTTGACAACAATGACTGGCCCAGGTGCTTCACCATT
Source organism: Neobacillus rhizosphaerae (assembly GCF_050477885.1). Taxonomy (GTDB): domain Bacteria; phylum Bacillota; class Bacilli; order Bacillales; family Cytobacillaceae; genus Neobacillus; species Neobacillus rhizosphaerae_A. Next base: position 10,773 of record NZ_JBCNAC010000135.1, read on the forward strand.
AAACGTCCATGCTTTATACATATCACCTTTTGAAATTTCAATATCCGTAATTTGTGCAGTCATTTCCACATTTACTTCATGTTCACCGATGCGAGTTATTTTTATAGGAGTTGGTTTCTGATTCAAATTCTCATGGGGTCCGAACACTTGTGAGACGTTTTTCTTACTTGCTTCGTTTTTAACTACTTTTTCACTTGTAGAATCTGTTTTACCACAGGCACTTACTAACATGACAGAAGAAACGAGAATTGCTGCAAATTTTGCGATCTTACCCAATTTAATCTCCTCCATTTATCCCCTAATTGTTTTGTCTACGCTTTCATTTTACTTCTTGGAAAAAACCCCCTAGTGATAATAATCACTCAAGTAGCCTTTGATAGTGAACATTTTGTGAATTACTGAGCAAACTCGTATTTGCACTGTGGTAATGCTAAATAATACCACGGATAAATGGATACTCTATACATAAAAGGAGGGATTTCTTTATGAAAAATAAAGGTGACAAAACAAGTGAAGGGCTGAATCAAATATTTGAAATTATCAACGCTAAAGGCGATGAAGGAGAGCTTAGAGAGATTGTTGAAAAATCAGATTCAGGCGTCACTGATAAAAAGGAACTAGTTGATTAACAATTGTAAGGGACCTAGTTATAAGTAATTAGGTCCTTTGACTATTATCCATATTGTTGTGGGTAAGTGGAATAAATTTGTGAATAAGTCTGAATTTTTGGGGATATCTGCAATATGCGTTGTGGATATAAGTCGAATAAATTTTAAAGTTCCTTAAATCCCATACATTTTTGTGGATAAAACTGTTGATAAATGTGGGTAAACATAATTTTTTTGTTGATAAACCTTCTTATTTTGTGGACAACCGGTATAAATCTGTGGATAGACCTGTGAATTTATTAATAGGTGTAGTGACTTTCCGATTAGGCCTAAAGCGGCATGGACGTTTATTAGTGAATTTTATATGATTTTCTTATACCGTATTAACCTCAATTATTCATCCCACCTTAGACCTTCAAATGTATTCATTCAATACCCACATCAAAGACCAGACACACTTTCTATTTTATAAAAATTAAATAAGGGAGAGGTTTCATGAGTGCATTACTTAGGAAGAGGTTACTTTTTGGAGTCATCATCATTCTGCTTATTTTAACAGGCGTTCCGCATATAGGTGCAGGAAATGTAGAAGCAAAGGAGTCACTTGTGAAAGATTTAGTGATCGACCTTAATGTTCCTCAAGTAACAAGAGCGGTAAGTGATAATCAAATCAAATTAAATCCATTACATGTGTATAAGGATGGCCACTTTATGTTAGCCTCCAACTTCAAGTGGAAGTCGACTAATAAAAATGTAGCATCCGTTACTAAAGATGGTTTGGTTACCTTAAAAGGACACAAGGGGAAAACATTTATTTCTGTCAGCGACGGTAGATATTGTGATCGAATTTCCATTCAATATAAAGAAGAAAATCAAATTCTCGTAAAAAAAGAAGAAGGCTCCCGCTATAACCTTATCGGCCAGGCATTGAAACAAATGACGATGGAGGAAAAAGTCGGGCAAATGTTAATGCCGGATTTCCGCAAATGGAAAAACGTGAATGTCACGGAAATGCAGCCTGAAATTGCTCAACTTGTTAAGGATTATCATCTCGGAGGAGTCATTTTATTTCGAGAAAATACTGTGACAGCTGACCAAACCACCAAGCTAGTTAGTGCCTATCAGGAAGCGTCAGAAAAATACGGTATGTTAATCTCAATTGATCAGGAAGGCGGGATTGTCACACGCCTCCAGACAGGAACCGATTTTCCTGGGAACATGGCAATTGGAGCCTCACGTTCTGAAGAGGTAGCCGAAAAAGTTGGCAAAGCGATCGGGGAAGAATTGAATGCACTAGGAATTAATATGAATTTTGGACCTGTTTTAGATGTAAATATGAATCCAGATAATCCAGTCATCGGAGTTCGTTCATTCGGGGAAAATCCAGAGTTAGTCGGGAAATTAGGCAATGCCTATATCAACGGCCTTCACCAAACGGGAACGGCTGCTACTGCGAAGCACTTTCCAGGACACGGGGACACCTCGGTGGATTCGCATTTAGGCATTGCCGAAGTGCCGCATGATATGGAGCGTTTGAAAAAGGTGGAATTAGTACCTTTCCAACAGGCTATGAATGCCGGAATTGACGCCATCATGACCGCTCACGTTACTTTTCCAAAAATAGATGATACAAAAGCTATTTCGAAAGCGGATGGCTCAGAAATTGCGGTGCCCGCAACCTTATCAAAAAAAGTATTAACGGGATTAATGCGTGAAGAAATGGGTTATAAGGGAGTCATTGTGACGGACGCAATGGATATGGGGGCCATTTCGAAACATTTTGGTCCGGTAGATGCGGCCATTCGTGCGGTTCAAGCAGGTGCGGACATTCTTCTCATGCCGGTTGGAGTGGCCGAAGTGGCAAATGGCATTTATGAGGCAGTGAATGCTGGTGACATTTCAACGGATAGATTGGACCAATCAGTGGAGCGCATCTTAACATTGAAACTAAATCGTGGGATCGTGAAGGCCGAGGAAGAAAAGAGCTTGGATGAGAAAGTGGCAAATGCGATGAAAGCAGTCGGTTCAGCTGAACATAAGGCAGTTGAAAAGGAGGCAGCGGCAAAATCGATTACCCTTGTGAAAAATGATGGAGTGCTTCCGCTAAAGGCCGCAAGTGGAGATAAGGTTGCGGTGGTTGGGGGTTCTGGCTTCTCCATAAATTTACTTGCTGACGAAGTGAAAAAGCATCTTGAAAATGTAACATATATTAATGCTTCCAAAAAGCTGACACCAGCACAGCTTGCCCAAATTCAAGATGCTAAATATATCATTACTGGAACGTATACTTCAACAGTAAGCGGCAGGGCACCAGCAGCAGATCAAATGGTGATGACGAACCAGCTGATTGCAACGGGTATTCCTGTTGTAGCGGTAGGTGCAAGAAATCCATATGACATCATGTCCTATCCAACAGTGGGAGCCTATCTTGTTCAGTATGGCTTCAAGCCAGCGAGTTTCGAAGCATCAGTAAACACCATTTTCGGTGAAAACCTGCCAACAGGCAAGCTGCCAGTGACCATTTACAACCAAGATGGCAGCGTATTATACGGCTACGGTCATGGATTAGAATATTAACGGGTATTAAAGGGGACAGTCCCCCACT
>NZ_JBCNAC010000136.1:0-4548 GCF_050477885.1 Neobacillus rhizosphaerae
ATGCCCGTGCTAAGGGAAAAGAACGCGACCGGTAAATAGGGGGAGGTTCTAATGCCCGAGGTAAGTGAAAAAGCTCCCGACCGGTAAAAATATAAGCCGTTCTCTTTTGGAGTACCCGCATAGGAAAAAGCAAATTTGAACTCAAGTATAAAAGCAGTGGATTTCGCACCTGAAATCGCACTGCTTTTAGCATTTTTTCGAAAAAATATCTACTAAGATAACCAGAGAAGCTTATTTTAACTATCGGGGTAGGTTAGAGAATAAAACTATGAGGATTTCAATAGGTATAAATAAATTAACAAATTGGAGAGTGGCATAAATGGGGATTAGAACAGCAAATGTTGAGGATTGGAAGCAAATTTCTTTATTGTTAATCCAGTTGGACTATCCAGATACCGGAACTTTCATAAAAGAAAAAATAGAAACTCTTCTTACTCACCCAAATGAGGAGTTATTTGTTTACGATAAAGATAAAAGGATTATTGCTTTAATTTCAATACATTTTATACCTCAATTAGCTGTCAAAGGAGATTTCGCAAGAATAAGTTATTTTGCAGTTGATAAAAACATTAGAAGTATTGGAATAGGACGTGAGATTGAAGAATATTGTACTAATTTAGCCAATAAAAGAAATTGCGATAGAATTGAAGTGCATTGCCATTCAAGAAGGATAGATGCACATAGGTTTTATATCCGACAAGGGTTTACCGAATCCCCAAAATACTTTGTTAAGTTGTTATCCCAATCTGATTAATATCACATTATCCATTACTAATGGGGTTTTGTTCAGTTCAATTTTAAAGACGACAGTAACCCTGTCGCTTTTAGTTATGGAATTAGCAAACGAATTTGCAACTCAAATAGCAGAAGCATAAATTTTTATTATGCTTTTGCTATTTGAGTTGCGATTTATACTGTTAATTTAAGTGAAAAATTTTAAAAAACACCTTCTAACCAATAAAAAGGCAGAGTGAATTCATATGCGAATTACTCTGCGATTTATTCTGAAATTATATGTGTATTTATAGCTGCGGGTCCCTCAAAAGAGAACGGCTTAGTAAAAATAGGGGAACTGTATTGCTCGTGGCAAGGTTGCCTGGCGCTTGCGCATTTCTTGTTTACCAGTTATTTGTCACATGGTTGTCGAACTTTGTCGTTGACTTCCTGTTTCACCTCTTATAACATGATAATACTAAGATAACATGGTGAATGGGAGGGAAGGGTTTGGCAAACTTATTAATTGAAAAAGTATTAAATAACAATGTCTTAATTGCTGAGCACCCTTCCTATGAAGAAGTAGTCTTAATTGGAAAAGGCATTGGCTTTAATCGGAAACGCGGGGATTATATTGATACAGATTTAGTCGAAAAGCTATTTGTCCTGAAAAATGAAAAAGAGCAGGAAAATTACATCAAATTGCTTCCGTTTATCGATAATGAGTTTTTAGAAGTGATTATTTCCGCCATGGATTTAATAAAGCAACGAACCAATTCTGTGCTAAATGAACATATACATGTCGCATTAACGGACCATATTATGTTTGCCCTAACGAGAGCTTCTCAAGGAATGGAAATGAATAATCCGTTCTTAGTGGAAACTAAGGCTCTTTACCGCCATGAGTTCGAAATAGCAAAAGAAGTGGTAGAGTTAATTAAAGAAAAGACCGGGATTGACCTGCCGATTGGGGAGGTCGGATTTATCGCTCTCCATATTCATAGTGCAGTGACCAACAGAAACCTCTCCGACGTGAATCAATATTCACAGCTTGTCAGCCGGCTGGTCGAAATGGTCGAAGAGCAGTTTGAAATAGAGATTGATAAAGAAAGCATTGATTATATGAGGCTTGTTCGTCACTTGCGCTTTGCTATTGAGAGAGTAGTCAAAGGGGAAAAAGTAGAGGAACCAGAAAAAATTGCTTCCCTCTTGAAAGAAGAATATCCTGTGTGTTATAATCTCTCATGGAAGCTCATTAAAGTGATGCAGCAAACATTAAAAATGAAGGTTTTTGATGCAGAAGCGGTCTATCTAACGATGCATCTGCAGCGACTTCAACATAAATTTAAATAGCTATTATTTTTTACGTGTTACTGATTCGATCAGGCATGAGTGAAAAGTATTAATTGAATTGAAGGTTTAGGGGTAGTCTATACCCATAGCCTGCATTCAATTGAACTTTTACTCATGCCTTTTTTTATTGGTATTTTTACCAATAATGTAACCGCTTTATGAGCCAAGAAAAATATTTAGGAGGTAACATTTATGTTTAAAAATGCTTTCGGCGTCTTGCAAAAAGTCGGTAAAGCTTTAATGTTGCCGGTTGCACTTTTACCGGCAGCTGGTATCTTACTTGCTTTAGGTGCTGCTCTCGTAAACCCAGCCCTATTAGATTTAGCGCCATTCTTAGATAACAGTGCTGTAGCGATGGTGGCATCAGTTATGAAAAATGCCGGTGATATTGTCTTCGGTAACCTTCCACTCCTTTTTGCGGTTGGTGTTGCTATAGGATTAGCTGGTGGGGAAGGTACAGCCGGACTAGCAGCAATCATTGGTTATCTAATTATGAATGTAACAATGGGTACTGTTTTAGGGATTGACCCGAAGGAAATCAATGGTACAAATTACGTGAGTGTTCTAGGGATCCCAACTCTTCAAACAGGAGTGTTTGGAGGGATTATCGTTGGTATTATTGCAGCGACCTTGTATAATAAGTTCTTTGAAATTGAATTACCATCTTATTTAGGATTCTTTGCTGGAAAACGTTTTGTTCCAATCATTACGGCAGGAACAGCGATTCTATTGGGATTACTAATGCTCGTTATTTGGCCGCCAATCCAATCAGGATTGAACGCATTCTCGAATAACATGGTTAATGCAAACTTAACTCTCTCTGCATTTGTTTTCGGAGTAATTGAACGTTCATTAATTCCATTTGGATTACACCATATTTTCTATTCTCCGTTCTGGTTTGAATTTGGAAACTATACAACAAAAGCGGGTCAAGTGGTACACGGTGACCAGCGTATCTTCATGGCACAGATTTCTGATCACGTGAAAAATCTAACTGCTGGTACATTTATGACAGGTAAATTCCCATTCATGATGTTCGGGTTGCCTGCTGCTGCGCTAGCGATCTACCATGAAGCAAGACCTGAAAAGAAAGTGTTCGTTGGGGGATTAATGGCATCTGCTGCCCTCACATCTTTCTTAACTGGTATTACAGAACCAATCGAGTTCTCATTCTTATTCGTTGCACCTATTCTATTCGGTATCCATGCGATCTTCGCTGGTTTATCATTTATGGTTATGCATTTATTAGATGTAAAAATCGGTATGACATTCTCTGGTGGTTTAATTGACTACATCCTATTCGGATTAATCAATCCACAAACACACGCTTGGATTGTTATCCCTGTTGGTTTAGTCTTTGCTGTAATTTACTACTTCGGTTTCCGTTTTGCGATTCGTAAGTTCAATCTCAAAACACCAGGTCGTGAAGTAGAGGAAGAAGAAGACCAAGTACAAACAGGTAAAGCAAGTTCTGGTGATTTAGCTGCTAACATTTTAGTGGCTATGGGTGGTAAAGAAAACATCGCTCACCTTGATGCATGTATTACTCGTCTTCGTGTTTCTGTTAATGATATTAAGGATGTAGATAAAAACCAATTGAAAAAGTTAGGTGCTGCAGGTGTCCTTGAAGTAGGTAACAATATTCAAGCGATCTTCGGTCCACGTTCTGAAACCATTAAAGGTCAAATGAAAGATATTATGGCTGGAAAAAGACCAAGCGCAACTACAGTAAATGTAGAAAAGCAAGAAGAGGCAGTTGCAGCTCCAACGCAAGCTAAAGCTAACGAAGTATTCGTGGCTCCAATTAAAGGGGAAATCAAAGAAATTACTGAAGTTCCTGACCAAGTGTTTGCAGGAAAAATGATGGGTGACGGTTTTGCGATTGTACCTTCAGAAGGATTAGTGGCATCACCTGTTGATGGAAAGATTGTCAATCTATTCCCTACAAAACATGCGATTGGAATCTTATCTGACGGTGGACGTGAAATCCTTATTCACGTGGGTATTGATACCGTAAACTTAAAGGGCCAAGGTTTTGAAACGTTGGTTTCTGAAAATGACCGAGTAGTGAAGGGTCAACCACTATTAAAAGTGGATTTAGATTATATTAAAGAACATGCAACATCTACGATCACTCCAATTGTCTTCACTAACCTAGCTGAAGGCGAAAAGATTGTAATCGAAAAACAAGGTCTTGTTGATGTAAAACAAGAAGGTATTATTAAAATCACAAAGTAAAAGGAAGCCGGCTGAGAGCCGGCTTTCTTTTTTTCTATTTAATATAGTAGGAATAAATTAATGAGAAAATAGTTGTTGACGGATTAGGTGCTAGGTGGTAGTATATTAAAGCAGTCGTTAATGACGAGTTAACAACATGATGATGATAAAAACATCAAACAAATGGTTGACAATGAGTTATCGACATGATATAGTAATAAAGTTGCTTCTAACGAAGTGATTGAGATTGTTCTTTGAAAACTA
>NZ_JBCNAC010000137.1:0-67201 GCF_050477885.1 Neobacillus rhizosphaerae
CTCCCACAGGAGTCTTCGCGTCTTCCGCTCCAATCAACAGGGTATAAAAATCCATAATGTTCATTACCTCAGCCTAATAAAAAAGATAATAATCTATATAATTGTATCAAAATATCCTTTTGATTTCATTATGTTATTACCAACACAATATTAAAAATACAGCCGAAAGGATTCCTTTCCGCTGCTGTCGGTTTTATGATTTACTATCCACATTTCCTCCGACAAAGTCGATTTGTAGATCCTGCATTTGACGAAGGTATACTTCCGTTTTCCCTGGTGTATAGTTGTGAATTGGCTTATTTTGAGTCGTCTGTATTTCAGCACCGCCTTGTTTCCAGTTAATAGTTAGCTCAGTAGGTGTAAAGTGAATTTTTACTGAACCGTAACTTGGGATAAAGCCGATATTAAATTCAGCAGGTCCTGGGTTTGCTTTTGCTGAAACTATTGAGTTAATCGCATCATTCTTTTTCTCAATGGCTGCTAATTGATCGCCTTCTTGTGCTTTTTCAGCTGTCGCTTCTAATACTTCTTGCTTTGCGGACGCTGCCATATCCTCACTAAATACACTATTACTTTTAAAGTTTAGCTCATTCCATAATTGTTCTTGATCAATATCTAGGTGGCTTGGCTTTCGTTCTATATTCATGGTCGCGGGAACCTGTTTGATCGATTGATCAGCAGGCTTTTGTTCTATTTCTTGGACCGGCTGTGTAATTCGGAGTCCAATTTGGGCATAGGTTTGATGTAGTCTAATTTGGGGAATCTGCATGATGGTTCACCATAACCTATACTTTTTTATCAACTAAGAGTCCAAGGTAATCAGTCATTGCTGCATACATATCTAGGAGTTTCTTAGAAGGGATTTCTTTGACGACTTCGTTTGTTGTATCGTCAACCAATGTTACATAGTATTCTTTTAGCTCGTCATGAAATTGGAATTTCAAGTGAGTATTGGAAGCCTTTAAAAATTCATTCATACTATTGATTACTTTTTCAGTTTTTTCTTTTGTTTGTGATTGTTGTTGTGGTGGTGATTGAGGCTGCTCTTGTTTTTCTGGTAATACTTCTTTAACCTTGACGGTAGCTTCCACTTTCGGAACGGTATAATCTACTGATTGGTTAGTAGAATTGGACAATTTGTCTACCATTTCATGCCTCCCTTTTTGTCAAAATCATTTTAGTTTATTATCGGATGAAAAACATTAATGTTTAGTGAAAATTATGTAAATGCAAAAAAACAGTTATTAAACTATCAATTAAGCATTAGGAATTAACCTAAAATGCTTAAGAACCAAAACAGTATCATACGTTCTTGAAAAGTGGGGGGGCGATTTTATTTCAAGCTCTAAATAACATTCAAGTAAATGTACTAATTACTAGTACTATAGGTAATGGAGAGCTAACCAAACTTTACCCCATATCTATTTATACTTACAGAACAACCCCTTAGAGGAATTAACTCTTCTTAAAGAACACCTCAAAGACTATTTTCAAATCAATTTAAGGTTGCCAATTTGAAATCGAACCCCCTCTGAAAGTGAAACAATAACTTATATAAATATCATAAAAGCCATAAGCTAATTCTCTAACTCTAATATCTAGATCCTATCTCCCCATAGTTAACCATTTTTCCTCTTAAAATTGAATTATTTCTCTACACCATTTTCCTTTGAAAATCCTAAACCATACACCAGTGATATAACCATAATCTATTATATATTCACCGCTATTAATTTATATCTTCATTTTCTAATTCCAATTGCCATGCATGTGCATCTTTACTATTAATTTGATAAGTTTCTTCCTTTTCGAGATTCCAGCTTGATCAGCTGAAACCTCTTTTGATTTTGGCATTATCTACCTGTTCAACTGATTTTATCTGATATTCTGCAGTTTGATTATTACTTTAATTTGATAACTTATCGATCATTTTCCTAAAACCCTTTTTATATCGTTCATGATATTTCAAGGAAATATTTAAGAGTTAGGGCATTCTTTAATCCTATTAAAAATTATCAAATATTCCTATAATCCTTATAACTCTTTATCAATAATGGTTTCACACATCAAAAAATCAAATTCTGTATCAATATCAAATGAGCGATTTTTTGGCATGATGTATGATATGGTTTCAGAAGTTAAAAAAGTTTTATGTCTTTCTAACCACGGAATATTGGCAACATAGACCGCTCCATTCAAAACATAAACAGATGGGAGTTCTTGTCTCAAATTATATATTTCTCCAACATTCATTAAGGGTGACATCTTGCTGTGTTCTTCTATTAAGAACATCCAGTAAGGTGATTTGTCAACTTCTACCACTGAAACACATGAATTTGCCCTTTCAACTACACATTTCTCTATACAACCATCAATGTCATCGACTGAACGCAATGGAGAGGTCGGCTGAAGAAGAACAATTATATCAAAATCCTCCATTTTTTTAATTGCATGTAAAACAGGTTCTATACCTGGTGTTTTATCATTCGCTAACTCTTTTGGACGAATGAAAGGCACTTCACAATCATATTTTTTGGCAACTTCGATAATTTCCGGTTCATCTGAACTTAAGATTAATTTATCTATATAAGATGATTTTTTAGCTTCCGTAATTGTCCAGGCGATCAGTGGTTTACCAGCAAGCTCCTTTATATTTTTTCTTGGGACCCCCTTAGATCCACCTCGAGCTGGTACCACTGCCAGGACCTTTTTCCCTTCAATCATAAAAATCCTCCACTAAAATCTCCATTTGCCTTTTCAAAATCATCCAGTCTGCCAATATCCAGCCAATATTCTCTTAAAGGAAAAGCAGAAATTACTCTTTCTTTTCTATGTTCCATTAATTTTTTAAAAAGATCAGGCATATCGAAAAACACATTTTGTGGGACAAATTCCAATACATCAGGACTTAATACATATATACCCGCGTTTACAAAGCTTTTATGAATAGGTTTTTCTTCAATTGACATTAATCGATGATGATCAATTTCTATTACACCAAATGGTATTTGGTACTCATATTCTCTGACACACATGGTTGAGATAGATTTTGTTTCATTATGAAAGTCCAGAAGCTGCTCATAATTTATCTTAGTTAACAAATCTCCATTCATCACAAAAAAAGGATCATTCAATCGTTCAGGCAGCAGTGATAGTGCACCCGCTGTTCCAAGCCTTTTTTCTTCCTCAATATATTCAATTTGGACACCAAGATGGGCACCATCCTGGAAATAATCTTTAACAATTTCTTTTTTATAGTTAACTGTTAATATGAATTTATGGAAACCAAACCCGTTAAAACTTTCTATAATCGTTTCTAATATTGGTTTATCTCCTACTTTAAGCATCGGTTTTGGTATCTCGTTGGTAAGCGGACGAAGCCGTGTTCCCAGCCCGCCTGCCATCAATACAACTGTATTATTTTTTTGTAAAGCAGTTGCCATCTCCTCAGAAAAAAGAATGTTTTGAATCTGTTTTTTGTTATTTACGATCGGCAATTGCTTTAACTTTCTTTTCCTCATTATTTCCCTATAATAGAATGGTTTTTTTCCAGATAATTCAAAAACAGGTAATCTGTTCATTACTTCTGTAATGGATGTTTCGAGTGGCAAACCTCGTAGAATTCCTCGGCGAATATCGCCATCGGTGACAGTCCCAAGTAATTTTTGATTTTCATTCACTACTACAGCAAATTGTAATGAAGCTTGGTCAATAATTTTCATTGTTGTTAAAATCGTGGTTTTTGGTGAAATAAGAATTTCTCTCCAATTTTTCATCCTTTACACTTCCTTTGCAGGTACACCATATGCTTTACAATTATCATTAATGGATGTGATTACAAGTGATCCAGCACCAATCAGGACATTATTTCCAATCTTGACATTCTGTATGAAAATCGATCCTGTCCCTACATGAGTAGAATTTCCGATACTAACATTTCCAGATAATGTCGAACCTGGAGCCAGATGGCAATGTTTCCCTATCCTAGATTCATGATCAATTGATGTAGATGTATTAATAATGGTATTATCGTCTATTTCCACAAAAGGTTGAATAACAACGTTTGCCATTATTTGTAATCCCTCTCCTGTTTTTACAGTTGGAGAAATTATAGCACTATTATGTATTACTGAAGCAAAGAAAAAACCTTGTTGTTTATACTGATTAAAAATTTCTTCTCTTTTTCTTGAAACGTTGATTGAACCAATTCCAAGGACAAGTTCAATCTCATCGGGGTTATACTTATATATTACCTTGTCCTCTCCAAGATATGGCAAATTAAACCGATTTTCCTGATCTTTAGGTGCTGTAAAACCTTTAATGTTACGTTTTTGTTGTAATAAGATTTCAGTCAATACCGATGCATGGCCACCATTACCGATCATTATAATTGGTTTATTCGTCAATTAAATCATCCTCATTGTATTTCTTCGAAGAAGGCTTCCCAATTAAAGACCACCATTGAGAAGGAGCCATCCCACTACCTGGCCTCTTTATTGCGAGATTCTTTACAGTAAAAATCTCCCCAGATTCGATTGCTTTTGCTGCAATGATACTTTTACGAGCCGCCATTTTATTTCCCTGTTCTTTAATGGTCGGTTCTTTAAAACCGTTTCCCAGGGATTTCTCCACTATTCGAATGGCTTTCACCATTTCAGAAAGTTCATCCGGTTCAAGTGAAGCCTTGTGATCCGGGCCTGGCAAAAGTCGACTAATGGTAAAATGTTTTTCAATTACTGTTGCACCACAGGCAACAGCGGAAACAGGGATATATATACCTTCTGAATGATCAGAAAACCCGATATCAATGTTCAACTCTTCTCTTAATCGATGTATAGTGTTCAGATTAACATCCTCAAATGGCGTAGGATACTCTGTCGTACATTGTAAGACAGTAACATAATCCTTTAACCATTTTTTCGCTTCAACGGTGTTATAAAATGCCTGAACAGAATTTATACTTACTTCTTCATTTGGAAATGCCAGTCCAAATGAAATAAAAGATAGTGCTTCATGAATGTCCTCTAATGTTGCCATTCCCGTTGATAAAATCATCCGCTTACGTTTTGTTGCAATATAATGAATAAAAGGTGAATTTGTTAATTCACCAGAAGGAATTTTTACTATTTCCATTCCCATTTTTTCTACTAAAAAATCGACGCTTTCCAAATCGAATGGAGTTGATAAAAATTCTATCTTTTTTTCATTACAATAAGATTTCAATTTAGCAAATTCCTCAAAAGAAAGTTCAAGTTTTTTCAACATGGCATATTGGGATGTTTCTTCTCCCAAGTTTTGAACCTGATATTGTGCCTGTTTGGCTTGTTTGGTAACTAAATTATCCGCTTTAAAGGTCTGAAATTTCACTGCACTTGCACCCGATACAACTGCCGCATCTACTAATGCATACGCGAGATCAAGTGACCCATTATGGTTTACTCCTGCTTCAGCAATTATATAAACACCCAATTTATCACACTCTCCTTAACCAGCCAATAGAAGCTGGTATTCAATCAGCGACACTCTGGTTCTCCAGATCAAAAAAGACTTTTTTAACGATATTTTCCAATTGTATTTGTTTAAGATGTTTTACTATTTGTTTTGATGTTTCTCCTCCACCATATGGAAGTTTCATGTTTTCTATTAAAGATAGAAAACATGGAGAAATAGCTTTATTAATTGCGTTTATTACTGCATCTTTATCAAAATCGCAATCGATTACCGAAGCTGCCTTAAGGCGTCCCCGTTGCCGATCACCTATATTAACAGTGGGTTTATAAAATACAGGAGCTTCGATTAGACCGCTGGAGGAATTGCCAATCACAACCTCACAGTACTTTAAAGCACTTAAATAACGAACTTGACCGAGTGAATCGTAGACTCTTGCACGTTCATGATGTACAGAAACAAATTTTTCAATTTTTTCATTAATCACTCTGCCATTAGTATCCGAATTGGTTTTTGTAAAGATAAACTGGTGATTAGGAAAAGCCTCCATAGCAGTTAATAAATATTTAACATGCTGCTCTCCCGTGTCATTTTCGAACGTTGTTGGGTGTAAAGTAATCAAGAAAAATCTGTTTAAATCAAAACCAATAGAATGAGATAATTCTTCCTGGCTCAATAATTTGGTTTTCTTTATGCCGTCTATCCCCGGAGCCCCTACATTAAAAGCATGGTCCGGTTGCTCTCCCATTTGAATGACCCTTTGGCGATAAATTTCTGCAGCAGTAAAATGGACATGTGCCATTTTTGTTATGGAGTGACGGATGGGATCATCAATGGATCCTTCTGATAATTCACCACCATGTATATGGGCAATTGGAATTCGATGAATCATGGCTGACTGTGCAGCGGAAAAAATTTCAAATCTATCACCCAATAAAACCACAATATCAGGTTTTAACCTATTAAACGAATCGGCAAAACCAATTGTTCCTAAACCTACAGCCTTAGTAATAGCGGATGGTGTATCCCCAGATAACAGCATTTCAACTTTTTCATCGATCATAAAACCATCTTCTTCAATTTGTTTATACGTTAAGCCAAATTCAGGAGACAGGTGCATTCCCGTTGCAATGATCTGTAATACAAGTTCATCATCTGTTTGAATTTGTTTCATTATCCAATATAAGAGCCCATACTCAGCCCTTGTTCCAGTAACAACACATATTTTACGTTTATCCATTTATATCCCTCTCAATGGAGTAGATGGAATATTAATAATGCGCTTGTTTAACTCATGTGTAACATCAAGATCAGCCTTAGGACAATTTGAATAAGGTTCCAATTCATGAATTGGAGTCCAAATTGGTCGTGACATGACCCCTTCATCATTTAATTTATCTAAAATATCATTTCTGGTATGTAATTGTGGATCAATTAAAATGGTTTGGAGCCAATAATTACTTTTGCTAAATTCTGGCTCTGCAAAAAACTTGACTCCTCTTTGATTGTTAAATAATTTCTGGTAATGTTCTGTTAACATTCTCTTGGATGAAAGAAATTTATCCATCTTCTCCAACTGGGCACAGCCTAACGCAGCATTAATATTTGGCATACGATAGTTGTAACCAATTACATCATGTCTATATTCCCAGCGATGAGGAATCTTTGCAGTGGTAGTAATATGTTTTGCATAATCAGCTAGCATTTCATCATTGGTTAAGATAGCACCGCCACCACCAGTCGTTACAATTTTATTCCCATTAAAACTTAGCGCTCCGACCAGACCAAATCCCCCGGTATGCTTCCCTTTATAAAAAGTTCCCAGTGATTCGGCTGCGTCCTCAACAAGTACAATATTATAAAGTTCACACAATTCAACTAATGGATCAATGTCCACGGAATGACCAAAAGTATGCATTGGAACCACTGCACGAATGATTCTTCCTGTCTGTTTATTTATTAATTGACCATTTTCCATCTTACCAATCTCAAGTATATATGCTTCCAATTTGACAGGGTCCATGCCTAGTGTTTCTTTGGATACATCTACAAAATGTGGAATTGCCTGCAAATAGGTAACCGCATTCGCGGTTGCAACAAAAGTAAGTGAGGGAATAAAGACTTCATCATTGGCCTGCACACCAGCTATTTTCAATGCTATATGTAAAGCGGCAGTTCCATTCATAATCGCAACAGCACGTTTTACCCCAGTGTATTCAGCTAACATTTTCTCAAATTGATCAACATATTTCCCGACAGAAGAAACCCAACCTGTTGCGATACAATCAGTTACAAGCTGGATTTCTCTTTCATTAAATGTTGGTTCGTGCAGCGGAATGAAATCCTGGTTATCATAAATACCCTTAATTTTTCGAGCAATTTCTGACCATTGATTACTCATATGTTATATACATCTGCCTTATATTGAGATAAATTCATAGAATTACTAAACCACTCTGCAGTTTCTTTAACTCCAAGTTTAAAACCTTCAAGTCCACCATATTTTGGCTCCCAACCTAACAGTTCCCTTGCCTTTCTATTATCTGCCCATAAACGTTCAACTTCGCTTTTTTCAGGGCGAATGCGAATTTCATCTGTTTCAATCTCAATCAATTTACCCATTGTTTGTGCAATCACCTTAGCAGTCTCTCCTATAGAAATTTCATAATTACTCCCAATATTGATTACTTCACCAATAGACCGATCATGTTCCATAATGGAAATAAAGCCGCTAACAGTATCCTTTACATAATTAAAGTCCCTCGTTGGACTTACTGCACCCAACTTAATTTTTTCTTTTCCTGCAGCGAGTTGAGTAATTATGGTTGGAATAACAGCACGCGCAGATTGACGTGGTCCATATGTGTTAAATGGACGGATAATGGCTACCGGTAAATTAAAGGAACGATAAAAAGAAAGAGCCATTTGATCAGCACCAATTTTAGAAGCGGAATATGGTGATTGCCCTTGCAAAGGATGATTTTCATCTATAGGAACATATTGTGCCGTTCCATATACCTCACTAGTTGAAGTGTGAACAAGTTTGGAAACACCCAATTCCCTGACTGCCTGCAAGATGTTTAAAGTCCCTTTAATATTTGTATCTACATATGTATCCGGTGAATGATAAGAATACGGAATAGCAATCAATGAAGCTAAATGTAGTACAGTATCGCATCCTTTCATTGCTTCTTTTACACCGTGTGGATCACGAATATCTCCTGCAAAAACATCCAATTCATTTTTGATTTCTTTCGAGGACGAGTCCAGCCATCCCCATGAATTAAAGGAATTATAATAAACAAACGGCCTGACTTGATATCCCTGCCTTACTAATTCTTCAGTTAAGTGTGAACCGATAAAACCGTCTGCACCGGTAACAAGAACCTTCCTAGTCAAAAAAAAACCTCCTAACCACTGCTTATAAACTATTTAAACTCCTAATTGTTGTATGCAATTTGACAATCTCTAATATTTTCGCTGCACGATTATTCCAAGTATGATGCTCCTGAGTAACATGATAGCCTTGGTCAGCCACTTGTTGCAAAAATGAAGTATTTGATACATAATGTTTCAGTTTATCACCTAATAGCTGGTCATCATATTGATAATATAATATATTTTCTTCATGTTTAAAAAAATCTTTTAAATAATGGCTTTCATCGGTTAAACAGACCGCATGATGAATCATGGCATCAAAAACTCTTTCATGGCTTCCATTTGGATAATTTGGGAATACATTTAAGAATATTTTTGTGTCTTCAAGAATACTGTATAGCTCCTTTGTCTTTAAAGCTGGGAAAAATTCTGCCTTATTCCCGCCAGCCCAACTAATGTAATCCCAGCCATTCCCATAAATTGTGATAGGGGTTTTTAATAGAGACCTAATCACTTTATCTCTTCTGTAATTTCTGGTAAAACTATCTACCTGCTGAAAAACAGCTAAGAGTTTTTTAAAGTTATCCCCACTTAAATAGATATCGTTCTCAGCAAGCGAATCCGAAAATAATGAAAGAATATCTCGGTTGTCAGAATAAATCGATTTTTCAACCACTGTTTCCATTAAATTTCTTAGTGGATTTGATAATTCTAACCAGTTTTTACGAATATCGTCAGGATTTTTGATAGACCCAGCAAATACTATTTCATGTTTTCTATTTTGAATATCATTTTTTGGCGTTTTTAAATAAGTTGCATGAGGAACAAAAGCTTTTGTGAACTTTTTGGAGGAGTCTAGAAAATTATCAATGTCCTTAATATGTCCCTTATCTATAAACGATACTATATAATTGTCGATATTCCATTTTAAACGCTCGACATGATACATAGGGTGATCGACGTAAAAAGCAAAAAAGGGAACATTTATCGTATCATAAAGGGATTTCCCATTAATTAAAAAATCCCCACCCCACCCATTTAAACCAAAAAAAAGATCAATCTTGAAGTTATTAATGGTATTAATCAGTCTTTCATTGTAGCTGCTATCACATAAATCTATACTAATAGTCTCATATCCAAGACGATAAAAAGCGTCCATAAAACAAAATGTCATCTCTCGCATGGATTCATATTGACTTTGTCCTAGAAAAAAAACAACTGTTTTTCTTGTCTCCATTTCTTAAGCTCCTCATTGTGTTTAATTCAGCCGATTCATTCATTTATTTTACAAATTTATCTGCAAAATTTTGCAGTTTTTCATTTCTCCAATTGGCAATATAAGCACCGCCCTCGGTACAATTCCATAGTTCTACAGGTCCTTTTGACGTCAATGCATAATTTTCAAACCATACTTTGTATGTATACAAATTAAGAGGAGTATAGACTTTTTTCTTCCGATAAAAGTCCTGAACGGCCAGTAAAGAGTCAGTTCTAATCTTCGTTTTATTGCATGAAATACCATGTGCATGTGTCTGAAGATCCGTAAAAGCCAAGTCTTGACCAACTAATGCAATAGATTTTGCTCCAAGGAAAACACTTAAATCCAATAAGCAGGTGGCCACGGACCCTCCTGTCTTTATTAAAGGGGCCTGTTTTTCATCAGACATTTCCTCTGAGAGTCGATATCCCTCTTGCCAGATAATGTACTTCGGCCCTCTGTAATTACACACTGTATCATGATTTGCTGTGCTCAAAAAAAACAATGGAACTTCTTTATTATATTGAAAATCAAATTGCTGGCCAATTTTATCACTTGCATCAGAAATCATGACAAAGCTCGGCGAAATCCGATGTTGGTGCAAGAGTTTAAACGACGTACCAACACATGCAATCACAAATTTTTCTGTCGCGTCTAATTTTTTCAATAACGGAAGTTGTTTGATCAGTGAAGGACCGGCTGATACTAAAATAAAATTCTTATTTTTAAATGGATTTGAAAAATGTGATAATCCGTTATTCTGGTAAAGGAGATTTTGTCGAAAATTGTCCTCCATTTTCTCCTTCTGATTTTCATAGGATTTCCTTATTAACCGCATTTGTTTAAACCACAATTTCAAATGTAAATCCTGCAATAATTCAATTGCAGGCTTATAAATAAATAATTCAACAGAGCTATTTGATAGATAGCTCACTAAAATGGCTTTAAGTTCATCTTGGTTGGTTGAAGATATAAAAGTAATCTTCCCATCAGACACAAGATTTTTGACAAGACTCAACTGCTTTTTTGCCCATTCAGCATATAAATGGTTGAATTCTATAACGACTAATTGAAGTTTATTGTATTTTTTTTGAAATTGTTCAACATGAAAGCCAGCTCCAATCCCAACAATCAGTAATATATCCTTTTCAGGTGGAATATCTATTTGCTCCACAAGATTTTCGGCTTCCCGACGAGGGTTATATCTGCTGTGCAAGTAAAATATCTTTTCTTCATCAATAAGCTTGACACTTACGTCCCCGCTTTTTGTTTCTTGTTGTGACCATTCCAATCTAATTTTCACCGATTCCTTCATTTAATTCTTTATTCCAGTTTTCAAATATCTCAGCAATTTCATATTCTAAAATATCACTTACTGCTACGAAATCCTGAATTGACATTGCTTGCTCAATATCTTTCAAGAAATTGGTTATGCCCCCAAAATTCAATTGTTGTACATAACCTAGGTTTTTCATTCCACTTACGGCATCGATAATCCAAGAGTAGGCATCGATTAAATGGACCAATTTCCCTAAAGCTGTGGCCTCGCGGTCAGAATGAAATAATTCCGCTGTGTTTCTTGTTTCAAGTATCACATTAGGTAAAAATTCTTTAAGTGAAATTAATGTATCATTAACTAATTCTTCATTGCTCATTCTACTTTCCTCGATTCTTCCTTTTATATCTAAAAAATGTTAAATTTTTCAAAGAGAAATTCACACACCATTTTCGAATATTTTTGTTATCCTTGAATCCTTTATTATCCCCTCTAAATATTTATCCATGATTTTATATAAACTTGAGAGTTCTTTAGTTATACTGAATAAATCTTCAAGGGTATATTCACTTTTTTGGTCATAATAGACTACTTTATTTATGATGTTATCAAAAATATATGTCAAATTTGATAAAAGGATTTGTTCTACAATTTTATTTTCAGCGATTTCATTAAATGTGTTCAACATTTCCATTTGGTCTTCTTTTGAAAATATTTGATTTTCTAGGTGATTCTCTATTTTTTTATCAGCGTTTTTAATTATTTCTTTCAATAGTATCAAGTTCTCTACCATTTCATTTAAAAATTCATTAACAGGATGTATTGGTTCATTTGGAAATTCTGGAATCATAATTTCTTTTTTAACCGTATTTTTAACAATTTTATCTGGAGACAAAAATTCTGTTCCTTCAATTCTGGCTCCAAATTCAGAGATATTTATTATTCTAAAAGAATCCTTTGGAAATTCTTTAATGATTGTTTCAAATACATCTAAAAATAATTTTAATGCTTTGGTGGTGCCTACTTTCTCACCTCTATTGTTTATAACAGATAATTCTTCCTCGGTGTTGATCATACCAGTATGGTTTTTAACCCCTTCGGCATAATACTTTCCACCGACTAATGCCAAATCCTGACCTACAAAAATAACCTCGTTAAAACCTAAAAACTTAATTACTTGCAGTGCAAAAATAGCTACAGAAGGCACTGAATTTGGAAAGCCAAAAATATCTTTAAAAACCAACGGGGTCACTTGTTCAGTTAATGCCTTGGATACCACTTTTTTTCCTTTGTGTTCCTTTTGGATATTGTGATTTGACATTGTTTCATAAATGAGTACGCCGTCATAATTAATATCTTTAAAATGGGTTTCGTAGTTGGTATCGCTTGAATCCAAGCTTAATGCATAATCAGGCTTGATTCCATTCTTCATTAAAGGACGAAGTGCCGGACCTACAGCAAATAAATGGCAGGATTTCTGCATTCTTTCAACAAATGGCATATTTTGATGCAATGTAGGACCTGCAGAAACAAGGATGGCCGTTTCTCCTTCGAAGCGGTCTTTATAGTGCCTTAAATTTATAGATTCCTCAACCATTTCCAAATTCAATAGCGGTTCAACAATCCAATCAACCGCAAACCGGCTTTCAGTATTGTTAAATAATTTCTGCATTTCGATTCCCTCTTTGAGGATTGAAATAATTTCTTCAATCTTCCTCTTGTTTGCCTTTAGATAATTAGGATGTAAAAGGATGATTACAGGAATCGTCACAAACCGTGCCAGATACTTTGAAAATAATAAAGAAGAAAAATCACTTAAATGGAAAAATGAAAGTTTATGTTGATTCAAAAGAATAATATTCTTAGTTTCCTGAGAAAGATCAATATCAGAAAATGGCTCAATAAACAGGAAATGAACATTTTTATCAAAGATATCGTTTCTTACCAATTTATCAATTAATATTCCATTTCCAACACCAATAACCACTATGAATTGTTTATTTTTATCCTCTAATTCCTTAAAAAAATAGTTTATTTCCTTTTCAGGTGAATAAACAGAATTTAGTGCTGTTTTCCTGCCTTCAGTTTCGTATATAAAAACAGAAGAACCGTCTCTTGCTTTCTGTGTTTGAATTTTATGTTCCATTCCTTGAAGTCCCTTACCCCTTCATAATAGTCCGAATAAATTATTGGCAAAAGGATAAAATTTATTCTAATTATAAATATAGATAGCCTTTGTTAAAAGGCTATCTATTAGTTCCTAAATATTTAAAATTAACGAAGTAATTGTAGAACTCCTTGAGGCTGTTGGTTTGCTTGAGCAAGCATTGCTTGAGCAGCCTGAGATAGGATAGAGTTTTTAGTTTGGTTCATCATTTCTTTCGCCATATCTACGTCACGGATACGAGACTCAGCAGCTGTTAAGTTTTCGCTAGAAGTAGATAGGTTGTTGATTGTATGATCTAAGCGGTTTTGCACTGCACCCAATTTTGAACGCTCAGCTGATACTCTAGAGATCGCTTTGTTAAGAGCTGAAATTGATAGGTTAGCAGAACCGTTGCTTCCAACACCGATTGCACCTGCTGTGATGCCTAAGCCTGCAGCTGTCATACTAACAACAGAAAGTGAAATTATCTGACTTGCATTAGCTCCAATTTGGAAAAACTTTCCGTCGAAACCGCCGCTTAATAAGTTTTGAGTGTTGAATTGAGTTGTATTAGCGATACGATCCACTTCACTTGTTAACTGAGTTAATTCTTTTTGTATTTCATTTCTATCAGCAGATGTGTTTGTATCGTTTGCACCTTGAACTGCTAATTCACGCATACGCTGAAGGATGTCATGAGTTTCGTTTAAGGCACCCTCGGCAGTTTGGATTAAAGAAATTGAATCTTGAGCATTACGAGAAGCTTGATCCAAACCACGAATTTGCCCACGCATTTTTTCAGAGATTGCAAGTCCTGCCGCATCGTCACCAGCACGGTTAATACGAAGACCAGAAGATAACTTTTCCATTGATTTTGATTGATTTGTTGATGCCGTGTTCAACTGACGGTGTGTGTTAAGTGCTGCAATGTTGTGATTAATACGCATAATATTTTTCCTCCTTAGAATTAAATCAAAATAAATTATTTGGGAAATTCCCTTAAAAATTATCTATAATAAACCCTTAGGGTTATTATCAAAATTAAACGATCTGAATCTTAAATTATTTGTTCTTTTTGTTTTCCTTTATACAATTCTTCTCGAAAAACACTAATTTCTCTAGGTGCATCAATTGCAAATCTTAGTAATCCTGATTCAGTTTGAAGAATAGTAATTTTTATGTATTCTCCAATCTGAGTTGAGGAATCAATTATTTTGGTGCCCTTTTTAAGATAATTACTACTTTTTTTACTCTCTTTCACTTTAATAATTGAAACGTTCTTTGGAGCATCAATGACTAAGCGAAGTTTAGAACCAACTTGTATGACAGTAACCTTAATAACATCATCAATGATCACTGATTGCCCGATTTCTCTGCCTACAATGAGCACGTTACCATCCTCCATTGATGCATTTACTATTACAATTCTTATTATCGGCTGACTTTTTGAATTGTTTAGTATTTTTTTGAAAGATTTTCAGTTTGTGTTTCAAGAAATTTCATGTTATTTTTATTTATTTGATTCATTAAAAACTCTTAGAATTTTCTTGTTGTTTATATATATCGGTTTGCCAAAAATATTGTTTAGCTATTTTTATAATTTTGTTGTTACTTTTTTAATAAATAAAATATAAAAAAGAACTGTTTATCCAAAAGTGTTAATACCTTTGAGATGAACAGTTCTTCTATTTTTTACATTCCTAATTGTTGTGACAGCCATGATCCTTGTGAGTTTAACTGTTGCAAAGCTTTTTCCATTGCTCCAAATTGCTTCCAGAGTCTTTGCTCATATGCATTAATCTTATATTCTTCTCTACCAATGTTTTCATCTAATGACTTCAATTGTTTTGCCATGAAACTTTTAGTATCAACTAGTGAGTCTGGAGAACCTGCTAACGAACCAAGTTCTGTAATCGTAACATTTAATCGTTCATAAATTCTCAAACCAAAACCACTTTTATCATGCACACTACTATCAGTCACTGTTGTCGCGGAAGTAGTCCCGGACTCTTTAGTTGTAAAAAGTTTTTTAATATCTTCTAAATTTGTTTGGAGAACTCCCTTTAATTTATCTTCATTCAATATCAATTTACCGTTATCTCTATAATTTGTAGAAAAATCAATCCCAATGTCTTTTAATGATGTAAAACTTGCAGACAGTGCAGAGTTTTGAACTGTACCTACAAGACTATTACGCATCTCTGTCAGGAAGGATCTAATGGTGGAATCACTTGTTAGAAGTCCACTCTTTGACTTTTCTTCCCATAATTTAATATCATTATCTTTCATATCTTTTTTCTGATCATCAAGTAAGGGCGGATAATCACGATAGCGTTTTTCTGATAATCTACCATTTAAATCAGAAATAAGGTCATTATATTTATCTACAAATGTCTTAATGCTATCAAATATTCCTTGAGTATCACTGTTTACCCGAACTGAAATAGTGCTGTTTACAGGTATTTTTTCTTTTAAGTTAAACGATACTCCCTGGTACGTAAATTTATTTGAGGAAACAGTTATTTGTGTTCCATTAATAGTTACAGTTCCATCTTTGGTATCTGTTCCGACTATATTAGTTGTTGGAACTGGAGTGTTGGCTATCTTCAAAGAATTATTTGTATCTGTAATTGCAATATCAATTTTTTGTGTTGCACCTGTTCCCAAAGTAGTAAAAACCAGTGACCCACCAACATTTTCAGCTTTAACATTGGTTTGACTACTTTTTTCATTTATTTTTGCTATAGCTTGATCAAATGTAAGATTGGGGTCAAGAGTAATATCAATATTGTTTAATTTAAATGAAAGCCCCGCAGCCCCAACACTTGAAGATGCACTCGCAAAACTAACAGTAGCTGGTTTTGCTGCCTCAGCAGGTGTTGCTTCAGAAATCACAAAATCTGTTAAAGTACTAGTACCAGCAGAAGATACTTCTATTCTAGGATCACTCGAAGTTACAGTCTGCTTATTAAAAGTCGACTGCAGACGTAATGCTTCCATCGATTTCCGGAATTCATCCACTTTTTTGTTCACATCACGGTAGGCATCCTGTTTCCAAGTGGCCGTAATTTTATTTTGCTGCATTTTAAATAACCGGCTACTTTGTGCCTTAACAAGGTTAGCTACAATTTCATCCGTATTCATACCAGAAGCCAGCCCGCTGACTCTCAAAGTATTACTGCTATTAATCATTCCGTTTCACTCCTTATCTATCATCTATATAACTAGATAAAAAATAGTTTGTTTTTATTATCGGAGAAAAAACAATATAGTTAAGTATTTTTTCAACCTATTTATTACACAATACAAAAAAAGAGACGCATGAAAACGTCTCATCTCTATAAAACTACCTTAAAATTCCGTTCGCAATCCCTATCATCTGATCCGCATAAGACACTGCTCTAGCATTCATCTGGAACCCTCTTTGCGTGGTCATAAGGTCTGTCATTTCTTTCGTTAAATCCACATTAGAACCTTCTAGAAAACCAGATGCTACTTGAACTTCTTCTGGCTGCATCATTTTTACAAAATCAGATGCGTTAGAGCCATTAGGTAACACGGTAGTATCAATAGAAAGTTCATTCCCACCCATATTTTTTAGAACATGGGGATTTTGAATATCAACAATACCCACTTGCTGGGCCGAAATAAACGGTGCTCCGTTGCCATCTTTGCTTCTCAAGTTCATTTGACCGTTCGCATCAATACTGACCTCGTATTTATCATCTAATTCAATTGGTTTTCCACTTTGGTCTAGCAAATAGCCACCGTTCGCATTAACTAAATGATAGCTTCCTTGTTTATTAGGATTCGGACTTAAATGAAAATTCCCATCGCGTGTATATCTTACCTCGTCCGCTCCACCAGCAGTTGCAGAAGGATAACTTACTTGGAAAAAACCTTTTCCTTGAATCATTAAATCGAAAGGATTTCCAGTTGAAATGGCTTGACCTTGTTCCATGACAAGCTGGGTAAGTCCTGTACGTGTCCCATAGCCAACACGCACGCCATTCGGAGTCAAGCGACCGATTTCTTGATCAACGCGTTCTTGATTGTTTATTTGAGAAGCTAAAATTTCAGAAAAACTTTGGTCTTTTCGTTTAAATCCTGGGGTGTTCACATTAGCCACATTGTTTGCAGAAGTATCAATTTTTTGCTGGTATGCCTGCAGTGCACCAGATGAAATATATAGTGACGTATTCAAATGACTTTTCTCCTAACTGGATGATTATCCGTTAATTTTCCCTACAGAGTATAGTTGTTCTAGCGATTGATTATATACTCCAACCACCTTTTGATTAGCTTCATAGGCACGGACTGTCATCATCATGTCAGCCATTGTTTGACCGGGATCTACATTCGACTGTTCAATGACCCCTTGGTGAAGGGCCACACCCGGATTTGTTCCCCCCGCATCTTGAATAAACGGCAATGGATTTTCAGACTTATAAACATTGCCTCCCTGCCGTGTAAGCTCATATGGATTTTGCACGACGGCAATTCCGATTTGTCCAACATTTCTAGACTGAGCTGGATCGTTAGGATTGGCAATTAGCTGACCATCCGCATTTATGTACAGATTCTCTTTACTAACTCCACCAGTAATTTGAATTGGCTTGTGATCTGCGCCTAGAACTCGATAGCCATCCGATGTGACTAAATTCCCATTTGCATCTAAGTCCCATTTCCCGTTACGTGTGTAGCCAACCGATCCATCAGGAAGCTCCACCGCAAAGAAAGCGGTTGGTTTTACGGTTCGGCCATTGACTACCTGCAGAGGGATATTTTGATCTTCGATGGCAATATCCAAGGGTTGGTCTGTCTGAACAAGTGTCCCTTGAAGGAAGCTTGGGATGCGTTCCTGCGCATACACACCTTTCGTTAATTCACCGATAGGCACTCCTTGTCCTGGCAATCCGGTGGAACCCGGTATATTTTCATTAAAGTCTCTAATTCGTTCCACTAATAATTTGGGAAATGCACGTAGAACGGTATCATCCTTTTTAAACCCAGGTGTTTGTGCATTTGCAAGATTATTTGATAATGTTTCTTGTCTTCGCTCCAAAGAAAACATTCCTGAAGCCGCAGAATATAACCCTCTTAGCATAAAAAAACCTCTCTTCTTAAGTACGTGCCTGCTCAGCCAGTTGGAGAATAAAAGCGACTTCACCATTGCCTTTACCCAGTTGCTTTGCAATCTCTTCCACTGAGAGACCTTTAGCTTTCAAATCAAAAACTTCCTTATATCGATCATTCAAAAATAATTGCTGACCATTGTTTGCTTTTGAAATAGAGTCAGATTCAATTTTCACCGAATTCATTGCTTGAACCATTTCTGCCTTCCATTGTTCATTCTCTCTTTGAATAATCAAATGGTTATGCTCCACAATTGATTTTAAGTCAGACATTTGGCGTATCAGTTTTTCCTGATTGGATAACATCTTTAAGGATAGTTCCTGCTGATAGTCCATTTTTTTTCGGAAAGAACTCTTGATGACTAAATACAGCACAGCGATAAAATTGACTACTAAAGTTGCTACATTTAGATATTCTTGCACGTGTTCTTCCCCTTTCTATTAATCAAGTATATAAATTAATTAATAACCCCTTAATCTCACCAATGCGATCCAATATAGATAACCCTTCATCCTGCTCTTTTAAAACATGGTCAGTTAATTCCATTAGTTTACGGTCGAGAACTTGGACCGTTTTTAATGTTTTATTTCCTCCATATGGATCCCAACTATCTGTTTGATAGAGCCCAACAGCATTCTTTGTTACTTCTCCCATAAAACGCTTGACCACTTCTTTATATTTCCGCAGTTCGGCAAAGGTCGGTTTCTCACTTAAGCGTTGGCCCTGCTGGTCAATTTCTTTCAGTATTTGTTGGAGATGTTCTTTGGTGAGTTCTTTCGAATAGGTATTCATGATTTTTTGAAAGGATGCTGTATTCGTCGATGAACGATCGCTCGGAGAAAGGCGGGAATCACCTATATTAAATCTTACTGGATCCTGAATTTTCAAGTGAATTCACCCCATCTTACTTCTTCAAAATCGGCTTTTGCAAAAGTATCAAAATAAATCAAAATTATGTTGTAATTATACCTCAAGTAAACAGAAATTTCATTAATAGTTAGAGAAAAGTATACTGATAGGATGATAATTTTTTATAAAAAAACACCTTCACATTTATTGCGAAGGCGTTTCGTCAAACTATTAATTATTTTAATCTTTGAATTTGTTTATTTACATCCGTGATGGCAAGTACGACTTCTTCAACACCTTTTGATTGCGTATCGATGCTGGAATTTAGTTCTTCTGTTTGTTTTTGAACATTTCCTACCTCTAACGCAATTTCCTGGCCATATCTTGCTTGCTCATTGGTTGCCATCATCATTTGTTGAACCATTTCTTTGATGCTGTTAATATTGCGAACGATTTCTGCCGCCGTCAGTGCCTGTTCTTTCGTTGCATTAGTTACAGAGCCAGATTGATGTGTTACATTTTCTACAGCAGCAACAATAGCATGACTTCCTTTGGCTTGTTCAGCCGTCGCAATAGAAATTTGTTGTACCTGTTCCTTCGTACTGGTAATTCCTTTTACAATTGCTTCAGCAGTGATTGATTGTTCTTTTGTAGATTGAGTCATTTCTTCAGCCTGGCTTGTTACGCTCTCCACCGCTTTGGTAATGAACTCACTATTTTTTGATTGTTCTTCCGTTGCTTTTGCAATTTGATTCATTTCAACCGTTACTTGAGAGATCCCCTCAGAAATCTTCTTAATCGCTTGGTTCGTTTTATCCGCCAATTGGTTTCCTACTTTTACTTTTTGAGCACCATCTTTAATAGAAGATACTGCAACTGTCGTTTCATTCTGAATCCCCTTGATAAGACCAGCAATTTCTTTCGTTGCTTTTGCAGATCTTTCGGCAAGCTTACGAACCTCATCAGCAACAACTGCAAATCCTTTTCCGTGTTCCCCTGCACGTGCTGCTTCAATTGCTGCATTAAGAGCTAGAAGATTTGTTTGATCAGCGATATCATCAATTACTGCAATAATGCTGCCAATTTCTTCTGAGCTTTTTCCTAAGTTCTCCATTACTCTACTAGTCTGGTCAATAACTTTAGAAATCTCTTTCATCCCGTTCAATGTTTCATTTAATGAAATCGTTCCTTCATAAGCATCATCTTTAACTGCATTGCTTAGCTGATTAACTGTCTGGGCACTTGCAGCAACCTGTTGAATGGAAACAACCATTTCTTCTACTGTGTCTGAAGTTTGTTTAGCCGTATCAGTTAGGCTCACAGCATGCTCACTTACTCCTTTAATAGAGTGGCTCATTTCTTCAATCGAAACAGAAATTTGTTCTACATTCGCACCAGCATTACCTACACTCATTGCCACTTGTTCAATAGACGCCATCATTTCTTGGATTGCTGAAGACGTTTCTTCCGCAGAGGATGCAAAATGGTCTGCACTTGCTGCAACTAAGTTAATGGATGCACTCATTTGTTCAATAGCAGCAGAAATTTCATCTACCCCTGAAGCCGTTATATTCGTGTTGCCAGCAACTTGCTGTATGGATGCAACTAATTCGCTTATCGCATCATTTGCTTTATTCATAGAAGCATCTAGTTGTTGTGCACTAATGGCTGTTTTATCTATCGAATTTTTAATTTCTGTAGCCGAATTAGACGTGATTTCTGCATTTTTCAATACTCTGCTTACTGTACGACGAATGAGTCCATTAATTAAAAATGCGACCAAAATACTTAATACCATTGCTAACACAGAAACACCTATAATCTGAATAAGTGAATTAGTTGAGCGTTGCTTAGCATCATCGATAATCTTATTGGTATTTGTTTGTGAACTTTTGGCCATACTCTCAAGAGAACTGATGGTATTGTCCCCATTATGTTGTAAAACCCCTAATCTTGCATGGGTAGTGTAGTAATTCTCGCCTTCAGTCGCTTTAAAGATTGTTGGAATCGTATTTTCATATGAACCGAAGTTAATATTAAACTGCTGTACTAGCTTTTTATCTTTTGAATTCACTACAAGTTTTTCCAAATCCTTTACATCACTTTTAACTTTTTTAATATCCGCGTTTACTATATCTTCTATCTTTGCTTTTTCATCTGCACTTTTCTCATATGAATATTTGGTTAAATTTAATCGAATGTCTGTAATACTGTCTTTAAGTTTTGAGATGATTTGGGCCTCT
This sequence comes from Neobacillus rhizosphaerae, assembly GCF_050477885.1. Taxonomy (GTDB): domain Bacteria; phylum Bacillota; class Bacilli; order Bacillales; family Cytobacillaceae; genus Neobacillus; species Neobacillus rhizosphaerae_A. The sequence goes on from NZ_JBCNAC010000137.1 coordinate 21,735, forward strand.
TTTAATTGAGTATTCCCTAAATAAGTTACGTCGTCACTTAACACATTTATTTTATAATAAGATACGATCGAAACTGACCCTAAGAATACTAGAAGAATGATAAAACTGCCCCATAGTTTGACTCCCATAGAAACATTATTTGCTAGCTTTAGATACTTGTAGGATTTACTTGAACCATTATTCTGCGTTTTTTTCAGCATTGTATACCTCTCCTTTAGGCTTCTGCCCCTTCTTTGCTATTGATAAAGCTTTGGATCATATCTCTCAAATCATCAAGATTTGTTGTATTTTCCAATAGCTTTTCAATATCTAGAAGAATAACTAACCGATTATCAAACCTTGAAATACCCAACAGGTAAGAAACATTATTTGTTTCCAAAATATTGGTTTGCTCAACCGATTCTGCTGGAAGATCGAGCACATCAGTCGCCGCATCCACTACAATTCCAATTTCTTTGCCGTACACTCTCACAATTATGATTCTTGTCACATCTGTTTGTTTCAGTGCTTCCCCTGTCAATGCCGCACGCATGTCAACAATAGGAATGACAACATCACGAATGGAAGCAACTCCTAGAACATGTGATGCCCGATTTGGATAGGGAGTAATAGAAAGCGTCTGCATTCTTTCAATGGAGACAACTTGATTGATATGTACACCATATTCTTCCTGGCCTAATTTAAAAATAAGTACTTTAGCATCCTGAAACTTGACTTGATCTTTCATACGATGACCCCTCTTCTTGAATTACTTAGTCCTCTACGTCCGATTCATTTTCCTCAGTTTTTATTATTTCTTCTAAATTTACAAGGATAATTAATCGACCTTCGTATTTTGCAATTCCTTCAAAATAGTCTGTATTAAAACCGCTGGATGCTGCAGCTTCAATGGCATCTGAAGGAATATTAATGACATTACTGGTTTTATCTACAATGAAACCTAATTCAATCTCTTCAAACTTCACAATAATAACTCGCGTGCTTTCAGAGTATTCCACTTGTCCTAGGCTTAACTTACTTTGGAGATCAATCAGGGGGATTATATTTCCCCTGAGGTTAATGACGCCTTTTACATAAGCTGGGACATTGGGAACTCTTGTAATGGGAGACAGCCGTTCAATGGATTGAACATAATCAATGTTCAATCCATACTCTTCATCTCGTAATGTAAAAGCGATTACTTTGATATTCTCCATAACTTGGGTTCACCCTTTCTATTAAAAAAATTGATTGGAGTCAACGATTAGTGCTACTTGTCCATTTCCAAGGATTGTCGCACCAGATATAACAGGGAGGTTAGTTAAATATCCACCTAATGATTTTAAGACAATTTCTTGTTGACCAACGACTGAATCAATGACGATTCCTCTGCTTTGGTTACCCTTACGAACGATTACAATAAATTGTTGTTGCTTATCAACCGATGCATTGGTTGGTGGAACTTGCAGGACTTCATTTAAGAATACTAATGGAACAACCTGTCCTCTAAATTGGATTACTTTTTGACCTTGAAGAGTAGTAACTTGATTCTCATCAGCTGTTGTGATTTCCACAATTGAGTTAAACGGGATTGCAAATGTCTCTTCTTCCACCTTCACCAACATCGCGTAAATGATTGATAAAGTCAGTGGTAATTGGATATGAAAAACAGAGCCATTACCAGGGGTAGAATCAATCGTAATTAAACCACCTAATGATTCAATTTTCGTTTTTACTACATCAAGGCCTACACCACGGCCAGAAATGTCCGAAATCTTATCTGCTGTACTAAAACCTGAGGAGAATAGTAATGAATAAACTTGTTGATCTGTCAGAGTTTTAGCTTCCGCCTCTGAAACTACTGCGCGTTCAATTGCTTTGTTTAATACCTTTTCACGATTGATGCCTTTTCCATCATCAGAAACTTCAATAAATACGTGATTTCCACTTTGATATGCTTTTAATGAAATGGTTCCTTCTTCAACTTTGTTAGTTGCAGCTCTCTCTTCTGCTGTCTCAAGTCCATGGTCTAAGGCATTCCTTAGTAGATGTACCAATGGATCACCTATTTCATCAATCACTGTTCTATCTAACTCTGTTTCTGAACCTTCAATAACTAATTGAACTTTTTTATTCAATTCTTTGGCAAGGTCTCGGATCATCCTAGGGAAACGATTAAATACTTGCTCTACCTGGACCATTCGCATATTTAATATGAGTCCTTGCAAATCTGTTGAAATTCGCGTCATGTGTTCAACCGTTTCAGTCAATTCAGAAAGCTGGGATTTCCTTGCAATCTGATCTAGTCTTCCTCGGTCAATAATTAATTCACTGAATAAATTCATCAGCTGGTCTAGTTTATCTATGTCGACACGAATGGATTTAGAGCGTTGTTTTTTCTTAGAAACATTCGAATCTTCTTTATTTTGCTGACGGTTCACTGACTCAACCTTTTCCGATTCTACTGGTGCAGATGAGTTTGCCATTTCTGTATTTTCTATTCCGGTTCTCTCGTCCACAATGACTTCTCTTACCTCTGAAACATTGATTAATGCAGCATGTATTTCCTGAGAGCTACGCTCTGACAACATTAAAAGGGTAAAAGAATCTTCAAATTTCTCTTCCTCAATTTGTTCTACATTTGGGATGGTTTGAATTAACTCCCCTAATTCTTCAGCAGCCTGAAAAACTAAATATGCTCTAATTGACTTCATTACACAGTTAGCATCAAGTGATACTTTAATCTGATATATATTCATTCCAGATTTCGTAGCTTCACTAATGACTGTTGCTTGAAACTCATCCAGTACAAATTCTGCAGTGGCGGCTACCTCACGTGAAGCACTGACAAGTTCTTTGTGATTAGGATTTTGGATTTTTTTTAATTGAGACACAACTTCTGTGACGTTTTCTTTTCCATCTCCACCCGACTCAATACTGTCAACCATTCTTTCTATTAAATCTACACATTTAAAAATAACGTCCATTATTTCTGAAGTAATCGTTAATTTAGAATTACGAAGAAGATCCAGGACATTTTCCATTTCATGCGTTAATGAGGCAAGGTCATCAAATCCCATTGAGCCAGCCATCCCTTTAAGTGTGTGGGCAGAACGAAATATTTCGTTTACAATAGCTGTATTCGTTGAATCTGATTCAAGCTTTAAAAGTTCGTCATTAATTGACTGTAAATGTTCTTTTGATTCTTCGATAAACATCTCTAAATAATTATTTAAATCCATTTCAACTTCCCCTCGCTAAGTAGCATACAAAAGTAGTTCTAGAGATACATTAATAACCCAAAAAAATACAGATATATACCTCATATTAGCATATATTTTGATAATAATAACCAAATTTTTTGATAGTTTTTTAGTTTTTGATAGCAAAATCATAAATAAATTTAATCCTATTCATCAAAATACTAAAGTATGAATAAAACGCCTCCGCAAATACAGCGAAAGCGTCCTTTGATTAATTATTTTAGTTTCTTAATCTGTGAGTTTACATCTGTAATGGCTAATACTACCTCATCGACTTCTTTTGTTTGTGTATCGATGCTTGAATTCAACTCTTCGGTTTGCTTTTGAACATTTGCCACCTCTAATGCAATCTCCTGTCCATATCTTGCTTGGTCATTTGTTGCAATTAGCATTTGTTGAACCATATCTTTAATACTGTTAATATTACGTACGATTTCTTCAGCAGTTAATGCTTGTTCTTTTGTTGCACTTGTCACTGAACTAGATTGGTTCGTAACATTTTCAATGGCTGATACGATTGCATGGCTTCCTTTTGCTTGTTCAGCTGTTGCAATTGAAATTTGTTGAATTTGTTCTTTTGTATCGACAATTCCTTTTACAATTTCTTCAGAAGTGACCGTTTGTTCTTGTGCTGATTGAGTCATTTGAACCGCTTGGGTCGTAACACTTTCTACTGCTTTAGTAATAAATTCACTATTCTTCGTTTGTTCTTCGGTCGCTTTAGCGATTTGATTCATCTCATCTGTTACTTGCGCAATACCTTCTGCGATTTTCTTAATTGCCTGATTCGTTTGTTCAGCTAGGTCATTTCCTACCTTTACCTTATCAGCGCCTTCTTTAATAGATGCTACAGCAACAGTCGTTTCATTTTGAATACCTTTTACAAGGCTTGCAATTTCTTTTGTTGCTTTTGCCGATCTCTCTGCAAGCTTACGTACTTCATCGGCAACTACAGCAAATCCCTTACCATGTTCACCAGCACGTGCTGCTTCAATTGCTGCATTAAGAGCTAATAAATTTGTTTGATCAGCAATATCATCAATAACAGCAACGATGCTTCCAATCTCTTCCGAACTTTTGCCTAAGTTCTCCATTACATCACTAGCTTGTTCAATCACATAAGAAATCTCTTTCATTCCATTTAGGGTTTCATTTAGAGAGATCGTTCCTTTATATGCATCATCTTTCACTTCGTTACTTAGCTGGTTAACTGTTTGTGCACTTGCTGCAACTTGTTTTATAGAAACAACCATTTCTTCCACTGTTTCTGATGTTTTCTCAGCTGTATCCGTCAAACTAACTGCGTATTCACTGACTCCTTTAATTGATTCACTCATTCCCTCAATCGCTTCTGAGAATTTTTCTACACTTTCATTTACATTACTTGTATTTGCAGCCACTTGTTCGATTGATGCCATCATTTCCTGGATTGCGGAAGAAGTCTCTTCAGCTGAGGCTGACAAATAATCCGCACTTCCTTTAACTAAATTAATAGAGGCACTCATTTGCTCAACAGCAGCAGAAATTTCATCGACACCAGAAGCTGTTACATTGGTGTTACCAGCAACCTGTTGAATAGAAGCAACCAGTTCCCCTACTGAATCGTTCGCTTTATTCATTGATTCTTCTAACTCTTGTGCACTTGTTGCTGTCTTATCGATTGATTTTTTTATTTCTCCAGCAGAATTCGTGGTGATCTCTGCATTTTTAACTACTCCAAATACCGACCGTCTAATGATGTTATTAATAAGGAATGCAACCAATATACTAAAGAACATGGCAAAAATTGAAACCACAATGATTTCGACAATAGCACTTGATGAATCCTTGTCTGCCTTTTCAATGATTCCATTATTTGTATTTTTTACACTCTTTGACAGATGATCAAGGGAAACCATGGTTTTACCACCAAGAGCTGATAATAATCCCATTTTTCCGTGAACTTCTTCATATTTATTGCTCTTAGATACCTCATAAAAGTCAGGTGTATAGGCTACATATTTTTCAAAGTCTTTACTAAACTCTTCTAAAAACTTTTTGTTTTCTGGTGAAGGATTTAGTTTTTGTAAATCTTTAATATTTTTTCTTACTTTTGTTGCTTCTACTTTTATATAATTTTCAAGGTTAGCTTTGGTTGAAGCGTCTTGTTCATAGGCATGCTGAGAGGCATACATTCTAATACTTGTTACTTCTTCTTTTAAATTTCCGATGATTTCTAGAACTGGTACTTGAGTACTGCCCATTTCACCTACATGATCACTTAATGTATTGATCTTATTGTATGAAACGATAGAAATAGATCCCAAAAATAACAGTACAATAATAAAACTACCCCAGAGCTTAACACCCATTGATAAATTTCTTATTTTCCCCACCACTACTTACATCTCCTTTACGCGCAACTACTACATCAAAGAATATATACTACACAGTAGCATATATTTTGATTTGAAATCGAAATTTTTTGATAGTTTTCTATATAGGTATTTTATTAAAAAAGCGAGAGTGCTAGGAACCATGAAAGGTTCTAATAACATCTCGCTTTTTTTAGCTTATAAGTATCTTGTTATGTAGCCGCCTGCCTTGTCATCTCGTTCTGGGCTGCGATCTACTTCTTTTTGACTGTTAGGATCTAACTGTTTTATCTGTGTCGTACAGCTCTTGCAAACCCTGCCCGCCCGAATCATATTCCCACATGTTTCGCAAGGGTAGGTTAAATTAGGAAAACTTCCCATTAGAATACGACCAGTTAATATATATTCCCTAATTTGAGCTACGGAGACTTTCGTTTCTTCACTAACTTCCTGTATCGTGCTGCCAGGATATTCACGAAGATAGGAAGCTGTTTTCAAATAATCCTCTTCCGCTTTTTGGTGACATTCATCGCATATATTTCTAATACGAAGATAAAGTTTCCTGCATTTTGGACAATTCCCTAGTTGTGGCGTGGCCAAGAGCCCCACTCCCTTTTACAAAATTGAGATTAAAAGCTACTAACCATGCTGCGAATAGTAAATGATTAGCTGCCTAATACTTTTTTAATTGATTCCATAACTCTGTCAGGTTGGAAAGGTTTCACTACAAAATCTTTTGCCCCAGCTTGAATAGCTTCTAATACCATTGGCTGCTGCCCCATTGCTGAGCACATAATGATTTTAGCTTGCGGATGAGAAGCTCTGATTTCCTTAACAGCACTAATTCCATCTTTTTCAGGCATTGTAATATCCATTGTCACAATATCAGGATTGAGTTCACGGTATTTATCTACAGCGTCAGCTCCATTTACTGCTTCACCAACAACCTCAAGCCCATTCTTTGTCAATATATCTTTTAACATCATACGCATAAATGCTGCATCATCAACGATTAATACTCTAGCCATAGTTTTCTCCTCCTACATTCTTTGTTGATATTAATTGGTCATTTTCGTAATACGGTCGATTTGGCTGATAATATCTGTAATTCGTACACCGAAGCTTTCTTCTATTACGACTACTTCACCCTTGGCAATCAACTTATGATTTGCAAGAATATCCACAGGTTCTCCTGCCAATTTATCTAGTTGAATAACAGCGCCAGGACCTAACTCCAAAATTTTGCGAATTTGCATTTTGGTACGCCCTAACTCAACTGTTATTTCAAGTGGAATGTCAAATAACATATCAATATTTCCAGGATGAGCATCACCAGATCTAGTTTCGGTAAAAGTACTGTATTCAACTTTTTGAACATTAGCATTAAATGAGGATTGCTGCGTACTGTTTTGTGAAACAACCTGTTCTTGATAATGTGCAGATGGAACTTCTTGCATCGAAATCGGTTGACTAGGTACTGGAGTCACTTCCTTTTCGATTTTCACACTAGGTTCAACAGGCTTACTTGGCGACATAATTTTTTGGATCATATCCTTTCCGAAGGACAAAGGAATAAATTGAATCATATTTGAGTCAATTAGACTTCCTACTTTCAAACGGAAAGATATTTCTAAAATAATATCGTCTTCAAGATCTTCTAATTTCTTAGGTGGAAATCCAAGTACATCAATTGTTGGTGGCGAGATATCCACCTTTTGGCTAAAAATGGTGGACATTGATGTTGCTGCAGAACCCATCATTTGGTTCATTGCTTCCTGAACGGCACTTAGATGCAGTTCAGATAGTTCAGGTTCAAGTACAGTGCCATCACCACCCATCATCAAATTGGCAATGATTCTAGCATCTTTCTCTTTGATCATTAACAAATTTTTTCCACGGATGCCCTCTGTATAATCCACGTGCACTGCTACATGTTTTTCTTTTATTAACTCTTCCATTTTCTCCTGCTCAATCACAGCCAGTGTAGGTGTGGTAATCTCTACCCGTTGGTTCAGCAGTGAAGATAACGCGGTGGTAGAGCTCCCTAGTGCTATGTTCCCTATCTCCCCTAAAGCGTCCTGCTCCAAGGAACTCAAAAAATCATCTATAGACAAACTAGGTGTCTCGTTCATTTGATTAAACAGTGCGTTGATCTCTTCTTGAGATAATAACCCCTCGTTCATTTTATATGTCATCTCCTTCAGAGTCGATTGTTTCTTCGATTTGGACTGCATAACGTCCCTTTTGAAGACCCGGATTGCCTATAAATCTAGTCACTTGATCCACCTTGACTTGAATTTTACCAGTTTCAATACCAATCACATCTCCAACCTGCAGGTTGTAGAGTTCGGATATCGGTAATGTAGCCCTTCCTAGCTCTGCAATAACGGGTACACCTACTGTATCCAGGTTTTGCTTAATTTTATCCTGCTGAGGTGCACTTGTTTTTGACATCGAAGAAAGCCATTGATGTGTTGATAATTTTGGCAAAACAGGTTCCACAATTAGATGTGGTATACATAAAGTCATTCTTCCTGTTATTTCTCCAATAGTAGTGTGGAGAGCTATGACAATCACTGTGTCATTTGGAGAAGAAATTTGTATAAATTGCGGATTTGATTCAATCGCTTCCGATCTCACTTTCATATTTTCAATGTTTTTCCACGCGTTTTGATATATGTCTGAAGCTCTTGAAAATATTTTTTGTAAAAGTACAGTTTCTATCTCAGTTAATGATCCATTACGTGATGATGTATCCCCTTGTCCGCCCAGCAAACGTTCTAATATTGCGTAGGCTACGATAGGATTCATTTCCATAACCATTTTTCCATCCATCGGTTGAACCTCAAATACGTTCAAAATTGTACGCGAGGGGATAGACGCGATATATTCTTGGTAGTTTACTTGGTCTACCAAATCTATTTGAATTTGAACATAGGTTCTAAGTTGGGCAGAAAGATAAGAAGTTAGCAATCTAGTAAAATTCTCATGAATTCTCGTAATACTTCTCAACTGTTCCTTGGAATAACGCATGGCACGTTTGAAGTCATATAGTTTTACTTTTTCATCTTTAACCGTTACATCGGACGCTTGTATTTCACCGTTATTTAAGGCTGATAACAGGGCATCGATCTCTTGCTGTGATAATACATCTGCCAAAGGGCATCCCCCTAACTCTTCCCTGAGTTATTCAATCATTTTAGTCTATGAGTACGCTATTATCGTTTTAAGTTTACTACTTCTTCTAAAATAGAATCGGAAGTAGTTATAGTTCTAGCATTTGCTTGGAATCCACGTTGTGCTACGATCATTTCCGTAAATTCCTCTGTCAAATCAACGTTTGACATTTCCAATACTCCGGCATTAATGGTTCCACCCTTATTATCTTCAATACGACTAAGTACTGCAGGACCTGAATTCCCATTAACTTGAAAGAACGTATTCCCAACTTTAGTTAACCCTCCAGGATTGGACACCACTGCTGTTGCTAAAGAAATATTATTTGTTTGATCGTTAGTATCATTTAAGTAATATTCTTGCGAAGCTGTATCAAAAGCAAGTTTCCCACTCGCGCCATCTTCACGTACTACATAAATATAACCGTTGGAGTCTATAGAATAGGAGGTGAAAGGCATATCACTTTTATCATCTGATTTGATGTTAATTGGAATTGAGTCTCCTGCTTCATTTACACCCATTACATAGAATCCATTAGAAGTAACTAAATCCCCGTTGGCATCACGTGTAAAGTTACCTGCTCGAGTTAAAAAGTTTGCACCACCATTGGCTTCAGGACTTACAATAAAAAATGCATCACCATCAATAGTTAAATCGGTTCCAACGTTGGTTGTCATTGGGCTTCCTGGTGTAAAAACTGTATCTATTGATCCGATTTTCACTCCTAAACCTATTTGCTTTGGATTAACCCCGCCGCGCTCACCTGATGGAGCCGTAGCACCAGCCATATTCTGACTAATGATATCTTGAAACATTACACGGCCTTTTTTAAATCCAACTGTATTGACATTAGCGACGTTATTTCCAATTACATCGAGTTTCGTTTGAAACCCCTTCATCCCTGAAACGCCAGAGTATAGCGACTTTAACATTGTGTTTCCTCCTATTTTTCAATCATAAATGTTGATTATTTTGTTTCGGAAGTGACTTCCTTTATCTGAGATACTATTGACATTGGGACTTTTTCATTTCCAACTAAATAATAGTAATTGCCATCTTGGTTGGATACACCATTAACAACACCAGTTACAGATTGTACTGAACCATCAGGTGTCCAGGTAATTTCTTTGCCAATCACCGCTGCATATTGACTCATCTGATTTCCTGCAAATTTATCAAAAGCCTTATTAAGATTGGTCATTTGTTCAAGTGAACTAAACGTTGCCATTTGTGCAATAAAGTCTTTATCCTGAAGCGGACTTGAAGGATCTTGATGGGCTAATTGTGTTGTCAAGATTTTTAAAAACTCATCCTTACCAAGGGCGCTCTTTTGTTCAAAAGGCTTTACATTGCTGTAAATGGAATTATTCTTAGTCACTGTTGTGACATCTACCCAATTACTCATTAACAGATGCTCCCTCCTATGCTGTAAAGTCTATTCGCGATGATGTCTTAATGGAAGGTCCACCATATGTAATAGGTAAGATCTCCCCATCCTTATCTTTTTGCTCAGAATACTCATTTTGATCTTTGCTTTTATTTGGCGAAGAGGTATAGGTCCGTTGTTCACGGGAAGAATGTGATCCGTCCTGTGAAAAGCCTAATCCGGCCTGACTCGAATCCGTGGCTACAGAAGTTTGCTGAACCACATCTAGCTTTTGTACATGCAAACCAGATTGCTGAAGTGTCTGCTTCAAATGTTGAAGCTGTCCTTCCAAGGCTTCCTTCGCCATTGGTGTATCTGTCAATATTTGTGCAGAGACCTGTCCATGCTGCGTAGTTACTTTTATTTCAATATGACCTAAATGCTCAGGAAACAGTGAAAATTTTGCTTCCGTACTACCAGAGTTCCCATTGGTTACCTTCATGAAACGATTAATCCATTCACTAACTTCGGGAGCAAATCTAATAACTTCTACATTTTTAGGTAAATTTACTTCGCTTAAATCATTACTTGACAACAGTTGTTGCTGATTCATAAAAATGGGTTGTTCATTCGTTTTGCTTAAATCATCTACTTTTGGAATATACGGTGTACTAGATAACCGATTAACCTCCGGGATTGGATTCCCTGAATTTGGTATAGCTGATGAATGAAGCACTTGATTTTTATCCAAGCTTACTCCATGGATTATTTTTGTATTCAGATTTTGCTTTATTCCATCAATAAGTTTCGGATTTACCTCATCTTTAAAAGTGTCAGATTTTTGTGCTGCATTTATTTCATTCAAAATTATTTGAATTTTCTCTTCAGTAATAGCTGGAGTTTTCAATGCAGTCTTTTGATCATCAATGACCTGTAGTTCCCCAAGTATTTGGGTTACTTTATGTAACAATTGAGTTGAATCCTCGGGCGACTGTGTTTTCACAGCTTCCACTAACTCCAGTCCCTTAGCTACCAATTTATTAATCTCTTGGGAAGAGTTAGGTACCTGGCTCAAACTATTTGAATCAACTGATAATTTTGTCCCCACTTGCGAAGAATCACTAACTAAAGAATTATTTAAAATTCCTGGTGTCTGCTGAGGCTTTTTTAGCTCATTCGCCAGAGCAGTCAACATAGATTCTATCTGCGCAATATTTTCATCACTTACCTTTAATGAGTCAATCGGTTTACTTTTATCAAGAAGATCAACCCGGTCAGATATGTTGTTTTTAATATTAGATTGTACCCTGCTAGATTGGATTTCATTTGCATTAATATCCTCAAAGCTCGATTGGCTGTTTTCTGGATTAACTGGATTGTTTAAACCAGTAACAGGAGTGAACATTGCAAATTGATTCATTAAGTTATCATCATTTAAGTTTGTTTCACTAGATTCAGTATCAGCATCATTTTGCTTTAAACTATCAGAACTTACGATTATTCCGTTAGTTTCCTGCTCAGCGTCAATATTCTTTACTAAAACAGGCTGCCCATTATCTTCCGGTAAGGGACCCAAATTAACCACTACGTCAGCTTGGTTGAACTTAATTAGTTCAGTAGGAGTATTTCCTAATTGGTTTGCTGAAACACTCTGCAAGGAGGATTTATTAACCGGTACAGCTATTGAAGGGGTTTTACCTATAAAATTAACCATAGCTAACACTTGATTAAAGGAATTTTCTGTAGCTCCTGATTTCAGAGATATCTTGGGTTTGCCCACGTTCGTTTGATTTGTTTGATTTATTTTGATGTCAATTGGAGTGATACCCAAACAGTTACCTCCTCTCATTTCTAATAACCAAAGTTTCAATTAATCTACATTATACCTCATGGACCTGAATTCGTCATGACAATTTTCGATTACTTTTTCAATTTATGTCTTTTAAATCGACAAATATTTTGATAGATTTTGTTACCAACATATGAAAAAAACAAGCAGCATCCCGAGATACTACTTGTTCTCTCTAAATTACAATAAAAAAGAAGTAATCTTACTATACATCTGCGACAAAACAAATTGTCCATCTGCAAAACCAGCTTCCAATACAGCTTTCGGCATGCCATATACTGTACAGGATTCTTCTGATTCTACAAACACCTTTCCGTTATACTTTTTTACCTCCCCACATCCTTTTGCACCATCGACGCCCATTCCTGTCAAAATGATTGATAACAATTTATCGGTGAAAATAGGAGCGGCTGAACGGAGAGTAATATCAATGGATGGCTTATATAATTCATTCACCAGATCACAATCGTCCACTTTGAATACGATAGTCCCTGCAATCTTTTCAAAACGGGTTTGGTACCCTGAAGGACAAATATATATCGTCCCTGGTTTAACTTCTTTTCCGTTTTGAGCTTCTTGTACCTCCATTTGACATATGGAATCAAATCTTTCAGCCAAATGCTTAGTGAAACCAGGTGGCATATGTTGTGCAATGACAATAGGGATGGGAAAATCTTTCGGAAAACAAGGTAAAATCGTTTGTAACGCTTTTGGTCCCCCGGTTGAGCAGCCAATAAAAATAAGTTCCGTATTTTGGTTAGTTTCAATGCTTACTTCCATTTCAGGCAATTTAATTTTTGATATAACCGAAGGAAGTTTAGCTTCTACTATCCCTGCTAAGCGCTGTAAAAAGTCTATACTCTGATCGTCTCCGTTCTGATTTCTAATCAGGTTTTCTTTTAAAAAGAAATCCACCGCACCTAGTGATAGAGCTTGTAAAGTTTCTTGAGCCCCTTCTCCGGTCCGGGAGCTAATCATGACTACAGGAACAGGATTTGTTTTCATTATCTGCTCCAATGCACAAAGGCCGTTCATTTCGGGCATCTCTATATCCATTGTAACAAGATCGGGTTTTAGTCGTTTAACTTTATCAACTGCATCCACTCCATTTCTTGCAATTCCAATTACAAAAAATCGAGGGTCCGTTTCCAGCATTAGACTTATGGCCCTCCGCATAAAAGCAGAGTCATCGACTACTAATACTCCGTATTGTTTCATTCGAATCAGATTCCTTTCGATAATAAAAGCTCTTATCAGAGCGCACTTTTTGTAATCCCATGTTCGTATCTGTTATCGATTCAGCATGGCCAAGAAACAAGTATCCATCAGGTGCTAAATTTTGATATAAACTACGAATCACTTGTTGAGTTTTATCTCGATCAAAATAGATCAAAACATTCCTGCAAAAAATAATATCTACTTCGCCAATTTCAGCAACCTTTTCTTGGTTAAGGAGGTTTGAATGCTGAAACTTTACCATTCTTTTAGTAGATGCTTTAATTTGGTATCCACCATTTTCTTCTATAAAATATTTTTTTAATAAGCTTTCAGGAATTCGTCGAAAAGCGAAAGAACTATTATGATACCATCCCTTCTCCGCTTTCTGAAGAACCTTCTTATTTATATCAGTTGCAATAATCTCTACTGTCCCGGGTAAAAACAGACCAGTCTCCTGTATTAACATAGCTAGTGTATAGGGCTCCTCACCACTTGAACAGGCAGCACTCCATATCCTAAGTGGGCGGTTTATATTTCTACTTTTCAATAATGGCAGTACAAATGAACAACACTCGTTTAATTGTTCCTCTTCTCGATAAAAATAAGTTTCATTAATAGTTAATAGGTCTATTAAAATATCCCATTCCGTAGCTGATGTTGTTAAAAATCCACAATAATCCTCATAGGTTATTCCTAATTCCATGATCCGTTTAGAAATTTTATCTTTAAGAATTGGAAGACGATCATGATATCCCAATCCACAATAGTCATATACCATTTGGCTTAATCTTAATAACCCATTCTCTAGCATGTGTATCACCTTTTTCCTCGCTACACTTTCATATAAATAATAGGAGCAGCAATGTTTTCTATTTCACACACTCTTTTATGTAGTTTATATAAACCGTTCTTAGTTGCCTCTCATACTTCAACTTAATCAAATATGTAGTATAAAATTACTAGATAAATAGGTAACCGTCAAATAGAATTTTTTCGAAAGAACTAACAAAAACATTTTGATTGAATCAAAATAAAACAAAAAACATTATTGTCGAAAATTTGCGATTAGCGTACAATTACATTACAAAACTTTTACAATAAAGGAGATTATGATGTCTAGTATTATAGGTTTTATATTGGCGTTACTAGCAATAGGTGTCGGTATGGTATTAAAAGGAGCCTCCCTATCTGCATTAAACAATCCGGCAGCATATCTCATTATTTTTGGAGGCACAGCGGCTGCAGTTTTAATAGCATTTCCATTTAGCGAGATAAAAAAGTTTCCTATTATACTAAAAATTGCTCTATTTGAGCCAAAACAGCCATCAAAGTCTGAACAGGTTGCCAGCTTAGTAAAATGTGCTGAAATCGCGAAAAGAGAAGGACTCTTAGCGCTTGAGGAAATTGCTGGTGAAACGAAAGATCCCTTTTTCAAAAAAGGCCTGGAAATGATTATTGACGGCCATGATATTGAGTTCATAGAAGAAGTTTTATTAGAGGAAGTAGCGGCAATTGACAAACGACACAAAACAGGAGCCCTTATCTTTACCCAAGCGGGCACATATGCTCCAACTTTAGGAGTACTTGGGGCTGTAATAGGTCTGGTCGCATCACTTGGAAATTTAAATGATGTAGAAAAATTGGGACATTCAATCTCTGCAGCATTTATTGCAACCTTGCTTGGAATATTCTCGGGTTATGTTATGTGGCACCCTCTTGCTAATAAATTGAAACGTCTTTCAAAACGCGAGCAGGAATTTAAGCTTCTTACAATTGAAGGATTGCTTGCTGTTTATCAAGGACTATCTCCAAGCGCATTAGAAAAGAAGCTAACTGTCTACATTGCGCCAAATGAACGTAAAAAGATTGAGAAGGTAAACGAGGAAGTAGCGAATGAGAAAACAGCGTAGAAATTTTGACGAAGAGCATGAAGAACATATCGATGAATCCTGGTTGATTCCATATGCTGATATTCTAACTCTACTTTTGGCTTTATTCATTGTTTTATTTGCTTCCAGTACTGTTGATAAAGCTAAATATGAGTCTATTATGGAAGCTTTTAAATCTGAATTAACTGGAACCAAAATTGAAAATAAGGATTCTGGACTCTCCATTAAACCTTCGGATAAGGAATCAGACGAAAAGACTGATCAACAGGAACAAGCAACGGCTCCTGAAGCTGCTCCCGCACAAAGTAAAGAAGAAATAGAGCTTAACCAGCTTAAGGAACAATTAACAAAATACATTAATGATAACCATTTGGAAGCAGTAATTTCTCTTCAAGATACAAAACGCGGAGTAGAAATCTCGTTAAAAGATGTTATTCTTTTTGATCCTGGAAACGCAGATTTAAAAGCTAGTTCATTTAAGACACTTGATGTATTAGTTGGATTATCAAAAACTGTAACTAATCCGATTAGTATTGAAGGACATACAGATAATGTTCCGATAAAAAATTCGAAGTATCAGTCTAACTGGGAGCTTTCCTCTGCCCGGGCTGTCAGCGTTCTTCATTTCTTTGAATCAAAGAGCATTGCTAAAGAACGTTTGCAATTTGTTGGATACGGTGAGTACCAGCCACTCTTTCCAAACGATACGAAAGAACACAAACAGGCAAATCGCCGCGTAAATATCGTGATCCTGCGTAAAGGGTGAAAAAAGCCAGTTTCCTTTTTTTAAGAGGAAGCTGGCTTTTAGAATTTATAAGGTTTTCACCATCTGTACTTGCTCTGTCGTTTTCTTAAAGCCCTGCTCAAACAAGTATTGGATGACTGGATTTGATTGAGAGGCATTGACGGTCATAAAGCTGACTGGATGGGTTTGTTGTTCTGTTATGGCTGCGAAAACTGCTTGGAATGTCTCATCCGTTACCTCTCCCAACATTTCCACCTGAAATAAAAATACCTTCTCAAGCTTCCCTTCTTGGTTCCATACTCTTTTAAAAAGTGAATAGCCAACTGGATTCTGTTCTCCGTCAAAATAGATTTGTGCCTCACCAGCCTTTACACTTTGCCACTGACACTGCCATGGAATATTTTGTTTATAAAAAGAGTAGGTTGGTAGCTGCTCAGGACGAATAAACTCGGTTTGTAAGCGAGAGTTATTTTTCCCTTCGAGAGTACCAGCTACATAGACAAGGGAATCGGTAACTTCATAGCCGAACCTCGCATACAAACGGATCGCTCTCTCATTCTCTTTAATCGCTTCAAGGGTAGCGACCTCGTAGCCTTCCTCCTCATAGATTTTTAGAATCTCTTCCATGAGTAAAGTGGAAACCCCTTTGCCCCGATATTCCGTAGCGATACCAGTACCGCCATTCCAGGCAGTTTTTTTCCCATCGATTACCCTAAATCCATTTAAGACAATGCCCACGGGCACCATGTCATCAAAGGCAACAATGGAATGCGGTAACGAAAGTCCTTCATTGACCAGACGATTGAAAAACATCTCAGGTGTCATTTCCAGTTGAACAAAATAGCCTTCGAAGCCTTTATTCCAGGCGGTAATAATTTCTTGTATCGTACATTCTGTTAATCTCTTAATTTGTAAGTTCATAACACCCCTCCTATGAAAAAATTATGGAATTTGCTGTTACATTATTCAACCGCTTTAAAATGTTTTTGCGCCTAAAACCGACTGTTCAGTTTATTTTAATTAAATCAAAAAACGCTTCCATTTGCAACCATTTTTTGATTATTCAAAAAAACCCATTATGCTTCATAATGGGTTTTGGATGACGTGTTTATTTAACCACTTCTTCTACTTCCTGAAACGGCCATGCTGGCAAGGACTTGGATAGTGGTTTATCCTCTCGGTAACCAAGGACATATTCTGCCTGCATAACGGTATGGATTTCGCGTGTTCCTTCATAAATCACTGGGGCCTTTGCATTTCTTAAGTATCGTTCCACCGGATACTCATTGGAAAAACCGTATGCACCGTGGATTTGAACGGCATCATTGGCTGCTTCATAGGCATAATCACAGGCCTGCCATTTAGCTAGAGAAGTTTCACGTGTGTTGCGTTTTCCTTGATTTTTCAGCCATCCAGCTCTAAAAACTAGTAACCGGGACTGTTGCAACCCTGCTTCCATTTTTGCAATCATTTGCTGTACAAGCTGATGTCTTCCTATTTCTTTACCAAAGGTGCTTCGTTCATGGCAATATTTCAAGCTCGCTTCAAGGCTGGCCATGATTGTCCCACAGGCACCGGCAGCTACTGTGAACCGGCCATTATCAAGGGCTGACATGGCAATTTTGAATCCTTCTCCTTCTTCCCCGACCAGATTTTCTTTTGGAATCTTGACATTATCAAAAAAGAGCTCGCCAGTATTACCAGCGCGGATGCCAAGCTTTCCTTTGATGGCCTTTGAGGAAAACCCTTCCCACTCGCGTTCTACGATAAAGGCAGAAATGCCGTGGTGCTTTTTGCTTTTATCGGTGTAGGCGAACACTAAGAAGTAATCCGCGACATCACATAGAGAAATCCATGTTTTTGATCCGTTTAATATGTAATACTCACCTTGTTTGGTGGCGGTTGTCTGCATCGCAGCCACATCTGACCCGGCATTCGGCTCCGTTAGTCCGAAGGCGCCAACCTTATAGCCTTTTGCTTGTGCGGTGAGATATTTTTGCTTTTGATGCTCATTGCCCCATTGCAGGAGTGTCATGCTATTTAGACCAGTATGGACGGATACGGCTGTACGGAAAGCTGTATCCCCGCGTTCTAATTCCTCGCAGACAATCGCCAATGAGTTGTAGTCCATTCCACTGCCACCATATTGCTCAGGGATACAGACTCCCATTAGGCCTAGATTTGCGAGCCGTTTTAAAATGCTTGTCTCAAAATGCTGACTTTCATCCCATTCGCGAATATACGGCATAATCTCCTTGTCCACAAACTGGCGAACAGTCTTTCTTAACAATTCTTGCTCCTCTGAATAGGAAAAATCCATCATTTTGCTCCATCTCCAATCGTGTTTTGGTTTGAAATTGGGCATCGTTTTTGCTTAATTTGTTATATGTGCCATTTTCGGCTGGCTTTGTGCCGATTTTCAGTGGTTTTGTGCCGATTCCTGATACTTTTGTGCGATTTTCACAACGATTTGTGCCATTTTTAAGTGCTTTTGCGTCAAAAGACAATATATGGTAAAATTACCCCAGTTTTAGAAAAAACAAGACTATAAAAAGAGAAGCAAAGGTACAGAAACCTGCACCTTTGCACATGATTCACTTTAACGCACTATCGCACCGGGGGACTGTCCCCAACCTTACTTCACCCCAACCGGACAAACCTTCTGCCCAATCGCCGCTATCATCTCTGCTGGCATAGGGAAGCTTAATGCCGCTGGGTCCTTCATTACAGCTGGAATCGCGCCTTGAAGCGCCTCCTCACTAATATTGTACTGTTTGAAATCAGCTGGTAAGCCCACTTTATGCTGCAGCAATCTGATTTTCTCTACAATCTTTGCTAGTGCCACCTCCGAAGTATCATCACCCTCCACATCCACATTCAATGCCTGAGCTAACTCAGCCACCTTCGGCAAATATAAATCTGGTACCATTTCCATTACTACCGGTAAAAAGACAGCATTTGCCAGGCCGTGTGGGATTCGGAATAAAGCACCATAGGCGTGAGCCATGTTGTGAACTGGAATCGCATTCAAAGCAAAGCTGAACGCAGTGATTCCCATTAAACTAGCCTGCAATAAATCCATGCGCGCATCCAGGTTCCCCCCGTCGGCCACGGCCACAGGTAGATTTTTTTCAATTAAACGAATGGCATGCAGGGCATACGCATCCGTTAAGCCCGTAGCAGTAGGTGAGGCTAATGCTTCAATCGCATGGGTTAAAGCATCAAACCCAGTAAAGGCCGTTATCAGTGGCGGTAGGCCGACTGTTAAATCAGGATCCAAAATCGCCATATCTGCACTGATAAATGGATTGATAATATTCGTTTTCATTTGAATATCTTCATTAAAAATTACTGCAATTGGAGAAACCTCTGAACCCGTACCCGCGGTCGTTGGAATTGCGATGTGCGGAATCGGGATATAATTTGCCTTAGGAAAAGACTCGTACAATAAGCCACCAGGAATAGCTTCCTTAATATCGGCTAACCCTTTGTGAAGGGCATACTTCACTCCTTTTACCGTATCAAGCACACTGCCTCCGCCCACTGCCAATAACGAATCAGCGCCAATCTCTCGTGCATACCGGACTGCATCATTAATGCAGCTACTTTCGGCATCCTGTTTGATATCAAGATACATACCAACTAATTGAGGACCGCTTCCATGACCTGTTAAGTCAAAAATGGATGCTACTTTTTCGACGACTCCTGCTTTTTCTAATCCTCTATCACTCAATAACAGAACTCGTTTGGCACCAAGGCCGGCAAATAAACTAGGAACCATCGCCCGTGAATTAGAGCCGCTATAGATTCCCGTACGTAACATGAACTGTGATAAGGTTGTTTTCATGGTTATCTTCACCTCTTCATTAGTTTTGGCCAAAAAGAATACCGTACCAGTTGCGTCTCTCAAGCTCTGGACTCATGCTTGTATGAACATGTTTTACCTGTGTATAGGCATCTAGGGAATGCTGACCCATTTCACGGCCGATTCCACTTTGCTTGTAACCGCCGAACGGAGCGTCACTGCGAAGCATATGCCAGTCATTGATCCAAACCACTCCAGCCTGAAGTTTTCTAGCCACCTCGTAAGCTTTATTCACATCTCGGGTCCACACACCAGCTGCTAAACCATAAATCGTATCGTTCGCCATTTTAATCGCGTCATCTAAATCGGAGTAGCGGATGACACATAAAACAGGACCGAATATCTCCTCCTGAGCAATTTTCATATCATTGGTTACATTCGTGAAAATGGTTGGCTCAATGAAATGACCTTCTTCACAGCCAGCCACCTTCACTTCCTTCCCTCCGCAAGCAAGCGTAGCACCTTCTTCTTTGCCTGATTCAATATAGGAAAGGATGGATTCCTTTTGCTTTTTAGAAATAACCGGACCCACGTCAGTTGTCGGATCAAGTGGATTGCCGAGCTTTATTTTGCTGGCGAGTGCCACTAATCCTTCAACCACTTGATCATAGAGCTTATCTGGGACAAATAAACGTGTGCCAGATTCACAAAGCTGACCTGAGTGCAAAAACACTCCGAACAAACTTCCAGGAAGGGCGATGTTTAGGTCCGCATCCTCTAAAATAATATTGGGCGACTTTCCACCGAGCTCCAAGGTGGTATTTTTAATCGTACCTGCAGCAAGCGCCATAATGTTTCGGCCCACTTCTGTTGAACCGGTGAAAGCCACTTTATCTACCTTTGGATGGCTGACTAATGCTTCACCCACCTCAGCACCTGGACCTGCTACCACGTTGATGACACCTGGAGGCACGACGGCAGAAATCAATTCTGCTAGTTTCAAAGTGGATAGCGGTGTATAGCTTGCTGGCTTAATGACGATGGTGTTCCCCATGGCCAACGCCGGTGCAATCTTCCAGGTTGCAATGACCATTGGGAGATTCCATGGCGTAATGGCAGCACACACGCCGATTGGCTCACGCCAGATAAAATTGTGAGCCGGTCCTGGGAACGGAGGGACAGGAAGCGTTTCCGAAAACGGATACTCTAACGTGAATTTCGCTAACGTTTGGAACAAGTCAACCATTTGTAAAATGTCACTGTTACCGATTCGGCGTACCGTTCCGCCGGAGCTAATCGCTTCTAAGTAGACGAGTTCTTGGGCATGCTCGGCAATTTGATAGGAAATCGCATAAAGAACATTGGCTCGATCCTTCGGCTTCATATTTTTCCAGTCACCCTGGTCAAATGCTTCGAGTGCAGCCATAACCGCGCGATCCACGTCCTCCTTGTTTCCTTTTGCTACCTTAGCCACTAGCTCCCCAGTGGCAGGGTTGAACACATCAAAGGTTTCCTGACTGCTGGCTGGCTCCCATTTTCCATTGATAAAATGGGGAAATGTTTGCACCTCAACTTGAACTGTCATCGTAACTCCTCCTCATTAATCTTCGAAAACTACTTTTTTTGTCACCGAAACTTATTTTTACAAAACCCCTAACTCACTATCTGAATATCTATAAATCTCTTCGATTTTTTTGCCTTTGGCTCTCGCTAAAATCTCCATTCGGACGGATAGTTGTTTGAGAGTAAAATTCATGATGTCATCAGGATTCCCGCCGAACGCACTGACCTCCCTCCCTGCGATGCCTTCCTGGTTTAGACGAATCGCTAGTGGCGTCAACTCGCCCATTTTAGCCGCAACAAAATCAAAAAGATGTGGGTGCTCACAAATCAATCGTTGCAGAAGGAACGTACCGTAACCAATATGTCTCGACTCATCCTTCTTCAAATTCCCAATGCCTTCAAGCAGTCCTGGCATAATCCCGGCTGTTTCTAAAGCAGCATAAAACGAGAAATAACCCGTTTCAGCTAACACGCCCTCAACAAACATGTTATACACGACAGATGCCTCAGCAATCGCTTCAGGAGACTGATCGATAACGAGACGTTCCATCGCCGTCGGTAAAATTTCATAAAAAATCTTCTGATAGGTCTCTGTATGGAAATGGGAGAGATCCCCCTTCTCCCCAATCGCATTCAATACAAGTCGGAAAAACTCTGTATGCTTCGCCTCCTCAAATAAAAAAGTCGTTAAAAACATCTCTTCTTCAAGCCTGCCTTCTTTAGCAATCGCCATAATCAACGGTAGCAAATCGAGAGTAACCGCTTCCTCACCCGCTTGAAACTGAGAGATTAGGCGCAAAATATCCTGCTGCTGCTCAACATTCATCGCTTTCCAATCACGTTGATCCTGACTGAAATCAATATCAGCAGGATTCCAGGTGCCTAATCGTTTTGCTTTTTGATAAAGTCGATACGGGAAGGAATCCTCCAGCAGACCCCTCGAGCTTGTTGTTAAAATAGTTCTTTTTTCCATAACGATATTCCCCCTCATTTCCCTTTACGGTTGGATAACAATTTCAGACGCAGTTTGGCGTAAATGTGTTTTTAAAATTTTCCCGACGCCATTTCTAGGCAACGCCTCTAGAAAAACAATTCTTCTCGGCGTTTTATTTTTCGCTAAATGGTCCTGACAATAGCGAATCAATTCCGCTTCCGTTACCTCCGAACCTGGCTTTTTCACGACACAAGCTACCATCTCTTCGCCCATTCGCTCATCAGGAACACCAACAACAGCCGCCTCAAACACCAGTTCATGGCCGTTAAGAATTTCCTCTACATCACGTGGGTAGACATTAAAGCCGCCGCGAATAATTAAGTCCTTTTTCCGGTCAACAATATAGACATAGCCCTCATCATCGATTCGCGCCATATCTCCAGTGAATAACCACCCTTCCTTTAACACACGGCTAGTTTCCTCTAAATTTTGATAATAACCTGGCGTGACATTGTCACCGCGGACAACCAATTCCCCCACTTCACCGGCGGGAAGCTCCTCGCCCTCTTCATTGACTACCTTTACTTCTACCCCTGGAATCGGAATGCCAACAGAGCCTGGTTTGATTTCAATCCCTTTCCGGTGGGCCGTCACAACCGGTGCAGCTTCAGATAATCCATAGCCTTCGTACACCTTCGCTCCAAACCTTTGTTCAAACGCATGGAGCAGCGCAACAGGTAACGGCGCTGAACCCGAACCGACCGATTCCAGGCTGGATGTATCATATTGATCCGCCCCCGGAAAGGATAACATCGCATGAATCATCGCCGGAACCGCGGAAAACGTCCGAACCTTATAGGTTTCAATGGCTTTAAACACTTCTGTTACATCAAAGCTTGAAAAAACTACGATCGAACTGCCTGTTAAGTAGCATACATTGGACACCGTCAGACCATAGACATGAGCAAGCGGTAGAACCCCAAGTGTTGTTCCGCGCTCCGTTTCGTTATGTTTTGCCGAATTTTCAGCATTGGAAAATAAGTTTTTATGGGTCAAGAGAACTCCTTTTGGATTTCCTGTTGTTCCAGAGGTGTATAAAATCACTGCGGTATCTTCTTCTGTCACCCCTTCATCTAGAGGACAATTGTCCTGAACCATCACCTCGTAAAAATTTTTCACCTGACTCGACGAAGCCTGGTCGACCACAATTAACTCTGGTCTCACTGTTAATCCTTCAAGCGATTTTTCCACATTAGCTAACACATACGAGGAGGTAATCACAGCTTTGGCTCCAGATTTTTCCGCGATATAGTGAAGCTCTTTCGGGTGTAAAGTAAACATGACTGGTACAATGATGGCACCTGCTCTTGTGATCGCTTGATAGGAGAAGAGGACTTCCGGACAATTTGGCATGCAAATCATGACTCGGTCGCCCTTATTTATTCCAAGTTTCCGTAATCCTTGTGCAAATTGGTCTGCATAGTGTTTCGTTTCCACATTTGTGTAGGATTTCTCTTTGAAAAATAAAAAAGGGTACTCTCCAAAATTAGTAATATTTGTTTCAAGTAACTCCTTAAGCTTCATCCAATCCGCTCCCTTCGGTACACCACTATGGAACCTTGTTTTTCGTAACTTACTTGCTGTCTTTGCTCAAGCAAATCTAAATGACCCTGGATTTGAGATAGCCCCAAAAACACCGTTCTACCATTTAATCGAGGATACATCACGCTACAAATCTCAAAAATACTTTTTTCGCCACTATCAAGAATGGATAGAATCTGTTTACAGCGCTTTTCCTGTTCATTCAATCTTGTTTTGATTAATGATACGTGATCAGTAAATACCTCCCCATGGCCGGGATATACCGTTCCTAGAGGCAGCCGACTGACTTTTTTCATCGAATCCCTATATTGTAATAATGGTCGCGGACGAATCAGCTCCCCCGGATTTGGCGGTTCAATAAAGGCATTCACGGAAAAGGCCTTTAATAAATGATCACCAGCGAATGTTTCCCCCGTCTCACGGCACCACAGCAACAGATCACATTGACTATGACCAGGAACATGGACCACTTCAAATTCCCTGCCACCTAGAGAAACCAGGTCTCCTTCTTTTAAGTAAGTAACATTCCGCCAAATTTCCTCATGAAATGGACGCTTAATAATATGCTTTTTCGGGTCGGCACCACAGCTTGTTACAAACTGGTCAAAAAATTGCTGTACTCTTTCATACTCTTGAAGACCAGTGTTGATGGACCCGGCCGCCTGTTCATGTACAAAAATAGGAATATCGACTTCTTCTTGAAGATGTGGAATGGCACCAGCATGGTCTATATGAATATGGGTGAGGACAATATGATCAATATCTGTTAGTTGAATGCCATGATTATGTAGTTGATTCTTTAACTGTTGATAGGACTCTCTGCCAGGGTTTCCGGTATCCACTAAGGTAACGGTTTCCCCAATGGCCAAGAAGGCATTGACCGTTCCTTCGGCAAAGTGTGTTTGTAGCTCTAGAGGAACAATTTTAAACATGTAACGGCTCCTCCCTTCTGAACGATAAGAGGCCTGGAATGCGCCAAATCTTTTGAATTTCAAGAAGTTTTGGTGGCTTCGAACCCTTATAGGAGACCTTTTTTTCGTTTTTTTAGCTGTTTCGGTCGCGTAGAACCCTTATAGGAGACCTTTCTTTCGTTTTTTTAGTAGTTTCGGTCGCATAGAGCCCTTATAGGGGACCGTTCTTTCGTTTTTTTAGTTGTTTTGGTCGCATAGAGCCCTTATAGGAGACCTTTCTTTCGTTTTTTCAGCTGTTTCGGTCGCATAGAAGCCTTATAGGAGACCTTTCCTTCGTTTGTTAAATGATTTTGGTCTGGTAGTAGCAATCACTTCTAAAGGAGGGTTGACCAATAGACTATATTTCTAGCAACCGAAGATTATGTGATGTTTTTTCAAAAAACTATTAAAATCCCCCTTGTAAACTAAACACCCAAGTGGGTCGGATGATATACAAGGGGGAAGGTCTCATATTGCTACCTATTATTTAATCTTGATTGGTACGATTTTTCCGTCCTCTACCGCTGCAACCTCTAATTCACCATCGAAGCCGCCGCCAGTAAATTTCGTAAAGTCATAGATTTTCACATTGTCAGGAATATTGCTTACGCCATCCTGCATTTTGGCTTGAATTTTTTCCGCGTCATCAACAGATCCTGCCGCTTTCATTGCTTCCACAAAGATGTACATCGCAATGTAATTGAGGCCTGCTTCTGATCCCGGAGTCTCACCATACTTCTCCTTGTACTTCTTCGCAAAATCAGGAATAGCTGGGCTTTTTGATTCAATTAGAGGCATAACGCCGATTGAACCGTTTAACATATCATAAGAACCCGTTACCTTTTTCATTTCATCAAATTTTGCTTGGTCCATTACGATGAAGCCGCCCTTAAAGCCTAGCTCACGTGCTTGCTTCGCTACTTTTGCTGTTGGTTCAGATGCACCGCCGATAAACAATACATCTGGCTTTTCCTTTAAAGCATTTGTAACAATCGTGAAGAAGTCTGTTTCTTTCGCAAAGTCGATGGCTGAGTTGTAAACAACCTTACCACCTTCTTTTTCCCAATGTGCTTTCAGCTTTTCAGACCAGTCTTTTCCGTATTGTGACGCAGTTGGGAGGAAGGCAATCTTTTTACCGAATTTTTTCATTTCATAGTCTGTAAACGGCTTTAAATATCCATCATAACGAGGAGGAATACGAACGGTCAGGTTATTGCCCACCTCTGACACTTTAGGTTCACTTGTGTAAGCACCAATGAGGAATTTATCTTGCTGGTTAAATACTTGAAGAGCAAAGACACCACCGCTGTGCGGAGTGAAAATAATCGGTGTTTTGTTTTCCTGAATCAACCTTTTGGCGTTAGCCCCAGCTTCATTCGGTAGGTATTTGTCATCCAAAGAAACAATATTCAGCTTGAATTTTTTTCCACCTACTTCAAATCCACCGGCACTATTAATCTCTTCTGCCGCCATCTTCACACCATTTAAAGTACGCTCACCATAAAAGGCAGCAGGTCCGCTTAATGGGCCAGTATATCCAATATTAACTGTGCCTGCTTCTTCGGATTTACTGTCACCGCCGCCTCCTGCAGCCGGTTTCGTGCTTGCTGATTCATTGGATGTGCTGTTACATGCTACCAAACTGAAAATAACTACGAAGATCAAACTCAGCATCAAAAGAGATTTTAATCTTTTCATTGGTTTTCCCCCTTATATTTTAAAAATATTCAGATTTTGACAGTGGTAATAAGCCGTTCCTCACCCCCTTATAAGCGTATGAAGCAACTATTAAGCGCCAATATACGCCTTTCTCACTTCATCATTCGCAAATAATTCTTCTGAAGTACCTTGAAGGACGATGGAGCCATTTTCAAAGACATAGCCTTTATCAGCAATTTTTAATGCCGCATTCGCATTTTGTTCTGCTAACAGGATGGTAGTCCCCTCTTGATTAATTTTTTGAATAACCTCAAACATTTGCTCCACAATCAACGGTGCAAGACCGATAGAGGGTTCATCAAGCAGCATCAGCTTCGGTTTTGACATTAATGCTCTGCCAATGGCGAGCATTTGTTGCTGTCCACCGCTTAGAGAGCCTGCAGCATCGTTCTTTTTTTCCCTAAGAATCGGAAACAACTCATATACATGCTCAAGAGACTGCTTGTATTCTTCCTTTTTTCTACGGTGAACATAGGCACCCATTCTAAGATTCTCTTGGACAGACATGGCTGGGAACAGTTTCCTTCCCTCCGGACATTGACCAATCCCTAATTTTACAATTTGGTCTGCCGATGTTCGATTCAATCTTTTGCCTTCGAAAAGGATTTCCCCGGAGGCAGGCTTACTTAGACCACTAATGGTTCGGAAGGTTGTACTTTTCCCGGCCCCATTTGACCCCAATAGGACGACGATTTCTCCTTCTTTAACCTCAATGTTCACGTTTTGAATGGCCGTAAAGCTACCGTATTTGACAGAGATATTTTGTAAACTAAGCAATGGCGCTCCCTCCCAAGTACGCTTTTATAACCGTTTCATTATTACGGATTTCTTCCGGTCTGCCTTCGGCGATTTTTTCCCCATAATTTAGAACCATAATTTTATCGGCAATTCTCATAATCATTGACATTTTGTGCTCGATTAAGCAAACCGTGATTCCTTTACTTACCATCTTTTTCATCAAATCTGCCAGCCCTTCCGTTTCATCCGGGTTTACACCGGCGGCTGGTTCATCGAGAAAAACGATTTCAGGATCCGTTGCTAACGCCAAGGCAAATGCCGTTCGCTTTTTTTCTTCCTGCGTTAAGCTGCCAACGAGTTTATTAGCTGCCTGTTTTAAATCAACGAACTCTAACACTTCCATCGCTTTTTCACGGCACTGCTTCTCTTCGCTTCTTAAACGCGGTGTGCGAAAAATGGCATCCAGCAAATTAGACTTTGTCCGCAAGCGATGTCCAACGATGACATTGTCAAGAACGGTGGATTGTTCGAACAAATTCGTTGTTTGAAAGGTACGTGCCACTCCTAGCTCTGCGATTTTATTGGAAGGTAACGTGGTAATATCCTTTCCTTTATAAATCACCTGTCCGGAGCTGGGTTGATGAAAGCCGCTGATTAAGTTGAAAAAGGTTGACTTACCGGCCCCGTTTGGACCAATAATGGCATTTATTTTTCCTTGTTCTATCGTAAAATCCACTTGATTCACAGCAACCAGGCCGCCAAATTTCTTTGTTAGATTTCTTGTTTCTAAAAATTGCATCCCTATACCTCCTCTACTTGCTTTTCACGGTCGATAAATGGCTTACCGTTAGCACGGGCTGTACTAGTAAGCTGCAGCTGATTTTTTTTCGCCCTCCGTTTAGCCACCCCACTTGAGATCGCTCCCACAATTCCACGTGGATAAAAAATGACCAGTAGTGTTAAGACAGGGCCGAAAATAAGCATCCGGTACTGTTGGAAATCCTGGAGTTGCTGTGACAACCAAACAATAAGCAAGGTGCCGACCAGAGGACCGCTTAGCGTACCAATTCCGCCTACAAGCAAATAGGTTAATAGGTCAAAGGTGATAGTGATTGAGCCAATATCTGGACCAATAAAACGAACAAATGATGCATATAGGGCTCCAGATAATCCGGCAAAAAGCGTAGACAATACAAAGACTGTTAATTTATTTTTCATCGTGGATATCCCAATGGTTTGTGCTAAATCTTCACTGTTTCGAATCGCAATATAGGTCCGACCTGACAGGGAGTGAATAATTCGGTACATGACTAGAACCACGAGTAGTAAGAAGAACAACACTAAATAATAGTGTGAAACCTCTGTATCAAAGGTAATTGGACCAAACCCTGCAGGTGCAGGAATTCCAATCAAGCCGCGGACACCTTCTGTTAAGCTGTCCCATTTATCAATAACGAGATAGATAATGTAGCCCAGACACAGAGTATAAATAGCAAAGAAGTGTTCTTTCGTCCGTAAGGCGATTAAACCAACGAGGAAGCCTAGTACACTAGTAATTACCAGGGATAAAAAGAAAGCCGCCCAGAAATTCATCCCTGCTTTTACGGTTAAGATCCCTAAGGAATAAGCTCCTATCCCAAAGAAGCCAGCATGGGCCAGTGAAAGATAACCCGTATAACCTGCTAGTAAATTTAATCCGTACACACCAATCATCCAAATAAAAGCAAGCGTCATGATGTGAATGAAGTAATTATTATTTGATACTAAAGGGAAACAGATGGCAAAAAGGATTAAAGCAATAATTACATTTCTTTGATTAAATACTTTTCCCATTAGTGTCCCCCCTTTGAAAACAATCCTGTTGGTTTTACTGTTAAGATGATCACGAGAAGGACGAAAGCGATGATGTCTTTGTAGTCGTTTGAAATGTAGGTTGCGCCTAAACTTTCACTAAAACCTAGGATATATCCACCGACAATGGCTCCCGGGATACTGCCCATACCACCGAGGATAATGATAACAAAGGCTTTAAGAATAACTAGCTGTCCCATTCCTGGGAATACTAGATTAATAGGTGCAGATAGAGAGGATGCAATGGCAGCAAGTCCGCCAGAAATCATAAAGGTTAACATAGCCACCTTGTTTGTGTTAATACCAACCAGATTGGCACCTTCACGATTTTGTGACATAGCAATGATGGTTGCCCCTGTGAAGGTTTTTTTCAAGAAAAGATAGAGAAGAATCATCACGACAATGGCTGCAACAACTATCAGGATTCGCTGCATCGTAAACGTCAATCCAAATAGTTGAACGACCTGCCCGTACGGTGTTGGCATACTTTGATATTCTGCCCCCCAATAAAATTGGGCGAAAGCTTCTAAGAATAAGAGAATCCCAATGGCAGCAATTTTGTCGTGTATGGGCGGTGCTTCTCTAAGTGGGTGAAAGACAAACCGTTCCATCATGACACCAAGAAGACCCACAACTAGAATTGAAACGAAAATAGCGACCCAATAATGAAGCCCAAACTTGGTCATCATCGTTAAGGTTATGTATCCACCCATCATGTATAATGCTCCATGCGCAAAATTTGGAATGTGCAGGATACCATAAACGAGCGTTAATCCTAAGGCAACAAGGGCGTAAACGCTTCCAATGGTTAAGCCATTAAACAGCTGCTGAATAAGAATCTCCATAGCTTCCCCCTTATACTTTTTTCGAAGTTACAATACAAATAAACTAATTTCTTTACGGGAGCGTTCCGTTCGGATAGCTCCCCTTTTTGAACAAAATTACTGTACCTTATTTGTTACCTTCTCTTTTTCCTCTTCCTGAAGCGTTCGCCATAAAATTTTTCCACTTGAGGTCATCGGGAACTGCTTGCGGAATTCTATGAATCTTGGGTATTTATAGGCAGCCATATGTTGTTTTGACCACTCAATAATTTCCTCTTCACTCACTTTTCCTTCAAAGCCTTCGTTTAATATAACGAATGCCTTCACCGTCTCCCCTCTTCTTGGATCAGGGATGCCAACCACACATGCCTGCTGAATCGCTGGGTGCTTATACAGGTACGACTCAACTTCTGTTGGCCATACCTTATAACCAGATGCATTAATCATCCGTTTCACGCGATCAACAATGAAGAAGTATCCTTCCTCATCATAGCGACCAATATCACCTGTTCTAAAAAACGATTTTCCATCGATTTCAATAAAAGCACTTCTATTTTCATCGTCGCGGTTATAGTAACCAACCATTACCTGTGGGCCATTGACGATAATTTCGCCTACTTCCCCAACACCAAGCTCTTTTCCTGTAGCTGGTTCGATAATTCTAGCATCCACGTCAAAGGAGGGAATTCCAAGACATTGCATTTTGGGACGCTCTGCCGGATTGAAATGTGTTTGAGCAATCGTCTCAGATAAGCCGTAGCCCTCGACAAACCGTAAACCCGATAGCTTGAACAGCTTTTCCCCCACCGCCTCAGGAAGGGCAGCACCACCACCAGAGATCGAAGTTAAAGATGCGATATCCTCTGCTTTCAGCTTTGGATTGGCTAAGAAATCGACGATCATGGTGGCAATTGTTACCCAATGGGTACATTGAAGATTTTTAATCATTTCGACTGCCGCATCTCGATTCCATCTTGTCAGAATGACCATTGTACTTCCACTGTAGATTGGCATATGCATACTGTGCACCATCCCTGTTACATGAAAAAGCGGAAGGGACATTAAATGCACTGCGTTCGGTGTGGTATTTGACCAATGATAGGCACCTACAGTATTGGCGTTTACCGTCCGATTTGTGTGCATACAGCCTTTTGGCAGACCCGTTGTTCCCGATGTATAGGGCAAGACTGCGAGGTCATCTCCCTTTGCTGTATGTTCAGATGGAGCTATATTAGCTTGAATTGCATCCTTCCACAGATAGTGACCCGCCTCTGAAAAAGGAACACTTGGAGCTTCCACCTCTTTTGGAAGCGTATCTTCAAACCCAGTCCCTGTATAATCTGAATAGGCTGCAAGCATTAAGTTTTCAAGAGTAGTCGTGCCTAATAATGGACGGACTCGGTCATATAACTCTTGACCTGCTAGAGCTGTTTTGATTTCACAGTCACGCACGTAAAATTCTAATTCATCGGCAACTAACATCGGATTAATTGGAACAACCACGGCATTTGCTCTTAAAATTGCATAATAACCAATCACAAATTGTGGTGAATTTTGCATGAAAAGCAATACTTTTTCACCCTTTTTTACCCCAAGCTTATGTTGCAGGTACCCGGCAAGCGCATTCACTTCCTCGTCCAGCTGTTGATAGGATACCTTGTTTCCGTAATAGAAAATGGCATCTTGGTCCGGATAACGGGCAGCACTGACTCGTAGGTTGTCATAAAGAGAGGTAGAAGGGACTTTTAATGATTTAGAGATTTTTGGCCAGTATTCGTAATGAAGAGTAAGCATTGCATATCCTCCTGAATAAATAGAATATTAGATTTTACTGTAACCGCTGTCATTTTTTAAAATTCCATTTAAGATCATATCTATATAAATCTCCACGACTTTCTCCTCCGGGACTTCCCCGGTTGGGTTAAACCAATAAAAACTCCAATTGGTTATTCCAAGAATCCCCATCGTTAATATATCCGCACGAAGACTTGATTTAAATTTGCCAAGCTTTATTCCATCTTCAATCAGTCTTTGTGTATTTTTCCTAAACAACGTTCGTTTTTGTTTGATTTCCTCGA
Organism: Neobacillus rhizosphaerae; assembly: GCF_050477885.1. Taxonomy (GTDB): domain Bacteria; phylum Bacillota; class Bacilli; order Bacillales; family Cytobacillaceae; genus Neobacillus; species Neobacillus rhizosphaerae_A. The sequence goes on from NZ_JBCNAC010000137.1 coordinate 53,639, forward strand.
TATATTTTTCGCTTAAATGCCGCATTTCCCTTGAAAAGATTCGCGCGCTCGGTCGTTCCGTCTTAATGCTGCTGATTAGCATAAAGACAATCTCATATAGCTTTTTTATACAATCTGAGTAAGGATTATTTAGGATTACTTCCTGCTTTTTTACCAGTTCCTCGATGTAGGTCAAATGGATATCCTTTAGCAGTTCTTCTTTACTGCTAAAATAATAGTAAAAGGTTCCCTTCGTCACACCCAGCGATTGAACAATATCCTGCACAGACGTGGATTTAAATCCATTTTGATCAAATAACTGGATTCCAGTCTCCATTAATTTTCGCTTCATTGGATATTTCCTTTCGGCAATTACCTGTGGTGAGGTTGACTCCCTTATTTTTGAATCAACCTCACCGCGGAATTATTCGCGTTCAATAATGGTGGCGATTCCCTGGCCTCCACCGATACAGGCGGTAATGAGGGCGTATCGTCCCTCTGACCGTTTTAGTTCATAGACTGCCTTTGTGACAAGGATGGCACCTGTAGCACCTAGTGGATGTCCATGGGCAATGGCTCCTCCATTAACATTTACCTTTTCAAGATCCATACCAAGCTCGCGGTTACAAGCTAGCACCTGTGAGGCAAAAGCTTCATTAATTTCAATTAAGTCCATATCTTCTATGGATAGACCGGACTTCTCCATTACTTTCCTTACAGCAGGAACCGGTCCAATACCCATTATATTTGGATCCACACCTGCTACAGCGTAGTGACGAACAACCGCAAGCGGAGTGAGATTTAATTCTTCTGCCTTTTCTCTCGACATAATGACAAGAGCTGATGCTGCATCATTTAATCCTGAACTGTTTCCTGCAGTGACCGTTCCACCCTTTAGAAAAGCAGGTTGTAGCTTCGCCAATGCCTCATAGGTTGTTTGTGGTCTAGGGTGCTCATCTGTTTTAAATACAACAGGTTCACCCTTTTTTACAGGAATGGAAATTGGCACAATTTGTTCATCAAACCGTCCCTCCTCCATTGCAACTGCCATCCTCTGTTGACTTTGGAGGGAAAATTGATCCTGTTCCTCTCGTGAAATCTGGTATTTTTCAACAAGGTTTTCAGCAGTAATCCCCATTGGCGGGTCGCCAATTTCCTTTGGCGACAGTTGAGACTTTCGGAAGCTTGGCGGCATAGGATTGTAAGGTTTTTCTGGACGATCCATTAAATAAGGAGCACGGCTCATACTTTCCGTACCACCGGCAATATACACATCACCATCTCCAGCCCGAATCGCCTGTGCGGCAAGATTGATCGCGTTAATTCCTGATCCGCACTGCCGGTCCACTGTTAACCCAGGTAAATCTAGCGATAAACCTGTCTGTAATGCAGTTAATCTAGCAATATTTCCTCCACCTGAAAGCACATTGCCGAAAATCACATCATCAATCATTTCAGGCTGAATCTTTGCTCGTTTTACTGCTTCTTTAATGACCTCTGCGCCTAAGACATGGGCTGGAACACCTGCAAGTGAACTCCCTTGTCTGCCAATCGCCGTACGTACCGCTGAAACAATCACTGCATCTCTTTTCATCGTATAAATCCCCCCTAGTTTTTGGATTATTTCATTTACATGGCATGTGCTCCGCCATCAACTACAATAATGTCACCGGTTACAAAATTAGAGGCAGGCGATGCTAAAAATAACGCCACTCCTTTAAGGTCTGTATCCGAGCCGAATTTTCTTAATGGTGTGCCTTCGAGAATCGCTTCTCCACCTTGGTCTAGTAACCCTTTGGACATTTTTGTTGGGAAAAAGCCCGGAGCAATCGCATTCACATAGATTCCTTGTGGGCCCCATTTCACAGCCAAATCCTTCGTAAACGTAATAACGGCTCCTTTACTAGCGTTATAGCCAATGGCATTCATATATTTAGGGTTACTGCCTTTTAAACCAGCAACCGAAGCGATATTGATAATTTTTCCTGATTTCTGCTCAAGCATCACTTTTCCAGCGGCCTGAGACATTAAGAAAGTGCCTGTTACATTCACATTCATTACCTTATACCAGGCCTCAAGTGGCATTTCTTCGACTGGTGCTCCCCAAGAAGCGCCACTGTTGTTGACGAGAATATCAATCCGTCCAAATTTTTCTACCGTCTTCTCAACGACCTGTTTGACATCTTCAGGGTTTGTGACATCACATTGTAATGCAAAGCTCTCCACCCCAAGCTTCCTCAGTCCTTCACTCACTTCTTCACAGGCCTCCAGTCTTCTGGAACAGACCACTACATTTGCCCCTGCTTCCGCAAATCCTTCAGCAATTTGCTGCCCTAATCCTCGACCCCCACCTGTAACAATGGCTACTTTTCCTTTGAGATCAAAAAGGTCTTTTACGTGCATTCTATTTCCTCCTATTTCTATCACTCAATTGGTATCGTCTTTTCATAAAGTTCGGTAATCCAAAAAAACAGGTTTAAATAATCTTAAACATACTAACTAGTTGGTATGTTATTAATCTTATAATATTAGAAATTTTTAGAATATTCAACATCCAGTCATTCGACAAATTCCTCATTAGTATAGTAGAAAAGTCTTCTGGACCTTATAGTTTTCTAATAATCCGATAGATGCCTGTACCTTTTGCTATCAATTGTTGATGATCGTCTTCTATTTCCGCTTCGATAGTAGCCAGTTTATAGCCCTTTTGAAGGATTTTAGCTTTTGCATAGAGATGACCAGAATGAGCTGGTGAAAAATAATATACATCCAAATTCATAGCTGCTACCGGGGTTTGATATATAGACCGAAGAACGATTGAATGCACTGTATCCAGCATGGAGGCATGTACTCCTCCGTGAACAGTTTTATTAGTATTTAGGAGCTCTCTTTTCAGTGAAAGCTTAAGAAGGATTTCATCTTTCTTTTCAGTTATTAGTTCAAAACCGATATGGTTATTGAACGGATTATTCTCTATATATTTATGAAGCTCCGTATTCAAGACCGACAATTTATCCCCACCTACTTACTATCCTTGTATAATTGGACTTGTTTTAAATGTCCCTATCCCTTTCGCAATTAGAGAATGATTTTGATCGTAAATGGTCCCTTCAGCCGTGATATATTTTCCGTCTTGGTTCAATATTGTTGTTTCTGCACGATATTTTTCTTTTGGTAAAAGATCAAAGAATGATAGATTTAGATTAATGGTAGCGGCGAATGACTGGGTTTCTAAAGAGATGTTTGCTCCCATTATAATATCAAGCATGGTGGAGAAGACCCCAGGATGAACGGTTCCGTCATCCTGAAGTAAATGCGGATGCATGCCAATCTCTAATTGAAAGGTATCCGACCATTCCCCACTAAAACCCATATAGTCGAAAAATGTTGATGTAGTTTCGGGCATTTTCATTCGTCTTTCTCCTTTAAGAGTAAGGTTAAATAATCTCTACCATCATGGCCATTCCCTGGCCTCCGCCAACACATAAAGTAGCAATGCCTCTTTTTTTCTGTTGTCGGGATAGTTCGTAAATTAAAGTAGTTAAGATTTTTGCCCCCGTGGCTCCAAGCGGATGTCCAAGCGCAATCGCACCACCGTTCACATTTACCTTATCCTGATCAACATTCAATTCCCGAATCACAGCTAATGCCTGGGAGGCAAAGGCTTCATTTAACTCAAATAAATCAATATCATCAAGTGTTAACCCTGTTCGCTCCAATAGCTTTTTTACAGCTGGCACTGGACCAATTCCCATGACCTGTGGTGAGACACCGACCACTGACCAATCCACAATTCTAGCCATTGGCTTCAATCCCAGTCCTTCTGCATAACTACGTGACGTCAACACTAAGGCAGCTGCCCCATCATTACGGCCGCAGGCATTACCAGCAGTAACCGTTCCATTTTCTTTAAACACCGGTCTTAACTTGCTTAAGCTTTCGATTGTTGTTTCAGATCTCGGATGTTCATCCACTGAAAAAATAATCGAATTCTTTTTTCCTTTCACCTCAACGGGAACGATTTCATCTTCAAACCGATTATTTTTTATCGCTACCGCTGCCCGTAATTGACTCTCAAGGGCAAATGCATCCTGATCCTCTCGGGAAACCGAAAATCTCTCAGCGACATTTTCAGCTGTGATCCCCATCCCTAACTGGCCGCCATAAATTTCATGAGGCTGCTGTCCTGCTTCCGTATTAGAATCGATTAGTTTTGCGTTATCACCGCCGAATCGAGAGTTTCTTAGATAAAGAGGGGCATTGCTCATGCTTTCTGTTCCACCGGCCACAATGATTTCCGCTTGACCACTAGAAATTTGTTGGGCACCTGATGCAATAGCCTGCAGCCCCGATGCACATAATCGGTTAATGGTAAACGCTGGCGAGGTTTCAGGAACTCCCGCTCTTAAGGCAGCGACTCTTGCCACGTTGGACGATTCAGTTGATTGCCGTACCTCGCCTAGTATTACTTCATCGACCTGATCGGGTGTAATTCCTGCCCTTTTCATCGCCTCTTTAATGACAATGGAAGCAAGGGTCCCGGAATTCAAACTTTTTAATGCACCGCCATATCTGCCGACAGGTGTACGAACGGCACTAAGAATCACAATATCATTCATGAATATCCTCCTAAAAATACTAGATTAGCTATATTCTTTTTCTAATTGGGCAGCAATGATATTTTTCTGAATCTCTGATGTTCCTTCATAAATTCTTGTAATTCTTGCATCACGATAGAATCGTTCCACTGGGTAATCCGCAATATAGCCAAGACCCCCGTGAATTTGTACGGCTTTATCTGCTACCCGATTGTAAACCTCTGATCCATAAAGCTTTAACATGGCCGCCTCTTTAATGACCTTCATTCCTTGGTCAACCATCCATGCTACCCGGTAAGTAAACGACCTTAATGCTTCTATTTCCACCGCCATCTCCGCCAGCATATGGCTCACAGCCTGGTTTGAGATAATCGGCTTTCCAAATTGAATCCGTTCTTTGGCATATCTTGTTGACATGTCCAAAAGCTTTTGACTGGAACCGAGATTACGAGAGGCCAAGCCCGCACGGCCGTTTGCTAAAATTTTCAACGCATTCACGTAGCCTTGACCCTCTACACCGAGCACATTCTCAACCGGAACCTCACAATCTTCAAAAATTAATTCGGCTGAATGTGATCCACGTAAGCCCATTTTTTTCTCAACCGCACCGACCTGAAACCCTGGAAAATCCTTTTCTACAATAAACGAGGTAATTCCCTTCGCTCCTTTTTCCGGGTCGGTTACCGCCATAACTGTAAAAACGCTCGCTTCAGTTGCGTTAGTAATATAGTGCTTTAAGCCGTTAAGAATATAGGTATCCCCTTTTCTTACAGCTGTTGTTTTTAAATTGGCAGCATTAGAACCTGCTGCAGGCTCTGTTAAAGCAAAAGCGCCTATTTTATCCCCGCTCGCCATGTCAGGCAAATACCTTCTCTTTTGCTCTTCGTTCCCCATTTCTACAATCCCTACTGACCCGATACCGGTATGGGCTCCAATTAACGTCGTATATCCATTATGTGTTTGCCCAATTTCCTCGTACAAGGCGCATTTTCCAACCATCCCGATTCCAAGACCGCCAAATTCTTCAGGAATGCTTAAACCAAAGAGACCCATCTCCTTTGATAGGTGAATGATCCTTTCCGGTATGTGGTTGTCCTCTTCAATTTGCATGGCAACTGCTTCTACTTCTGTCTGTATAAAATCCCTGACGTTCTTTTTCAAAAAAAGAATGTCTTCATCTAATTCAAAATTCATGTGACACCTCCAAATGTACTTACACTCGATTTTTTGCCTCTTCTAGTAGCACTCGCTTTAATACTTTTCCTACTGCATTGCGCGGCAGAGAATCAATGATTTCAAATTGTTTGGGTACCTTGTATCGGGTAAGATTTTGATAGCAGTAACTCTGTAACTCGCTACTATTGATTACAACTCCGGCTTTTGGCACGATAAATGCTTTTACCAGCTCACCAGATTCTTTATCAGGGATTCCTATCACAGCAGCATCAAGTACATCCGGATGTTCATAAAGGATCCCTTCTACTTCTTGAGGATACACATTAAAGCCACCGACAATGATCATTTCTTTTTTCCTGCCAACGATATAAAAATAACCATCCTCATCCATCGTCGCGAGGTCACCAGTATGGAACCAGCCATCGCGAAGGGCCTGTTTGGTTTCCTCCGGCTTATTCCAGTAGCCTAGCATCACCTGTGGACCCTTAATCAATAATTCCCCAATACTTTTCTCTGGTAGATCCTCGCCATTGTCATCCACAATTCGACAATCTGTTTTTGGCACTGGAATTCCGATACTTCCTATTTTGGTCAACCGTTCTGGCGGATTCCTATGTGTAGTGGGGGAGGTTTCTGAGAGCCCATACCCTTCCCCAATTGAAACGCCCGTCAACTCGGCAAATTTCTTGATAATTTCAACTGGTAGTGGTGCGGAACCGCTTGAACACATTTTAAAACAGGTTAAATCGTAGCGATCTATCTCAGGGTAATGAACAAAGGCATGATACATTTTGGGTACACCCGGGAAGAACGTCGGTCTGTGGGCTTGAATTACTTCAAGTACCTTTTTAATCTCAAATTTATTCACTAACACATTCGTGGCTCCGATATAAATTCCAAGGTTCATTCCACTTGTCATCCCGTACACATGATAAAGCGGCGTTGCTGTTAGGATGGTTTCTTCACCAACGAACATTCGCTCGCCGTAGAGAGCCTTGCTTTGAATGACATTAGCGATTAAATTAAAATGGGTGAGCATGGCCCCTTTCTTTATCCCCGTTGTACCACCGGTGTATTGAATAACAGCAATATCTTCCTTAGCAGTGATGGAACATGCTTCTTGTAATGGTTCGGCATGACGGATTAAATCGAGAATACATGAAGAGCACTCTGATTCTATGGGTCTTTCTGTTACAAAAATATATTTAAAGGAATGGGATTTTTGTAGGTATCTTACTTTCTCTACGTTTTCAGGCTCTGAAACTAAATAAGCTACCTCTGAGTCATGGAAAATTTCTAGTAATTCTCGTGGGGTATACTGCGGATTAATTTGAACGACAATCATTCCAAGTTTTAAAGCTGCATAATAGGAAATCACATAGGTGGGCTGGTTAGAGACCATTAACCCCAGCCGCTCCCCTTTTTGAATCCCAAGCTGTTTCCAAGCGTTTGCAAGTCGGTCTACTTGGTTCTTTAATTGGTTGTATGTGATCTTTTCTTCTTCATAGATAATGGCGATTTGTTCACCATATTTTTCTGTTGTTTTTTCTAAAAATGTATATAGGTTACATTCAGGAATCTCAAAAGAAAGGTCCGTGGTTTCAGGGTATTGATCCATCCAGGGACGTTCTTGTTGTACCTCCAAGTAATTTCACCTCGCTATTAGAATCTGTTTATAGTTTGATAACTTAAAAGATGATAGATGGTTTCCAAAACAGGGGTATCCACCTTTACTTCTCTACCTTTTTTTACGATGTATCCACTGATGGATTCTACCTCCAAGGCTTTCCCTTTCATTTTATCCTGGAGCATGGAGGGTTGATGTTCTTTCGCAAGGTTCCCTTGGGCGAAAATCGTTTCGTAAAAATCTTCATCGATTTCCAATCCAGCGGCATTGGCGACAGCGATTGCCTCTTTACAGATGGTTAGAGCCGTTTGATATAGACCTTCATCGTCGTATATTGCTCCAACCTTAACTTCCATTAAGGCAGTTAACGGGTTAAAGGTGACATTCCAAAGTAGCTTTTTCCACTTAATGTGTAAGATATTGCTAGTTGGATAGGTTATGATATTGGCAGCATTAAATAAGGTGGAAATCTCATTTGCTTTTTCCGCAAACTGGCTGTCTAAAGTGCCAATGACTAGCTGTGGAGGAACGCCAATTTGTTTCACCACACCCGTATCCGTCACCATCGCTTGAATATAAGTAGCTGCTGATACAACACGTTCTTTACCAAAGATTTCGCTTAGAATTTCTTCATTATCCACTCCGTTTTGGAGCGTCATAATCAAGCATGATGCTTTTAACAGGGGACGGAATTTTTCCGCAACCTCTTTGGTATCGGTTGATTTAACACAAAATAGCAAGAGGTCAATATCGACAAACGACTCATAACTGTCTGTAAAATCTCCATTTACAGTGAAACGTTCCACTTCACTTTCAACCGTTAATCCTTCTGCCTGCATTCTTTCCAAATTCTTTCCTCGTGCTAGAAAAATCACTTCGTTTCCCGCTTTTTTTAAGAGAGCTCCGAAATAGCCTCCTACTGCACCGGTACCTGCTACACCTATTTTCATTGCTAATCCTCCCAAATCCGTATGTATCTATCTGAAAAGAGATAGTATCCTCTTTTCAGATCAGGGTCATTATTCTAAAAGGTCTGGCTGTTCTTTCACGATTCGATTCCATAAAGGCTGAAATTGGAACCAGCCTGCAGTAGGAACACCTACGGTTTCATATGTGGCTCTAGCGTCTTCATCATCGATGACAACAGTCTTGCCTGCTGACTCTGCAAGAAGCTGCGCCTGACAGGAACGTTCCATCGTAATAAACCACCATGCCGCTTCATCAACAGACCCTCCAACTGTAAGCAACCCATGGTTTCTTAAAATACATGCCTTATTGTTTCCAAGTGCTTTACCAATTCGTCTTCCTTCTTCAATTTCTAGAACCACACCATTAAAGTCGTCATATAGAGAATGATCACGATAGAAGGCACAAGCATCCTGTGTGATTGGGTCAAGAAGACGCCCTAGGGAAGACCAGGATTTCCCGTAAACAGAATGAGCATGGGCAGCAGCAATAACGTCAGGCCGTGCCGCATGGACCTGAGAATGGATCGCAAAGGCGGCTCGGTTTACAGGATAATGTCCTTCCACCACTACGCCTTCATGGTTACAGAGAATTAAATCGGAGGCACAGATTTGACTAAAGTGCATGCCAAAAGGGTTCACCCAAAAATGATCCTTCCGCTCTGGGTCACGTGCAGTAATATGTCCCGCAACCCCTTCATCAAAGCCGAATTTAGAGAACAAACGAAAGGCGGCGGCTAATTTTTGTTTTAAATGGAGCCTTTCTTCCTCTACTGTTGAAAAAACTGGCGGCTGATAGTTCACTTTCATTTTGGTCGTCATTTCATCACCCTTTACTATTATTCATACATGCTTTCCTTGAAATGTGATAGAAATAAACCCAGCATGAAGGTGAGAAACCTCCTCCATGCCGGGTACTTTTTCTAATCCTATTTTTCTCAAACCGCTTCGTATTGGTGATAAACTACCTCACCCTTTAACACTTCATTCCCTTGCTGGTTCACAGCTTGAACCTGGAAATGGAGGGTGTTTTCCTTTTTTTCTTTTAATGTTGCTTTAAGTGTAACGACATCATTTAAAAACACCATGCCCTTAAAGCGGATGGAGTAATCCTTAACAAAGCCTTCTTCATAATAAGAAGTAAAGAGCTTTGCCAAATTTCCCATCGTCCACATCCCATGTGCAATGATTCCTGGCAGCCCTGCTTTTTTGGCTTCCTCATCAATCGTGTGAATTGGATTAAAATCTCCTGACGCACCAGAATATTTAATAAGATCCATTCTTGAAACAGGCTCCAACTGAACGTCGTTAATGGATTCACCCACTTGTAACTGTGCTAGTGTACTCACTTAACCAACACCTTCCTCACAGCTTCAGATATGACAACTGTTGAAGTTGAACTGAAGATAATAATTCCTGCCTCGTCCTCGCCAAAGCTTTCAAGGACAAGGAAACCCATTTCACCAAAATTGCCTTTTTTCTCAAAGTAGTTTTTTACTTTGGAATAACAGTAGACATCTTCTCCCACCAATAATGGCCGTAAGTAGTGAAAGGTTTGTTCTCCATGAATCAAGCCTTTGTTTGGTAAGTTCAAGCCCTCAATTACCCCATAATCGAATACCCTAGGAAAGGTGGGAGGGGCAATATTGTTTTTATATCTAGACAGTCTTCCTGTGTCCTCTTCAAAATAAATAGGATGAAGGTCGCCAATAGCTTCCGCAAATTTCTTGACGGCTCCTCTTTCAACGGTATTTTTCACCTTGTTTGATTGTTTACCTATTTGATCTTTAAACAATTCATCCTCACCTCACATAATTAGCATTTTGGTCCGCCGGCCACATAAATTACCTGTCCATTAACAAAAGAAGATTTTTCGTCTGCAAAGAAGGCTACAGCATTAGCAATATCCGCTGGCTTTCCACTTCTTCCTACTGGAATATTAGCAACGCTTGCTTGAATTAAATGTTCAAAAGGAATCCCAATTCTTGCAGCTGTTTCTTTCGTCATTTCTGTTTCGATAAAGCCTGGCGCTACGGAGTTGGCTGTAATGCCATATTTTCCAAGTTCAATTGCTAGTGTCTTCGTGAAGCCCTGCAAGCCTGCTTTTGCAGCAGCATAGTTAGCTTGGCCGCGATTACCAAGGGCTGAAGTGGACGAAATATTGATGATACGTCCATATTTCTGTTCCACCATATATTTTTGTACAGCACGTGCCGCATTAAATGAGCCTTTTAAATGTACATCCATGACTGTTTGCCAATCAGAATCTGTCATTTTAAATAATAGATTATCACGGATGACTCCTGCATTATTAACTAGAATATCAACCGATCCGAATGTCTCAAATACCTCTTTTACTGCACCTTCTACCTGCTCGGCATCGGTAACGTTTGCCACTTTAGAGTATACTTCGTACCCTTTTTCTTTTAATTCACTTGTTGTTTGACTTAATGCTTCTTCATTAAGGTCAATAAAGGCTACTTTTGCGCCTTCCTCTGCAAAAAGCTCAACAATTCCTTTTCCAATTCCACGGCTTCCGCCTGTTACAAATGCCACTTTCCCATCAAATCTTCCTGCCATTTCTATTCCTCCTGTTTTCCTTAATAGATAGCGCTTACATTTTATAGGTATTGACCAATCTTTACGTGTCCCTTAATGAGGTTACGGGCGATAATCATGCGCTGAATTTCGTCGGTCCCATCGTAAATTCTCCAAAGGCGAGCTTCCCGGTACCAGCGCTCAATTGGCAATTCTCTTGTGTAACCCATCCCTCCATGAATTTGTAGGACGCGATCGACCACTCTATTACCCATATTGGAGCCGTAAAGTTTTGCCATGGAAGCGAGATGACGGTTATCCTCACCTTGGTCAAGCGTAAACGCAGCGTTTAACACCAACCATCTTGCCGCTTCAATTTCGACGGCAGAATCTGCGATTTGCCATTGGATGGCTTGTCTTTCTGCAATCGGTTTTCCAAAGGTAATTCGTTCTTGCGAATAGTCAATTGCCATTTGCAATAAACGTTCTGCCGATCCAACAGCTCTTGCACCTACAATCCATCTTGCAAAACCAATCCATTCAAGTCCCAAATTATAGCCCTTGTGCAATTCACCAAGGATATTTTCCTCAGGAACACGGACATTATCAAAAACTAAGCCGGCTGGACCCCATTCTCCCATCGTATGTATATACTCCGATTTCCAGCCCATATCGCGGTCGGCAATAAAGCAGGTAACACCTTCTCGACCACGTGTTTCTTTGTGCCTTTCTTTATCTGTAATGGCAATAACCATGACGAAGTCGGCTTCATTACCACCTGTAATAAATGTTTTTTCACCATTCAAAACCCATTCATTTCCATCCTTGACTGCTGTCATTTTAATATTTTGTGTATCAGAGCCCGCCCCAGGTTCAGTCATGGCGAAGCAAGATTTTTTCTCACCATTGATGGTTGGAATTAAATACTTTTGTTTTTGTTCTTCATTTCCATAGTACAGAATATTATCTGCAGAGCCGCCAAACTGAAATGGGACAAAGGTTTTTGACACTTCCATCAAGACGATGGCCATCATCATTTGTCCTAAGTCAGCACCGCCATATTCTTCAGGTGTATTAATGCCCCAGAAGCCTGCTTCCTTTGCCTTTAATTGAAGCTCTTTTAATTTTCCTGGCGGAAGGCTTGGTTTACCTTCTCGTTCGTTTCTTAATACGTCGTTTTCAAGTGGAATGAGTTCTTTTTCAACAAATCTTCTAATTGTTTTCTGCACCATTTTTTGCTCGTCGGTCAAACGTAAATGCATTTCCTTCACTCCATTCTATTCTTGTATTCTAGTTTTTCTTCTTAGAAAGTATATGATAGGTTATCCGAAAACATACCTACCGGTTGGTATGTTAATTTTATTTTATTCCGAAATTTCAGATAATACAAGTCAAAAGTGGCGAATCTTGTTAAAAAAATCCTTCAGCCCGAATTCAACTGAAGGATTTTTTCCCGAAATTATATGTGGTGTACGGCTTTTTTCATTGCCAAACGTTCTCTTAATGTGGAAATAGCAATGGAGCTTGTTAGCCATGATAGTAACCCAATGGTAATACTTAAGAGCCAATTACTAGTAGATTGCAAGGTTAGGAGGACCGTAATCACGCAAATAATTCCGCCCATCATTCCATATACAGATCCTCTTGCAATATTAGTTGCTTTCTTTGTACCGGAAGCTATCCCTACCATAATCACCGCTGTCAGCATGACTGCAGGAAATGCGGCAAAAATTCCAGCGAGGATTTTCCAGGGAGAAACCACTGTTATTAAATAACTAAGTGAGACCGCAGTCCCGCCTAGAAGAAATCGAATGAATAAGTCCTTTTTATTCATGTTAGTCACCTTTTTTCGTCCGTTTAATGGGATGTAATGATCACAACAACTATAGAAATCGTAAACCAGAAGGCCATGGATTGCACGATCCCGCGCTTCCAACCTACTTTCGGAAGAAGATAGCCGGCTAAAAGTGCAACGATGATGTTTATTGCCATTCCGAAGATGGCCCCTTTTGATAACATAATGGAATGAGAAATCAGCTGCCCGCCATGAAAATCAAGTCCTATTGTTAATAATGCTGCTAGATACACTGCAGGAAATGCAGCAAAAATCCCTCCTGCTTTTTCTCCCAACTTTTTTGCCACCAACGTACAAGCGACTACTGCTAAACCGCCCAAAAGGAATCGAATGAGTAATGCGCTTATTGATAGATGTGCCATAGTGTTTTCGCCTCTTTTTTGTTAAACACGCTGTTATTTTAGTTACGTGAAACATCTCACAAACTAATTTATGTATTCATTGTACCTCAATTTTATACCGATACATGTGAACACTTTATTAAGGTTTTTGAAGCGGTTTCATTTGGTTGTGAGGAGGGATGAAAGACATTTTTCACGCTCCTCCATCACTTTTTGTCCTTCATCCACCTCATGAAGGACATTTATCACCTGTACACATCTCATTGTGTCTTCATCTATCCCATAAAGAGTCAAGTCCATTTAATTGTGTAAAAGTGTCAACAAAGGTTTCGACTAGTAAAAAAATTAAGTAAGGTGTTATTTTGAGTTTACATTGAGAGGCAGGCATAATTGCCTAGAGGTGTAGCGCAAGCAAGGTGTTTTTGTTTCTCCATCAGGCACTTCGGCACGTAGAACCCTTCTATACGATTAAGTCCATATAATT
>NZ_JBCNAC010000138.1:0-26590 GCF_050477885.1 Neobacillus rhizosphaerae
AGGATCTTCGTGCCTTCCGCTCCAATCAACAGGGTATAAAAATCAACAATGTTCTTTCACACTGCTTTTATTTATATAATTATTTCAAAAGTCGTCCCCTCATTCGGGGAGCTTGTTACCTCCACACTTCCGCCATGAGCCTCGACCAACTGTTTAACAATCGCCAGGCCAAGCCCCGAGCCGCCAAGTGCCCTGGTTCTTGATTTATCCACACGATAGAAGCGTTCAAAGATGCGAGGTAAATCCTCTACAGGAATACCTTTCCCTTCATCTTGTACTCGTATATGAATTCTTCCATTAATCTGTTTCGCCCCAACTCTAATTTTGGTATGAGGCTCCGAATATTTCCGCGCATTATCCAGCAGATTTAGGATGACTTGTTCAAATCGGATCGGGTCAATCGATAAATAAAGATCATCCGGGCAATCTAGAAAAAGGTCCATATGCTGTTCTTTCAGTGCAGGAGAAACTTTTTCAATGATTCCTTGGAAATAGGGACGTAATTGAACCTCCTCTTTTTCAATAGAGAACGTATTTTCATCCATTTTCGCCAAATTAAAAAGTTCCTTCACCAGGTTGGATAACTTGAGTGACTCTTCGTGGATGATGTCTAAATAGTTTTTCCGATCCTGTTCATTCGTTTCCTTTCGTCGGGCGATATCTGCATAGCCTTTAATATAAGTTAACGGCGTTCGCAGCTCGTGTGAGATACTGGCTAGGAATTCGTTTCGTTCATTCTTTAGAATCTCTAGGTCACTCGCTAAGACTTGAATAGATTCTCCCAGTTCCCCGATTTCGTCCTTCCCGAGCTTCGGTAACGAAACGCTTAGGTCGCCTTTACTGATTCGTTTGGTCGCCTCACTCATTTTAATAAGCGGATTTGTGACCACTCGGGTCAAAAATACAATGATAATAATCATAAATAATAGAGAAAGAAGTCCGGCAAGCAGAAAATGCTGGTTAAGTCCGGAGATTAAGTCTTTAATCTTTTGTGTATTTTGGAACATGTATACATAGCCATCAATCTGTTGATCAACGACAACAGGACTAATAGAAGCAATATACGTAGCATTTTTCCAATTGTCTTCTAAGATGAGCCCATCATGTGGAATCTCCTTCGGTGTTTCATGGAGAATCCGTTTCATTTCATCCGTCACTTTATTTGACGACATATAAATGGACCCATCTGGTTTTGTAAGGATTACCTGTGTATCTGTCCGTGCTTCCATCATGGCAATATGTCTAATCGTTTCTTCATGGAACGATGCCTCTAAGACTTCACGGTGGTTGTTCCCCCTGGTCTGGAGCGCAGACAGCTCCTCATGCACGCGGGAATGAATAATATTATTATGCAAAAAGAACATCGAAATCGTTTCTAGTACAAAAATAGCTAAGAAGAAAAGCAAGCCTATTTTAAATGATATTTTATTCATTCCAATCAGCACCTCACTCCCTTTAGAATACTACAACAATTGAGTAGAAGGAGACTTATATTATAGCCAATTTTTAAAAATTGAAGATGTTTTGACTAAGTTGTAGCGAATTTGTGAAGTTGCAAAAATCACAGACCCAAGATGATATAGTAAAGATATGGGGAGTGATTATAATGAAAATATTATTAGTGGATGATGAACGTAGAATTATAGAAGTTCTTGAAGCCTACCTAGAGAGAGAAGGCTATGAAATTCACAGTGCTGATAATGGAATAGATGCTTTAAAGAAGGCGAAAAGCATTAACCCTGACTTAATTATACTAGACCTTATGCTGCCCGATATTTCTGGTGAGGAGGTTTGCCGTTTGGTGCGAAAAGAATCAGATGTCCCTATACTGATGCTTACGGCAAAATCTGCTGAGGATGACAGAATCAACGGGATTGTTATGGGTGCAGATGACTACTTAACTAAGCCATTTAGTCCCCGGGAAGTGGTTGTACGCGTTCAGGCCATTTTAAGGCGTGTCAAAAAGACGGAGAAAGTACAACTCCTTGAATTCAACAGAAAAAAACTAGTGGTAGACCTAATAAAGAAAGAAGTCAGAGTAAACGGAGAATATGTGACATTAACTCCTATCGAATACAAGCTATTAACGAATATGGCGGAAAATCCAGGACGTGTATACAGTCGAATGGATTTATTAGAAAAAATTCAGGACGAGGGCATGTATTATGAAGGCTATGAACGCAGTGTGGATACACATATTAAAAACCTCCGCAAAAAAATAGAGCAAGATACACGACAGCCGGATTTCATCGTGACTGTTTTTGGGATGGGCTATAAATTTGGAGGGGTACTAGATGCTGCAAACACTCCGGTCTAAAATCCTTTTTTATTTAGTTTTGATTTCTATGATCGGAATATTTATCGTCAGCTTTTTTATTCAATATGGATTTGAAGAGAGCTTTAATAGTTATTTAGACCACAACAGGGAGAAGAAGATTGATCGGATTATCACGGAAATTGAGAAGGATTATAGGAAAAACGGACATTTTACCAGTGATCCTGTATATGGTCTGCTGCACGAGCATGCAATGACTGATCAGCTTTATTTTCAATTATATGATCGCTTTGGACAACTGCAGATGGATTCTTCAAACATTCGGAGCATGCTGAATAGCTTTGGTTTGACTGAACCAGCACCGGATGGGGAGGAATGGCATTCCAAATCTTATACACTGAAGGTGAATAATACCATCATTGGGAAACTGGTGGCCATTTATCCTAAAGGCTTAATTGATGATGAATATACGTTTATTCAATCTATCCAACTCTATATTTACGCAGCGGTATGTTTAACGATTATTCTAGCCATCGTGTTCAGTATGATTTTTTCAAAAAAGCTGACATCTGGTTTGAAGAAGCTGTCTTTTGCCGCAAATGAACTGCAACAGCATAATTTGGACATTCGAATCCCGTTATCAGGTCTGCCTACTGAAGTGAAGCAAATTGCCATCTCATTCAATAATCTTGCAGAATCCTTGGCGAGGGAAGAAATGCTTCGGAAGCAATTTACCGGTGACCTGGCCCATGAGTTAAGAACGCCCCTAGCGACTTTAAGAAGTCAAATTGAAGCCTTTCAGGACGGGATTTGGGAGCCAACACCACAGCGATTACAGGTAAGTCACGAAGAGCTGATGCGGTTGGTAAGATTAGTGAATGAACTAGAAAAATTACTCGCTGCTGAAAATCCACAAATTAGGCTGGAAAAAATAGAATTAGAGGCAGGTAGTGTATTAGAGGCATTGTACGAAATGTTTATGCCTATTTTTAAGGAGAAGGGTGTTCATCTTCACATCGAGGAAACGAAACAGGAGGAATTGTTTGAGGCGGACAAAGACAAGCTCATGCAAATCCTTTCGAACATCCTTAATAATGCATTGAAATATACACCTGAAGGGAAGAATGTTACCCTTTCTGTGCAAACGGATAAGGAAGGCTATGTCGGGTTCAACATTCAAGATGAAGGCTCAGGTATGGCAGAAGATGATATCCCACATATATTTGAACGGTTCTATCGCGGTGACAAATCACGGGATCGCAAAACAGGCGGGGTTGGCATTGGTCTCTCCATTGTTAAGGCATTAATGGATGCCCACAAAGGGTTAATCAGAGTAAAAAGTAAACTAAACAAGGGAACCAGCATCACCTTATGGTTTCCACAGGAGGACTAATAAAGAGGCCTTTGCAAAATGCAAGGCCTCTTTGCTTACTTTAATAAATCATTTATATTGTACACTTTTCCGCTTTCAACATTACCACTTAACAGTAAGTCTACTAATGCATTTGCCACGGTGTCTGCCTCTAAGAGAGTATTTTTCTCCTTGAATTCTTTGAAGCGGTCGAGGTCCTTAAATGCTTCTTTAGAAGAAGAACGAATGGTTGCTTGCATATTGGTATCCATTACACCTGGGCTGAAGGCAATGATTTTGTTGTTCGTCTTCAATTCAGCCTGTTCAAGTGCTGCTGTTTGGGTAAACATATTGAGTCCAGCTTTAGAACTGCAGTACACACTCCAGCCTTCGATTGAACGGACGGCTGCCCCGGAGGTTATATTGATAATCTGTACTGTCGTATTTGTGACTTCTGCTTTATTAAAAAAGAGATTGGTTGTAATGATCGGTGCAATTAAATTGACTTGGATATTGCGTATAATAGGCGTTTGATCTAAATTTCCGACTGTCTGGATCGGTTCGATTGCTCCAGCGTTATTAAAAAGAAGAATTTCTTTAGGATTCTTTTCAAAAATCAAGTGGGCTATCTCCATAAATACTTCCTGTACTTCTTTTTCCAAAGAGAGATTGCAGGAATAGTGTTGATAAAATAGTCCATTTTCGGCAGCTGATTGTTTTATTTCCTCATTTTCTGTTCTAGAAACAGAAACAATCGCAATTTGTTCTTGAATGAGGCGTTTTGCAATCGCTTTTCCTAGCCCCTTGGATGCCCCGGTTATAATTGCATATTTCATGGAATGAACTCCCCCTTAAAACCTCAGGTTGATATGTATTTGTAAAAAGCTAACTTCTACCATATTTTATTCCTGTCGTCATTTTTAATCAAACAAAAAAGACAGCCCTTGAGTGAGCTGCCGTTTAACGTGCGACTGGGTAGAATTTTTTCCACTCATTTAAGAAGGGAGCGGTGGCGGCATTTGGATGTTCGAGAACCCGAGAAGTAGGGCCTGTTTGCTTTACTTCACCGTTTGCAATAATGGCAAGCTGTTTAGTAAGATAATGGATTTCCATTAAGTCATGGCTGACAAACACTGCAGTGGTTTTTGCTTCTTCAATAATTCGCTTGAAATCTTCCATTAGCCTAATCTTAGTTGGGAAATCTAAAGCAGAAAATGGTTCATCGAGAAAAAGAATCTCTGGGTCCACAATCATGGCACGTGCTAAATTGACCCTTTGCGCCTCACCACCGGATAGATAGAGCGCATTTTTTTTCGCCAGATGTGTGATGCCAAATACCTCCATCCAATGAGAAACTTTTTCCTTAATGATGCTTTTTGGAGCCTTTCGTAAGGTTAAGCCAATGGCGATGTTGTGAAAAACTGTCGCATCTAAAAGTAAGGATTGCTGGAGGGCAATCGAGAATTTCCTTCGTAACTCTAGCGGAGCAATTCCTGTCGGGATGACCTGTCCACGGTAAAGAATCTCACCGTTCGTTTGATTTTCAAGAAAAGCGAGTACCTTTAGCAGCGTACTTTTTCCCGCACCATTTGGTCCCATAATGCCGAGGAATTCTCCGTCATGAATCTGGAATTCAGGTATATTGAGAATCGTTCTGCCTTGGGCATTAAAAGTGATATTTTTCATTTCTATCAATGGGCTCATGAAAATCGCTTCCTTTGCTGTAAAAAGGTTAACACGGCTGTAATTAAAAGGGCAACGGTCAATAAAATAAACGAGAGAGCGAGAGCAATATCGAAATTTCCCTTAGACACTTCCATCACAATCGTAGTAGTTAAAATTCGGGTATCACCTTGAATATTGCCACCAACCATCATGGCGGCACCCACCTCAGCAATGACCCGGCCAAAGCCAGCCATTACCGCAGCTAGAATTGCAATCTTAGATTGTTTGACGAGGATGACTAACGTTTGGAATTTTGTTGCACCTAGGGCTTTGATTTGCAGAAGCATTTTATCATTAATTTGCTGAAAGGCAGAACAGGTTAAGCTTGTAATAATGGGAAAAGAGACTAATACTTGGGCCATAACAATGGCTGTGGGTGAATACAGCAGGGACCAATCACCTAACGGACCGGATCGCCATAAAAACATGGTAATCCAAAGTCCTGCAACAACAGGGGGGAGCCCCATACCCATGTTAATGAATAATAGAAGTAATTTGCGGCCTCTAAATCTAGTTAATCCAAGTAGAATACCCAGGGGAAGACCGAGTAGGGTGCTAAAAAGGATGGAAATTAAACAAACCTTTAGAGTCAGCCATGTAATTTGAAAAATCTCTGGGTCTCCAGAGAGGATCATCTCTATTGCTTTCTTAAGTCCATCTATTAATAGTTCCATACATAGCTGCCCTCCAGGTTAAAAATAGGGCAGGAAGAATCAAAAGAGACCTTCCTGCCGCTGGTAAATCTATTCAGTATATTTATAGAACAATGATTGGCCGTAGTCTTTCTTACCGAAGTTTTCGATCACATCTTGTGTTTTAGGATCTACCATAAATTCTACAAATTTTTCCGCATCTTTGCTATTAATTTTATCATGCTTTTCTGGATTTACTTGCATTACATGATAAATGTTCATTAAATCCTTGCCACCTTCAACTACAATTTGAAGAGTGTCTAAGTTTTTCGCTTGAGCAAGCCAAGTTGCACGATCAGTTAGGACGTACCCTTTTTTCTCAGCTGCCACCTGTAATGTTTGACCCATTCCTTGTCCTGTTGAAACATACCAGTCACCTGCAGGCTTAATGTTAGCTAAAGTCCAGATACCAAGTTCTTTTTTGTTTGTACCAGAGTCATCACCACGGGAAACAAAGGTAGCTTTCGCTTCAGCCAACTTCTTGAAGGCTGCTCCGATGTCATCTCCGCTGACACCAGCTGGATTGTCTTTTGGACCAACAAGAATAAAGTCATTGTACATGACACGCTTGTAATTAATGGCATCTCCAGCATCAACGACTGCTTTTTCAGCAGCTGGAGCATGAACAAGAAGGGCATCTGCTTCCCCTTTTGTTCCCATTTCTAATGCTTGTCCTGTACCAACGGCAATCGTTTTTACTTTTACATTATTCTGTTTTTCGAACATAGGAATGAGGACATCTAATAAGCCGCTGTCCTGTGTACTTGTGGTTGTGGCAAGAATCATTTCAGTTGGTGCAGCTTTAGGTTCTGTCTTTTTGTCTTTAGCAGCTACATCTTTCGTTTCAGAATTACCGCAGGCTGATAATACTAAAAGCATGAAAGCAAATAAAACGGCAAAATAGCGATTTTTTAACATGTGGATTCCTCCGTTAAAGTAGTTTGATAGATGATTTTTCCTAAATCTACAATAGAATAACCTTCTAAATCCGTTAAACTATCTTTGAATTCAGGGGATTGTAGGTATTGAATTAACTCCGTCAAGCATTGTTTGTTTTCATCCGTAAAGCGGAACACAAGATCAAAATGTTCTTGGGCAACGGGAATAAAATCAAGACCTAAATGGCTGGCAGCGGACTGAATACCAAAGGCAACATCAGCAATCCCTCTACTTATATAAGAAGCTGCTGAAAGATGAGTCCACTCTTCAATGTTGTACCCGCTAATATTACTAGGATTAATCCCATAGCTTGAGAGCTTAGAGTCAAGTAAGAATCTCGTTCCTGCTCCCTTTTGACGGTTAATGAATTGAACATCTTTTCTCACAAGGTCTGGGAAATCAAGAATATTTTTTGGATTGCCCTTGGCGACGATGAAGCCTTGTTGTCTTGCCGCCAATCGAAGTACTAGGATTGACTCATAGACAAATAGCTGATGAATAAATGGCAGGTTATATTCTTGTGATGTCGGATCTAAAAGATGAATGGCGGCGATATCACATTGACCGCGGTAAAGCATCATAAGGCCTTCAAGACTGCCTATGTAAGAAGGCTGAATTTGTAGATTTAATGCAGTGCCAGCCTGTTTAGCAAAATGTTCGACAAGAAAATCGTGACTTCCGGATAATCGAATAGATAGGGAATGATTACTGAACGTGTTTGATGGTTCAGCATGACTTTTCTTAACCGGAGCTTTTGTATTCTCTTTATACCTTTCAAGCTCGGCGTGCTCAATTCTCATTTTGTTCCCTATTTTAAATGCCTGTAGCTCACCTCTTTTAATTAGCTCATAAACTGTATGTTTAGAGATTTGAAAGATTTGGGCCACTTCATCGGGAGTATATGCTTTTTCTTCCACAGGTCACCCTCCTTTTCCAATTCCAAATTTACTTTATTAAAAGATTATCATAATAGATGTGATTTTTGTTAAGTTTTGTTAAGTTTTGTTTGGTTTCGTGTAGAATTGTCACGGATTGTTCAAAGGGAGCTGTAAATTTCACATAAATATCACAAACTTCACTTTTTGTTCAATGGTGAGCATGGAAGTTTGTTGTACTATAGTAGTAGAAATATTAAATTGTGGAATAAGGGAAGGGATGTACATGTCGAAGCTTTTGTATATTACGGCTAATCCGAAAAACGATATAAAGCTCTCAAAAGGAATGCAGATCGGGGAAGTATTTTTAGAGGAGTTTAAAAAGGAACAGCCGGATGTGGAAATTGAACATATGCACTTATATAGCATGGATATTCCCCAGATTGACATGGATTTACTATATGCCCGTGCAAAATTATCCTTTATGGGATATACAAAGGAACAGCTTTCTGAAGAAGAGCTGACAAAAATCGAAAAAATGCATGCGCTTGCTGACCGATTTATTGATGCAGACTACTATGTTTTTGTTACTCCAATATGGAACCTTGGCGCTCCGGCAATTTTAAAATCCTTTATGGATTGTTTATTTATTGCTGGAAAAACATTTACCTACGCTGAACACGGTGCAGAGGGCCTTCTTACTGGAAGAAAGGCTATTCACATTCAAACACGCGGAGGCATTTATTCAAGTGGCCGGATGGTGGATTTTGAAATGGGCGACCGTTATTTAAGCAAAGCCCTTGAATTCCTTGGTTTTGAATTAATGGAAACCGTTTTTGCAGAAGGGATGGATCATTTTCCAAAAATGGTCCCAGAAATTATGGCGAAAGCCAAAGAACAGGCAGCAGAAGCAGCACGCGAAATGGCAAAACAGACTGAAACAGTATAAAAAAAGGCAGTTCGAGTCATCTCGAGCTGCCTTTTTGCGACTATTGTCTATTCTATTTGCGATAAAAGGGGGTTTATTTGCGTTAATCCACCTTTATTTGCGATAATTCATGTTTTATTTGCGAAAACCGATATTTTATTTGCGAAACAGCTCAGCCGATTAAAACTTCCCTGTAAATTGAAAAAACAAGACGATAATTCCTAGTGCCCATACATAAATAGCAAACGGTTTTAATGAATTCTTTTTCAAATAACCAATCATCCACTTAACGGCAATATAGCCAAAAATGGCAGACGAGATAATCCCCACGAGCAAAGCAGACAAGGAGATTTCCTCACCAGCACCTCCCAACAAATCCTTCGTTTGCAGCACAATCGCACCAGCAATAGCAGGGGTTGATAAGAGAAAGGAGAAATAGGCAGCTGTTTCTCGATCTAATTTCCTCCAGAGGGCCGCTACAATCGTCATACCTGAACGAGAAATGGCAGGCATAATGGCCACTGCCTGAAAAGTACCAATAATCAAGGCATCTTTATAGCTAATATCCTCCATT
Organism: Neobacillus rhizosphaerae; assembly: GCF_050477885.1. Taxonomy (GTDB): domain Bacteria; phylum Bacillota; class Bacilli; order Bacillales; family Cytobacillaceae; genus Neobacillus; species Neobacillus rhizosphaerae_A. The sequence goes on from NZ_JBCNAC010000138.1 coordinate 9,360, forward strand.
TTTTTATAACCATTTTTTGCTGAATCTGCGAGCCACAGAAATAGTCCTGTAACGAGAAACTCCCAGCCAATAGTAACGCCCGTCTTGGAAATTTCATCAATGTAATCTTTTAAAGTAAGGCCGAAAATAACGGCAGGGATCGTACCAACGATCAACAAAAAGGTTAACTTACTAAAGGGATTTTTGATGATTTTAATAAATTCATCCTTATAAAAAACGAAAACAGCTAGTAAGGTACCGACATGGAGCATGGTATCGAGTAAAAGCCCCGCTTCCTGAAGCCCAAATAAATTTCTTCCTAAATACAGATGGCCTGTACTGCTAATGGGCAAAAATTCCGTTAACCCTTGGATAATTCCGAGAATAAGTGCTTCCAGTTTTGTTAACATAGGTCCCCTCTCATTTCTACATAATAATAAGCCTGTACATTTAAAAGATATGCATAGAAAAGCGACTTCATGAAATCCACCTTTATTTTAGGTTTATTTTACCAATTAGGTCAATGGAAATCGCCGAGGTTCAAACAAAATAAGTGCAAATGAAGGGGCGACTCCCATAAAATAGAATTATAACCGTTCGAGAGGAGAAACGCGCTTGGAACATACACATCTGCATTTTAATACTTCTATTGGAGTCAAAAAGCCAGAAAATATCCGGAACAAACAACAGGCCTGTCCTTTTTGCGAACGTGACCAACTGACGGACATTATTGCAGTTGATGGCCCCATCATTCTATTGAAAAATAAATACCCTGTTTTAGAAAATACTTATCAGACCGTGTTGATTGAAACGGACGATTGCGATGCAGAGCTGTCAACTTATTCAAAAGATCATTTACATCGGTTAATAAAGTTCGGAATCAAGCATTGGCTCGAAATGGAGGAAACTGGCCGCTATCGTTCGGTGATATTCTTCAAAAATCATGGTCCATTATCGGGAGGAACACTTGCCCATCCGCATATGCAAATTGTTGGATTAAATGATATTGATTATAAAGAAAAAGTTACCCATGAAATGTTTGAAGGGCTTGTGATTGCAGAAGGGGAGGGCTCTAGATTTACGCTTTCCACCAAGCCACGTGTGGGATTTTATGAGTTTAATATGGAGATGAATGATTCCAATTACCAGGAAACATTTTCGGAGTACCTGCAAATAGCAGTTCATTATATTCTGAATCATTTTCCATTCAAGGCAACGAGCTATAATGTGTTTTTTCATCATATTGATAATAAAATCTACGCCAAAGTTGTTTCCCGTTTCGTAACCACTCCACTTTACATCGGCTACGGCCTTCCACAAGTCCCAAGCAATCTAGAATGGATGGCAAACGAAGTAAAGCGGATTTACTTTAAATGATAGGTTAAAGTAAAATCTTTAATTGACACTCTGTTGATTGGAGCGGAAGAAGCGAAGACTCCTGTGGGAGTATGGGGCTGGGGAGACCCCGCAGGAGCGAAGCGACGAAAAGCTCCCCGTCACACCCACGGAAAGCGAAGCACCTGGAGCGGAAATCAACAGACAAGTTTAATGTAGGAAAATAGTATGTAAATAAAACCATTGTCGTTTAGAAGTTGTGATTTGTCCTCATTAAAAATATAATGAAGGAATGGACAAGTTTTAATATAAGGTGGAGACCTAGTATGACTTCAAATAAAAATACAACTTCTAAACTTGATTATAATCTCGTTTTTATACTGATATTACTTTTTCTAGCCAGCTGTTTAGCGATCTATAGCGCCCAGGCAAGTGGTCAATATAAGGAGAACTTCCTATTAAAGCAAATCGTTTGGTACGTCGTTGGTGGTGGGTTAATTGCGAGTGTAATGACACTTGACTCGGATCAATTACGAAAGCTAACCTGGTATGCGTATGGCTTCGGACTTTTCCTGCTGGCATTCCTGATTGTCGCGCCACCAAGTATTGCACCGGTCATCAACGGAGCGAAAAACTGGTTTAAAGTTCCGGGAATGGGTACCATCCAACCTTCCGAGTTTGTTAAAATCTTTATCATCTTAGCTCTATCGCGGGTAATCGAGGATCATCACCTTAAAAATCCAATCAAAACAATGCAGTCTGATTTTTGGCTGTTAGTGAAGCTTGGAATGGTAACCATGGCACCATTAATCCTTATCATCAAACAGGATTTGGGAACATCGCTCGTTTTCTTATCCATTTTGTTAGGGATGATTTTTATCTCAGGGATTTCCTGGAAGCTGTTAACACCGTTATTTTCTGTCGGTATTTTACTTATTGGGACGATTTTTTACTTTGTACTTTGGAATCCAGACTTACTTGAAAAATATCTTGGAGTAAAGCAATACCAGTTCAATCGGATTTATTCCTGGCTTGATCCTTATAGCTATCAAGGCTCAGATGCGTATCAGTTGACCAAATCTCTACTTGCTATTGGATCTGGACAGACTGGGGGCAAAGGACCAGGTAACCGTGAAGTGTATTTACCGGAAAGTCAAACCGATTTCATTTTTAGTGTTGTCGGGGAGGAATATGGTTTTATTGGAGCGAGTGTGTTAATCAGTTTATTTTTCTTATTGATTTATCACATTACCAAGGTTGGAATGGAAACAAAGAATAACTTTTATACGTATATATGTGTAGGCGTAATCAGCATGATTACCTTCCACGTCTTCCAAAATATTGGAATGACCATTGGTGTTCTGCCAATTACGGGTATTCCATTGCCATTCATCAGCTATGGAGGAAGTGCCCTAATGGGGAATATGCTCGGACTAGGTCTAATCTTCTCCATACGGTACCATTATAAAAAATACATGTTTTCAACAACAGCATAAAGCAGAAGAGAGCGGGGGAATGCAGACCCGCTCTCTTTTTTTGTGGCCTCAAAATAAGGTTTGGCGGAATAAATTGAAAAGTTGGCGGAATTCTGGCCTAAATCGGCGGAATACCCCAAAAGTTGGCGGAATTCTGGCCCAAGTTGGCGGAATACCTTCAATAGTTGGCGGAATCCCACCGCCACCTATCAAAACAAAGAAGAAGACCGCCTACATTCTGGGCGGTCCAAACATTCATCTTATTTTTTTAGGAAGATTTTCTCCACATCATCAAGCATGAGATTTGCAGCAATGACACCACCAGCAGTGTTCCAAATAGCATCGTTTACTTCGTGTACTTCACCTTTTTTAGCTACCTCAAGGTTTTTGAATAATGGATCAGCAAGCCATTCTTTTGCAAGGGTATTGCCTTTTCCATCACCCGTATCATAAGTGAAATAGAAGAGAATGTCCCCATCCATCGCTGGGATACGTTCTTTCGTTACATTCTTTTCTGCAAAATCATCCACGTTTTGGCTCTCAGGACGAGCAAATCCAAGGTCATTTAAGATAACACCTGAGAATGTATCTTTATGGTAAATACGAACTTCTCCAGACATAAAACGTACCATAGAAACCTTCATATTCTTTTTGTCGCCAAGCTTTTCCTTAATGTCAGCAATACGACCGTTATACTTTTCTAATACTTCATTCCCTTTATCAACTTTATTAACAGCCTTTGCATATAGACTAAAGTTTGTCTTCCAGTCACCGCGTAATGTTTCAGCAAAAACAGTCGGTGCAATTGCACTTAACTGCTCATAAATTTTTTCCTGACGCATTTTATTACCGATAATTAGGTCCGGTTTAAGAGCAGCAATTGCTTCAACGTTTACTTCGCTTTCTGTACCCACAACTTTTGTATCCTTTAATTGACCCGCAATATGCTCATACCAAGGATCGCCAGTCCAAGACTTAACCGCACCAACTGGAGTGACTCCCATAGACAAAAGAGCTTCTGTTCCTTCGTTTGTAAGAATAACTACGCGTTTTGGCGTACTCTTGATAGTGGTCGATCCCATTGCGTGTTCGACCGTATAGCTTTTTTCAGCCGCTGTCTTTGGTGCTTCTTTCTTTTCAGTTGTTTTCTCCTCTGCACCGCCACAAGCTGCAAGTAAGAAAATGGCTAGAATAGAGAAAATAGATAATAGAGATTTTGTCATTTTCATATGTATTTTTATCCTCCTTAGTAAATGTAAATGATAATCATTTTCAATGACATCCTTATCATAAAATGAACAAATGGAAGATGTCAACGATTTAATTGAAAATGATTTTCAAATTCAATTACAAATTTGTGAACAATAATAAAAGGTAAATGAAAATGATTTTCATAGTAATTGACAATCATTATCATTTAGAGATAGACTTAAATTAATTACTACTATAAATATGTTAGAAGGGTTTCAATCACATGCTGTTAAAAAGTACACCATTAAAATGGCTGGGACTAATCACTGCTATTTTGCTAATGTTGTTATTAATGTGTGCCAGTGTCATCTTTGGTTATACAGACACCAGCTGGCGGACAGCAATCGAGTCCTATACGAATTATAATGGGTCAAACGAACATATTATTATTCAAACTGTTAGATTTCCTAGAGCATTAATTGCTTCCGCTGTGGGGGCAAGCCTTGCCATTGCTGGTGTTCTCATGCAAACATTAACCAAAAACCCTTTGGCATCGCCAGGAATCTTTGGGATTAATGCGGGAGCAGGGTTTGCAGTTGTTGTGGCCATTACTTTATTTTCAGTGACAGATCTCCAAGCTTTCAACGGTCTCGCCTTTTTGGGTGCAGCTGTAGCCGCAGTTAGTGTATATGCCATCGGTTCCTTTGGTCGTGAAGGCTTGACACCAATGAAGCTTACCTTAGCGGGAGCAGCGATATCGGCCATGTTTTCATCTTTTACACAAGGCTTACTTGTAGTCGACGAAGCAGCACTGGAGCAGGTATTATTTTGGCTGGCAGGGTCTGTTCAAGGAAGAAAATTGGAGACTTTGTTTTCCGTCTTACCTTATATCGGGGTTGGCTGGGTAGGAGCCGTGCTCATTTCAGGAAAAATGAATATCTTGTCCATGGGGGAAGATATTGCTAAGGGACTGGGGCTAAACACAGGGTTAGTCAAACTAGCCACCGGTGTCATTGTGATCCTACTTGCGGGCGGTTCTGTGGCAGTTGCCGGTCCAATTGGTTTTGTGGGGATTGTTGTTCCTCATATTACAAGGTCCATTATTGGAATTGATCATCGTTGGGTGATTCCCTTATCTGGTATTTTGGGGGCCATCCTCTTATTAGCAGCAGATATAGCCGCAAGATATATCTTAATGCCATCTGAAGTGCCCGTCGGTGTCATGACGGCGGTTATTGGAACTCCATTCTTTATTTTTATTGCAAGAAGGGGGTTCAACGGACGATGAGCAAGTATAAAAATTTCCGCGTATTTAATGATAGAATTTCTTTTTTAATCGACAAGAAAGCAGCTACCACTTTTATCATACTGCTGATTGCAGCCTTTATTCTCTTTGTTATTAGTACAGGGACAGGAGAAATGAAAATTAACCCATTCACGGTGGTACAAGTATTGTTCGGCGGCGGTCCTGAAATGGAAAAGCTTATCATTACCTCCTTTCGATTGCCAAGAATCATTGTTGCCTTGATGGTTGGAATTTCATTAGCGGTTGCCGGTGGGATTTTACAAGGGATGATTCGAAATCCGCTTGCATCGCCTGATGTTCTTGGTATTACTGGAGGCGCAGCTGTTGCAGTGGTTGGATTTTTAGCCTTTTTTAGTGATAAAAATAATGCCTTAACAGTCAGCATTGCTTGGCTTCCGTTAGCCGCCTTTTTAGGGGCTGGGATCGTTGCCTTTTTAGTGTACATCCTTGCTTGGAAAAATGGAGTATCGCCTATACGTCTTGTTTTAATTGGGATAGGGATTTCCACTTTGATGCAAGCACTAACGACATTGATGATGATTATGGGGCCGATTTATCAGGCAAGTCAGGCAAACATATGGATAACAGGTACGGTTTACGGCTCTAACTGGAAAAATGTTGCTACATTGGTTCCTTGGACGATTACGTTCCTCTTAATTGCTCTCTTTGCAGCGAGAACCATTAATATTCAAGAACTAGGCGATGAAGTGGCAACGGGGTTAGGTGGAAAAGTTCAAAAACAACGATTTTTATTATTGATGATTAGTACCGCTTTGATTGGAAGCTCGGTCGCTTTTGCAGGGGGAATTGGTTTCGTTGGCTTGATGGCACCGCATATGGCAAGGCGGTTAGTAGGCTCTTCATTTGGTGCGCTACTTCCAGCTTCTGCACTAATTGGTGGCATCCTTGTTATGACAGCCGATTTGATTGGAAGGACCATGTTTTCACCTATGGAGGTACCTGCGGGTGTGTTTACAGCCGGTATCGGGGCACCATATTTTATCTACTTACTTTTTAAAACAAGAAATGCATAATGGAAGACAAACGTTAACGAAGGAGCTGGCATGAGAATGAATGCGATTGAAACGAAGAATTTATCACTTTCATATGGAGAGACACTCATTATTAATGAGTTGGATTTGAAAATTCCAAAGGGTGAGATCACCGTTTTTATTGGAGCAAACGGGTGCGGGAAATCCACCCTTCTTCGTTCGATTGCCCGTCTCTTGAAGCCAACTTCTGGCGGTGTGTTGCTCGAAGGAAAAGCCGTCGCAAAGCTTTCAACTAAGGAAATCGCCAAAAAGATGGCCATTTTACCTCAGTCTCCTTCCGCACCAGAAGGGCTAACCGTACTTCAACTCGTTAAACAGGGGCGCTACCCACATCAATCCTGGTTAAAACAATGGTCGGAGGAAGATGAAAAAAAAGTCAATGAAGCCTTAAAAGCGACTCGTTTAGAGGAGTTAAAGGAAAGAACAGTCGATTCACTTTCAGGAGGACAAAGACAGCGTGCCTGGATTGCCATGACCTTAGCTCAGGATACAGATGTTATTCTTTTAGACGAACCAACCACTTACTTGGATATGACACATCAAATCGAAATTCTCGATTTACTGTTTGAATTAAATGAAAAGAAAAAGCGGACCGTTGTGATGGTACTTCATGACCTGAACCTTGCTTGCCGTTATGCTCATAACGTGGTGGCTATTAAGGATAAAAAGGTGTATGCACAGGGGAAGCCAGAACATGTCATCAATTGTGGTCTTGTGAAAAATGTGTTTGGTATGGACTGTGAGGTCACAATGGATCCATTATTCGGAACACCATTGTGCATTCCTTATGGAAGAGGGAGATGTATTCTCGATAAGGCGGTGGCGATGAATGGATAAAGAGCTGACGGAAGATGAGCTTCTTGTTTTGGAAAAATACAGGCTGAGCGTTAAAAGTGCGGATTCTTTTCCTATTGCGTCTCTGCTTGATGAGTCATTCCTTAACGACTTTCTGGCAAAATTAACTCTGACCATTGATGCTCCTTCTACTAAGGTTGCTGCGTCCATTTTTATCAAAAGATATGCTTTTTTAGCGGTAACAGCCCTTTATAGTATGAGTGTTTGGAATAAAAAGTTGAATGTATCGATAGAAAATGTATCAATGGAATCTCCTAATCAGGGGAAAGCCTGGCTTCCGTCTTTTTCGTTAAAGGAGATGACTGCACAGGATTGGAATGGAAAGGATCGTTCTCTATGGCGTGATACCGTGTTGAGGGATCTTTTCGCCAACCACATTTATCCAATCATTTTGTCATTAGAAAAAGCGGTTGGTATATCTAAGTTAATTTTGTGGGAAAATATGGCTGTTTACTTGTTTTGGCTCTATGAAAAAGAGTTGAAAGAGAACGAGAATAGTAATGTAGCAGACGACTTCCGTTATTTGTTACTAGAAGCAGAGGGTTCTTTATTCGGCCAATATAACTTAAATCCCCTTCAGCGTTATTATGCAGAAAAGACGTATGTTGAAGAAAGAGATGAGGAAATCCGAATAAGAAAAACATGCTGTTTCTCTTATCAGCTACCAGCAGGAAAACGCTGTAAAATTTGCCCATGTACGCATGTATCTAAGGATGGAAGGTGTCATGATGGAGAAAATATTTGTTCAGCAGTTCGAAGCTTTGCTTGAGAAGTATAGTGAGCTTTTGGTTGGAGAATCCAATGAGGAGACAAAGGAAAAGGTGAAGGCTTGGGCCTTGTATACCCATATTGCAAAGTCCATGCCTGCTTTAGCTAAGCATTGGAATGAACTGTACCCTGATGGAAAAGAAGAAATGAAACAGATTGTGGGCGAAATTAAGCAGATGAACGAAAAGCATCGGAAATCGGCACAATAAGTACATAAAAAAACCCGGAGGCAGGGCCTTCGGGTTTTTGCTTACTGCATAGGAGTATTGCCGCCATGTTGTGGCAGTTGGTTGGTATAGCCTTGGAATTGCTGATACGATTGTTGGAGCTTTTGTTGGTCAGCCGCTTCAATTGAATACCAGCCTTTTCTAAACATAAGGTCGTAAAGATCGCGCTGACATTGTTGTGTTTCAGTAAAAATCTGCATAACATCTTGATACAAGCCTTCGTGGCTAGCTTCATGTAGTGCCATGCTGTAAGCTGTAGTCATGTATTTTTCCGTAGATAGGATATCATTAATAAAATCACGATCGTTCATTTGAGGGGTCTTCGGTACCTGTGTTTCAGGGTTTTGGATTTTTTGCTGGTTTTGGTTTTGATTCATCAGTCTGTCCTCCTTCTTATTGCATATTATTTAGTGGCTGTTGCTGGCCTGAATGCATGCCTAGGTGGCCTAAAAGCTGTTGATAGTGACGCTCATGCATCTGACAAACCTTTTCTGCTTCAGCTTTAATTTCAGGGTCTTGGCACTGTCCGGCAAAGAAGTGTGCTTTCTTCGCAGATAGTAAATTCCATGACATCATATCAGTTAAATAAAGAGCGTCCTTTGTAGATACTACACCTGGAGGCTGTTGCATGGTCGCTTGTTGATTTTGCATGTTCATATTTTGTTGCTGCATAGTAACCCTCCTTGAAATTTGTCTTTTCGATTTTATAGTCTCTCAATAAGGAATTTTTATACAATAGAGCTTGTTACCCTGTCACAAAAACAGGCTGAAGTATCTCAGCCTGTCTTCAATTACCTTTTGAACTGATTGTTCTGGCTGTTTTTTTTGTCCAAGTGGGCTTCTTCATTTCCTGGCCCGCCATTCCCCTTGACACTAGCCGCACTAACTCCAGCTTTGGAAGGGTTCTTTTTCATTTTCGCCATCTTTTATCACCTCAAGAATAGGATGCCCAGTGCTTAAAAAATATGTAAGGGGATAGAATTGTTCAAAAAAATTTCAATTTTCCGCTATTATTGATTGCACAAATTTTCGAAATATTTTATTATAAATAATAACAAAACTCATTCAGAAATATTTTTTTTGACTAAAAAATGAATGAGTATTCATTCAAAGTTTGAAGGGGGAGACAGTGTTGAACCAATTGATTAAGAAAGCAGCTGTCCTAGGATCAGGAGTAATGGGCTCAGGGATTGCAGCACATTTAGCGAATATCGGAATTCCTACACTATTATTAGATATCGTGCCACGGGAATTAACAAAAGAGGAAGAAGCTAAAGGACTTACATTACAAAATAAACAAGTTCGCAACAGAATCAGTGCGACTGCTATTCAAAAGCTGTTAAAGCAAAAGCCAGCCCCACTAACCTCCAAGAAAAATCTTGCTCTCATTGAAGCAGGAAACCTTGAAGACGATTTAGTGAAATTGAAAGATGTCGACTGGGTCATCGAGGTAGTCGTTGAAAACTTAAAGGTTAAACAGCAGGTTTTTGAAAAAGTGGATCAGTTCCGTAAACCTGGAAGTATCATTAGTTCTAATACATCTGGTATCTCTGTCGAGGCGATGGTTGAAGGCCGCTCAGAAGATTTCCAAAAACATTTCTTAGGAACACATTTCTTTAATCCACCTCGTTATTTAAAGTTACTCGAAGTTATTCCAACTCAGTACACGGATCCAAAAATTCTTTCCTTCATGAAAACATTTGGTGAAGATGTATTAGGAAAAGGCGTGGTTGAGGCAAAGGATACGCCTAACTTTATTGCAAACCGAATCGGTACGTACGGTCTTCTAGTTACTGTTCAAGAAATGTTAAAAGGCGGCTTAAGTGTGGGCGAGGTTGATTCCATCACAGGTCCGCTGATTGGCCGCGCGAAAAGTGCAACCTTCCGTACCTTGGATGTAGTCGGATTAGATACCTTCTATCATGTTGCCAACAATGTCTACGAAAAAGTAGAAGGTCATGAAAAAGAAGTGTTTGAAATCCCTGCTTTCCTTAAAACAATGGTGGAAAAAGGTTGGCTTGGCAGCAAGTCCGGACAAGGGTTTTTCTTGAAAAAAGGAAAAGAAATTCTTGAGTTAGATCCAAATACATTGGAGTATGGTCCGCGTAAAAAGTTGTCTACTCCATCTGTTGAATTGGCAAAACAGGAAAAGGGCTCAGGGAATAAATTGAAAGCGCTTGTTTATGCCAATGATAAGGCGGGGCAATTTTTATGGAATACAACCAAGCAATCGCTTGTTTACTCAGCGAAGCTATTAGGTGAAATTGCCGATGATATTGTAGGCATTGACCGTGCTATGAAATGGGGCTTTGGATGGGATAAAGGACCGTTTGAGACATGGGATGCAATTGGTGTTGAAAAATCAGTTAAAAAGATGCAGGAAGAAGGAATGGAAGTACCTGCTTGGGTGACTGAAATGCTTGAAAATGGCTTTACCTCCTTTTATATCGAAGAAAATGGTGAGTCCTTCTTCTATCATAATGGTCAATATCGTTTAGTTGAATTTAATCCGAAGGTAATTGACCTTAAAAAGATTAAAAACCAAAAGGGTGTCATTAAGAAGAATAGTGGGGCGAGCCTAATTGACATCGGTGACGGTGTGGCACTTCTAGAGTTCCATTCACCGAATAATGCCATTGGACTTGATATCGTTCAAATGATCAACTTTGCTGTGGATGAGGTGGAGAAGAACTATAAGGGTCTAGTCATCGGTAACCAAGGGAAGAACTTCTGTGTTGGTGCCAACCTTGCTATGATGCTGATGGAAGCACAGGATGACAATATCTATGAGCTTGATTTAGTAGTTCGACATCTCCACAGCGCGTTATTAAAAGTGAAATACAGCTCGAAGCCAGTAGTGGCAGCACCATTTGGTATGACACTTGGCGGCGGTGCAGAGGTTTGTCTGCCAACAGCACATATTCAAGCGTCATCAGAAACCTATATGGGACTTGTTGAAGTCGGTGTCGGCCTGCTTCCAGGCGGTGGCGGAAACAAAGAGCTTTACATTAAGCACTTAGAAAATCTTCCAAGTGGTGTTCCGTTTGATTTGCAAAACGTCGCAAATAAAGTGTTTGAAACCATTGCAATGGCAAAAGTGTCAACTTCTGCAGAAGAAGCCCGTGAAACTAATTTCTTAGATGCATCTGATGGCATCAGCTTTAATGGAGATCACCTATTGTATGATGCGAAGCAAACTGTCCTTGCCTTACACGAGCAGGGCTATATGCCAAGAGTACGTAGAAAGGTTCCTGTAGTCGGTGAAACCGGTTATGCAACTCTTTTACTGGGTGCAGAAGCAATGCGATTATCTGGCTATATCTCCGAGCATGATTTGAAAATTGCTAAGAAGGTTGCCTATGTGATCGCAGGTGGAAGAGTGCCATTTGGAACGGAAGTAGATGAGCAATACCTATTAGATTTAGAAAGAGAAGCATTCTTAAGTCTAATCGCAGAGCCAAAATCACAACAGCGTATGCAACACATGCTCGTTAAGGGTAAGCCGTTACGTAACTAATAATAGATTTTTATTTTTCCAATTTAATAGAAAGCGAGGGAACTTGCATGAGAGAAGCGGTAATCGTGGCCGGAGCCAGAACCCCGGTAGGTAAGGCAAAGAAAGGAACGCTTGCCCATGTTCGTCCTGATGATTTGGGAGCATTGGTGGTAAAAGAAACATTAAGACGTGCAGGGAACTATGAAGGAAATATTGATGATTTAATCATTGGCTGTGCAATGCCTGAAGCAGAACAAGGCAATAACATGGCTCGTAATATCGGGGCACTTGCAGGTCTTTCACATACGGTCCCTGCAATCACAATCAATCGCTTCTGTTCTTCAGGACTACAAGCGGTTGCCTATGCAGCGCAGGGCATTATGACTGGCCAAATTGACACAGCGATCGCTGGTGGAGCAGAGTCCATGAGTATGATCCCTATGATGGGGCATGTGGTTCGACCAAACATTAAGCTTGCCGAAACGGCTCCGCAATATTACATGGGAATGGGCCATACAGCAGAAGAAGTGGCTAAGAAATATGGCATTAGCCGTGAAGACCAGGATGCCTTTGCCGTAAGAAGTCATCAGCGGGCAGCCAAGGCAATTGCTGAAGGGAAATTCGTCGATGAAATCGTACCAGTGGATGTGACCATTCGTACTGTTGGACATGACAATAAACTAGTTGAAAAGACAATCCAATTTTCACAAGATGAAGGCGTTCGTCCAGGAACAAACCTAGAAACATTAGGGAAACTACGTCCTGCGTTTTCTGTAACAGGAAGCGTAACAGCGGGAAATGCTTCACAAACAAGTGACGGAGCGGCTGCATTGATGGTCATGGACCGTGAAAAAGCGGAATCCCTTGGTTTGAAGCCATTAGCCAAATTCAGATCATTCGCAGTTGGCGGCGTGCCACCTGAAATTATGGGTGTCGGCCCAGTGGTCGCTATTCCAAAAGCAGTAAAGCTTGCTGGGTTAGAATTATCCGATATTAACTTGTTCGAATTGAATGAAGCATTTGCTTCACAGTCACTTCAGGTAATTAGAGAATTAGGTCTTAACGAAGAAATTGTGAACGTAAATGGTGGTGCAATTGCGCTCGGACACCCGCTTGGATGTACAGGTGCGAAACTAACCCTTTCACTGATTCATGAATTAAAACGCAGAAACGAGCAATTCGGTGTAGTTACTATGTGTATCGGCGGCGGTATGGGTGCAGCCGGAGTATTTGAACTTTTGTAATGAAGAAGGACCAGGGGCAAGAGGGACTTAGCCCCTGGTTAATCAAAGATTAGGAGGAATAGAGATGGCAAATCAAACAGAAAAAATTATTAAAGGCGGAAGCTTTTTAATTGAGGATGTTTCCTATAATCAAGTGTTTACACCGGAAGATTTTTCAGATGAGCACAAAATGATTGCTAAAACAGCAGAAGACTTTGTGGAGAACAAAGTACTTCCACAAATTGAACACTTAGAAAATCATGAATTTGATCGCACAGTAAAGCTTCTAAAGGAAATGGGTGACCTTGGTCTTTTAGCAGCTGACGTACCAGAAGAATTTGATGGTCTAGGTCTAGATAAGATTACTTCTTCATTAATTACTGAAAAAATGTCAAAGGCTGGGGGCTTCTCCCTTTCTTATGGTGCCCATGTTGGTATCGGATCTTTACCAATTGTCCTTTTCGGTAATGACGATCAAAAGGGCAGATATTTACCTGGTCTTGCTTCAGGTGAAAAGCTTGCTGCTTACGCATTAACTGAACCAGGATCAGGTTCTGATGCCCTTGGTGCTAAAACAACAGCGAAGCTTAATGCTGAAGGCACACACTATATCTTAAACGGTGAAAAGCAATGGATTACAAATGCAGGCTTTGCAGATGTTTTCGTTGTGTATGCAAAGGTGGATGGCGAACACTTCACTGCATTCATCGTTGAAAGAAACTTCCCAGGCGTTTCAACTGGTGCTGAAGAGAAGAAAATGGGGATTAAGAGTTCTTCCACTCGTACCCTTATTTTAGAAGATGTTCCTGTACCAGTAGAAAACCTCTTAGGTGAGTTTGGTAAGGGTCACGTTATTGCCTTTAATATCTTAAATATCGGTCGCTATAAATTAGCTGTTGGCGGTGTAGGCGGGTCTAAAAGTGCCTTTGAAATGACTGTGAAATATGCAAATGGACGCAAGCAGTTTAAAACGCCAATCGCTCAGTTTAACTTAACAAAAGAGAAATTTGGTACAATGGCATCCAAAATTTATGCAGCAGAAAGCGCTGTATACCGTACAATCGGATTGTATGAGGATAACCAAGGTAAGTTGACTGACGAGGAAGCGAAAGACATTAAAAAGGTGGCCAATTCAATTGCAGAGTATGCGATTGAGTGTTCATTAAACAAATTCTTTAACAGTGAAGTGTTAGATTATGTTGTAGATGAAGGCGTTCAAATCCATGGCGGATATGGTTTTATGCAGGAGTATCCAATCGAGAGAGCGTACCGTGATTCTCGTATTAACCGTATTTTTGAAGGTACAAACGAAATCAACCGTTTGTTAGTATTAGGCACATATCTGCGTAAAGCCATGAAGGGTGAGCTTCCATTATTCCAAAAAGCAATGGCTCTACAAGAAGAACTAATGATGCTTATGCCTGAGGAGCCAGGTGATGAGCCGTTAGCACAAGAAAAATATTTGGTGAAAAATGCGAAGAAAATCGGTTTACTAGCAGCTGGTTTAGCCGCACAAAAATACGGCAAAGCGATTGAAAAAGAGCAAGAAATATTCGTAAACATTGCTGATATTGTTTCCAATGCGTATGCTATGGAATCTGTCGTATTACGTACAGAAAAAGCAATCGCTAAAGACGGTGTGGAGAAGAGCAAACAAAAGCTTCTTTACACACAAATTTTCTGCCAAGAAGCATTTAATAAAATTGAAGCAGATGCGAAAGAAACATTGGTAGCTGTTGAACACGGTGATACTCTTCGCATGATGTTGTCTTCTCTTCGCAAGTTTACTCGCCACACGCCTATTAACGTAATTGCTAAAAAGCGCGAAGCTGCAGATGCCCTTATCGAAGCAGAACGCTATATCGTTTAAAAGGAATACAGGGCTCCCTTTTTCTCAAGGGGGCTTTTTATTTTTTAAAATAATATCGAGATAAAGAAGGAGTATTTACGAAATTAGTCGAATTTTTAATTTGGAACATATTTTTTGCATTAGGATTTTGAAAAACGTTATGATAATATTCAAATGACGTGAATACGTCATTGAATGAAGTGGGAAAAGGCGGTGAAACTTATGTCGATGACTTTTTACTGGTATCCCAAATGCGGCACATGTCGAAACGCAAAGAAATGGCTGGATGCCCATCATCTTTCCTATGAAGAAGTACATATTGTGGAACATCCCCCAAGTCGTGAGCAATTGCAGGATCTATATCAAAAAAGCGGACTAGAACTTAAAAAATTCTTTAACACTAGCGGTATGAAATATCGTGAATTAGGTATAAAGGATAAGATGAAGTCAGCAACGGATGAAGAACTGCTTGACTTACTTGCCTCCGATGGGATGTTAATTAAGCGGCCGATTTTAACGGATGGCGAACGAGTCACCGTAGGCTTTAAAGAAGAAGAGTATGAAAAAATGTGGCAATAAGCCTACTCTTCCTTTCCTGACTCATGGTAATCGATTTTATTCGATGATAAATTTTTCAGAAAAAAAACAATGGAGGGATTTAAGCGAATGAGTACACCAAAAGAGTTACGTTATTCAGAAGAACACGAGTGGGTAAAAGTTGAAGGGGAAAAGGTGCGCGTTGGTATCACTGACTTTGCACAGCATGAATTAGGAGATATCGTTTTCGTTGAACTACCTGAAGTTGGTACTGAAGTATCAGCTGACGAGCCGTTCGGAAGCGTTGAATCTGTTAAAACAGTTTCTGAGCTATATGCGCCTGTAAGCGGAAAAGTAGTAGAAGTGAACGAAGACTTAAATGACAGTCCTGAATTTGTAAATGAATCTCCTTATGAAAAAGCATGGATGATTGTTATTGAGCTTTCTGACAGCAGCGAAGTAGAAAAGCTAATGACTGCTGAACAGTACGAAGAAATGGTTAAAGAAGACTAATCATCATTAGAAAAGCACCTTTTAGGGTGCTTTTTCTGTTAAAAATTAAGAGGCTTCCACTTTTAATAATAATTTCCACGATTTCTTCTACTAAAGTGGGGAAACTAATCGTAAATATATTAAAGAGGGTGGACATATGTCACTGAAACAACAAAAGGTAGATGTTACTGATCGTGTAGTAGGAAAAATTAAGAATGGTGAGATTGAACTATTCTTAGAGTCATCCTCTATTGGAAAAATTAAACTTCCTGAGAATATGCAGTATGAGCTAGAGCATCACTTTGAGGCTGACCAACAAAAGATATACCAGCATGTGACGGTTACCGATCAACCTGATGCGAAATATACCGATTGTGATGAAGGTGGATGGTGTTAATTCCAGCGTTGTAGCCGTCGTGAGTATGAGCAAATACCTATTTTTAAGATGACAATAATGATATAGTTAACATACTAAGAAGAAGACACACGTAATCAAAATTTTAGAATATGTTAACATAAACAACTTCTATTACAGGTGATGGATATGAATGATTCGTATGTTGACAAAGTTCTTATTGTCGAAGGAAAGTCAGATAAAAATAAGGTA
Source organism: Neobacillus rhizosphaerae (assembly GCF_050477885.1). GTDB lineage: Bacteria > Bacillota > Bacilli > Bacillales > Cytobacillaceae > Neobacillus > Neobacillus rhizosphaerae_A. The sequence continues at coordinate 25,752 of NZ_JBCNAC010000138.1, forward strand.
AAAAGTATTGTAAAGGAACCGGTTGAAATCATTTGTACGAATGGAACCATCAGTGTTTCGAAGCTCGATGAATTAATTGAGTTTCTTGAAGATAAGGATGTCTACATTCTTGTTGATGCCGATCAAGCAGGTGAAAAGCTTCGTAAGCAATTTAAGCGGGAGTTTCCGCATGCTGAGCATATATATATCGATCGGATGTATCGTGAGGTCGCAACGGCACCAGTACAGCATTTGGCGACTGTTCTTTTAGGAGCGAACATCGATGTGCATACTGAGTTTTTAGAAATGGGATAATGAGTAATGAACGAATGGAATCAAACTGACTTTGTTGATTTCCTTGAAAAGAAGTCAACAGGACTAATCTATTTTTATACACCACTTTGTGGTACGTGCCAGCTCGCATCAAAGATGCTGCAGGTGGTCGAAGAGTTGGTAGATACGCCAATGGGAAAAATGAACTTAAATTTTTATCCACAATTGGCGAGGGATTTAGCGATTGAAAGTGTACCCTGTCTTTTAATCGTAAGGGACGGCAAGGTAGTAGAAATGCTATATGCTTTTCATTCGGTGCCTTATTTGTTGGATAAGATTAAATCAATATGTGAGTAGAGCAGATGCATGGGGGTGTCTGCTTTTTACTATGGTTGGATTTGTGAAACATGCACAAATCCAGTTGGAGCCTATATAACGGGCGAGCATGGGTACTATGGTAAGCGAAAAATGCCCGTAGCACATGAAAAAGAGCGAGTAAGGGAATTGTGAAGAGCTCACAAGTCCCGTAGCGCTTGAAAAAGAACAGGCATGGGAACTGTGCTAGGTCGACAGTGCCCGTAGCACCA
>NZ_JBCNAC010000139.1:0-44030 GCF_050477885.1 Neobacillus rhizosphaerae
CAAGGGGAAAAGTGCTCAAGCGGTAAATAGGGAATGTTTCTAATGCCCGTGGAAAGAGGAAAAGCGCACTAACAGTAAATAGGAGAAGTTTCTAATGCCCGTGGCAAGGAAAAAAATCCCCGAGCGGGCAATAGGACAAATTTCTAAGTCCCGCTCTAAGAGAAAAAGAATTGCTATTTACTCATAATAACAATTTCTTCTATTATTTATAGCTTTAAAATGCTTCTTAAGAATTCTCCTAATTGTCTTTTTTGAAATTACACGACACCAGTCATATACAAGGTTGGTAGTGATTTTTATATCAGGAAAAAGAAGCTTAAGTTCCATCACGCTTCGTAAAACAGCAGATTCGATTTCTTCTTCAGCCCCACATTCATCACAAGTGGCATTCGGTTCACTGACAGAAACTTTCAAGGACCGGCAAGTACAACAATTGAGCCCTTTTTTCAGCTGCCCATATTCGTATTTCAGCAGTCTCGGATACGGGGAATCTACTTGATGCAAGGAATCTAATAGCTCAGCCAATTGCTTATGTCTATTAGTAAGATTCCTAGTAGGCGTATTTAATTTTTTTAATAAGGAATTCAGTTGTGTAGGAAAAATCAGGGGTTCATTTTTGGGTGCTTGATAAAGCATAAATTCGGGGTTAATAAAGACAACATTTGATTCTATAGGTATCCTGAAGCTATGTTTTTGCAGTAACTGGTGAAAAAGAGAGTCACAGCGTTTTAGCTGATCAAGTGAGTTCGTGATTTTCGTACCATTCTTGGAGTAAAACTCACCGTTTTCAAAATAATAATCGCCTTCATTATTTTTAACATCAAAAACGTACAAGGTATCTTTAATAATCAACGTATCAATTTGAAACTTATTATTATTAACCTCCAACAATAAGTCATTTAATATATAACAATTACTCTGAATTTTTTCGGTCAATAAATCAAACATCACTTCCCCTTCGTATCCTTTTTTTAGATTATAAAAGTTCCTCTTATCGACCTCTGGTAACTCCATTCGAGCATTTAAGCACCTTAAAATAATTAATTCCTGCCGTTCTGTACGAGGTTTAAAAGCCATAAAGCACTTCCCTTCATATTTTATCCAACTCTACTTTTATTTTAGTGAAAAATTCTCACTTGTTGGTAAAAAGTGTATGAACATTTCTTGAAGAATTTACAAGTTGTTTGTCGAAATAGGGTGGAAACGCTTGGAAAATATGTTACCCTTAAAGATAGAATAATAGATTGAGAGGAGAAGGGAATTGAAAAAAGTTTTATTCCGTAGTTTTGTAGTTGTATTTTTATTACTGGGTTTCTTTCATAGTAAGGCTTCAGCGGCAACTAATACTGCAACACAAATGAGTGTTATATCAATTAACGTACCTTTCTTTAAAGAGAATCCAAACTTGGTAAAATCAGAACAACTGGTAGATTTGTCTTTTAATGCTAAAGTTACTGTCCTAGAAGAGGTACGTAATGCAGCAAAAATTGAGTTAGAGGACGGCAAGGTTGGCTGGGTTTACAAAGAATATTTGAGTAACGATCTATCAAATCAAACATGGATTGTGAAAAAATGGAGGAATTTGAAGGACGCACCTGGTTTCTCTTCAAATGTTATTGGTCAAATTGATGATCACTCCAAGGTAACGGTCCTGGGCTATGATGCGACTACTCATTACTATAAAGTTCAAACGATGATAGACGGTAAGCTGCAGCAGGGCTGGATATATGGATGGTATATGGATATCAATGACCAGCCAAGAACCACGGATGGTGGTAGCAATGTCATCCCTTATGAATTTGAAAAAGAAGGAAAGGTTACTAACTCTATCTCCTTATTTACACCCTTAGACACTTTTTCAAATATAACGGCAAATGAAATTAACCGTTTTATTGATTATAAAACACAGGAACCGAGCAGCAAAATGAAAGGGATGGGTGCAGCCTACATTGAAGCACAAAATGTTACTGGTTTAAACGCTATCTATCTTTTAGCACATTCGGGTCTAGAGTCTAAATGGGGAAACTCTGATATAGTTGGTACCAAAAACAACTTTTATGGTATCGGAGCAGTGGATTTTGATCCCATGGCAAATGCACATAAGTTTGACACTCCAAGCAAAGGGATCATCAATGGAGCAAATTATATAAAAAATCATTATGTTAGCTGGGATAAGACCGTAGAAGACCCAACATATCCGTTTTATTCGCAGCCCACTCTTGATAATATGAGATTTAATAGCGGTTATCACCAATATGCAACCGATCCCGCCTGGGCTGGAAAAATTGCTAATATTGCAAAAGAATTTTATGAATTTACCTTTGCAAATGGTGAGAAAGTCAAAAAGAGCTGGTATAAAGAAGGACAGAATAGTTATTATTTTGATCAGAATGGAAAAATGCTAACTGGAAAGCAATCACTTGACGGTAAATTTTACTTTTTCAATGATAATGGATACCTCAAAACAGGTTGGCAAAATGTCGGAGGTAAGTGGTTTTATGTCTATGTCAATGTTAACGGTAATGGTACCTATAAAACAGGCTGGTTCCTCGACAAAGACAAAAAATGGTACTATTTAAACACCCAATCCGGTGCCATGTTAACCGGGTGGCAATATATTAATGGTAAATGGTATTATCTAAACGCGTCGGGAGATATGAAAACGGGCTGGTTATTTTCAGGAGGAAAATGGTATTTCCTTGACCAGAAAAATGGTGATATGAAAACCGGCTGGTTATACACAGGCGGTAAGTGGTATTACTTAAATAATAGTGGTGCCATGCAAACCGGTTGGATTAAGCTCGGTGGAAAATGGTACTATCTATACAAAGATGGCCATATGGCTGCAAACACAACCGTGGGCGGATATCGTCTAGGAAAAGACGGTGCTATGCTATAAACAGGGAGGAATCACCTTTAGGTGGTTCCTTTTTCGATTTTAATAAAATAAAACAGCGAGCAAAGTCAGAAATTCTGTTACATTTCTGCAAAAAAAGGATGGAAATCTGTCAAGGAGGTAAAGAATATTTGACAAACTTCGTACCTCCATCAAGAAAACTCTTACATACTATGGGGTAAAGGTCACGAAAAAAATATGCCCAAATACCCGTATTTTTACCATTTTTCAGAAAAATCTAACGAAATAGTCGAAAAAGGTCAGTTTTTGAAACATTCCTGTAATAATATTAAAAAATAACTGTAAATTAAAACTAGTAACTTTTATGAGATACTATAAATAACAAAAGAGAGAGAGAAAGAGAAACACGGAGGTTATCATGAAGAAATTAATAGTCAGTGGTCTACTATCATGTTCTTTACTCTTGGGCGGATTAATCAGTGGACAAAAAACAGAAGCAGCATCATTTGGAGATAAGGTTACGGATATTGCTCTTGATTATATTGGCGTTCCATATGTTTGGGGAGGCACAACTCCAAGTGGATTTGATTGCTCTGGATTTACAAGCTATTCTTACAAACAAGCAGGTGTTACTTTACCACGAACAGCTTCTGAACAATACACAAAAGGGCAAGCGATTTCAAAAAGCAATTTAGTTGAAGGCGATTTAGTATTTTTCAGTACATATAAGTCTGGGGCTTCGCATGTTGGAATCTACTTAGGAGATAACAAATTTGTGCATGCAGCATCTAGTGGTGTTAGAATTAGTTCTTTAACAGAATCATATTATTCTAGGACATATATTGGTTCGAAACGAATCGGTAACTATAACAACGGTTGGGTACTATCTGACAGAAATTGGTATTTCTATAAAAATGATGTAATGCTAAAAGGCTGGATCAAAGATGGCGGATCATGGTATTACTTAGAATCAAACGGGAAAATGAAAACCGGTTGGTTATTATGGAAAAATGATTGGTATTATTTAGCTTCAAGTGGTGCGATGTTAACTGGTTGGATTTATTCAGGAAGCCACTGGTATTATCTTAAATCAGATGGTGCTATGGCGAAAGATACAATCATTGATGGATATCGCATTGGCAATGACGGCGCTTGGATTGAATAACGAATATATACAAGAGAAAAGCGAAACCAAATCACAATTTTGGTTTCGCTTTTTTGTGTAGAAATTGATACTTTTACCTATTTGTATTTTTGTTAAAATATTCAAGATTCTACTATAATAAGGAAATAGTTTGATATATAATGAATCTAGCATAAAAAGGGGGTTTAATAGAGAGATGAATAAAATAAGTAAAGTAATGCTAGCTTCTGTTTTGACGCTTTCGTTCATGACACCATTAAATACGAAGGCAGCAGGACTTACTAGTTCGCTTTTACCAAGCAAGTCAGCTGGAGTTCAAAGTGTTAAGTTGTCTAAAGTATCAATAAAACAAAAGGCATTAAATGAATTGCTTGAATCAAAGACAACCGTTCAAATGCAAAAAACGGTACAGCAGGTGGCGTCTCCTAGTGCGATTACACAGGTGGCAAGTGATGTAGTTAAGTTTACCGATGCCAATTTGGCAAAGGCCGTACGCGAAGCATTAGGTTTAAAAGCTACCGATTCCATTACAGTGGGCAAACTAGCTAATCTTACTGATTTAGAAGCATCGGGTTTAAATATTACTGATTTAACAGGGATAGAAAACGCTGTTAACTTAACGTATTTGTATCTTTCAGATAATAATATTAGTAATCTCTCTAATTTAAATAAATTGACAAAATTAGAGTATGTAAGTTTAGATAATAACCAATTGGAAAACAGTAGTCTAGCAGCTCTTAATGGATTATCTTTGTTACAATATTTAGATCTTTCCGGAAATAATATTAGCAATCTGTCTGTTTTAAATAACCTACCAAAATTAGAGTTTCTTGGTTTAGCAAATATCCTGCTTGAAAACAGCACACTTAGCACTCTAAATGGACTACAATCATTACAGTATGTCGATCTTTCCGGAAATGTTATTAGCGACGTGTCTGGGTTAAGCGGACTATCACATTTACTAGGGTTAGGACTATCTGAAAGCAACTTCAGCAACCTCACGTCTCTTAGTGGTCTTACAAACCTACAATATGTGGATCTAACAAATAATAATATCATTGATATTACCCCATTAAGCAATCTAGTGAATTTGACTGACTTATCACTATGGGAGAATAGTATTGAAGATATTTCGCCATTATCGAATTTGAAATCCTTGGAAAGTTTGGATTTGGAATCTAATAATATTACGAACCTACAGCCGTTAAGCAGCCTTGCTAATTTATCTTACTTATATATTTCCTCTAATCCAGCATCTGACCTTACTCCTTTGCTGGATTTAGCAAGTTTGTCATTTATCATGTTAACTGATATGCCTAATCTTGACCTCACTGAGGGTTCGGCAGCTATGCAGGTAATTGAAGAATTGCAAGCTAAGGGTATTGACGTGAGTTATGATGGGAATTACGACCCAGGACTGGAATATGGCTGGACGACAGATGATGAAGGAAACCTTTATTATTATGATGAAGATGGTAATATGGCAACCGGCTGGTATGAAATTGACGATGTAAAATATTACTTTGACCTTGAGAGTGGTGTGTTAGCCATCAATAAATGGATTCAAGATGGTAAACAGAGGTATTATGCTGACTCAGACGGTATGATAGTTACAGGTGTTCAAAAAATCAACAATGTCTATTATTTCTTTGATCAAGCAGGAGTTATGAAAACCGGTTGGGTATATGATGGTTATCATTGGTATTATGCAGATAGCAAAGGCAATCTGAAAACGGGTTGGCTTTATCTAAAAGGCATATGGTACTATTTAAATCCAAATGTTAACTCCTATGGTCAAATGGCTACAGGTGTCCACATGGTGGGAAGCACACCATATTATTTTGATCGTAGTGGAGCAATGAAAGCAAATGGCTGGGTTTATGACGGTACTTATTGGCACTATGCTAAAAGCAGTGGTGCATTATACAATAAGACATGGTTTTTAAATGGTGGAAAATGGTACTATTTCAACAATTACGGTGACTCTGTTGTAGGAAGAAACTTGATTGGCAAGACATATTATTACTTTAATAAGAGTGGAGCCATGGTAACTGGTTGGGTCAAACAAGCGGGTACAGCTTATGACTATCGTTATTATAATAGCAATGGTGCTGAACTGCGTGGATGGTTAAAGTATAAAAACGCTTGGTACTATTTTACTAACAACGGATTAATGGTGCATGGAACATATCTAACTATTGGTAAGGAAGTCCATTATTTTAATCCTAACGGAACATGGGCAGGATCAAAGCCGATAAAGTAAACATATATTATGAGTGCCCATCCTTATAAAGAGAGGCTGAAACTACAGCCTCTCTTTTGGTATGTTCAGATTTTAATGGTTTCCATTTGAAGTTACATTTATGTGAACAATTGGGCATATAGGTCGAAATCCGACAACATTCGCCCCTCAGAGTTTCTTTTATAAAAGATTTTTGTTAAAATGAGTTGGATGAAAATTTATTACTCGTACTTTTTGGCGGCTAGATTGAGCCATTAAAGTAAAATATAAGCGTAGAGTACATTTAATGTTAGGTACGAAAGGAAGTCACTTCATGAATAAAATTTGTGTTATTGGTCTCGGCTATATTGGTCTCCCTACATCTGTTATGTTTGCTAACAACGGTATTCATGTTCACGGTGTGGACGTAAATGCTGTGGCCGTAGAAAAAATTAAAAATAAACAGCTGCATATTGAAGAAAATGGACTCGAAGAAAGGCTGATTGCTGCAATTGATAGTGGAAACTTAACCGTATCAACGACTCCTGAAAAATCAGATATCTTTATTATCGCCGTCCCTTCTCCAATTAATCCGGATAAAACTGCTGATATGAAATATGTTGAAGCAGCTACAAAGTCGATTGTACCGTATCTTGAAAAAGGAAATCTTGTCATCCTAGAATCAACTGTGCCGCCAAGGACGGTTGAGGATGTTATGATGCCAATTTTAAAAGAGAGCGGACTCGAAATGGGAACAGAACTTTTGATTTCCCACTCGCCAGAGCGGGTTATCCCTGGCCGCGTCTTCGAAGAGCTTGTTAACAACAGCCGAATTGTAGGTGGCATCAACCAAGAGTCTTCAGAAAAGACACGTGATTTATATCGTGCATTTGTAAAAGGAGAAATCTTCTTAACAGATGCAACAACAGCCGAAATGGTTAAAGTAATCGAGAACACGTATCGTGATGTAAATATTGCTTTTGCAAATGAGCTAGCACGGGTCAGTGAGAAACTTGGGGTCAATGTGTGGGAAGCTATTAAGCTAGCCAATCATCATCCTCGTGTAAATATTCACCTTCCAGGACCTGGTGTCGGTGGACACTGTATCGCTGTCGATCCATGGTTCCTTGTAGAGCAGGATCCGGAAAATGCTCAAATTATACATCTTGCTCGAAAAACGAATGACTCTATGCCGCTTTTTGTAGCGAATAAAGTAAAAACAATTGCTGAGCAGCAGCAAATTAAAAATCCTAAAGTGGCAGTATTGGGTCTATCTTTCAAGGCAAATATTGATGATATGCGTGAAAGTCCATCGGTTGAGGTGGTTCATTATTTAAATGAGATGAATCTTGAGCTTACTGCATTCGATCCGCATATTAAGGAGAAAAATCTACAGCAGCAATCTCTGCATCTAGAAGAAGCCTTGGAAAATGCAGATATCCTATTAATTTTAACGGATCATGAAGAATTTAAGATTTTAGATCCAAAGCAAACCGCCAATCTGGTTCGTTCCAAAATTGTCTTAGATACAAAAAATTGCCTACCACGTGAATCATGGGTTAAAGCAGGTTTTGATGTTCGCGTTTTAGGAGATTCTAAGCATAAATAATATAAAACATGAACTACGGCTTTAACTTTTAAGCCGTAGTTTATATATGTAGTCCAAATTTGATGGGTGGTACGTTATGAAAGAGAACTTTCTTGGGGTTGATGTTTGTAATTACGATTATGACAAGCTTGCCTCGTTATTAATGCAGGATATTGAAATGAAAAAAAAATCATTTATTGTGGCCATTAATCCGGAAAAAATAATGAAGTCACAAGAGGATGAGGAGCTAAAGAAGCTTTTAAACAGTGCAGACTATCAGATTCCAGATGGGATTGGAGTCATTTTAGCCTCCAAACTAAAGGGTGGACAGGTGAAAAGTCGTGTAACGGGAATTGACATGATGTTAAGACTTTGTCAAACTGCCGCAACACAGGGGAAACGGATTTTTCTATACGGTGGTAAGCCGGGAGTGGCTGAGGCAGCTAAGGCTAAGCTGGAACAACAATTTTCGGGTATCCAAATTGTGGGCACTCTCCATGGATATGAAAAAGACGAGCAAGTGATTTTTGATACAATTAATCGGCATAATCCGGAGATTATTTTTGTTGCTTTAGGCAGCCCGGCGCAAGAATATTGGATTGTTAATCACATGAATAAAGTTACTCCATACGTATTTCAAGGTGTCGGCGGCTCTTATGATGTCATTTCTGGGAATCTCAAACGTGCACCTGAGCTATTCCAAACCCTTGGCCTTGAATGGTTTTATCGTCTTGTGAAAGAGCCATGGCGCTGGAAAAGACAATTAATCCTACCAAAATTTTTATTAAAAACATTAAAAAAATAGCTTTTTATAAGCATTCCAAAAGAGAGGGCATCCTAATGACGGATACCCTCTCTTTTGAATTTTAGGCCGGTTTTCCAAATCGGCTTTTTACCTTATTTAAGAATAATGCAAGAACCTCGTCCTTTGTAAGGAATAATATAGCGGCATATACAGCAACACAAACGATTACGGTTACAATGAACAATGGAATATAGTGAGAAATAACCAACTTTAATAAATAGGCAACTGGTATAAAGGTTAATGAAAATAGAAAGTACTTGGTCTTGGTTAAGGTAAACAAGCTATAGTTTACCTTTAGATACTTCCTTATGAAAATATATTCCATTGCCACTAAGGTAAAATTAGAAATTGCAGTGGTAAAAATGGCTGTTGTAGGGTTGAAATGGTTCAACTTGATTAATGCAGTATTTAATAAAAGATTAAGAATCCCGCAAATAAACACTAGCCTAACAAGGATATTCTCTTTTTTCTTCACATAAATAATTTGATTTGAAAGAATGGACTCAGTTCCCAATGAGATCATATAGATAGCAAACACTTGAAGTGTGGTTTGCGCATGAACGTATTGATGACCTCCATATAAAAGAATGCCAGCCTGGGCTGTAACAAACAGTCCGATAGATGCCGGAAATAAGAAAGCAAAATAAACTTTCGAGATATTGTTTAACAGCTTAACATAGGAATCTTCATCTTCCGTTCCGGTTAAATAGGATAATCTTGGCACGGTTACTTGAATGATACTTAGCATTAATGTGTTAATGATGCCCATAATCTGCTGAGACATAACATAGAAGGAAACCGTTGCTTCATTAATAAATTCACCTAGCATAAACCGATCGAGCTGATTGTATAAAATATTAGCGTTTGAAAAAAAGACAACTAATAAAAGGGGTTTAATATGTTTTTTAATAGTGATATTCGAAAAATCAAGTTTAATTTTCCTCTTAATATAAATAAAGCTGACAATATTATTAAGGAACGTCGTTAGTATTAGTAGAAAAGCATAGTGTGTATAATCAGAAGAGCTTTTTACAAGAGTAAATAATAGTGAAATGTAGACGATTTTAATCAATATCGTCTTAATGGTGATGAAATTATACTTTTCACTCGCTTCATTCACCCATTCTACATAGAAAATATTCCCAATTAAATTCACCGAATAAATCATTAATACTGGAAAAATAGCTCGGTCGCTATATCCAATAAAACAAAATAGCAAGTAAGCGACTAAGGAAAGAATACTTGTTCCGATACTAATCGTAAGCATGCTAGTAAAGAATTGATTTACCTTTGTCTGATTATCTTTTATACGACTCATTTCTCGCAAGCCATAGTTATAAACTCCAAACACTGCAAAAATAAAGAAGTAGTTAAAAATGGTTTCCGACAACTGAACCTTTCCGATGGAGTCAGCTCCAAGCGTCCGGTATACATAGGGTCCTACTAAAATAGGTATAATGATATTAAAAATATTTAATAACATTTTATAAATAATGTTTTTAACCAAGGATGATTTTTGCATAAAAACACCAGCTTGCCCTTTCTTTTATGAAGACTCCGTTTGTTTATTCCTTACCCATTGTAAGATCAGCCATATGGCTTTGCCGTTTGCTTTCTTCTGGGATTTCCATGAAATCATCCCCATAAAGAGTTCTTAAATATTGACTAGGTTGGTGAGGAACTTTAAACCACTCGTTTTCAAAAACACCTTCTTTTAATGGGAAAATATCATGAATATTAAAATATGCACAACCGAAATAGGGTGTTTCAACCCCGTATGTCACATAGTCTGACTTTGTGTTAACACGGGAATACATATCTTGTATTTGCAACTTGTTAATAACTCTTCTCAGCTTATTTTTAATATTGTTCGCTTCTGAAGGGTATTTAATGCTGGCAATTCGATGAACTATTTTCTCTTTAACTGACGGTTTATTTGGTCCAGAAACAAAATCATAGGGAAAAATATCAATTGAAATACCTCTCCGTTGAATGCCATGCCAATCCACCCAATCGAAATCTTCAAGGTAAAGAATTTTCAACCAATTATGTTTGCCGTGTGTATGTACTGTTTCTGATTCTACTTTAAATTTTGAAGGTAGCTTAGCTTCGACGACTTGTTTAAATCTGTTATAGTCTTTTCTTAACATACCAATATCAGCATCGTCATCCCAAGGGATAAACCCTTTATGTCTTTCTGATCCGAGTAATGTACCATCTGTTATCCAGTATGGAATATTTTCTGTCTTACAAATATGATCAACTGCTACCAGCATTTCTAGCATTGTATGCTGTGCCCGTTTTAAAGGACTATTTTGTTCAGAATCAACTGCCAATTTTCATTCCCTCCTGCATTTCCATGAGATGAACTAGTTTACTCCTAACAGTTAATTTTACACAAGCAAGGCTGCCAAATCAACAGGGAGACTTTTCTCCCAAAAGTTTACTAGTTAATAATACTGAAATTTCTCTCAAAGCATATTTACGTATAAAGAGAAGTAGTGTAATGTAACTATTTGATGAATAGTATTCTATTAAAAATGTACAATTACAAGTAAATAGAAAAGGGAGAAACTATGTGGGGGAAAATTAAACAATCCATCCTTTCTTTTGTCATTACGGCTATCTATGTTTACCTAGTTATTTTTGTTGTCGAAGCGATTTATCGTGGCAACTTTCATGAATCATATATATGGATAAAAGGAAGAACCAAGCCTTTTACCTATAACTTTATTTATCTCTTTTTACTCTTTAGTATCTTAAGAGTATTTCGCAGAAAGTTATATATTCTATTTACCTTTTTAATGACCGTTCCCATAATTGTTCTAGCTGTTGCAAGCAGAATTAAGTTTGAAATCCGCGGAGAGCCTGTTTTACCACCTGACTTACTTCTTAGCTCAGAAGCGGTTAATATGGCAGAGTTTTTTTCAACAAGCTCGCTGACGTGGATTATTGTTGGACTGGCCGTCCTTATTGCTTTACTGGTATTTTTGATAATTAAAGTACCAAATGAGAAAAAGAAAAATTGGCTGCAAATTACCCTCTCAGTCATGGCGATTATTGCTTTAGTTAGCTTGTATCAATTCGAAGCGAAAGAGCAATCTACAACGATGAAATCAAAGCTCCATATCGCAAAATGGGTTTGGAATCAGAAACTCACAACGGCACAAAGCGGTGTCATAGCCGGGTTTATTCAAAACCTTGATTTAATGTCGATAGAAGCACCAAAAAACTATAAAAAAAAGACGATAGAAGACATTATTCATCAAACGAAAGTTCCGACTTATGCTGATTCGGAAAAACCGAATGTCATTGTTATTATGAGCGAAGCTTTCTGGGATCCCACTTTACTAACGAATGTAAAGTTCAATAAGGATCCACTCCCGTTTTTCCATAAAATGCAAGAGGAGCAATCAGGTGGAATGTTGTCTATTCCAGTGTTTGGAGGGTCAACAGCCAATACAGAATTTGAAGCATTAACCGGTGTATCCACACAATTCCTACCAGCTGGCTCGGTGCCTTATTTAAACTATGTTACAAAGCCAATTGCAGCATTACCTAATATTTTTCGTCAAAATGGATATGAAACAACAGCTATCCATTCCTTTCATAATTGGTTCTATCAACGGGGATTTGTATATAAATATCTTGGCTTTGATCGCTTTGTGAGTTTGGAATATATGAATAACCCAACACGGGATGGGAATTTCTATCATGACAAAGTGATGACTGATGAGATACTTAGAAAAATAAATATGGGGAATCAACCTAATTTTATTTTTGCTGTTACAACTCAAAATCACGGGCCTTACGCCTCAACTGGAAAAAAGACCTATGCAAATGTGGAAGCCGAACTAACTAATGGAAATAAGTTCTCGTCTGATACGGAAAATATCCTTGAGGTTTATTCAGACAACCTTACAGAAATTGACAAGCAGTTGGAAAGACTTATTACAGAGTTAAAAAAGACAAATAAGAAGACAGTTGTTGTGTTTTTTGGCGACCATCTACCATTACTAGGAACAGATTATAAAGTCTATCGTGAAGCAGGATACTATAAAGAAACGAATACCTATGATGAATATCAAAAAATGTATGCAACACCTCTGCTTGTTTGGGATAATTTTTCTGGGAAAAAAGAGGATTTACACATCGGTTCTTCCTTGTTAGGTTCCATCGTAATGGATCGTGCAGGAGTACAAGGGGATTACCTAACAAATTATTTATTGGAGAATTATAAAGAAGGAAGTTTAACTAAGATAGTTAGACCTGACTTCTTAGCCAATGAGGGCTTGAAGGATGATGTTGTTCGGAATATAAAATTATTACAGTATGATTTGCTTTTTGGGGAACAATATGGGGTAACCGATAAAAAGAAAATTCAACCGAATCCTCACTACCGTTTAGGATATAAGGATCCAGTAATAAAGAAGGTTTCAATCGAGTCAGTAGACGGAGTTAAGTTTCTTGTTATTCATGGTGACTATTTTACAGGTCTATCCTACGTCTATGTGAATGATGAAAATACTAGAAAAGAATCATTTGATGAGAATACCATTCGTGTGAGAATGCCTGAAAAAAATGAACATCTGAAAGTTCAAGTGAAGGTGCTCGATTCTAATTCTAAAATTCTTTCTGAGAGTAACACTTTTGTTGTGAAAAAATAGTTTGCAAAAACCCTGGTATTATTTAAAATTACTTAGGGTTTTTTTTTGGAAAAAAACAGAAATGACGAAAAGGGAATTTTTATTAGATTTCTTGTCGACAGCTTGGTATACTAATAAAATGAAAAATCCCTATCTCACAAAAATCGTTAAAATGAAATTAAAGGGCGTGTACGGATTGAACTTAAGTATTAATAAGAGACATTTGATGGAAAGAATGTTGATTATCTTTATTGCTTTACAACCGGTTTTAGATTTACTTACAAGCTTTTCACTCCATTATTTAAAAACCAGCTTAACGTTTGGTTTAATTGTTCGAACTCTAATGTTTGGGGTCACAGCCGTTTATATTTTTTATGTATCAATAAAAAATAATCATAAGAAAATTCTCATTTATTTCGTAGTTTTAGCTGTTGCACTTGTATTAAATTTATATGTTGGTTATCAATCAAAAACCACGTTTAATTTAGTTGAGGAAATAAAGTATATTACAAAGACCATTTATTTTATTCTCATGCTCTTCTCCTATTATTTTGTTTGGGATTATATCAAAAATAGAAAAACGGATATCCTTCTAAATAAAATAGTTGTGGGTATGTTAGTCGTAGGAATCGTGATGATTGTTTCTTTATTAACAGGTACAGCCATTAAAAGCTATACTTATGGTTTTGGATCAAAGGGATGGTTTTCTTCAGGAAATGAAATAAGTGCGATTATGGCGATTTGTTCACCTATGGTAATTATTTATTCCTTTAATCATACCGATACTTGGAAGGATTTTTATAAATGGTTACCATCTTTAGTATTACTGGCCTCTTCTTTGATTGTTGGAACAAAAGTTGGAATGATATCTTCCTTCTTCTTCATCACTGTTACTATTATCTTAATAGCATTGCAGTTATTTATAAATTCTACTAATAGAAAAAAACTAATTGTTAATGCGATATTATCCATTTTTGTATTAGCATCTTTAGCTACTCTGTCGCAAAATACTGGTGCAGTAGATAATTTAAAACAAAATAACCAACGACTTGAAGCAAAACAACAAGCAGAGGAAGCGGAAGCAGAAACTGGGGATGAACCACAGCAGGAAACTACTTCAACCGTAAAAACAAATAAGATTATCAGATTACTTTTAAGTAGTAGAGATATTTTCTTAGTGAAAAAGAATAACGAGTTCAAGCAGGCAAATGTAGGACAAAAATTATTTGGCCTGGGTTACTCTACAACAAATGAAAATGGTTATACAAAAATGATTGAAATGGACTTTTTTGATTTATTTTACTCCTTTGGGATCATTGGATTCTTAATATACTTAATTCCTATCTTATACTTTATGTACTCTTTTTTAATGGCTATTACAAAAAAAGGAAGATCGTTTTTTAGCTTTGAAAATATTTTAATGTTTTTAGGTCTTATAATCGGAATAGGGATTTCAGTTGTAGCAGGACATGTATTCTCTGCACCTGCGGTTAGCATCTATATTGCAATCATAATGGTCTATCTCTATAAAAATAATCAATATAAAACGTCAGTTTAAAACATACATGAGTTAGCTTGCAGGCTATGTCTTTAACGTAAGATGTCTGCAAGCTTTTCGTTTTGTAAGCAGAGAAGGCTTCTTGTTTAACAATTTATGTTATGAAATAATAAATAGTAAGATGAGAAAATGATAGAGAGAATGTAAAACCGACTATTAGTAAAGGAGAATGCTTACATGAATAGAGTAAGAAAAGCCATTATTCCTGCAGCTGGCTTAGGGACACGATTTTTGCCAGCGACAAAGGCGATGCCAAAGGAGATGCTTCCTATTGTCGATAAACCTACCATTCAATACATAGTGGAAGAAGCTATTGAATCAGGCATTGAAGATATTATTATTGTTACAGGTAAAGGAAAAAGAGCAATTGAAGATCATTTTGACCATGCTTTTGAATTAGAACAAACCTTGCTTGAAAAAGAAAAATTTGCACTCCTAGAAAAGGTACAAGCATCTTCAAATTTAGTTGATATTCACTATATTCGACAAAAAGAGCCAAGAGGTCTTGGACATGCTGTCTGGTGTGCAAGAAATTTTGTTGGTAATGAACCATTTGCTGTCCTTTTAGGTGATGATATTGTTCAAGCAGAAACACCATGCTTACGTCAGCTCATTAATGAATATGAAAAAACACTTTCATCTGTAATTGGTGTAATGAAAGTGGATGACGCAGAGACACACCGTTACGGGGTCATTGATCCATTGGCTCAGGATGAGAGAAGATATCAGGTCCGACAGTTTGTTGAAAAGCCAAAACCGGGAACATCCCCTTCTAACCTAGCTATCATTGGGAGATATATTTTAACCCCTGAGATTTTCATGTTCTTAGATAGACAGGAAATTGGTGCGGGTGGTGAAATCCAATTAACAGATGCCATTCAAAAGTTAAACGAAATCCAACGTGTTTTTGCTTACGAATTTGAAGGAAAACGGTATGATGTTGGTGAAAAGTTAGGTTTTATTGAAACAACTATTGAGTTTGCCCTGAAGAATGAAGAAATTAAGGATGGCTTACTAGAGTATATGGCTGAAAAGTTAAAAGAATATCGATTATAAAGCGTTCAGAAATAGCAATACCACGGGTATTAAAAGTAAAGAGGTAAAACAAATGAAAAAAATTAGAGTTCTACATGTTTGTGATGCACTAGATAAAGGTGGTTTAGAGGAAGTTATCTATAACCTTGTTAAAAATACAAATAGTCAGGAATTTGAAGTAGGTGTCGCCTACTTTAAAGGCGGGGTGGTTGCAGATAGACTGAAAGAAAAGGGCTTCAACTGTCAGGAAATTAATGAAACAAATAAATATTCTCGAATTCAACAGCTTAAAAACTATATAAAGGAAGGGAAGTTTGACATTGTTCAAGCTCATTTCTGCTTTCATGGGATTTTAGCTGCAAAACTAGCAGGAGTAAAAGTAATCGAGACAACCCATAATACGTACCACTTTTTCGAAAATCCGTGGGGGAGAACAAAGTATAGTTTTTATCTCAACCTAGTGAATTCTGTCGTTTCGGTTTCTAAGGCAGTAGAAAACTTTAACTTAACTAATTTCAAAGTGTTGAATAAAAAGAAATGTACAGTTATTAGAAACTCTATTGATTCCGAAAGGATTATTCCAACTGAACGGTCGAAAGAGGATTTGAAAAGAGAACTAGGGCTGCCTGAGAACGCGTTTGTCATTAGCACGCTATCACGTCTAGATGTTCAAAAGGGCATAGAATACTTTATTGAAGCCGCTAAAATGTTAAATCAAAAATATGAGAACCTCGTATTTTTAATACCAGGGGAAGGCGCGGAACCCTATAGCCAGACATTGAAAAAACAGGCTGAGGGCATAAATAATATTCGCTTCATTGGACATGTTTCTAAAGTGAACGAATTGTTTAAGGTGATGGATGTTTATGCGATGACGTCATTATGGGAAGGTGCCCCGCTTACGTTACTTGAAGCAATGGCGTATGGGAAACCTGTCGTGGTTACAAATGTAGGGAATACTGCCGAAGTGATTCAAGACAATATGAATGGATTTATTGTAGAGAAGAAGGATGTAAATGCATTTGTAGAGAGGCTAAGTAGATTCATCGAAGATCCTACAAAACGCTTCGAACTTGAACAGCAAGCGCAGAAAGACTTTAACGAAAAATTTAGTAATCACATTATGATTAGTAATTATAAACAGTTATATCTATCCTTACTAGAAGGATAGAAAAAAGAGGCTGACTCAAAAGCAAAGGTGTCAGACCCCACAATTCAATATCTAGTTAAAACCTAGTGAACTCTAGTCTAGATATTGTTTTTTTAGTGGTGTCAGACCCCTTATGAGTCAGCCTCTTTTTCTTAGGATGTTTTGGAGGTGAGTAAAGTTAAGATTTCTCTAAAACGCTCGTCCCATGTTGTTTTTGCTAAAAATGCATCTAAATCTTCGAATGGCAATTTTGACTGAAGTAATTGCTCGTAATCATGTAAGATGGTTTCTTTTACTTCAATTTCATTGTGGCAATGGGTAACTAAAGGGTAGGTCCCGATATGTTGAATACCGGTTGATACCGTCGGTAAACCAAAGTACAAATACTCATAAATCTTAATGGGATCAACTGCATCAGAGAGTTTACTTGGTTTAAATGGAATGATGCCAATATGCCATTTCTCCACGTATTTATTCAACTCACTAGGATGTACTTTTCCGTAGAATTCACAGTTAGAGAGGCCTTTGATTTTAGTTAATATATCATCTGGCGCACCGTGACCGATAAAATGAAAAAAGAAATTTTCATTTTTAGCTAGGTTAAAAATGAGGTCCCAATCAAACCATGAAGGGGTTAAGTGACCAAAATATCCAATATGAATTTTTTGGTCCGCACTTTTTTGTTTTAACGAGACATCTCTTTTACCAGATAAAGCCGCATTGTATCCATTACCAATGACATAAATGTCATTTTTAATAGAATAAAATTTGTCCTTCAACGGCTGTGAGACAACAGTTACTAAATCAGAACGTTGTACAAATGCCTCCTCGATACCACGGTTATACCATGGAGCATCCCCTGTTTTATAAAACTCTTCCCATTCATCCATTATGTCATAAATAATTTTATAACCAGATTGACTTAGTTGGTCGATGCAGCCGTAGAAAAGCTTTGCGGGGAAAGTCGTCAAATAAGTTTTATTAGTGATTTCATCTACCATCTTTAATTTTTCGATATCATATATGAAGTCGTAAACAGGTACTTCAAAGATATTCTTATAAACCATTTGATAGCTCTTTTCAAGCTTTTCCTGATCATCCCATTGCCATGCTACAAAAAGAACAGCAAACCCCTGGTCTGATAAATATTTTGCTAGGTTAATCGTGCGTTGGTTATACAATTCTTCAAATTCACGACCTGAAGTTACAATGAATAGACCTTTAATTTCTTTATTTTTGTGAAGATCTAAAACTTTTAAATACAGATCGTGAAGCTGAGCGTTATTACGTTTGAATACTTTGTTAACACCCATTTTAGTAAATAATCTTCTTTGTGCTTTTTTGAAGGTATTTTGCAACCCATTTTGTTGGAGGGATCTTAAACTCTTCCGGATGACATGTTTTACTGACATTTTCTTGCCCCTTTATATAATAGTGGTTCCATTATACCTCATTTACTGGGGATTTAAAATTGTGTAAGGTTATCCCAACTTCTTTCGGAGAATTCCAAGATAATACCAGTGTCCCTGTGCATTAACCCACCCAAAATTTAAACGTTCATTTCTTTGTGTAAGTGGAATTGTTACGGTCTTTATCCATGTTCCATCACTAAATTCTCTTGCTTTTATCTCTACTTTGTTATCATACACATTAACGAGATATCCTTGGGATTGAGTATAGTTTTCTTTGCCAGTAGGTGTATAGGTATAGGCAACCGAACTGGTATTTGCCATTGTAATCCCATCCTGATAAATGCTTTTAGGTTCATTAATTGGGTAATGAGAATGCCCTGTAAAAAGAATAACCTGTGGAAACTTCCTTAACAAGGCTAGGATTTTTTGGTCTTCAAGCCCAGCACTCCATTCGCTTCCATAGACTGTATTTGAGATTGGTTGGTGGAAGAAGACAAAGATGGGTTTGCTGCTCACTGCATTCATTGATAATGTAGTTTCTAACCATTGAAACTGTTGATCAGAAATATACGCAGAATCTCTTTCAGAGGCTCCGTATTCAGCGATCATCGTATTCTCTGATTTTTCACCAGCAATCGTAATAAAATGATACCCCTTTATCCATTTATCATAATAAAGATTTGATACGTTCATTTTACTTAGAAATCTTTTCTTTAGCACCTCATCTGATATGGAGGGGTGTAATTGAGACTCCAGCCATTCATGATTACCTATAACCATAAATTCCTCAGCCGTAGGTATTTTTTTAGCTTTTAATATAGAGTTAAACACATTATATTCATTTACCCTTCCGAAATCGGTCATATCTCCATTTACTGCAATAACGTCATAACTTGGTGCGACGGTTTTCAAATCATCCATTGCATTTTCAAATTTATTAGTAAATTTTGGAATATCTAAATCAATATGTGTGTCGCTAATGACAGCAACCTGTAAATTGGGTTTAGTGCTAGCTTGTACGTATTGACCTGTGGGTTCAATCATTCCAGCTAGGAATAACCCAGTGGATAATAAGATTTTAAACATAATCTTTACCTCACAACAAAATTTATTATTTATTATTTATGAATTATAAATTCCTATTCTTAACTAATTCTTAAGAGCGATTCGAATGAGTATTTATGATTCTCATAAATGAGCATATATAGGAGTAGCTTGTCCTTATAAGGAAAAAAGAACTAATTTTAGCCTAAGCCCTTACCAAATGCTCCTATTTTGCATAAATAAATAATAAAGGAGAGGATAAGCCATGAAGATTATTCAACGATTAATTCCTGCTTCCCATACTGAGACACGCCCAGGTATTAAAATGAATCCCAAATATATTACCGTTCATGAAACTGATAATACAAGCGTTGGCGCAGACGCAGAGGCACATGCTAGGTTGCAAGAAAGGGGAAATAGCCGAACCGCCTCATGGCATCTGCAGATTGATGAGAAGGAAATTATCCAGTCCATCCCATTTGATGAAGTAGCGTGGGCCGCCGGAGATGGTCATAATGGGCCTGGAAATAGAACTTCTATTCATATTGAAATGTGTGTGAATAAAGACGGCAATTATGAACAAACAGTCTCCAATACTGTAGAAGTGGTCAAATATTTAATGAATCGATTTAATATATCTATTAATCATGTCGTTCCTCATAAACACTGGACAGGTAAGAACTGTCCAAGAAATTTATTACCTAGATGGGATAGCTTTATTAAACGGTGCCAATCTACAACTAATGGTTGGGTAAAGCAAGGTGCCCAGTGGTCTTACTACAAAAATGGTGCTAATCAAACAGGCTGGGTAAATGATAAGAACAAGTGGTACTATCTTGATTCAAATGGAGTCATGAAAACAGGCTGGATATTGGATAAGAACAAGTGGTATTATTTAGATTCTGAAGGGGTCATGCAGACCGGTTGGAAGAAAGTAAAAGGAAAATGGTATTACCTTGCGTCTAATGGAGTTATGAAAACAGGCTGGGTAAAGGATGATAATAAATGGTACTACCTAAATTCTGATGGTGTGATGCAAACAGGATGGATTCAGGATAAAGAAAAGACCTATTATCTAAATAGTAAAGGAGAAATGGTTATAGGTAATCAAACGATAGAAGGAAAAGAATATACCTTTGAAGAGACAGGTGCGCTGGTTGAAGCAGCAGCTCCTATTCCTACCCCTACTCCTGCCCCTACCCCAACTAACGAGACCCCCAACCCAGATGAAGCAGAAGCTCCTGCTCCAACTAACGAGACCCCAGACCCAGATCAAGGAGAGCAAACCTCAGTAGGTGGGGATGCAGGGGAAGCAACAGATGGTCCAGCTGGAGCTAGTGCTGAAGCATCTACTGGTCCCAAAGGTCCAAATGTAGTAAATACAAGCAATAATTCAACCGCATAAAAATAATTGAAGGCTGACCAGAAAAGGTCAGCCTCCAATTTGTTTTTACAAGTACAAAGATGAAATTAATTTTCTAAAGAGTATTGCTCTTTAAATGTACTCTCTTGCTTTAATTGTTTGACATTAAAATGGGTAATTTGATTTTCAAAGTTACGAAGCTTTAGTGCGTAATCTTTTTCCGATTGAACAGGCTTATGTTTTGCCATATAATCAATAATCCAATTATTAATAAAGTTATAATAATGAACCTGATCACCTTGGTAATTAGCAAAATTAAACGTTACTTCTTTCATATCTTGAAAATCATATATTTCTACATTAGGATAGCTTTCAACAAGTTTAAATACTTCCTTCTTAAACTTTAATCTTTCTTTAAGGTAATTGGCATTCGTTTTGTAAAAGCTCACATGATTATAGATTGGATATGGTGCATAGAACAATGTAAATTTTGTGTTTGGGTGTGCTTTTACAAGTGAAATGACATTTTGCTTAAAGGACTCAATTTGTACCGATGAATATTCGTAACTAGGTAACTCTTCTATGGGCTGTACATATTTTAATCTAGTTTTAATATGGTCAAACGTTTCTATTGGAGCAACCTGGCCAAATTTATAAAGAGGCTCAATTTCCCTCCGGCGCTCGTCCCCTACTTTATTGGCGAGTAAATTGTTATACAATATTTTGATTGGATACGAACTTATTAAGTAACGGATATCATTGAATTTCCATTTATCGTACATATAAGTTGGGAAATCACTTGGCGGTCCAGTAACCCAATCTGGTTCCCCTGCAAAGGAGTAATAATTAAGCTCCCAGATGACACGTTTTAAATCGGGTTTATGTCGAAACGCTGCTTCAGCAACCATTGATTGTTCCTTAGCAGTAGATGCTGGTAAAGAGGCATTGAAGGATTGAACGCCAAGTATATCATCTACATAACTCTCGCGGAAATTCCGCCCCATCGACGTTGCCGTAATTAAAGTATTGTAATCTTGATTTCTTAATAAACCTGGCATTTGGTAACGTTCGGTTGCAATATACTGCGGACGGTAAAGAGCTGTTTTTCGATAATAAAATAGCGGATCAATGATATACATAATGACAGAAACAAAAAGTATGAAAACAGAAGCCATTAAAGCAACTGTAACAAGGAATTTCTTGTATGACATGGTGTAAACTCCTTAAAATTTGAAATATAAAAATTCGCTTACTCTGCTCAAATATAGCAGTGAAATCACAGTAATAAGGCTAAGAAACACAGCTGTTCGGTAATTAAGTTTAAATGAGTTTAAGCGTTCAATAGAGTTTTTAGCAAATATAACAATAGCTAATACAAAAGCAAATAGGATCACCAATTTTAAATTAAAATAATAAGTTCTCGGAACAAAATGAGTCCCCACTGTAGCATTTAATATTGATGTGATTCGTGCTGGAAAATGGAACGTTGCCAAACTAAACATCTTTGTTAACATTAGTTTGGCCGTAGTTAAATCTGGTGAACGAAAGAATACCCATGCGATGTGGACAAACATAAACGTAATAAACCACGATATGAACTTAGGAAGCGTAATATTAAAGGTTTTCCAAAAGCGGAAAATAACACTGGCGATTCCATGCATTATCCCCCAAATGACAAAGTTCCAGCCTGCTCCATGCCAAATACCGCTAACAAAAAAGATAATAAAAAGGTTAATATAGGTCCTGGCATTTCCTTTTTTGCTGCCACCTAAAGGAATATAGAGATAATGAGTAAAGAATCGTCCTAAGGTCATATGCCATCTGCGCCAAAACTCTTGAATATCAAGTGACTTATATGGTGAATTAAAGTTAACAGGCAATTTTATATTGAAAAATAAGCCTAAACCAATGGCCATGTCACAATAACCGCTAAAGTCAAAATACAATTGAAATGTATAGGCTAAAGTTGTAACCCAGCTGTCATACAGTGTTAATTGTGCAATGTTGTTATATCCGGTATTTGCCCATTCTGCAAATGTATCCGCAATGATCACTTTTTTGAATAGACCAATTGAGAAAATATATAAACCTGATGTAATATTGTTCAATTTGATTTTATAATTTGTTCCATCTCTTAGCTGATCAATGATTTCCCGGTGATGGACAATGGGTCCTGCAATTAAATGTGGAAAGAAGGTAACAAAGAAAACATAATCGAGTAGGGAATACTCTTTTGTTCCCTCTCTGTAGGTATCAACAAGATATGCAATCTGCTGAAAGGTAAAAAAACTTATTGCTAACGGTAGTGCCAAATTTAAAAGTGAAATGTTCGTGCTAAAAACAGTATTAATGTTGGACATGAAGAAATCGTAATACTTGTAGTATCCAAGCAAACCGATATTAAACAAAATACCAAGTGTTAAGATTGTCTTTTTCAGAGCTTGCCCTTGAATTTTGTTCAAAATAGTTGCTAATGTAAAATTTACTGCAATGGATGAGACAATAATAGGTAAATACTTTACATTCCAATAGCTATAAAAATAAAGATTCGCAATGACGAAAAAAATTTTTGCGATATTTTTGTTTTTTAAGTTCAAAAGCAAGTAATACGAAACGAATACTATTGGAAAGAAGACCAATATGAATATGTAGGAATTAAATAACAAATTTTGAACCTCCTAATGATAAAATTAGACAATGACGATATTATATCACAGAGGGGGAAGTACTTGCATACTGTCGAAATATCAGATATTTTGACGACTAAACAGAAAAAACAACATTTATGTAACCTTTGCCTTGTGTTTTTCGTCATATTTCATGGTATATTAATAAGAACGGATTGTGCAGTCAAGCAAAAAGATTTAGGAGAACGTATGAAAAATAAAGTAACTGTCATCTCAAATATGTATCCGTCAAAAGAGCATAAGAGCTGGGGCATTTTTGTGAAGAACCAAGTGGAGGCATTGCGGAACAAGGGATTATCTGTTGATGTCATTGCCATCGACAATCCTAATAAGGGTAAACTGAATTTGCTAAAGAAATATGGGAAATGGTTTCTAACGTTTGCCTTTCATTTACTTTTTAAAGGAAGCAGAACTTCTGTTGTTCATGCACACTATGTGTTTCCAAGCGGCTGGCTGGCAAAATGGTACAAAAAGTGGTTTGGAGCTCGTATGATTGTCACTGCGCATGGTGGAGATATTGATAAAATGGTAAAGAAAAACCGGCGTATCTATCAAATGACGAAAAGTATTCTTGTCGATGCCGATCAGGTAATCGCTGTTGGTGAGGAACTGTATGCGACATTAGAGGAGGACTTTGGTGTTCCAAAAGAAAAGCTTTCTCTTATCAATATGGGTGTGAATTTAGATGTCTTTAAACCATTCAACAAAGCAGAAGCACGTGAACGCTGTGGAATGAAAGAGAATCAAACACCACTCTTATTTGTTGGTAATATTATTGAACAAAAAGGTTTGAATGAGCTTGTCAAAGCATTCGCCAAATTAAAAGAAGATAATTCAGATTATGCACTATACATAATTGGATCCAATAAGGACCAAAATTATTTCCACAAATTACAGGCAACTATTAAACAAATGGGTATAACAGAAAGTGTTCATTTTCTTGGTACTAAAAGCCAAGCTGAGGTTGCTTGTTGGATGGCTGCTGCTGAGGTATTCATTCTTCCTTCACACATCGAAGGATTTGGACTTGTAGCAGTAGAAGCGATGGCTTGTGGCACACCAGTGGTTGGAACGAATGTAGGTGGACTGAAGTACTTGCTTGACAACGGAAATGGAGTTCTTGTTGAGGTGAACAATGCGGATTCCTTGAAAAAGGGAATTGAATCCATTTTAGAGACAGAGGAGCTTAAGGAAAAGCTAGTTCGTAATGGACTTGAAAAAGCAAAAGAAAATGACCAAAACCTCATGACAGAGCGTATAATAAACCTCTATCTGATGGAAAGGCAAATGGGCTGATGGGCATGCCCTTTTGTCATTTTCTACTATTAAAATAGTAAATTATAGGTTGGAAGAATTGGTGGAATATTTAGTAAGTTGCTTGAATCATAAAATCTATTTAAAATATATTTTAGCTATGTTATAATCCACATGGTACGATTGAAGCTATGCATGTAAATATGATTGTTAAATAGATAACTAACTTTCAAGAAACCAAGATGGTTGCGAAATTTTGCCTGTTTCATGGTGGAAGAGATAGGCTAAACAGTTCCGAGGAGGATCATGATGATCTACATCACCTTAATAGTATGCTTTTTTAGTTCCATACTTCTTACGCCTTTAGTAAAGAAACTTGCGTTTAAAATTGGGGCAACAGACCGCCCAAATCATAGAAAAGTTCATCAGAAAATTATGCCCCGACTTGGGGGTCTTGCGATATATTTAAGTTTCATTGTTGGTTTGCTAGTACTTCGTCCAGGTGGACCATATGCAACTCCTATTATTATCGGAAGTATCATTATTATTGTTACTGGAATCCTAGATGATATTATGGAGCTTTCAGCAAAGGTGAAGTTTATTGCGCAAATTGCTGCTGCAGGAATCGTTGTTATATGGGGCGGTGTCCATGTTCAATTTATCAACCTTCCGTTTGGCGGACAAGTTGAATTTGGTTACTTCAGCATCCCGTTAACAATTATCTGGATAGTTGGGATTACCAATGCCATTAACCTGATTGATGGATTGGATGGCCTTGCTGCAGGTGTTTCTTCTATTGCACTCATAACAATATCAGGAATGGCTATTATTATGGGTGATGGATATGTAACAGCTGTTGCTTCTATCGTACTTGCAAGTACATTAGGATTCTTAATTTACAACTTCCATCCTGCAAAAATCTTTATGGGTGATACAGGAGCCTTATTCTTAGGATATATGATTTCTGTATTGTCATTATTAGGATTTAAGAACGTTACTTTGATTTCTTTTATCGTTCCAATTATTATTCTTGGAGTTCCGATTTCTGATACATTCTTTGCGATTATTCGCCGTATTGTGAATAAAAAACCGTTATCTGCTCCAGATAAGTCACACTTACATCACTGTCTCCTACGTGCAGGATTTACACACAGACAGACGGTATTGATGATATATGCAATGGCTGCATTTTTTGGCTTAGCGGCAATCATCTTCTCTCAAGCAAAACTACTAGGTGGCTTCTTCTTCATCGTCATTCTCTTGATTATGATTGAGTTGTTCGCTGAAATGATAGGACTTGTGGGTAAAAACTATCGTCCATTGATCAAAATGATGCGGGTTCTACTAGTAACAACCGTTCGAAATAGATAAATAGAAACCTAAAGCCTGACCGATTATGGTCAGGCTTTTTTTAAAGGTAAGAAAGTAAAAAATTTGTCACAGCCTCAGTCCTTGATAGTGTGTCTGTGACAAGCGAAAGAGTGCACGACCGGTAAATAGGGGAAGTTTCTAATGCCCCTTGCAAGGGAAAAAGTGCTCAAGCGGTAAATAGGGAATGTTTCTAATGCCCGTGGCAAATCGAAAAATGCTCGACCGGTAAATAGGGAATGCTTCTAATGCCCGTGGCAAGGGGAAAAGTGCACGACCGGTAAATAGGGAATGCTTCTAATGCCCGTGGCAAGGGGAAAAGTGCACGACCGGTAAATAGGGGAAGTTTCTAATGCCCCTTGCAAGGGAAAAAGTGCTCAAGCGGTAAATAGGGAATGTTTCTAATGCCCGTGGCAAATCGAAAAATGCTTGACCGGTAAATAGGGGATGTTTCTAATGCCCAAGGCAAGGGAAAAAGTGCTCAAGCGGTAAATAGGGAATGTTTCTAATGCCCGTGGCAAATCGAAAAATGCTCAAGCGGTAAATAGGGAATTCTTCTAATGCCCAAGGCAAGGGGAAAAGTGCACGACCGGTAAATAGGGGATGCTTCTAATGCCCAAGGCAAGGGGAAAAGTGCATGACCGGTAAATAGGGGAAGTTTCTAATGCCCCTTGCAAGGGAAAAAGTGCTCAAGCGGTAAATAGGGAATGTTTCTACTGCCCGTGACAAATCGAAAAATGCTTGACCGGTAAATAGGGGAAGTTTCTAATGCCCAAGACAAGGGGAAAAGTGCACGACCGGTAAATAGGGAATGTTTCTAATGCCCGTGGCAAATCGAAAAATGCATGACCGGTAAATAGGGGAAGTTTCTAATGCCCAAGTCAAGGTTGCCTGGCTACTAAAAAATATGGACTTTTGTACACTTAAGTGGGACTAGGTCTCTGTCGGAGCTCTGCTAGATCGACAAGTCATTTTAATCGGGGCTCATCAAGGCGCTTGCGCTTTTTTTATATTAAAAAATGTGTGCATGACACCCAAAACACCATAAAAAAACCGTATCACCTATGTGATACGGCCTGAATTTACATTTAATTATTGTCAGATGAACTATCATCTGTGTTATCAGTATCAGTGCTTTCACTTTCCAAACTTGTTGATTCAGTATTGCTAGAATCAGTACCAAGATGTGCCTTTAAAATTGACTTTGTTTGTTCTAAATTCTCATCATCAAGCTTATAATAGTAAACTCTGTTAATATAGGTATCTTCACCTTTTAAATTTAACGTATCAATCGTTAACCCGCTACCTGCTAAACCATAGTCTATTAAAGATTTCATATCCTTAAAGGACATGTTGGTTTGCATATTATCGCCGACAGCTTCGATCATGTCGGTATGTTTCGAAAAGGATTTAATCGATAAAGCTTTTTTAACAATTGCTTTAATAATCTCCTGCTGTCTCATACCACGCATAATATCTGTATCCTTATGACGAGTTCTTGCAAGTGCAAGTGCTTGCTCACCCGTTAATGTTTGGAATCCTGGCTTTAGGCGAATCGCATTATGATGGTCCTCAGAATCTTTCTCTGAAATAGCATATGGGACTTCAACATCAATACCGTCTAAAGCATTAACTACGTCAATGAATGCATAAAAGTTTACTTTTACATAATAATCGATTGGTATATCAAGCATTTCTTGGACGGTCTCTATCGTCATTTTTGGCCCGCCGTATGCGTGGGCATGTGTGATTTTATCAAATTTGTCTTTTCCAGGAATATACACATACGAATCACGAGGAATACTCAACAGTTTTACAGATTTCTCTTTTTTGTTTAAGGTTGCAACCAAAAGAGCATCAGAGCGAACGGCATCTCCATATTGTTTTTGACGGCTTTTACTTTCGTCAACACCGATTAGTAAAATGGAAATATTATCCTCGCTTGGATTAACTGCTGAGGTCCTTTTAGAAACAGTTTTAACTGGCTTATAGGACTTATTAACTACTGACTCAGCTTTTTTCAATAAGAATGTCGCATATCCAGCTCCTCCAAGAGCAACGATTAACAGTGGGACAATAATCCACATAAATATGCGCTTTTTTCTGCTCTTTTTCTTCTTTTGACTCATTCGCTGAGTACGTTGAAATTCAGGCATCACATTTCTCCTTTGTTATATGTCATTATCATAATTTGTAAGTTTAGTTTAGACCAAATTCCATTTTACAGGTTTTTAGTCACTACGTAAATTGAAACTTTTTGTCGAAAATTGAAAAATGATTCTTCTATTATGATACAAACTTTGCATAACCTACTCTTGATAGACGTATGTGAACTTGTATTAGTTACATGTTATATCAGTAAAGAAATTATTGATTAAAATAAGATAAAATAATATGATTCTAAAAATTTAGTAGATAGCAAATTTACAAACTAGCAACAAATATTTTACAAAAAGGACTATCAATCTTTTCGAAAAATTAGTAGAATAGTCTTGCAATACAAATATTTTTGTCGAAGGGCGGAAAAAGTGTGAAGAGAAAGATCAAACGAAGCATGAAAAGAAGAATGCTTAATAGTTCTCTAGCTGTTGCACTAGCACTTACTACAGTTCCACTGAATATATTCCCACAATCAGCAAAAGCAGCTGGAACAACTGGTAATACTGCAACACTACGTATCTTAGAAACAACTGACCTTCATGATGCTGTCATGGCTTATGATTATTACCAAGATACTGATAAGGGTGTCAATTACGGTTTAGCTAAAACTGCAAGTTTAATTGCACAAGCTAGATCTGAGGTTGATGCAAGTAACTCTATGTTGTTCGACGCTGGTGATTTGTTACAAGGGAACCCGATGGCAGATTATGTTGCAAAAGTAAAGCCTTTAACTGAATCAGAAGTACACCCAATGTTCAAGGCTATGGATATTTTAAACTATGATGGTGGTATCGTTGGAAACCACGAGTTCAACTATGGACTAGGCTACTTAAACACTGCATTAAAGAATGCCCCGTATCCGGTTGTAAACGCTAACATCTTTGTGGATGACCATGACAGTGATCCAACAAATGACAAAAACTATTTCACACCATACCAAATCATTCCTAAAAAGATTAAGGATAAAAATGGTGTTGAACAAACAATTAATGTTGGTGTAGTTGGTTTTGCTCCACCACAAATCCTTCAGTGGGATAAAGATAACCTAGAAGGCAAAGTTATCGTAAAAGATATCGTTAAGACAGCTAATAAATATGTAGCAGAAATGAAATCTAAGGGAGCAGATGTAATCGTTGCAATTGCTCACTCAGGCTGCGATGTTACAAACGATGGTCAAGAAGAAGCAGAAAATGCTGTGTTCTCACTAAGTAAAGTATCTGGCATTGATGCCCTTCTATTCGGACATGCACACTATGCATTCCCAGGTGGTAAAGAGTTCCACGTAGGTGGAAAACTTGATCAACCAGATTTACCAGGACTAGATAACACTCAAGGTACAATCAACGGTACGCCTGCAGTTGAAGCAGGATTCTGGGGTAATAACCTAGGTGTTCTTGACCTAGAATTAGTTCAGCAAGAAGATGGAACATGGACAGCAGATCGTACAAAATCTAAATCTGTAACTAAGCCTGTAACTGCTACAACTGTAGCTGATGAAACAATTGTAAATGCGGTTAAAACTGAGCATGAAGCAACACTTGCTTATGTACGTGGAAAAATTGGTGAAACTACTTCACAAATGCACAGCTATTTCTCACGTGTAATGGATGATCCAACTATCCAAATCGTAAACAATGCTCAAACCGACTATGTAAAAAATTGGATTAAAACGAATAAACCAGAATTAGCAGACGTTCCTGTTATTTCTGCTGGTGCACCTTTCAAAGCTGGACGTCAAGGTGCAACTGATTATACAAATATTCTAAAAGGCGATCTTTCAATTAAGAGTGCTAATGACCTTTACTTGTATAACAACACGTTAAAAGCAGTTGAGTTAACTGGAGCTGAAGTTAAAGAATGGTTAGAAATGTCAGCATCACAGTTCAACCAAATTGATCCTAACAATGCAGACGCACAAGAACTAATCAATTACAGCTTCCAACCATATAACTTTGATGTAATTGATGGTGTTAAATACCAAGTGGATGTAACAAAGCCAGCTCGTTACAATTTCACAACTGGTGATGTTGTAAGTGCTGATTCACATCGTATCATCAACTTTACTGATATGAATGGAAACCCAATTGATCCTGCTCAAAAATTCATTGTTGCAACGAACAACTATCGTGCAACTGGCGGTGGTAACTTCCCGGGAACAAAGGGTGGAAATGCAACAATCGTTGTTGATTCTCCATATGAAAACCGTCAAATTTTGATGGATTACATTAAAGAACAAAAAGTTGTTAACCCTGTAGCAGATAACAACTGGAAAATTGCTCCTGTTGGGGGAGTTGCAAAAACATTAACATTTAAATCTTCTCCAGCTGCTAAAGATGTTCTAACATCAGCTCCAAACGTAAAAGATGTTGCTCCATTATCTGATGGTTCTGGTTTTGAACAGTACTCTTTAGACCAAAACGTACACGTTCAATTATTAGGAATCAATGACTACCACGGTCAGCTTGATACTTGGAGATCTATTAAAGACTCAACGGGTAAAGTAGTAGATTACTCTGGTGGTATTGAATGGTTAGCCGCTTACCTTAAAGAAAGAGAAGCTGCGAACCCAGCTAATACACTAATGCTTCAAGCCGGTGACCTTGTTGGAGCGAGCCCGCCAGTATCTGCATTACTACAAGACGAACCAACAATTCGTTTCATGAACGAACTTGGTTTTGATGTAGGTACAATTGGTAACCACGAATTCGATGAAGGCGTAGCAGAAATGAAGCGTCTAATCAATGGTGGAGATAATCCAAAAACTGCAAAATATGAAGAAAAATATGGTAAGTTCACTGGTTCAACGATGGATTACGTTGTAGCAAACGTAGTTGACGAGAAAACAAACGAACCAATTTTACCTCCATATACAGTAAAAGAAGTAGATGGCGTTAAAATCGGCTTTATCGGTGTAGTAACAAAGGATACACCATTAATCGTAACTCCAGCAGGTGTTGCAGGAGTTAAATTCACTGATGAAGTAACTGCAATCAATAAGTATGCGAAAGAATTAACAGATAAGGGCGTTAAAACAATCGTTGTTCTTGCCCATAACCCTGGAACTTCGAAAACTGATGGTACAGCAGCAACTGGACAAGTTGTTGATATGGCAAAAGCTATTGATTCATCAGTTGACGTAATTTATGGTGCTCATGACCATAAATACCTAAACACAAATGTTGAAGGAAAAGTATTAGTCCAATCTTGGTCTTACGGTACTGCCTTCTCTGATATTGATTTAACAATTGACCCTGCTACTGGGGATGTAATGAAGGATCAAACTAAGGCTGAAGTGGTAGACACACTTCACAGCAAGATTACTGCTGATCCAAAAATCAAAGCAGAGCTTGATGGCTACCAAGAAGATATTAAGCCAGTCGTTAGTCAAGTAGTTGGTTCTACATCTGCTGCAATCACTAATGTGCAAAATGCATCTGGTGAATCTGCACTTGGTAACTTAATTGCTGATGGTATGCGTGCAGTAACAGGCACTGATTTTGGATTTATGAACGCTGGCGGTATCCGTAACCCACTTCCAGCTGGAACGATTACTTGGGGCGATTTATTCAAGGTTCAACCGTTTGGTAACGACCTTGTAACAATGACTGTCACTGGCGATCAAATTAGAACGTTACTAAATCAACAATTCCAAGCACCACCAAGCTATAACAAGATCATGTCAATTTCTGGTCTTCACTATACTTGGACGGATTCACAGCCTTATGGCAGCAAAGTTCTTGATATCTACACTGAAGATGGTTCATTAATTGATCCACAAGCAGAGTATACAATTACAGTTAACAACTTCATGGCTGACGGTGGAGACGGCTTTGCAGTCCTTAAGTCTGGTAAAGATCGTGTAACAAACATGGTTGACCTAGATGGATTTGTTCAGTATTTCAAATCTCTACCACAACCGGTTTCAGCAGAAATTGAAGGTCGTATCCAAATTGATAACTTTGTTGAACAACCAGATGTTTATGTAACAAATTATGACCAGTATGTATATGGTTACACTGAGCCTCTTGCAAAGGTTGTTGCAAACGTTGGTGGAAAAGAGATTGGTCAAGTAACTGCAGATGACGAAGGTTACTTCGAAATCGAGTTAGACGCTCCATTAGCTAAAGGTACTGTAATTCGCTTAGATATTACAGACAGAACTGGAAACTTGGCTCCATTTGATGTTACAGTTGATGCTGCAACTGGATGGATCTGGGTTGGAGATGAAGAAGAAGGTCACTGGATTTATGTAGATCCTCAAACAGAAGAAGCTTATGCAAATAAATGGCTTCAAGATGAAGATGGTCTATGGTATCACTTCGACAAAAACGGTTTCATGGAAACTGGCTGGGTTAAAGTGAACAAAAAATGGTACTTCTTAGACGAAGACGGTGCAATGCTAACTGGCTGGTACAAAGAAGATGGCAAGTGGTACTACTTAGATAAAGTTAACGGAGACATGAAGGTTAACTGGTATCAAGTTAAGGGTAAATGGTACTTCTTTGATGCTACCGGTGTTATGAAAACCAGCTGGGCTTTAGTTGGCGGCAAATGGTACTTCCTAGATCAAACTAACGGTGATATGAAAACTGGTTGGGTATACACCGGTAAGAAGTGGTACTACCTTGCTTCTAGCGGTGCAATGCAAACTGGCTGGGTATCCACTGGTGGTAAGTGGTATTACCTATACAAAGATGGTAGCATGGCTGCAAACACAACAGTAGGTGGATATAAAGTAGGTAAAGATGGAGCATGGATTAAGTAATCTATGTAACACTGAAAGAGGTAATTCCTTTGGGGATTGCCTCTTTTTTTGCAAAAATATACTCAACAGTGCTTTCTGAATATATTTGAATTTTTTCCGTTTATTACTATCCTTTATTTGTTTTCGTTTTACTAATAATGGACAAACTGAAAAACAAGGAGGATGTTTAATGCTGTATCTTACCTTTATAGTATGCTTTTTTGTCTCCATCCTTATTACTCCACTTATTAAAAAACTCGCCTTTCGCATTGGCGCGACTGATCGTCCAAATCATCGGAAAGTTCATCAGTCGATTATGCCAAGGCTAGGTGGCTTAGCCATATTTATTAGTTTTATGGTAGGTATTTTCCTAATAAAACCGGATAACCCTTACTCTATTGGCATCTTTATCGGCTGTTTGATCATCGTGATCACCGGTTTTTGTGATGATTTGTTTGAATTGCCGGCAAAGTATAAACTTCTAGGTCAATTAGCAGCAGCGTTCTCGGTTGTTTTTTTAGGCGATTTGCAAATGGTGTTCATTAACCTTCCATTTGGCGGTCAGCTTCAATTTGGTTTTTTAAGTATTCCTTTTACGATTCTTTGGATTGTTGGGATAACGAACGCCATTAACTTAATTGATGGACTCGATGGGCTCGCGGCAGGGGTTTCATCTATTGCCCTAATTACCATTTCGGGAATGGCGATTATTCAAGGGAATTTATACGTAGTGGCAATGGGGTCGATCGTTCTTGCAAGCACGCTAGGTTTTTTAATTTACAACTTTCATCCTGCCAGTATTTTTATGGGGGATACAGGGGCACTTTTTCTAGGGTTCATCATTTCTGTTCTATCACTTCTTGGTTTTAAGAATGTAACTTTTATTTCCTTTGTTATTCCAGTTATTATTCTTGGCGTACCCATATCGGATACTTTTTTTGCGATTATCAGGAGAATCATTAATAAACAGCCATTATCAGCACCTGATAAATCTCATCTTCATCACTGCATGCTGCGAATGGGCTATTCCCACCGTCAAACAGTGTTACTTATTTATGCCATGGCCGCATTTTTTGGACTAATCGCAGTCATTTACTCCCAGGCGAGAATTGGTGGGGCTCTTTTCTTAATTGGAATTGTCGTCCTAACTATTGAGATTATCGCTGAAAAAATTGGCTTAATGGGGAAGGACCATCGTCCATTACTGAATATGGTTCGTACATTAAAAATGAGTACGGCAAAAGACCGGTCATAGTAAAAAGGGACTCAATATTGAGCCCTTTTTAATTTTTTTCCCAATTGCCTTCTTTCTTAAGACCTACTATAATCCTGAGTAAGACATACCTGTTTTATCTTTTGAAATCTTCTTCTAGATAAATTGTATCACCTTTGGTTAATGTGCATTGGCCGTTCGTTAGTTCTACCATCCAATCCATAAAGGTTTGGACTTGACTCTCATCTACGAACGTTTCAACTTCAACCACATCCAAATAGTGAATTTCTTTTATTTTGAATTTGGAGGCACGCAATTCCTTTTCAATTTTTCCAAGCCAGGTATAGTCAATTTTCACATGGATAATCTGTGAAAGTCTTCTTTCGACAATACCAACTGCGTCTAGGCCTTCCGATGTCGCCTTTCCGTAAGCGCGGATAAGTCCACCTGCACCTAATTTAATACCACCAAAATAGCGGGTGATGACAACAACGGTGTCTTTCAACTTTCTTTTTTTCAAAACTTCAAGAATAGGTACCCCAGCTGTTCCACTTGGCTCACCATCATCATTGGCTTTTTGAATGTGATCATGCTCACCGATGAGGTAGGCTGAACAATTATGAGTGGCATCCCAATGTTGTTTCTTAATCGCCTGAATGAAATCCTGTGCTTCCGACTCCGTTTCAGCTCTGTTAATATGTGCAATAAAACGGGACTTTTGAATGTTGATTTCATGTTCTCCTAATGTTTTAACAGTATAATATCGTAACAGCATGTAAGGCTCCTTTCCTTAAAAGAAAAAAATATAAAATATTGCTGTAATATACCTTTAATATGGTAGTAAAGTTCGAATGTTATAATAGGCCTAGTGGGTGTAATGCTTTTCTATTTTATTAAAGTATAGTTTAATAGGAATAAAGCAGTAAAATAATATTATTATACTACTTTTAGACTCATAATGAGGTTTCTAGAAAAGTTTTTTAATGGTTTATTCCACAATGTTAAATAAAATGTAAGGCCTAAAGGGAAAAAATCCCCGGAGGAATGTGATGAAAATTAAGCAAATTGATATGAAATCGATTGATGAAATTCGGGAAGAAATGATTGAAACCGTCACCTGTAGTAAAAGTGATATTTTTCGTATTGGTGAGAAATGCCGTCATGACTATGAGAGCATGACAAATGAATTAGCTAATATTAAGCAAATGATGGTTAAGCTGATTGAAGAGGGAGACCAACTGGAA
This sequence comes from Neobacillus rhizosphaerae, assembly GCF_050477885.1. GTDB lineage: Bacteria > Bacillota > Bacilli > Bacillales > Cytobacillaceae > Neobacillus > Neobacillus rhizosphaerae_A. The sequence goes on from NZ_JBCNAC010000139.1 coordinate 35,494, forward strand.
GAACAGGTCAAAGAGGCACGTTTGACCCTTTCAGAAGTCAGTATGAATTTTAAAAATTATACTGAGGAAGAGGTTCGTGAAGCCTACGAAAAAGCACATCAGTTACAAATGGATCTATCGATTAACTGGCAGTACAAGAAACAACTGCTTGATAAAAGAGATGATCTTGAACGAAGACTCATTGGTTTAAATGATACGATTGATCGTGCTGAACAGCTTATTTCACAAATTTCTGTTGTTATGAATTATTTAACGAGTGATTTAAAACAAGTTGGTGAAGTATTAGAAGATGCTAAAGCCAAGCAAGACTTCGGCTTGAAAATTATTGAAGCGCAAGAGGAAGAGAGAAAGCGATTGTCACGGGAAATTCATGACGGTCCAGCCCAGATGCTTGCCAATGTCATCATGCGTTCGGATTTAATTGAGCGTGTCTATCGTGAAAGAGGCCCAGATGAGGCTTTCTCTGAAGTTAATAGCTTCAAAAAAATGGTGCGTTCAGCACTTTATGAGGTACGAAGGATTATTTATGACCTACGTCCAATGGCACTGGATGATTTAGGTTTGGTTCCTACCCTCAGAAAATATCTACAAACAATCGAAGAATATCATAACAATTCCAAAATAACATTTATGAATTTGGGCCTAGAGCGCAGACTTCCGACTAAGTACGAAGTCGCATTGTTTCGAATGATTCAAGAATCCGTTCAAAATGCGCTGAAGCACGCGAATGCCTGTGAAATCAAGGTGAAACTAGAAATAACTAACAATGATATCACTGTTCTCATTAAGGACAATGGGGGAGGCTTTGACACCTCTATTAAGAAACCTGAGTCTTTTGGAATGATTGGCATGAGAGAGCGGGTAGACTTGCTTGATGGGGATATTACCTTTGATTCAAAAATAGGAAAAGGGACAGCTGTCTGGATTCGAGTTCCATTGACCAATTAAAAGGCTGTGCTAGAGAACATTGTTGATTTATTTTTATAACCTGTTGATTGGAGCGGAAATCAACAGACAAGTTTAAGAAAGCCAATTAAAAATTCGTTGACTGAAAAAATATTAATACTGAGAAGGATTAGGGGGAAATGAGAATGTCTACTAAAATTGTCATTATTGATGATCACCAACTATTCAGAGAAGGCGTTAAAAGAATACTTGAGTTTGAAAAATCATTCCAGGTTGTAGCAGAGGGCGATGATGGCAGTGAAGCATTAGGTCTTGTGCAAGAATACCAACCAGATGTGGTAATTATGGATATTAACATGCCGCAAATGAATGGGGTTGAAGCAACCCGAGAGCTAGTGGAAAAATACCCAGAAACAAAAGTTATCATTTTATCCATTCATGATGATGAAAATTATGTCACACATGCATTAAAAACAGGTGCATGTGGCTACTTATTAAAAGAAATGGATGCTGATGCCTTGATTGAGGCTGTTCGAGTAGTGGCAGATGGTGGTTCATACTTACATCCAAAGGTTACTCACAATCTAGTGAACGAATATCGCAGATTGGCAGCTGGTGTTTCCGGTAGTGGTGGTGGCTATGTACCAGCACATGAAATCCGCCGTCCATTGCACCTGTTAACTCGCAGAGAGTGCGAAGTGTTGCAAATGCTTGCTGATGGTAAAAGTAACCGTGGAATCGGTGAAGCCTTATTTATCAGTGAAAAAACAGTTAAAAACCATGTGAGTAATATTTTACAAAAAATGAACGTTAATGATCGTACTCAAGCAGTAGTCGTTGCTATTAAAAATGGCTGGGTGGAAGTAAGATAATTGATAGATGGTTTGAAAGTTAGTAGGGTATGCTTCGAAAGCATGCCCTATTTTTGATTTATAGCTCCTTTTTATATAATGCATTTTCTTACGCTTTCATATAAAATAGACATTATGTAAGAAATGAATATTCGTTCATATTGTAGTTCATGGAGAGCGCATTAGGTAGGTTCGGAATATTTGTGTAAAATTTCCGAGCAGTTTAAAAAGACAAGGATGGTAATTAATATATGAAAACGGCAGTTGTCACGGATAGCACCGCCTACATACCAAAGGAATTACGTGAGAAATTTGATATACATATGATCCCGTTAAATGTCATATTTGGAAATGAAGTTTACCGGGAAGAGGTTGATATCCATGCTAGCGAATTTTACGAAGAGGTAAAGACGAAAGAGTTACCAACTACCTCCCAACCACCAATTGGTCAGTTTGTGGAATTGTTCGAACGACTAGCCAAGAAGTACGATGCGGTTATTAGCATCCATCTATCAAGTGGAATAAGCGGTACGTACCAAGGGGCTGTAACGGCCAGTACGATGGTTGAGGGCATTGAGGTATATCCGTTCGATTCGGAAATTAGCTGTATGGTACAAGGTTTTTATGCCATTGAAGCTGCAGAGTGGGCAGCACGCGGTAGAGATGCTGGGGCCATTATGAAAAGGCTAGAAGAAATGAAAAAATCGGCTCGTGCCTATTTTATGGTAGATGACCTCTCGCATCTTCAAAGAGGTGGGCGTCTTTCAAGTGCACAGGCATTTATCGGAAGTTTGCTGCAGGTAAAGCCGCTGCTACATTTTGAGAACAAGGTGATTGTTCCGTTTGAAAAAATCCGAACCCGCAAGAAAGCCTTGAAACGAATGGTGGACCTGCTAGGTGAAGATGCGTTGCAAGGTGGAAATTATCAAGCCGTTATTATCCAGGCCAATCGTGAGGAAGAAGCTAAGGAGTGGCGGACAGAATTAGCCGCCATGTATCCCAACGTAGATTTTTCTATTGGTTATTTTGGTGCAGTCATCGGTACCCATCTAGGAGAAGGCTCCATGGGAATGGGCTGGATGAAAAAATAAAAATCTTCAATATGCTGCCGTTCCGGCCTCTAGCCGGAATGGTTTTTATTTTTTTATAAAAGGTAATATAAAAAGGGGGTTGGCGGAATTATTGGGAAAGTTGGCGGAAATACGCTATGAGTTGGCGGAATACCTCAGAAAACTGGCGGAATAAGACAACAGGTTGGCGGAATACCAGTTCAAACGCGCGGAATTCCCATGCTAGGATGCAGCAGCAAACACAATCATGGGTCACTATATTGAGGCTTGGCGGATTAACAAGGAAAGTTGGCGGAAATACGCTATGAGTTGGCGGAATCCAACGGAAAACTGGCGGAATAAAACAGCAAGTTGGCGGAATCCACTCGACCAAGCCAACTAGTTCAAATAAAAATATAAAACTTTCGACAATAAAGAAGGAATTTTTCCAGCAATTGTAGAAATTTATCAAAAAAGAAAAGGAGTGATGATAAAATTGGTTTTAAAAGAACTTCCTTTACCGCTGAGACTTATATTGACAAACATAGTAAAGAAACGGTTAATAAAAGGTCACAGCAAACATTCAATTATAGAAAAAGATCTGGCCAAAAGATGGGCTGGATACTGGGGAGAAGTTGCCCTAGCTAATTACCTCAAAGAGCTCCCTCAAGAAAAGTACTTCATTTTTTATGACCTCCAATTAGTACACAATGGTGTCCACTTCCAAATCGATGCTTTACTAATCGCTCAAACACATATCCTAATTATTGAAGCAAAAAATATTATTGGTATATTACAATTTGACAATGTCTTCAAACAGCTAATTCGAGTCAACAATGATGGCAGCGAAGAGTCCTTTGAGGATCCGCGTGTCCAAGGTCAACGCCTTCAATCTCTTTTAAGAGGCTGGATGAGATCTAATGGCTGCGATTTGCTGCCGGTTGATTACCTCGTTTTTTTCAAGAGTGCGACCAATACCATTTTAAAAACCACCTCCAACGATAAAACGGATTTAAATAAAATATGCAAAGGTAGAGACCTATTTAATAAAATTAACGCACTGGAGCAAAGATTTAAGAAAGAACTGATTGATATGGAGACACTTAACCATATAGGAAAATTACTCTTAAGCCATCATAGTCCAAAGGAAATAAAAATATTGGAAGAGTACAAGCTTACAGGAAAAGAGATCCTTAGTGGAGTTTGTTGTCCTAATGAAAAATGCCTTCATACACCTATGGAATATAAAAAAGGAAAATGGGTTTGTTCGAAATGCCTCCTAACCTCGAAGGATGCCCACATAGACGCACTTAGTGATTACTATTACTTAATTAAGCCGACCATTACTAACTCAGAATGTCGGACCTTTCTACATCTCCCTACAAGTGATATTGCTCAAAAAATTCTTCTTAGATTAAAATTACAAGTGACAGGTAAAACGAGAGATCGAATCTATCACCTACGGCCCAATGAGGTGACCCTATGCGTTTTATAGTAAAGGATGGACAATTACTCCCAGACCTCACACACGCTGATTCCCTTCCCATCTCTCACATTCCAACGATCCCACAACCGCCGCCTAATCCACTATTCACCTATAATCCCGATCTACAGATGTTACTAAGTGGTAAACAACTTCTCCTGGATGATATACCATTCCCTCTTGCTGAAATTCAAACTCATTATCAAAAAGGCTATATCACTTACAGGAAGGGTATCTCCAAAAATGGGAATAAGCTCATTTGCACCCGGTGTGGAAATAAAGACCCGCAGAAGTTTGCCTCTTTTTTTTGTTCAAGGTGCGGTGAACAGTGTCATTATTGCCGTCACTGTCTCATGATGGGAAGAATTAGCGAGTGTACACCACTTATCGGCTGGAATGGCACTGTACCTGTCACTCAACTTCCTGGTAACATCATGGCTTGGGAAGGAACCCTTTCAGAAGGGCAATTGATCGCTTCCTTGCACGTGGTAGAGGCCATCATGCAAAATCGAGAACACCTAATTTGGGCAGTGTGTGGGGCTGGAAAAACAGAGGTATTATTTGCTGGAATAGAGGCAGCTATAAAGGCTAGAAAAAGAATCTGTATTGCTACACCTAGGACAGACGTTGTACTAGAACTCACTCCCAGATTAAAGGCAGCCTTTCCTGAACTGACGATTGCCTCCCTGTATGGTGGAAGTGAAGACCGCCACTTATTTGCCTCCCTTACCATTGCGACCACACATCAACTGCTTCGTTTTTACGATGCTTTTGATGCCATTATTTTAGATGAAGTCGACGCGTTCCCTTATACAGTGGAGGACTCCCTTCAGTATGCTGCGGTTCAGGCTCGGAAACCCACTTCAGCGATGATTTACCTGACTGCTACACCAAGTGAAAAATGGCAAAGAGAATGTCGCACTGGTAAACGAACATTTACGACCATTCCAGCTAGATTTCATCGTCATCCCCTTCCAGTTCCTGAATTTACCTGGTGTGGCAACTGGCAAAAGCGACTAAAAAAAGACAAACTGCCAACAAATGTGCTCCGCTGGGTTCTTGAACGTATCCAAGCTAGCAAACAGGTATTACTCTTTTTTCCTCACATCCCTTTAATGGAAAAAGCACTAGAAATTCTGCGCCACATTAACCCTGAAATGGAGACGGTACATGCCGAAGACCCAGACAGGAAAAATAAGGTTCAACGAATGCGAGATAAAAAAATTCCAGTACTGTTGACGACCACGATTCTAGAAAGGGGAGTCACTTTTCCAAATATTGATGTAGCAGTTGTTGGGGCAGAAGATCCTATTTTTACAGAAAGCGCCCTTGTACAAATTGCCGGAAGAGCGGGAAGGAGCAAGGCTCATCCTGATGGAGTAGTCACCTTTTTTCATTACGGAAAAACAGAAGAAATGCAAAAGGCTAGGAGGCAAATTGTCTCCATGAATCGAGAGGGAATTAAAAAAGGTTTGCTAGATTCATAAAGGGGTATACAAAAGAAAGGGAGTAAGTTATGTATCCATTCCAATCTGAATATTGTCTCATTTGTCATGCAGTGATTATGCCAATCATTGGGTGGAGAGCTATCTTCTCCATGGAAAAAGAAAAATACATTTGCTCTACATGTGAAGGAAAACTTGAAAAACTGGAAGGAGAAACATGCCGTATCTGCTGCCGTCCCTTTCATCTGTTAGAGGAGAAATTTCAGATAGGTGATCTGTGTTATGATTGCCTTCGCTGGGAGGAAGATTCAGAGTGGAAAAATCTTCTCGAAAAAAATCACTCCCTTTTTTACTATAACGAGTTTTTAAAAGAAGTCATTGCCCAGTTTAAATTCCGCGGAGATTATGTGCTGGCGAAGATATTTGTTGAGTTTTTTAAAGAGGAACTTTCGAAAATGGATGTAGATGTTCTTGTCCCTATTCCATTAAGTGAAGAGCGGCTTTATGAACGTGGGTTTAACCAGGCAAAATCTGTACTAGTAGAATCAGGCTTTACCCCAAATGAACTGCTCACCAGAGTTCACTCTGAAAAACAATCGAAAAAGTCAAGGGTGGAACGGATTCATGTACCTCAAGTTTTTAGGATTGAACCAGAAACTGATTTATCAGGTAAACGAGTTGTATTAATTGATGATGTTTATACAACAGGATCTACCCTCCGACATGCAGCAAAGCTTCTAAAGGGTGCAGGAGCAGAAAGTATTCAATCATTAACTCTGGCAAGGTAACTAAATGAGCATACTCAAACCCATCTTCTAAGCGTATTGGTAGCAAAATTTACTTAGAAGTAATATAATAAAAATGAATAATCATTCATTTTAGAAAAAAATACCAACTAAGTCAAATGTGATTTGAACCATTGTCACTATTTGATTGTTGTTTTTGTCAATAATTCGACAAAATTATTGTTCTGATTTAGCAGGATTATCATAGGGTAAAATAGAAATGTTAATACATAGCCTTAACTAAAGGAGGAGTCCACATGAACTATAACGTACGTGGCGAAAACATTGAGGTAACTCCAGCAATTAGAGAGTATGTAGAAAAGAAAATTGCTAAATTGGAACGTTATTTTACAGAGGCACCAGATGCAAAGGTTAACGTGAATCTAAGATTCAATCAAGATAAAACTTCTAAAGTAGAGGTAACAATTCCACTACAACAATTAGTTTTACGTGCAGAAGAAACAAATGTTGATATGTATGCAGCTATTGACTTGATTACCGATAAGCTTGAGCGTCAAATTCGCAAACATAAAACAAAGGTCAATCGTAAATTCCGCGAAAAAGGGGACTTCCCAATTACATTCGCAACCGCTGAAAACACAGAAGTAACTGATTTAGACGAAGATGATCTTGAATTAGTTCGTACAAAACGTTTTGATTTAAAACCAATGGATAGTGAAGAAGCAATCCTGCAAATGAATTTGCTTGGTCATAGCTTCTATGTATTCACAAATTCAGATACTAACCGTACAAACGTTGTTTACAAGCGTAAAGACGGCCGATACGGATTAATTGAAACACATTAATGATAAAGAGAACGCTGTCTCCACTTGTTGGGGGCAGCGTTTTTCATTTGAAAGACTTTGAGAACTTTTGGATAAAAAACTTTTTCCATGCACACCCATAAAAATAGTAGTGCCAGACGAACTCTCTAGTATCAAATAAATAGGGGGCAATTTTCGACATGAAATCTAAAAAGGTTGCACATTTCGTAACAAGTGGTATGCTCGCTTCAACAATTATTTTCTCATTTGGCACAGGCTCAGCTTTTGCAAATGGGGATGGAACTGAAACAAATGATTCAGCAGTAACAACTGAAACAGGTACAGAATCAGTTGAAAATACAACAGTTGATTCTGGGGTAACAACTGACGATACCGTTAATGAAGATACAACATCCGATGCTGTTGAAACAGAAACAACTACAGACGATTCAAGTGCAACAACTGAGGAAGAAGCAACTGAACAATCAGATGAAGCGACAACAGAAGATACAGAAGTAGCAGATCAAGAAGAAGCAGAAGCTCCTTCATTAATTCCTGGAGATTTCTTTTATTTTGTAAAATTAATGGCTGAAAAGGTTCGCCTTGCCTTCACATTTGACGATTATAAAGAAGCACAGCTTCTAGCAGATTTTACGGCTGAGCGTATTGCAGAAGCAAATGCATTATTTGCTGAAGGTAAAACAGATGAAGCAGCAGAACTATTAAAAGAAGCAATTGCAACACAAGAACAAGCTAGCGACAAAGTGTCTGAAGAAGCAACTGGGGAAGATACTGTAAGTGATACTGAAGGTGAAGTTTCAGATCAAGCAGAAGCTACAGATGAAACGGAAGCTACAGATGATACTGAGGTCAAAGTAAAAAGTAAACTTGCTCATAACATTGATGCTTTATTAATGGCTCTTGAACATGTTGAAAACCCTAAAGCTCAACAATCACTAATGAAAAACATCCAAAAATCTTTTGCTAAGTTAGAGAAAAAGGCGGCTAAGCTTGAAAAGAAAAATGCTAAGTTTGCTAAGAAGATGAAAAAGCTTGAAGATCAAGTGAACGGCGATGAATCTTCTGATGATGAAGTGGCAACTGATGAATCTACTACTGAAGAAACTTCAACCGAAGTGGAACAAGAAACAACTGAAGCAAAAACAGCTACAACTGAACAAAGGTCTGAAAACACAGAAGCAGCAAGAAAAGATGTAGAAAAGCAACAAGCAGCAGCTAAAAAAGCTCAAGAGA